>CAVZXY010000024.1:0-78638 GCA_963779345.1 uncultured Alphaproteobacteria bacterium | reverse complement strand
CTTCACCGGCGAGCCGGCGCGCGCCTCGCTGACCGAACCGCCGCCCGGCTACCAGACGCCGTCGCCGAATCAGCCCTATGGCCGGTCCAAGTCCGATACCGCGCCAAAAGCGGCGAATGTGACCGATGAGCGTGTCAAGGCGTCGACGAAGTGAGTCAACGCTGCGGCCGAACTTTCCAGCGGGTTGCCTGACACCCGTGCCTGGGGGCGTATCAGCTCGTCCCCCCAAGGTTTAGAACACGTGAGAATGAGATCGAACTGGATCGCGGCTGCCGTGCTCACCGCGATTGTCGCTACACCTGCGTTCGCCGCCGGCGAGGCCGGCTCCAAGGTGGCCGACTACAAATTACCGAACGGGCTCGAACTGGTGGTCATTCCCGACCACCGCGCGCCGGTGGTCACCCACATGATCTGGTACAAGGTCGGCGCCGCCGACGAGACGCCGGGCAAGTCTGGCCTGGCGCACTTTCTCGAACATTTGATGTTCAAGGGCACGGCGAGAATTCCGGCCGGCAAATTCTCGCAAGTCGTCGCCCGCTTCGGCGGCCAGGAAAACGCCTTCACCTCGAACGACTATACCGCCTTTTACCAACGGGTGCCGAGCGAGCAGCTTAAGACCGTGATGGACTTCGAGGCCGACCGCATGACCGGCCTGCAGCTCACCGACCAGGTGGTGCTGCCCGAGCGCAACGTTATCCTCGAAGAGGAGAACATGCGCATCGAGAACAACCCCCGCGCGCGCTTGGGGATTCAGATCGACGCCGCGCTGTTCCTCAACCATCCTTACGGCAAGCCGACCATCGGCTGGCGCCATGAGATGGAGGAACTGACGCGTGACGACGCCATCGGCTTCTACCGGCGCTTCTACGCGCCCAACGACGCAGTGGTGATCATCGCCGGCGACGTCGAGCCGAGCGAGGCGCTGAAATTCGCCGAGGCGACTTACGGCAAGGTCGCCCGCCACGCCAATATCCAGCCGCGCGAGCGTCCGCAGGAGCCGCCGCCGGCGGCGGTACGCTCGTTGACGCTCGCCGATCCGCGTGTCGAGCAGCCGGTGATGGAGCGCGAATATCTGGTGCCGTCGTTCCGGACCGGCAAACCCGGGCAGTCGGAGGCGCTCGAGGTGCTTGCGCATATTTTGGGGGGCGGCTCCAACAGTCGGCTCTACCGCGCCTTAGTGGAGGACAAGCGCGTCGCGGTCAGCGCCGCCGCCTGGTACGACAGTTCCGCCCTCGATATGTCGAAGTTCGGCGTCTTTGCCGCGCCGCGGCCGGGCGTCACGCTGCCGCAGATCGAAGCCGACGCCGATGTGGTGCTGGCCGACGTCATCGCCAAAGGCGTGTCGGCCGAGGAGCTGGAACGCTCCAAATCCCGCATGATCGCCGACGCGATCTATGCGCAGGACAACCAGGTGAGCATGGCGCGCTGGTACGGCACCGCGCTGATGACCGGCTCGACCGTCGACGACGTGCGCCGCTGGCCCGACCGCATCCGCAAGGTCACCGCCGCGGACGTGCAGGACGCCGCCCGCCACTGGCTCGACAAACGGCGTTCGGTCACAGGTTATCTGATCAAGGACACGAGCCCGCAGGCGGAGAAGAAGTCATGACGCGCTTTCTGGCCGCCGCCGCCCTGGCCGCTCTGGCGCTGCTGACCGGGGCGCTCTCAGCCTCGGCGATGACGATCGAGAAGATCGTCAGCCCGTCCGGCATCACGGCCTGGCTGGTGCGCGAGCATTCCGTGCCGCTGGTCGCACTCAACTACGCCTTTCATGGCGGCTCCGCCCAGGACGAGGCTGACAAGTCTGGCACGGCCAACCTCGCCGCCGATCTGCTCGACGAGGGCGCCGGCCCGCTCGACGGCAAGACGTATCACGAGCGGCTGGAAAACCACGCCATCGAACTCCGCTTCAACGTCGCGCGCGACTATTTCCACGGTTCGCTGCGCACGCTCAACGAACACCGCGAGGAAGCCTTCGATCTGCTGCATCTTGCGCTCAGCGCGCCGCGTTTCGATGCCGACGCGGTCGAGCGGGTGCGCGGGCAGATGCTTGCGGTCTTGCGGCGAGAAAGCACCAATCCCAATAGTCTTGCCAGCCGCCTCTGGTGGGAGACAGCGTTTCCGGATCACCCTTACGGCCGCGAAAGCCAGGGTTCGCTTGAAAGCGTGCCGCGCATCACCGCCACCGACATGCGCGACTATGTGCGCCGCACCTTCGCGCGCAACGGCCTGACCATCTCGATCGTCGGAGACATCGACGCCGAGGCCGCCGGCGCGCTGATCGACCGCGCCTTCGCCGGCCTACCGGTCAAGGACGAGCTCAAGCCGGTCGCCAATGCCAGCCCACGCGGGCTGGGTCGCCGCATCGTCATCAATCTCGACGTGCCGCAGGCGGTGGTCACCTTCGGCGGTCCGGGGCTCGCCCGCCACGATCCCGATTTCATGGCCGGCTATATCGTCAATCACATTCTGGGCGGCGGCACGTTCTCCTCGCGGCTTTACCAGGAAGTCCGCGAAAAGCGCGGGCTCGCCTACGGCGTCTCCGACAGCTTGGTCTGGTTCCGCCGCGCTGCCGTCGTGCTCGGCGGCACCGCGACCCGCGCCGACCGCACCGCCGACGCGCTGGCGATCGTCGAAGCCGAGACCAAGCGCATGGCCGAGAGCGGCCCGACGCCCGACGAGCTGGCGGCGGCGAAGTCGTTCCTCAAAGGGGCTTATGCGCTCTCGCTCGACACTTCGGGCAAGATCGCGGCGCAGCTCACCCAGATCCAGCTCGACAATCTCGGCATCGATTATATCCAGCGCCGTGGCGCCATGATCGACGCGGTCGGCATCGCCGACGCCAAGCGCGTGGCCAAGCGCCTCTATAGCGGCGGCATGCTGGTCACCGTGGCCGGGCGGCCGAAGGGACTGACGTCGAGCGCCGAGTGAACCGGTTGCGCGGCTTGTGCGTTACCCATATTCGTCATGGCCGGGCTTGTCCCGGCCATCCACGTCTTGCTTAGCTACAAAGAAGGCGTGGATGCCCGGCACAGTGGCCGGGCATGACGGCGGAAAGGCCATGACACTTCATCAATCCATCGACAACGCGTTGGAGAAGAACGTCGGCTCCCATGGGGTCGCCGACAAGGCGCTGGCCGCCGCGCTCGACCGCGCCGAGGGCGCGCTTGAAACTCTGCGCGATCAGCACGCCAACGGCGCGCTGCCGCTGCTGCGGCTGCCGGAAACCCGCGCCGATCTGCCGGCGATCCGCGACGCCGGCCGGCGCCTCGCTGAAAACGCCACCGACATCGTCATCCTCGGCACCGGCGGCTCGAGCCTCGGCGGCCAGACGCTGGCGCAGCTTGCCGGTCATGCGGTGCCGGGCGTCGGCAGCCTGCGCGCGCCGCCGCGCCTGCATTTCATGGACAACCTCGATGCCGACACCTTCGCCTTGCTGCTCGCCGAACTGCCGCACCAGACGACACGTTTCGTCGCCATTTCGAAATCCGGCGGCACCGCCGAGACGCTGATGCAGACCATCGCCGCGCTGACGGCGGTGAAGGCCGAAGGTCTGGAGACGCGCATCCCCGATATTTTCCTCGGCCTGACCGAGCCGGCCAAGGCAGGCAAGAAGAACGGCCTGCGCGATCTGCTCGCCGCCCACCGCGTGCCGATCCTCAATCATCACACCGGCGTCGGCGGGCGCTTCTCGGCGTTGACCAATGTCGGGCTGCTGCCGGCGGCCATGCTCGATCTCGATATCGCCGCTGTGCGCGAAGGCGCATCGCTCGCGCTCGCGCCAATACTGGCGAAGAAAAAGGCAGCCGACGTTCCGGCTGCCGTCGGCGCCGCGCTCGCCGTGGCGCTCGCCGAAACCAAAGGCAAGAGCATCAGCGTACTGATGGGTTATGCCGACCGGCTCGAGCGCTTCACGCATTGGTACGTGCAACTCTGGGCGGAGAGCCTCGGCAAAAACGGCAAAGGCACCACGCCGGTGGCGGCGCTCGGACCGGTCGATCAGCACAGCCAGGTGCAACTGTTCATCGGCGGTCCGCGCGACAAGCTGTTCACCGTCGTCACCGTCGATGCAGCCGGCCGCGGGCCGCGCATCGATGCTGCGCTGGCCAAGCTCGCCGGCGAGCCCGGTTTCGGCGGCAAGACCATTGGCGATCTCGCCGCCGCCGAAGGCCGCGCCACGGCGGAGACCCTGGCCAAAAACGGCTGCCCAGTGCGCACCATTCATCTGCCGCGTCTCGACGAGGAAAGCCTCGGCGAACTGCTGATGCATTTTATGCTGGAAACCATCATCGCCGCACATCTTCTTGGCGTCGACGCCTTCGACCAGCCGGCGGTGGAAGAGGGCAAGGTGCTGGCGAAGAAGTATCTGACGTCTTAGACGGCTCTGCGCCGAATTTGATCCAGCCTTTACTGCCGCGCCTGCGTGTTTTGTCCGAGACGTCGAAAGAACGCACCCGTCGAAATATCCCAAATTCGCACATCCGAACCGAGCGACGTCGTGACGGCGTACTTGCCGTCCGGGCTGACATCGATCGAGTGGCAGAGGTCCGTGAAGGGGCCGAAGCGCCGCACGACCTTGCCGCTCGCGATATCCCACAGCACGGGATACGAGCGGCACGTCAAGAGCCCTTTGCCATCCGCCGTGAAAGCAACGCTGAAGGTGTCGTAAAGCGGGTGCGTGACGAACTTCTGCACGATGCTTTTATTCGACAGATTGTAGACAACCACCGTGCCGCCGAACGCAACGGCAAGCTGTTTGCCGTCGCGCGAAAAGGCCATGGCAGCTGGCGCTCGCATCCCGTCGTTACGGATTTCGCTAAGCTTTTCGCCGGTTTCGAGCTTCCAAAGCCGAACGACCGGCGTGCGCTTGTCCAGCCTTGTGCCGGTAGCGACAAGTCCTGCTACGTCGGAGACCGCCAACGCAGCACCCTCCCTGCTGTCGTGGCCGACAAGCCGGTAGCGCACGGCATTGCTGGCGGTGTCATAGGCGACGACGTCCGCGCTCTGGCCGGCGATGAGCAGGAGGCCCTTTGTCGTCGCCAAAATTTGCGGCGCATTGAATGCGCCGCCAAGACCGCCCGGGAATGAAATCTCGGCGATCGTTTTGCCGGTGGCAGTTTCCAGCACATGAATCGGACTGGCTCCATTCGAAACCGCAATCTTGCTCCCGTCGCCGATAAAAGTTGCGGCACGTACTTCGTATTTCCACCCGTCTTTTGCGGTCGGCGAAGCGCCGGGCACGTCGATCTTGCCGATGGGCTTGCCGGTCTGGGTATTCCACAAGCGCAACGTGCCATCCTTGCTGGCCGAGAGAATGGTTTTGCCGTCGGCGCTGTAACGGGCATCGTGGGTGGTGTCAGTATGGGATGCGTCGGGGCCCGTGTCGGCCGTGTCGTGCTGCGGCGTTGCCGGCATACCGAGCACCGCGCATCCCTCGTCGATTTCAAAGGCGACGATGGCACGTTCCTCTTTGCCGCGCGAAGCCCTGACCTTGTCAAGGTAGACTTTCTGCAAGTCGCTATTCTTGCAAACCTCGCGCAGCAAATCAGCTTTGCTTTGCTGCTGCCCCGATGCCGGTTGAGCAGTAAAAGCGAGCGGTATCAGGAAGGACGCTGACGCGGCGGCGAGCCATGCGCGAGATGTCGTCATTGCACTGCCTCGAAAATGGAAACCGGCTCCGCACAATTGCAACATATTGGGCCCCGTCGCGCAATTGCCGCCGTCGACCGCGCAACGGCGCGGCGCCGTAGACTCGGGGCGAGGGACTCTCTAGGTTGCTCTGGATTCCGCGTTTGCGGGCTTCGCCCGCGCCCCGGAATGACGCATGATTGCGAATTATGCACCGCATCACCGACACAATCTCAATTGACGAATCCGAACTGTCGGAAAGCTTCGTGCGCGCCTCCGGACCGGGCGGGCAAAACGTCAACAAGGTGTCGTCGGCGGTGCAATTGCGCTTCGACGTGCGCCATTCGCCGTCGCTGCCGAACGACGTTGCCATCCGCCTGATGCGGCTCGCCGGCAAACGGCTGACCAAAGAGGGCGTCATCGTCATCGTCGCGCAAGCCCACCGCGACCAGACCCGCAACCGCGCCGACGCGCGCGAGCGGCTGCTCGACCTGATCCGCCAGGCCGCGGTCCGTCCCGTGCCGCGCCGGCCTACCAAAGTGCCGAAAGCCCAGAAGCGAAAGCGGATCGAGGGCAAAAAGCGCCGATCGGCGATTAAAAGCTTGCGCGGCGGCAAGCCCAGCTTTGAATAACGGGCATAGCCGCCGCCTTTGCCTCGCCGCGGCCATCTCGCGCCGATAGAGTCGGGCCGAAGTCGAATCAGGTCCATTAAATGCCCGTCCGCCAATTGTCCGAATCGATCGTCAACCGCATCGCCGCCGGCGAAGTGGTCGAGCGGCCGGCGAGCGTCGTCAAGGAACTGGTCGAGAACGCGCTCGATGCCGGTGCGACCCGCATCGATGTGCTCACCGACGGCGGCGGCCGCCGGCTGATCCGCGTCACCGACGACGGCGAGGGCATGACGCGCTCCGACCTCGCGCTCGCCGTCGAGCGCCACGCCACCTCGAAGCTCAAAGGCGACGATTTACTTGCCATCGACACGCTCGGGTTTCGCGGCGAGGCGCTGCCTTCGATCGGCGCGGTGGCGCGACTGATCATCACCACGCGCCATAAATCCGAGCCGCACGCATGGTCGCTTGAGGTTGACGCCGGCAAGAAGTCCGATGTGAAACCGGCCGCGCTCGGGCAGGGCACCACGGTCGAGGTGCGCGATCTATTCTACGCGACACCGGCCCGCCTGAAGTTCCTCAAGACCGACCGCAGCGAGGCCGAAGCCGTGCGCGAGGTGGTGCGGCGGCTCGCCATGAGCCGTCCGGACGTCGCCTTCACGCTCGCCGGCGAAGAGCGCGCGCCGGTAACCTGGGGCGCGGCCAATGACGAACTCGGCCGGCTCGGCGACGTGCTAGGCCCGGATTTCCGCGCCAATGCGGTGCGCGTCGATGCGGAACGCGAGGGCGTGCGCGTCGAAGGCTTCGCCGGCCTGCCGACGCTGTCGCGCGCCAACACGCTCGGGCAATATCTGTTCGTCAACGGCCGGCCAGTGCGCGACAAAGTGCTGGTCGGCGCGGTGCGCGGCGCCTATGCCGATTACCTGCCGCGCGACCGCCATCCCTTGCTCGCGCTGTTCGTCACGCTTCAAGCGCGCGAGGTCGACGTCAACGTGCATCCGGCCAAGACCGAGGTGCGCTTCCGCGACGGCGGGCTGGTGCGCGGCCTGATCGTGCAGCGCGCTGAAGCAAGCGCTGGCGCGCGATGGCCAGCGCGCGGCCACGACCGGCGGCAGCGCCACTATCGCGGCGTTCCGGCCAGTCGCCGCGATGGCGCGGCGCGGCTCCTACGACTGGCGGCGCTCGCCGGCGCGCCCGCCCGGCTACGTCTCGGCGCGCAGCGCCACGGCGCTTGGTTTCGCCGAAGCGGCGCAAGCGGCCTTCGACGTGGGCGAACCTGCCGCCGATGCGCGCGTCGACAGCTTTGAACCGGCGGCCGAATTGATCGAACGTCCGCTCGGCGCGGCGCGGGCGCAGGTGCACGAGACCTATATCGTGGCGCAGACGCGCGACGGGCTGGTTATCGTCGACCAGCACGCCGCGCATGAACGCATCGTCTATGAGCGCATGAAGGCGGCGATCGGCAAGGCCGGCGTGGCGCGGCAGATTCTGCTGATCCCGGAGATCGTCGAACTCGACGAAGCCGACGCTGCGCGCCTCGCCGCGCGCGCCGGCGAACTGGCGCGCTTCGGCCTCGCGATTGAGGCTTTCGGCCCGGGCGCGGTAGCGGTGCGCGAAACGCCTTCGATGCTGGGCGAGGTCGACGTGCAGGGCCTGCTGCGCGATCTCGCCGAACACATGGCGGAATGGGACGACGAACTGCCGTTGGAGCGGCGGCTGCTGCACGTCTCCGCCACCATGGCCTGCCACGGCTCGGTGCGCGCCGGGCGAAGGCTCAAGCCGGAGGAGATGAACGCGCTGCTGCGCGAGATGGAAGAGACGCCCAATTCCGGCCAGTGCAACCACGGCCGGCCGACTTATGTGGAGTTGAAGCTCACCGATATCGAGCGGTTGTTTGGACGGCGGTGACGCTTAACGGTGGCGCAGAAAAATCAATTCCGTATCGTCGTATTGCCGCCGCTCCAATTCCTCGAAGCCCTCCGGCGCCGTGAAGCCGGCATCCGCCGCTTCCTCCACCACCACCAGTGCGCCGGCAACGAGCCAGCCGCCGGCGCGCGCCGACACCAAGGCCTTCTCGGCCATGCCCTTGCGATAGGGCGGATCGAGAAAGACAAGCGTGAACGGGTCGAGCGGATGCGCCGGCCCGAGTTTGGTGGCGTCGCGGCGGAAGATGCGGGTGACGCCGCCAAGACCGAGCGTCTCGGTATTGTCGCGCAGCAGCGCGCGCGCCTGCACGCCGTCGTCGACGAACAGCGCATAAGCTGCGCCGCGCGAGATGGCCTCGATGCCGAGCGCGCCGGTGCCGGCGAACAGGTCGAGCACGCGCGCGCCGGTCACCGGGTCGTCGTAGGCGTGCGCGAGAATATTGAACAGCGATTCGCGCAGCCGGTCGGCGGTCGGGCGAAGTGAGTCCGACTTCGGCCCGGCGATCGGGCGCGACCGCAGGCGTCCGCCGACGACTCTCATTCGCGTGGCCTGGGATATTTCGGCCGCGGTCCGCCGGTGCGGTCGCGGCGGGGTTGTTTTTTCTTCTTGTCATTCCGGTCGCGCGCATCGGCGCGCGGGCCGGAATCCAGGGGCGGCTGTGAACCGCATCTCTGGATTTCGGGTTCGCGACCTTGCGGTCGCACCCCGGAATGACGGGGAGAAACCGGCCTATCGTCATGCTCGATCAACGGCGCGTCGAAATCCGCTTCCGCTTGCGCGACGATTTCCGGTCCGAGCGCTGTCTTCAATGCCTCCGTCGGGACTTCCTCCACCGCGCCCTCATCGAGACCGCCCAGCTCGAACGGCCCGAACGCCACACGGATGAGCCGGTTCACCCTCAGGTCGAGCGTCTCCAGCACTTTGCGCACCTCGCGGTTCTTGCCCTCGCGGATGCCGACGGTGAGCCAGACATTCGCGCCCTGTTCGCGATCGAGCGTCGCCTCGATCGGCCCGTAGTGCACGCCCTCGACCGTGATGCCGCCGCGCAGCTTGTCGAGCGCCGGCTGCATGACGCGGCCGAGCGCGCGCACGCGGTAGCGGCGCAGCCAGCCGGTTGCCGGCAGTTCGAGGACGCGCGCCAGCCCGCCGTCATTGGTGAGCAGCAACAGCCCCTCGGTGTTGATGTCGAGCCGGCCAATGCTGATCAGTCGCGGCAGATCTTTGGGCAGCGCGCGGAAGATGGTCGGGCGTCCCTCGGGGTCGGAATTCGTCGTCACCAGGCCGCGCGGTTTGTGGTAGCGGAACAGCCGCGTGCGCTCGCGCGCCCGCAACGGCTGGCCGTCGACGACGATTCGGTCGGCGCGCGTGACGTTGAGCGCGGGCGAGGAAATCACTGCGCCGTTGACGGCGACCCGCCCGGCGGCGATCCAGGCTTCGGCCTCGCGCCTGGAGGCCAAGCCCGCCCGCGCCATCACCTTGGCGATGCGCTCGCCCTGTTTGTCATCGGTGCTTTTTTCGGGCATGAGCACGCTTTATGGCATTGCCCGCCTACATGCAATTCGCTTTGGACGAGGCCCGCGCCGCGGCTGAGCGCGGCGAGGTGCCGGTCGGCTGCGTCATTGTGCGGGACGGTGAGGTGATCGCACGGGCGGGAAATCGCACACTGGCCGACAAGGACCCGACAGCGCACGCGGAACTCATCGCCATTCGCCAGGCCGCGGCCGCGCTCGGCTCGGAGCGGCTCACCGACTGCGATCTCTACGTGACGCTGGAGCCCTGCACGATGTGCGCCGCGGCGCTGTCGTTTGCTCGCATCCGCCGGCTTTATTTTGGCGCCGCCGATCCGAAAGGCGGCGCGGTCGAACACGGCGTGCGGTTCTTCTCAACCGCGACCTGCCACCACCGGCCCGAGATCTACGGCGGCATCGACGAAACGGAATGCGCAGCGCTGCTGAAAGAGTTCTTTCAGGCCAGGCGATAATATTGACGTGTGGTCGTGAAGGAAAATTGCAGCGCCAGCTAAATCACTTTGTCGACGAATTTGCCCATGCCGGGCGGCGGCGGCGCCTGCTCGTCCGATTCGTCGGCGTCGTTTTCATGCGTCGGCTGACGCGGCCGCCGCTTGGGCGGTCGCCCGTCGCGCCCGTGGATGATCTCGACGCCAAGACCGCCTGCGCTTCTGATGGAAGTCTTTCTCATCGCGCGGTAACGCTATAGGGGCGGCGTGAATATTGTACATGTCGATTGCGTTAAAAGCCCCGGCATCAAGTAAGGATTTGTTGACCGTAACCGTCAGCGCGCGCCGGCCGCGCGCGCGAACTCCCACGCCTTCTCGGCCAGCGGGCGTATCATTTCGGCCTTGGCCGGCGCGAATTCGCTCGTCGCGGTGCCGTCGCGCACGCGGCCGATGATGCCCTGCAAAATCGCGGCGATGCGGAAGAAATTATAGGCGAGATAGGCCGGCAGCGACGGGCGCGGGTCGAGTCCAGTGCGCGCGACGTAAGCGTCGACGTAATCCGCCATCGAGGGAATGCCGAGCGCGCGAAGGTCGTGGCCGACCAGCGAGCCGGTGCCGGCCGCACTTTCCGAATGCGGCATGTGCCAAGCCATTAGGTGATAGGTGAAATCGGCGAGCGGATCGCCGAGCGTCGACAATTCCCAGTCGAGCACGGCGGCGACGTCGGTTGAATCCTTGGCGACGATCAGGTTGTCGAGCCGGTAATCGCCGTGCACCAGCCGCGCCGGCCCACCGGGCGGAATGTGTGTCGGCAGCCATTCGATCAGCCGCTCCATGGCATCGATTTTTTCGGTCTCCGAGGCGCGGTATTGCTTCGACCAGCGTTCGACCTGGCGCGCCACATAATTCGCGCCGCGTCCGAAATCGCCCAAGCCGATGGCTGCGGGATCGAATGAGTGCAGCCGCGCGATGGTTTCATTCATGGCGTTGTAGACGGCGGCGCGCTCGGCCGGATTCGAGCCCGGCATCTGCGGCTCCCAGAATACGCGGCCGTCGATGAAACTCATGACATAGAACGGCGTACCGGCGACGCTCTCGTCGGCGCAATAGACGTGGGGCTCGGCGACCGGGAAGCCTTGCGCATGCAGTGCGCGGATGACGCGGAATTCGCGGTCGACCGCGTGCGCCGACGGCAGCAGCTTGCCCGGCGGCTTGCGGCGCAAGACGTAGCGCCGCGCCGGCGTATCCAAGAGATAAGTCGGGTTCGACTGGCCACCTTTGAATTGCTTCACCGTCAGCGGGCCGGCGAAGCCCGGCACCTCGCGCGCGAGGCAGGCTTCGAGCCGCGCCGCGTCGATCTGCAATGCCGGCGCCGCATCCTTGGTGCCGGAAAAAGCCTGCTGGCGATCGAGCGTGGTCATGAGCGCGCCGCGCGGCCGCGCGCCCGCTGCATGCGATCCGCCCAGCGCGCGAGCCGCGGCGTCGTCCACACGATCAACACGGCGTCCGCCGCAAGCAGCGCGGTCATCGCCAGCGTGCCGAGGGCGGTGTGGGCAAACGGCTCGGACGGCAGCGCCAGCACGACATGCGCGTAGATCCAGTTGAAGGCAATGACGGAGATGGGCCCGAGCAGCACGGTATCGCGCATCGGCTCAAAATAGTCCCTGTCCTCGATTGCCGACAAGGTCGCCACCGCGAAAAGCCCGGGCACCGGCAGCGCGCTGAACATGCCCACCCATTTCGACTCGAAAGCATGCGCGGCGAACAGCAGGAGGCCGAAGCAGACGGCAAACAGCCCGAGCCGGATTGCGCCGTTGGCGTTGCTCCAGAACGCGAACAGCGCGCGCAGGTGATGCCGCGCGCCGCCCGCCGCCGGGCTCGCTGATTTGTCGCATGGTTCCGGTTTCCAGAACAGGATGCCGGCCGCCGCGGCGATGACGCATTGGATCGCGATCAAACCGCCGCCACCGGGCAGAGAGTCGCGGCCGAGCACCATGAGCGGGGCGCCGACAAACCAGACCGCGGTCCAGACGACTAAGCGGACGACCAATTTGACATTCGGTGCGGCCGAGCGGAAACGCGGCAGGGCGTCGGCCCACATAATCATGAAGAATAGCACGATGCCGTTCAGCACCACGACCGCGTAAATCGACCGGGCGACAGCGAGCGGATTGCTTCCGGTCAGAATGCCGATGCCGTTGAGGATCGGAAAGGTGAGCAGAACGCCGGCGATGCGTTTGTCGTAGAATTTTCCGATGTAACCCAGCGCGGCGAAGACCGCCAAGCCGAGCAGCAGCTTGACGAGCGCGATCGCGGTCTCTGGCGGCATGGCGCGCGACTATTTGTGCCCGCCGAACGAAATCGGCGCGTCAGCGTAAATCTTGTAACTTTGCGTCTTCGGCTTCGCCTTGTCGTCTTCGTTCAAATATTCGATCGAGCTTTTGCCGATCAGCGCGCGTGGCAGGATCATGACCCGGATGAAGCGGCTCGGTTTGTCGGCGGCTGCCTGCGCGAACACCGGGTCCGGGCCGGTCTCATACCAGGCGCCGCCCGGCCCATACGACGTCGAGCGGTGGTGGGTGTCGATGCGGATGCCGCCCTCGATCAGGCAGCGAATGCCCGGCCCCTGGTGCCGGTGCTGATAGGCGCAGCCGCCTGGCGGAAAGGCCACGCTGTCGCCGCGCATCAGCAACTCGCCCTTCGGCATGGTCTCTAGAAACGCCGTCAGCTTCTCGTGCGAGATCATGCCGGGCGCGCTGGCGACCGTCGAGCCGTGATCGCCGCGCGACAGTTCCCAGCGCCAGCAGGTGACGCCGGCTTTGCCCGGCCGCACCCGCGCCGCACCTTCGCTGTACCAGGCTTCGCCTTCGTTCACGCTTGTGCCGGCGATCGTGGCCGAGCCGTGCACGACGAAAATAAAACGAGGCAGCGGCGGCAGTTCGAACGCGACGTTCTCGGCGCTGGAAAGGACATCTTCGTACAGCCGCAACACAGGATGCATATCGGTCTCCGGCAATGATCGGTGTCAGCCGAAGAACTCTAGCAAAGCCTTGGCCGTGGCGTCGGAATTTTCCTCGGTGAGGAAATGGCCGGAGTTGATCGGCTGGCCGGTTGCCTGCGGCGCCCATTGCTTCCAGATCGCCAAGGGCCCGCCGGTCTCGTTGGCGATGCCGGCGCCGCCCCACAGCGCTAGCAACGGGCAGGCAATGGTCTTTCCTGCTTTGCGGTCGGCGGTGTCGTTGATGACGTCGGCGCCGCCCGGCGCGCCGGCGCGGTAATCCTCGCATTGGGCGTGGATGCGCAAGGGATCGGAGAACGACGCGCGGTAATGTTCGAGCGCGCGCGGGTCGAAGGCGGAGAGATTCTTTGCCTTGGCCCAGCTCGCCATCTTCCATTCGAGGTATTCGACCGGCGCCTTGCCGATCAGCATTTCCGGCAGCGGGTAAGGCTGCGCCAGAAACGGCCAGTGCCAGACCTTCATCGCGATGTTGGCGTCCATGCTCTGCCACATGTCGTAGGTCGGCACGATGTCGAGCGCCGCCATGCGCTCGACGCGGCCCGGATGATCGAGCGCCAGGCGATAGGCGACGCGGCCGCCGCGGTCGTGGCCGGCCATCCGAAAGCGCACGTGGCCGAGTTGCTCCATTGCCTCGACCATGGCCTCGGCCATCGAGCGCTTGTCATAAGGCGCGTGCTTGGCGTCGGGCTCGGGCACCGCCGACCAGCCATAGCCAGGCAGGTCTGGAATCACCAGCGCAAAGCGCGCGGCCAAAGCCGGCGCCACGCGGTGCCACATCACGTTGGTTTCGGTGTAGCCATGGAGCAGCAACAGCGGCAGCCCGCTGCCGCCGGAGCGCGCGAAGACCTTGCCTGCCGAAGTGTCGATCCAGTGCGAGGCAAATCCGGGGAACAGATCGGCGAGATCGGGCATGGCCCGACTTTACCGGACC
Organism: uncultured Alphaproteobacteria bacterium; assembly: GCA_963779345.1. Lineage (GTDB taxonomy): Bacteria > Pseudomonadota > Alphaproteobacteria > Rhizobiales > Xanthobacteraceae > Pseudolabrys. Next base: position 64,569 of record CAVZXY010000024.1, on the reverse strand, counting down.
CTCTTCCTCTGCGGGAGAGGCACGCGAACGAAAAAAAGCAAAGCCCGGCGGGGACACCGGGCTTTGCAACGTTTGGAGGGGATCGTCAGTTCCCTTGCGTTTCCGGATCGCGCCGCAGATTGAGGCGTACGTTCGCATCCGGATCGGCGCCGACCACCTTGCCGTTCACGATCACCACGTCCGGATCGCTGGCGGCCGCATAGGCACTGCGGGCATCGTCCGCCTTCCTGTGGTGGGTCGCGGCGAAAGCCGGTGCTGCCGCGAAGGCCGCCAATGCCAAAGCTGTTACGAGTCGCTTCATCACTTGTCTCCTGCTGTTTTTTGCTTCAGTGCAACGGAGCTAGGGTTTTTTCGCCGAACTCGCTATCGACGGCGGCGCATGTGCGACATGCGGTTTTGACTCGGCAATTAGTCTAAGAAAGCGGAATAGACGCGCTTCCGCCCACATGTCTGAAATATTTTTCGCCGCGCGGTCGTTTTGCGCAAATATATTTATGCGGACTTTATCTCGCGCTCGATCGCGCGCCAGCCGATGTCGCGGCGGCAGAATCCATTCGACCATTTGATGCGATCGATGGCCGCATAGGCGCGCATTTGAGCATCGCGCACGGTCTTGCCGCGCGCGCAGATATTCAGCACACGGCCGCCGCTCGCGACAATGTGATCGCCGTCTGCTTTCGTGCCGGCGTGGAAGATTTCCACGCCCTCGACCTGCGACGCCGCGTCGAGGCCTTCGATGATGGAACCCCTGGAATAATTCCCGGGATACCCTTTCGCCGCCATAACCACGGTGAGCGCGGCGTCGTCATACCAACGCAGATCGAAATGCTTCAATTGCCCGTCGCGCGCGGCGATCAGCGCCGGCAACAGATCGGACTTAAGGCGCAGCATCAGCACCTGGCACTCCGGATCGCCGAAGCGCACGTTGTACTCGATGAGCTGCGGGCCGTCTTTGGTGATCATCAGGCCGGCGAACAGCACGCCCTTATAAGGTGCGCCCATCGCTTTGAGCGCGCGCACGGTCGGCTCGATGATCTCGTCCATCACGCGCCGATTCATGTCCGCGGTTATCAACGGCGCCGGCGAATAGGCGCCCATGCCGCCGGTATTCGGCCCCTTGTCGCCGTCGCCGACGCGCTTGTGGTCTTGCGCCGAGGCCAGCGCAATCGCGGTCTCGCCGTCGCACAGTGCGAAGAACGAGGCCTCCTCGCCGACGAGGCAATCTTCGATGACGATTTCCCAGGCCGGCTGGCCGAGACCGCCGCCGAACATCGTCTCGATGGCGGCTTCCGCCTCGGCGACCGTTTCCGCCACCACCACGCCCTTGCCGGCGGCGAGACCGTCGGCCTTCACCACGATCGGCGCGCCCTTTTTGCGCACATAGTCTTTCGCGGGCGCGGCCGACTTGAAGCGCTCATAGGCCGCGGTCGGGATCTTGTTGGCCTTGCACAGGTCCTTGGTGAAGCCCTTGGAGCCTTCGAGCCGCGCCGCCCATTTGGAGGGGCCGAAGGTCTTAATGCCGGCGGCCTCCAGATCGTCGGCGATGCCGGCGACCAGCGGCACCTCCGGCCCGACCACGACGAAGTCGATCTTGTTGGCCCGGCAGAATGCGATCACCGCCTTATGGTCGGCGAGGTCGAGCGCGACGCACTCGGCTTCCTGCGCGATGCCGGCATTGCCGGGCCCGCAGTAAATCTTATCCGCGAGCGGGCTCGCCGCGATTTTCCAGGCCAGCGCGTGCTCGCGGCCGCCGGAGCCGAGGATCAGGACATTCATTATGCATCCGCCCGCTACCGTTGTGAGTTAGCGGGCGGGGGTTAAGACGACAAGGGGGCACTGGCCGTTGTCGACAGGCGCGCTCAGCGCCGCAGCGAAAAGTGCGGATGGCAGGTGTGCTCTTCCACGTGGTGGACGTAGGCCTCGATGCTGTCGTGATCGTGGATGTGGCCGATGCCGTGGAAATGCATCTCCTCATGGCAGGTCGGACAGGTCACCCGGTCGCCGTGGATCACCCGGTTGAGCCGTTCGTGAAAGGTCGTGCGGCACTCCCCGCAGCGGACCCTCACGCGGATATTCTCGACCTCGTGCTCATGCGGATTGGTCATGGCCGCCTCCAGCCGGCAAGAATGAGCCAAAAGGGTTGATGAGAAGTTGCTCCAGCGATGAGGTGTTCCCCGCGCGGCGCGTTGGTCGTATACGGTTACCTCATGGCTAACAGCAGAATCACCGAAGAAACCGAGGGACGCCACGATGCCGCGCCGCCCGGCAACCTGCCGGAATGGACGGTTTCCGAGCTCTCGGCGGCGCTGAAGAAGACCGTCGAGGACGCCTACGGTTATGTGCGGGTGCGCGGCGAGGTGTCGGGCTTCAAGGGGGCCTCGCCCTCCGGCCACGTCTATTTCCGCCTCAAGGACGACAGGGCGGTGCTCGAAGGCGTGATCTGGAAAGGCGTCTACGGCCGCATGCGGGTGAAGCCGGAAGAGGGGCTCGACGTCATCGTCTCCGGCAAGCTCACCACCTTCGCCGGTTCGTCCAAATACCAGATCGTCATCGACACGCTGGAGCCCGCCGGCGTCGGCGCGCTGATGCAGCTCCTTGAGGAGCGCAAGAAGAAGCTGGCCGCCGAGGGCCTGTTCGATGCGGCGCGCAAGCAACTGCTGCCGTTTTTGCCCGAGGTGATCGGCGTCGTCACGTCGCCGACCGGCGCGGTGATCCGCGACATCCTGCATCGCCTCGCCGACCGCTTCCCGCGCCGCGTGTTGGTGTGGCCGGTGCGCGTGCAGGGCGAGGCGTCTGCCGCCGAGGTGGCGAATGCCATCAAAGGCTTCAACGCGCTGCCCGAGCGCGGCCCCCTGCCGCGGCCCGACCTGATCATCGTCGCGCGCGGCGGCGGCTCGCTCGAAGATTTGTGGTCGTTCAACGAGGAGATCGTGGTCCGCGCGGCGGCCGACAGCATGATCCCGCTGATCTCGGCGGTCGGCCATGAGACAGACATCACGCTGATCGATTTCGCCGCCGACCGGCGCGCGCCGACGCCGACCGCCGCCGCCGAGATCGCGGTGCCGGTGCGCAGCGAATTGATCGGCGAGTTGATGAGCAAGGCGCGCCGCGCGCTCGCCTGTTGGCAGCGCGGGCAGGAGCACCGCCGCACCGAACTGCGCGCGGCTTCGCGGGCGCTGCCGGCGGCCGACGAACTGCTGGCCGAGCCCCGCCAGCGCCTGGACACGCTGGCCAAGCGGTTGCCGCGCGCATTGCACGCCAACGCGCAGCTGCACCGCACCCATTTGACGCGCGCGGCGGCGCGCCTCACACCGCGTCTGCTGAAATTGCGGCTGGCGCGGTCGAGCGAAATCGTCGTCACGCTCGAACAGCGCGGCAAACGCGCGCGCGCGCACTATCTGCAGCGGCGCTGGGATCGCGTGCGCGGCGCCGAACAATTGCTCAAGGCGTTTTCGTACCAAGGCGTTCTCGCGCGCGGCTTCGCGCTGGTGCGCGATGGCGAAGGCCGTCCGCTGCGCACGGCCGCCGCGGTTGCCCTCGGCATGCGGATGGAAATCGAATTCGCCGACGGCCGTGTCGGCGCCACCGCCGATGGCGACGGTGCTCCGCCACCGGCCAAACCCAAACTGCGCCCGCGTGGCGGCGGAGCCGGCGGGCAGGGCAGTCTGTTCGAGAGCTAGCGCGATCCGCGGTTATGCCGGGCAGGTCGGCCATGACGATAGTGGGTGGAACCGCATTCTGAGGGTTTCGCTCGCGCCTCCAAACGATTATCTTGGGCAAACCCCGGCGCCGGATGTCCAACGCATGGTCCCGAAAAGTGGGCCCGGTTTTCGGAAAAGATCATGCGTCCATAAAAGAGAGGCTCCCTTGCTCAACCGCTACGATCGCTCCTTGCCGATGAACGGCGAGGCCGAGATCAAATATCTCGACGGCGATTTCCGTGTGGTCAAGCCCGGCGCCTTCGTGCGCTGCGCGGTGACCGGCGTGCCGATCCCGCTCGAAGAGCTCAAATACTGGAGCGTCGATCGGCAGGAGGCCTATGCTTCGCCGCAGGCGGTGCTGCAGCGGCTGCACCCGCAGGCCGGCAAGTAGCTAGCGCCGCAGCTTCGCCAGCACCAACCGGCGCAACCCATCGGCTTCCTCGACCACCATCGTCACCGGCAGCACGTGCGTTTTTTCGGCAAGCGCCGCCAGCAGCAGCTCGCCCACCATGCGAGCGCGATCCTTTTCGGTCGTGAGCAGCGCCAGCCCGCGGTGCTCGGCCTGCATGATCAGTTCGGCGGCTTCTTCGGCGGTGAAGCGGTGATGATCGGCGTAGGTCCGGCGTTCGGCGACCGCGATCCCGGCCGCCGCGGCGCTGGCAAAGAACTTTTCCGGATCGCCGATACCCGCGAAGGCAAACACGTTGCGGCCATGCAGCGATGCGACGGCAGCCGGGTCCGGCTCTAGTCGAACATGGAACACCGGCAGTTGCGGCGCCGCGGCGACGACATCGTGCGCGCCATCGCCGCCGCCGACCACCAGAAGCGCGTCGGTCTGCGCAAGCTGGGTGGCGAGCGGCGCCCGCAGCGGACCTGCCGGAAACACGCGCGCGTTACCGATGCCGCGCCGCCCGTCGACGACGGCCAAGGTGAAATCCTTGACGAGCGAAGCATTCTGCAAACCGTCATCCATGATGATGATGCTGGCGCCGTCTGCGCGCGCCGCCTGCGCGCCGGCGACGCGGTCGCGCGCCACCACGGTCGGCGCGGCATGCGCCAAGAGCAACGCCTCGTCGCCGACCTGCGCGGCGGTGTCGACATGCGCATCGACCGTCTTCGGACCGGCGAGGCTGCCGCCATAGCCGCGGCTCAGACAAAACGGCCGTTCGCCGGCCGCCTGCAACATTTTGGCCAGCATCATCGCGGCCGGCGTCTTGCCCGCGCCGCCGAGCGTGAAATTGCCGACGCACAGCACTGGCACGCCGGCGTGCGCGCCCTGCCGCGTCATCCGCCGCGCGGCGACAGCGCCATAGCAGGCGGCGGCAGGCGCCAGCAGGCTCGAAGCCAAGCCCGCCTTGCGCCACCAGAAGGCGGGCTCACGCATTGTCGGCTCGTTGATGCAGGCGGAGCTGCATCAGATAGGGGTCGAGCGACTGCAACGTGTTTTCCAGCGCGCCGCCGAGCGCGTCGATCGTCATGCGCGCGGTCTCGGCAACATGGGCGCGCACATCCGGCCGCGCCAGCATGGAGCCGAGAGCGGCGGTGAGCTTGCTCGCGTCGCCGACCAGTTCGGCGCCGTGCGCGTGATCGAGCGCCGCGTAGATATCGGCAAAATTCCAGACATGCGGGCCGTGCAGTATGGCGGCGCCGAGCTTCGCGGGCTCGATCGGGTTCTGTCCGCCATGCCTGACCAGCGAGCCGCCGACAAAAACGATCGGCGCCAAGCGGTAGATCAAGCCAAGCTCACCGACGGTGTCGGCGACATAGATGTCGGTCGCAGCGTCGGGGAATTCGCCGCGCGAGCGCAATTTGACATTCAGTCCGGCGGTCCGGGCGATCTCCGCGACGCCGCGGCCGCGCTCCGGATGGCGCGGCACGATCAGCGTCAGCAAATTCGGAAAGGTCGCGCGCAGCCGCTGATGCGCATCGATCATGGCGACCTCTTCGCCGTCATGAGTCGAGGCCGCCGCGATCAGCGGCCGGCCGGCGGTTATGCGCTGCAAAGCCGCCAGATTGCCGCGGTCGGCGGGCGGCGCGGGTCCGTCGAGCTTGAGATCGCCGGTGATGGTGACGTGGCGGGCGCCGAGTTCGCTCAGCCGCTCGGCGTCGCCTGGCGTGCGCGCCAGGCAAAGATCGAGCCGGCCCAAGAGGTCGCCGATGGACGACAGCAGATAGCGCCAGCGCCGGAACGAGTTTTCCGATAGCCGGCCGTTGACCAGGATCATCGGCACGCCGCGCCGCGACGTTTCGATGATGATGTTCGGCCACAGTTCCGATTCCACGAACAGCGCCAGGTCGGGCTGCCAATGATCGAGGAAACGGCGCACGAAAAACGGCACGTCGATCGGCACGAATTGATGCATGACGCCGCGCGGCAGCCGCTGTTCGGCAAGCCCGCTCGACGTGACCGTGCCGGAGGTTACCAGCAAATTGACTTCGCGGGTGTGGATGCGCTCGATCAACGGCAACACGCTGATCAATTCGCCGACGCTCGCGCCGTGCAGCCAGACCAGGGGTCCGAGCGGTCGCGCCGCGACGCTGACGCCACGCCGTTCGGGCAGGCGCAGGCCGTGCTCCTTGCCGTGCCGCAGCCGCCGCGCCAGGAACAGCGGCGTCAGCGGCGTAATCGCCGCCGAAAACAAGCGGTAGGCACGCAATGCCGCCGGCAGCCGGTTGCTCACGGCGGCGCGCTCCCCTTGCGGCCGGCGATCTCGTAGGCGCGCGCGGTCAGCCGGTTGAGCTCGTTCTCGACGCGCAGCCGCGCGGCTTCGAGGGCTGCGCTGTCGGCGTCCTTCGGCACGTAGATCGGTTCGCTCGCCACCACCGCGATGCGGCTGAATGGAAGATTGATGGCGCTGCGATCCCAATTGTCGAGTTCGTAATGGCGGCTGCTGGCGATGGCGCCGGCGTAGATCGGCCGGCCGGAATGTTGCGCCAGCTTGATGACGCCAAGGCCGGCGATGCGCGCGACTTTCGGCACGTCGGCGGTGAGCGCCACGTTGTAGCCCTGCTCGAGCGCTTCGAGCATTTCGGCAAAGGCGGATGCGCCGCCCTTGCGGGCGAATTCGCCGTTATGCGCGCCGGAGCCGCGGATCGTCTCGATGCCCAATTTCTCGGCCGCGCGCGCATTGATCTCGCCGTCGCGATGGCGCGAGATGAGTGCCTTGACGCGATGGCTGCCTTCGCTCTTTTTCACGAACGGCATCAGGAAATGCTGCCCATGCCACATCGCCACGATCGCAGGGGTTTGCACTCCTTCATAGACATTCGGCGGCTCGAAGATCACGCGGCTGCTGTACCAGGCGAGCCGAAGATACCACGCTCCCGCCGTTGCAACGGCGCCCTGGAAGGCGGGCGAAGCAACAATCCGCTTGAATGACGGCATCAGCACCTGCTCAGCGCGCCCGCAGAGCCGGCGCCGCGGGGTTCGCGCGGGCGGTGCGGTCGGACGAAAAAACAACGCATACGTTGCCGTGGATTAAGCCACGGGCCGGATTTATGCAAACTCGCCCAGGCGGTTGCGCACCAGGCCGATCAACGTGCCGTGGCGGGCATTGCCGGCCGCCAGCAGGGCGCCATGGGCGGCATGCCGGGCATTATATAGCAGCGGTTGGCCGTGGAAATCTGTGAACAAGCCGCCGGCTTCGTGCACCAGCAGATCGGCCGCCGCCAGGTCCCAATCGTGGCTGCCCGGCGAGGCAAAGGCGGCATCGAGTTCCCCTTGCGCGACGCGCGCGATGCGCAGCGCCAGCGATGGCACCCGCGGCTGCGGCAGGACGGTCGGATCGAGCGCGGCGAGCTTCTCGATATAACGCTTTGGTCCGGTGAGCTTGGCGCTGGCGAGTGTCGCGCCGCCAGTCGCGGCAATCCGCTCGCCGTTGAGCGCGGCTCCCCCGCCATAGACCGCGAGGAACATTTCGTCGCTAACCGGCGCATAAAGCGCGGCGAGATGCGGCCGTCCCTGCTCGACCAGCGCGACCGAAATGCTCCAGTCGGCGCGGCCGGCGATATAAGCCCGCGTGCCGTCGATCGGATCGACCACCCAGGCGAGGGGCAGCGCGCGGTCGGGCAATTCGACGGTCTCTTCCGACAGCCAGCCCGCGCCCGGCAGCAGCTTCGTCAGCTTCGCGCGCAGCAGATCGTTGACCGCGATGTCGCCTTCGCTGACCGGTGAATCGTCATCGCCCTTGGTCCAGCGCTTGAACGGACGGCGCGAGGTCTCGCGCGCCACTTCGCCGGCCTCGCGCATGATCGCTTCGAGCGGCGCACGCAGTCCGGCGAAGTTATTGTCCGGCAACGGTCAATCCTTCCAGACGCACCGTCGGCGCGTTGGTGCCGTAGCGGAATTCGAGATCGTTGGCGGGCGTCAGCGTGCGGAAGATGTCGAGCAAATGTCCGGCAATGGTGACTTCGCTTACCGCGTAGCTCTTCTTGCCGTTCTCGATCCAGAAGCCGGAGGCGCCGCGGCTGTAGTCGCCGGTGACCATGTTGACGCCCATGCCGATCAGATCGGTGACGTAGAAGCCGTCCTTGATGTCGGCGATGAGTTCCTGCGGGCTCGGACGGCCCGCTTCAAGATGCAGATTGCTGGCGCCGGGCGAGGGCGCCGACGACACGCCGCGATTGGCATGACCGGTGGTGGTGAGGCCGAGCTCGCGCGCGGTGGCGCAATCGAGGATCCACGAGCGCAACACGCCGTCGTCGACGAGGGCGAGCTTCTTGCCGGCGACGCCTTCGCCGTCGAAGGGATGCGAGCGCAGGCCGCGCTTGCGCAACGGGTCGTCGATGATGCGGATGCCGTCGGCGAAAAGCTTTTGGCCCATCTTGTCGCGCAGGAAGCTCGTCTTGCGTGCGACCGAAGCGCCGTTCGCGGCGCTGGCAAGATGCGAGACCAATGAGCCGGCGACGCGCGGATCGAATACCACCGGCACCTTGCAGGTCGTCACCTTGCGCGGATTGAGCCGCTCGATTGCCCGCTCGCCGGCGGTGCGGCCGATTTTCTCGGGCGCTTCGAGGTCGGAAGCGTGCCGCACGCTGGAATAGTCGTAATCGCGTTCCATGCCGGTGCCGCTGCCGGCGATCGCCGTCATCGACAGGCCGTGGCTGGAGCCGAGATAGGCGCCGCGAAAGCCGTGGCTGGTCACCAGCACCATGCCGCCGATGCCGGCCGAGGCGGAGGCGCCGCCCGACTTGGTGATGCCCTTGACCGCGAGGCCGGCCGCTTCCGCGGCGCGCGCCATGGCCTCGAGTTGGCCGACCGTGGGCAGGTCGGGATCGATCAATTCGAGATCGGGAAAATCGTGCGCCAGCAGCACCGCATCGGCGAGCCCCGCATATTTGTCTTCCGGCGCGGCGCGCGCCATCGCTACCGCGCGCTTGGCCAGCGCCTGGCTGCCGTCGCCCGCGGTGTCGTTGGTGGATACCACCGCCTGGCGTTTGCCGACCAGGACGCGCAGGCCGAGATCGTCGCCCTCGGCGCGCTCGCTTTCCTCGACCGCGCCGTCGCGTACCTCGATCGAAAGCGACATAGAGCGTACCGCCACCGCGTCGGCGGCGTCGGCGCCGGCGCCAAGCGCGGCCTTGACCAGCCGCTCGGCGCGGTCGGTGAGGGCGGTCTGGTCGAACAAAGACGAGGTGGGAGCATGCATCATGTGATGGACTTCAAATGGGCCTGATGGGGACGCGGTTCAACCGGCGATCCGACGATTTTACCGGCGCCTGTCAACACCTCGTCAATCATGGTTCGCAACGTCCCGTCAATCATGCGGGGTGGAAGCGGACAAAGTGACCTCCGGTTAACCGCGAACATTAAGCGGATTCGGACGCCTCCCTGCCATGATCTCGGCACGACCGGAGCAACAAGCCCGGCGTGGGAGTTTCGAGGCGTCAAATGCGAAGTGGCGGGATGCCCGCCGGGTCGAGCCGCGTGCCGCGGCTCGACCCGTTCAGCTTGCCGGCGCGTTTTGCGGCGATCGATGCCGCGGCCGACGAGCGGGTGCGGCAGGTGGAACTCTACCGCGAACGCGTGGTGGTCCGGCGCTCGGTCGCCGGTATGCGCATGGCGCTCAATATGCCGGTCTCGGCCTTTGCCGGCGTCGCCCTGCGGGTGCTGATCGGCGAGGACAAAGTCACCGCTTCGGTTACCCTCGAACACAAAGATCCGTCGCTCGCCCTGCCGCTGTTTGCGTCCGGTGAGGCGGGGGAGGCCTTCGCCGAATGGCGCGCCTGGGCCAATGTGCTGGGTCTGCCGCTTTTGGTCGCCGAGGATGACGGGGCCTTGCGCGAGCCGTTCGCGCGCATGGGCGGCGTGCGCATCGCCGCCGTGCGTCCGCGCCGTCGCCGCCGCAGCGCGCTCAAGCGCCGCCGTGCCTCGCTGCCGCTGCGCCGGGCCACCGGCAAGATCACCGAAGCGACGCCGGTCTATCGCGGCGAGCGCGAGATCATCGCGCGCAGCTAGTTTCCGCCGTTACCGCTGGAATTATTCGCAGCGCTGCAGCTTCAGCGTGCCGCCTTGCCCGCTCATCTCGATATGGTCGGCGTCGACCTGGCGCAGCGTGTAGGCCGATTGCGCATTGTTGACCTGACCGTTGGTGAACACATCGACGACGCGATAGTTCGATCCCGCCGCGGTCACCGATTTGTTGCGATAGGCCGGCACGCCGCCATTGCTGTCGGTGCGCTGATTGCCGTTGAAGGTGATGACGCGTTTGCCGGAGCAATCGATCGGGCCCTTTTCAGAAGTCGTGCTCTGGCCCCAGGAACCGCTGACCGGGTAATTGTCGGCCAGCGCCGGCATAGCGAGCGCGCAGAGCAGCATCGCGGGTAGGATCAATTTGCGCATGGTGGAAAGATTTGCGCCCTCACGCGCGAAATCAAGGGGAAGCCGGCCGCATCCTTAATAAACGGCCATCAGGGTGAAGGGGCATAAGAGCAGATTTTACGTGATTTGCTCGGGCATGCGTCCGTCAGGACGCCGCCGTCTGGTTCCAGGTGTGGCCGCGTTTGCCGTGATAGAAGCCGTTGGAGAAAGGTGCGCCGAGTTGCAGGGCGTCGAGACGGGCCGCTGCCTCGGCCGTATCGATGCGCCGGTCGAGGACGTCGCGGAAAATCGCCGCCACCGCCACCATGTCGCAACTGTGCGGCGACAGGCGGAAACGCCTGACGCCGATGGCCTGCAAATCGGCAAGCTCAGCGGCAAGATTGAGATAGTCGTGCGACATGGTCTGGATGCCGTTCACGGTGAGGAACGGCTTGTCCTCCAACGTGCGCAGTGTCATGCCGTCGGCGTCCTCGTTGCAGACAAACTGGCAACTGTCTTTGGTGCGGCCATGCGCGCGCGCGTGATAGCAGCGGGCGGAGAGGGCGAGGCCGACGCGGCCAAAGACTTGTACTTCGAGAGTCACGCCAAGCTTGGCCGCTTCGGCGCTAAGCGCGCGGATCGCTTTCGCCGGCATTTCCGGCGGCAGGCAGACGTTGCGCACGCCGTTGCCGGCGAGCACCGCCAGCGTGCGCTCGTTGTAGACGTTGATGAACGGACCGGCATGATGCGGCCGCCCGCGCAGCCGCAGCAGCGCCGAGCCGTCGTTCGCCTCCACTATGTCGTCGCTGGCGCAGACGTGGTCGATCATCTGCCGTTCCTGCTTCGACATCACCTCGGCCAGCGTCGAGCGCACGATGGCCTTGCCGGCGACCTTGAGCCGCGCGGCCGCCGCGTCCAGATAATCGTCGAACAGCGGCGCCCGCTTGAAGCAAATAACCTCGCCGAGATAGACGGTTTCGACCGGCGCCTCGTCGGCGATGCGGAAATAGAAATCGCGCCAAGTTTCTGGCTGCCAGTTGAACAGCACCGGCCCCAGCGTCAGCTCGCTCTCGTTCGCCGGCACCCTCATCTCCATCGCTTGCTGGGGAAGGCGCCTTCGGTCTCGCGGCGGCCTTCCGTGAGTGCCAAGAGGCTGGCGAAAGCGGCGTCGCGGCCGGCCATGATGTCGTCGACCGCCTTGCGGAAGGCGCCGACCACCGATTTGACGTAAGCGCGGCTGCGCTGGCGGCCCTCGATCTTGAGCGCGGTCACGCCGGCCCGCATCAGGTCAGGCAAGAGCGCCGACAGATTGAGGCTAACCGGCTCCTCGAAGGCGTAATAGCCGCCGTCCTGCGCGCCGCACAGATAGCGGCCCTTGCAGATGGTCGGATAGCCGGCGCTCTCGCCGCCGGCAAAGCGGTCGATGACGTAGTCGCCGAGTCGCGTCGTCAGGTTGCGCGCGGCGTCCTCTTCGTAATGCACGTCGGCGGCCGGCGAGCAGACGCCATCCATGTTGGTGGATTCGCCGGTGACGTAGTTGCTCAGATAACAGCGGCCCTCCGCCATCATGCCGATATTGCCGAAGATGAAGGCCTCGATCTCGCAGGGAATCTGGCGGTGCAGTTCGGCGATCTCGGCGACGGTGAGCATGCGCGGCAGCACCACCCGCTTGACGCCGAACTGCTCGCAATAGAAGCGGATCGCCTCCGGCGACGAGGCGCCGGCCTGTACCGACAGATGCAGCCGCAAGTCGGGATACGTGCGCGCGGCATAATCGGCGACGCCCATGTCGGCGACGATGACCGCATCGACGCCGAGCCTGGCGGCGCCGTCGATGGCGTCCTGCCACATCGGGAATTTGCCGGCCGGCGGAAAGGTGTTGACCGCGAGCAAGAGCTTGGCGTTGCGCGCATGCGCATAGGCGAGCGACTGCTCGACCTCGGGAACCGTGAAATTAAGCCCGGGAAAATTGCGCGCGTTGGTCTCGTTCTGCAGGCCGCAATAGACAGCATCCGCGCCGGCATCGACCGCCGTGCGCAAGGCCGCCGGCGTGCCCGCCGGGCAGACCAGTTCGGGCCGCGTCAAATCCTGTACGTCGTTCATCTATCGTCCCCTGACCGAACGCACCGCCGACAGTGCGACGCCCGCAGGTCCCGACAAAGGCCCGAAGCTCGCCACCACGCTGTCGAGCGCGGAGCCTTCGAAATCGTCGAGCGCATTGCGTAGCGCCACCACCGCCTCGGTGTCGCCGCTCACTCTGAGATCGCGCGAGAAGAACAGCGCATCGCCGTCGAGCGAGCCGTCGATCATGTCGAGCAGGTTGAAGAAGGTGCCGGCGATCGCCGCGGCGTGCGCGACGCGCTCGTGGCGGCGGTGGGCGGTCAGAAGCGGCCGCTCGGGCAACGGCGTGAGCACCAGCACGAAGGGCAGATCGGTCGGATCGATCAGGAAGCGTTTTCCCGCGTGCTGCCCAAGCCGGTGGAAAAGCTCGGGCCGCGAGTGCGCGACGTGGTTGGCGATGCGGTTGAAGATCGGCTGCAACAGCGCCAGCGGCACCGGCGCCAGCAGCACGCTCGGGGCATTTTCCAATAACTTCTTAAGCGGTGACGCCAGGCGGCCCGCGCGGGGAGGGGCTAACATTTGGGCAACCTAGCGGCGGCGCGGGAACCGGCATTTGATCAAGGTCAAGGCGGCGGCCGCTTTGCTGGCGGGTGGCGGAAGGCTCGCTTAGTCGCGGCTAGGGGGGACTCATAAAAGCGTAGGGCGCACCCGCTGCCGAAGAATGCTTTCGGGGGTAGAGCGGACTTTCCCCGGACCTCGCGGAATGTCCGCTAATGATGCTGTGGACGGGTGCGCCGGGAGACCGGCGGAAGGTAGACGGTGCAAGTCCGTTACGGTGAAGGCGTAGCGAGCCACACCGGCCCCGAGTCATGCGCGTGTGGTCGTGAGGCTGCAAGCGAAGCGTTGATAGGGGAGTGCGTAGGCTAGGTATTGAGCGGCGTAAGACAAGTTCGGTGCGCTGATGTTTTCCGTCCAACAGAAGGCAAGATGGTTCGTGTCGTTATCGCTAGACACGAGCCAGCCCCGCGTCGTCGTAGACCCTGGCATGCGCAGAAGCCTTTCGTCCGGGAACCGGGAGATCTCCATCGCAGTCCCCACCAGTCGTGGCCGGGATCGCGTCGGGAAGGCCGGAGGCCGTAGCCGACGATGAGCGCGAGGGAGAAGTCGGACCTGCCCGTAGTAGCAGAGAAGCGAGCGAACAAAGTGGCCTTGGCTGCGGCGGAGCTCGTGGAGCGAAGGGGCGGGACCAAGGAGAATGCGGAACTGCAAAGCACGGTCCGGACGCAGAGCCGGGCAGCCGTGTCACAGGCGCAGGCCCGCATACGAGAAGCCGTCACCAGGAACAGACAGGATAAGCTGACGGCGCTCTTGCATCATCTCACCATCGACGTTCTGCGGGCGAGCTTCTTCGGTCTGAAGAAGTCTGCCGCGCCGGGCGTCGACGAGATGACGTGGACCGAATACGCGGCGAACCTTGAGGAGAACCTCTCGGATCTCCACTCTCGCGTCCAAACGGGAGCGTATCGAGCGCTACCATCGCGCCGGACCTATATTCCGAAGGCGAATGGCAGACAGCGGCCGCTTGGCATTGCTGCCCTGGAAGATAAAATCGTCCAGGCGGCGGTGGTTGCGATCTTGACGCCGATCTACGAGGCGGAGTTCCTGGGGTTCAGCTATGGGTTCCGACCGAAGCGCAATCAGCACCAAGCGCTGGATGCACTCGCGTTCGGGATTGGCAGGCGGCGCATCAGCTGGGTGCTCGATTGCGACGTCCAATCCTTTTTCGACAAGGTCAACCAATCCTGGTTGATCCGCTTCGTCGAACATCGGATAGGCGATCGACGGATCATCCGGCTGATCGCAAAGTGGCTAACAGCAGGCGTGCTCGAAGGTGGTCACCTGATCGTGACGGAGGAGGGGACGCCACAGGGCGCGGTCATCAGCCCGCTCTTGGCGAACATCTATCTCCACTACGTCTACGATTTATGGGTCCACCAGTGGCGGCAGCGATGCGCCACTGGCGACGTTATTGTCGTGCGCTATGCGGACGACATGATCGTCGGCTTTGAGCATCAGCACGAGGCAGAGCAGTTCCTTGCCGATCTCAAGGCAAGGCTCGCGCGCTTTGGCCTCACCCTTCATCCCGACAAGACGCGGCTCATCGAGTTCGGCCGATCCGCAATCGCGAATCGGCAGGCTCGGGGTCTCGGCAAGCCGGAGTTGTTCGACTTCCTGGGGTTCACGCATTTTTGCGCGACCCGTCGAAGCGGCTCGGGCTTTGTGCTCGGGAGGAGACCGGTGGCCAAGCGAATGCGTGCCAAACTTCGAGAGATCAAGGAGCAGCTCATGGCCATACGCCACGAAGGGGCCGAAAGGCAGGGCCGCTGGCTCTGTCAGGTTCTGCGCGGCTGGATGGCCTACTATGCCGTACCGATGAGCGGTTCGGCGATCTCAGCATTCCGGCATCACATAATCGAACGTTGGCACCGTGCCCTCATGCGTCGAAGCCAACGACGTCGATTAACGTGGACGCGAATGAAGAAGATCGCTGACCGGCACTTGCCGTTTCCACGCATCCTGCACCCGTGGCCAGAAAAGCGGTTTCTCGTCACCATCCAAGGTGGGAGCCCGGTGCGTTAGCAGCGCCCGCCGGGATCTGTGCGGGGGGCGGAGAGAAATCTCCGTCCCTACCGCGACCTCCCCCACCGGCACGTGAGTGCCATGAATGTGGGTGCTGCTAAGGCCCCCACAATTTGGAGGAGCCAAACATGCGCACGGTTACGACAATCGGTCTCGATATTGCCAAGTCGGTGTTTCAGGTGCACGGCGTCGATGCTGCTGGCCAAGTGGTTATCCGCCGTCGGTTGAAGCGCCGCTATGTTTTGGCGTTCTTCCAGAGGCTGCCGCCAAGCCTGGTCGGCATTGAAGCCTGTGCCTCATCGCACCATTGGTCGCGCGAGCTCAAAGCACTTGGCCACACAGTGCGGCTGATGCCGCCGGCCTACGTCAAGCCTTATGTGAAGCGGCAGAAGAACGATGCCACTGACGCTGAGGCGATCTGCGAAGCCGTCACCAGAGCCAGTATGCGGTTTGTTCCGATCAAGACGAAACAGCAGCAGACTGCCTTGATGCTGCACCGGACCCGGCAGTTGCTAGTGCGTCAGCGCACGATGTTGAGCAATGCCCTACGCGGACACTTGGCCGAACTCGGTATCGTGTCGGCCAAGGGCCGCAATGGAACGGGAGAGTTGCTCAGGATCATCGCGGATGGTGCGGATAGCCGGGTGCCCCCGGCTGTCCGCGGCATTCTCGATGTGCTGGCACGGCAGTACAGCGCCATCGGAACCGAGATCTTGTCCATCGACAAGAACATCCTGGCCTTGCATCGCTCGTGCGAGGCAAGCCGGCGGTTGGCGGAGATTCCAGGCATCGGCCCGATCGTCGCTACCGCGCTTGTTGCCGAGATCGGTGACTGGAAGACATTTTCATCGGGACGCAGTCTTGCTGCGTGGATCGGGTTGGTGCCTAAGCAGCACACGACCGGTGGCAAGGACAGGCTCGGCCACATCACCAAGCAGGGCAATCGATACTTGCGATGGTTACTGGTCGTTGGTGCGATGGCCGTTATCCGCTATGCGCAGAAACACGGGACGAAGAACCGGCCGTGGCTCGGACGGTTGATGGAGCGCCGACCGACCAAGGTGGCGGCCGTCGCGCTGGCCAACAAGATTGCGCGGATGGCCTGGGCCATCATGGTCCGTGGCGAGAGATATAAGGAGCCGAAGCTGTTGCTGGCGGCATGAGACACGCTAGCAGATAGATCGGAAACACCAATTGGCGAGGGCATGACGACGTAATGCAGATACGGTCGTTCCGGGGATCGGGAGAGCCCGTTTGGGTCAACGCACTTCTTTAAAGTGCGCGCGTTTGTTTGGGACCCGATCCGCGCAGAGCATTAGGGCCAGCGGCCACACCTGCCGCATCAACAGGCCGGACACGTGACCGCACCCGACCAATGCTGCACCAACGTCAAAAAAGCTCTTGCCATGGCGCCGTCCACACGTGACCCATAGCGGTCTTAGCCACCGCGCTGCGCACGGGATGCTGCGTAAGATGAGCGTAAGCGTGAGTTGCGCTGAGAGCGCGTTATTTGCGTTTCCTTAAGTACCGCATTGGCTATTGCAACCTTTGGTAATACTCGTGCGATAGTTCTTATTCCACGAACAACCCCGCTTTCGTGCAGGAGCCAACTTCATGCGCGAGATTTCCATCAAAGCATTCTTGGTTGCAAACTTCGTTCATTTTTAAGCCTTTATTTAAAGAAACTACGTAATTCTGGCTGCAAAGGCCGCACTTTCGCCTGTACGCCAGAACATATTCCTAGGAAATTCCTCGTCGGAAACTGCTTTGACGAGCAAGTAAGGGATATACCAATGGGTCCGGTATCTGCATCACCTGAAGCCGTCGGCCCTCAAGTCAGTCCAAACAATTTGAATGGGGTCCGCAGCGCGCAAATCGCCACGGCACAGACCGAATTCATCAGCTTTGCGATCGGCGACGACCAATACGGCGTCGACATTATGGCGGTGCGCGAGATCAAGGGCTGGTCGGATGTCAGCCATCTGCCGAAACAGCCGGAATACGTGCGCGGCGTGCTCAACCTGCGCGGCGCCATCGTGCCGATCGTCGATCTGCGCTGCCGCTTTGGCCAGGGGCTGACCGAGACGACGCCGTTGCACATCGTGATTATCGTGCAGATCGGCGGCCGTCAGGTTGGCCTGATCGGCGACCGCGTGCTCGACATCGTGTCGGTCGATGCCGCGCAGATTCAGCCAGTCCCGCGGACCACGCAAAGCAACACTACAGACTTTCTGTCCGGTCTTGTCACGCACGACAACACCATGATCGCGCTGATCGACCTGCCAAATCTGCTGTCCATTCAGCACGCCAGCGACGCCGACCGTGCGTCCGGCGAGCCGAAATCCGCCGTGCCGGCGGCAAGAAACTGATAGTGCGAAGCTTCTCGCTCGACATTCGGCGGCATTCGCTTTGCAATTCGGCGCGCTTAGCCTCGTGACGCAGACATCAACCACTCTGGGGAACGCATTCATGTTTAAGCTGTCGAACATTCGTATCGGGACAAAACTCGCAATCATGTCTGGTCTTGGCGTCGTGCTGGTGACGGTGATGCTTGCCATTCAAGTCATGGGCAACTCCGCGGTCAGGACGGCAGTTGAAAAGGCTGCTTTCGAGCAACGCATGGCGCACGATCTTGAGTTTGTAAGAGTGTCGGCACGCGGTATGGAAATCGCGGTCGGCAATCTTAGCTCTGCGCAGACCAAAGAAATTGCGCAGAAGGCAACCGAAAGTCTGATGAAACAACTCAATACAGCGCATCATTGGCTTGATCCGATACCTTCAAAATTGCATCTTCCAGAAGACCGTGCGCTGGCTGAAAAAATCATCGTGCTGTTTGACCAGTTCGCCGCCGGCGCCAAGGAAATCGCCGTCAGCAAAGCCGAAGCCAGTCGTCTGGGAGCAAAGGATGACTTGAGCACGAATGACACGGTCCGCATAGCCGATCTCAATGACAAAGCTCTGCACATTGCGCGTGATCGCGCACAACCAATCGCCTTGGAAATTGACGGCCTTCTCCGGAAAATGGCCGAAAGCACAAACAATTTTGCAAGCAGCGATTCTGAGTTTGCCGACCACGATATGGCATCGGTTCAACGCCTTGCGCTTGCCTTCGGCGCGCCGGTTGTTCTGGCGCTGATCGGCTCGGCCGTGTTCGGATTCATGAGCATCAGCCGGCCGCTGCGCAAGATGTCCGGTGTGTTGATCGATCTCACCAACGACCGCATCGTTGATGTGCCTTATACCGATCGCGGCGACGAGGTTGGCGATATCGCCAAAGCGACCGAGGTGTTCAAGCAATCGATCGCCGAGAAGGTCATCAATCTGCGCGTGCGTTCCGGCCTCGATGTGGTCAAGTCGAACGTGATGATCGCCGACGGCGACTACAACATCATGTACATGAACACGGCCCTGCAGGAGATGATGCGGGAGGCCGAATCCGAAATGCGCAAGTTCCTGCCGGCGTTCGATGCCGGCAAGCTGCTCGGCGCTAATATGGACGTGTTCCACAAGAACCCCGATCATCAGCGCAGGCTGCTGGATTCGCTCACAAGTGTTTACGAATCTCACATCGACAGTCGGGAGCCAGAAATTCCACCTGGTGGCTACGCCGGTCATTGATGACGCATGGCAAACGTTCCGGCATGGTCGTGGAGTGGCGCAACGAGACCGTCGAAAAAGCGATCGAGGCCGAGGTCGACGGCTTGGTCAAGGCCGTGGTGGCCGGCGATTTTTCGCAGCGCGTGCCGCTGGAAGGCAAGAAGGAGTTCATGCTCAATCTCGCCACGTCGATGAACGCGCTGTGCGAAAACACCGGCAAGGCGCTCGACGATCTGGCCGGCATGATGAGTGCGCTCGCCGACGGCGATATGACGCAGCGGATTACCGCCGAATATCAAGGCATGTTTGGCAAGCTGAAGACAGACGCCAACATGATGGCCGAGCGGATCGGCTCCACCGTTGCCGAGATCAAGGCTTCGGCGACGGAAGTTACCAGCGCCTCAGCCGAAATATCGGCCAGCACGACCGATCTGTCGCAACGCACCGAGGAACAGGCGGCGAGCCTGGAACAAACCTCCGCCTCGATGGA
This sequence comes from uncultured Alphaproteobacteria bacterium, assembly GCA_963779345.1. GTDB lineage: Bacteria > Pseudomonadota > Alphaproteobacteria > Rhizobiales > Xanthobacteraceae > Pseudolabrys. Next base: position 45,281 of record CAVZXY010000024.1, on the reverse strand, counting down.
AGAAATCGCCAGCACGGTGAAGAATAACGCCGAGAACGCGCAGCAGGCCAATGCGTCGGCCAGCGCCACCCGCGACGTCGCCGACCGCGGCGGGCAGGTGGTCGCGCAGGCGGTGCAGGCCATGGCCGGGATCGAGGAGTCCTCGCGCAAGATCTCCGACATCATCGGCGTCATCGACGAGATCGCCCGGCAGACCAACCTCTTGGCGCTCAATGCGGCGGTCGAAGCCGCCCGCGCCGGCGAAGCGGGCCGCGGCTTCGCGGTCGTTGCCTCCGAAGTGCGCAGCCTGGCGCAGCGCTCCTCGCAAGCTGCCAAGGACATCAAGGACCTGATCACCAACTCGAACGACCAGGTCAAAGGCGGCGTCGAACTGGTCAACCGGGCGGGCACGGCGCTGACCGAGATCGTCGAGTTGATCAAGAAGGTGGCCGACATCGTCGCCGACATCGCCAGTGCCAGCAACGAGCAATCGACCGGCATCGAGCAGGTCAACAAGGCGCTGACGCAAATGGATGAGGTGACGCAGCAGAACTCGGCGCTGGTCGAGGAGAACGCCGCCACCGCCAAGACGCTCGAGCATCAGGCCAAGGCGATGGCCGAGCGGGTCTCGTTCTTCAAGCTCCATGCCGTTGCCGAAGATCGGCCGGCGGCAAAGCACGCCGCGCAGCCCGCGGCGGCACGCGCACCGCGCCCGGCTGCAGCGCCGCCGTCGCGCGGACCGGCCGCGGTGAAGCAACCGGCAGCGCCCAAACAACAACCCGCTGCCGCGCCCAAGCGCGCCGCAGCGGCAACGAATGCTGGCGGACCGGTTCGCCGCATGCAGGCCGCGCTCGCAACCGCGGTCAACGCAGAGCCGGATTGGAAAGAGTTCTGACGGCGACCGTTTTCCGAGGAGCGCGTCGCGCCAAATTGAGAAAGCAGCCTGCGACGTTTGGTGAGGCATCTACGGTTGGCGAATGACCGTTGTTGGCACGAAGCGGGCATTCCAATCGCCCCAGCGAATGTCCGTAGTCGGTGGCAAAGAAGACTTCGCGCGCGGCGTATTTCAGAAGTGCACGCCTTAGTCCGGTTTGCCGTAGCCCCCCGCCGTCGGCGTCTGGATGATCACCACCTCATCGGCGTCGATCACCGTCTCGTCGCAGCCCTGCAAGCGTTCCATGCGGCCGCCCTTGCGGCGCGCCCAGTTCTCGCCGACTTGCCCAGCTTCGCCGCCGGCAAGGCCCGGCGGACGCACGCGGCGGTGGCCGGACAAAATCGTGCAGTCCATTTTTTCGAGGAAACGGATGGTGCGGCGGATGCCGTCGCCGGCGTGCCACTTTCCCTTGCCGCCGGAATCTTTGCGGATGTGGAAATCCTCCAGCACCACGGGATAGCGGAATTCCAAAACTTCCGGATCGGTCAGCCGCGTGTTGGTCATGTGCGTATGCACGGCATCGGTGCCGTTGAAGCCCGGCCCCGCCGGCGAGCCGGAGCAGATCGTCTCGTAATATTGATAGCGCGCATTGCCGAAGTTGAGATTGTTCATGGTGCCTTGTGCGGCGGCGAGGCTGCCGAGCGCGAGGAACAGGCAATTGGTCACGGCCTGCGAGGTCTCGACATTGCCCGCCACTACCGCGGCCGGATATTCCGGCGTCAGCATCGACTTCTTCGGAATGACGATGTTGATCGGCCGCAGGCACCCGGCATTCATCGGGATGTCGTCGTCGACCATGACGCGGAACACGTAGAGCACCGCCGCGCGCGTGACCGGCTCCGGCGCGTTGAAGTTGGTGGGCTGCTGCGGCGAGGTGCCGGTGAAATCGACGGTCGCTTCGCGCTTTTGCTTGTCGACAGAGATGCGCACCTTGATCGTGGTGCCCTGGTCCATCGCGTAGGCGTATTCGCTGTCGTGCAGCCGGTCGATGACGCGGCGCACGCTTTCCGCCGCGTTGTCCTGCACATGCCGCATATAGGCCTGCACCACCGGCATGGTGAAGTGCACCACCATCTTGCGCAGCTCGGCGACGCCCTTCTCGTTGGCGGCGATCTGCGCCTTGATGTCATTGATGTTCTGCACCGGATTGCGCGCCGGATATTTGGCGCCGGTCAACGCCGCCATCAACGCCTTCTCGCGGAAGCGGCCGCGGTCGACCAGCTTGAAGTTGTCCATATAGACGCCTTCCTGCTCGATGGTCGTCGCGTTGGGCGACATCGAGCCGGGCGAGATGCCGCCGACGTCTGCGTGATGCCCGCGCGAGGCGACCCAGAACAGGATGTGCTTCTTCCTGTCGTCGAACACCGGCGTGCACACGGTGATGTCGGGCAGATGCGTGCCGCCGTTGTAGGGCGCGTTGATGGCGTAGACATCGCCGGGCGCGATGCGGCCCTTGTTGTCGCGGATGATGGTCTCGACCGAGCGGTCCATCGAGCCGAGATGCACCGGCATATGCGGCGCATTCGCCACCAGCGTGCCGTCGGCCGCGAATACCGCGCAGGAGAAGTCGAGCCGCTCCTTGATGTTGACGGAGTAGGCGGTGTTCTGCAGCGACACGCCCATCTGCTCGGCAATCGACATAAATAAGTTATTGAACACTTCCAGCATGATCGGATCGGCATGGGTGCCGATGGCCGCCGTGCGCTTGAGCTTCTTGGCGCGGCTGAGCAGCAGGTGGTTCTTGCGCGTCAGCTCCGCTTGCCAGCCTGGTTCGACCACGATGGTCTGGTGCGGCTCGATGATGATGGCGGCGCCCTGGACGCGAGCGCCAATTTTTAGCTGATCGCGCGTATAGACATTGGCCTTGTGCCACGCGCCGGCGGAAAAGAATTTCGTGCGCCGCGCCGGCTTCGGCAATTTCGCGCGCGCCGCGCGCTGGGCCTTCTCGACGAACTTGGCGCCGCCGCCGACCGCCTCGACCGAGACGGCTTCCACCACCATTTGCTTGCTGCGGTCGATGAAGCCGAAGCGCGCTCTGTGCGCCTTCTCGAAGGCGCGCTGCATGGTCGTTGCGCCGCCCGCCGGAACGACCAGGGCGGTGTCGGTGCCGGCGTAGCGGATATGCGCGCGCACGAAGATCTTGATCTTGCCCGCCGGCACGCCTTGGCCGGCGACCTCGTCGCGCGCCGCCTTGCCGAGGCGCGCGCCTTCGCGCTTGATGGCGGCAAGCGCCTTGCTGCCATAGACGAGCTCGATCGCCTGCTGCCGCGTTGCGCGGATGTCGGCGAGCCCCATGCCGTAGGCGGAGAGCAGCGACGAGAATGGATGGATCAGCACCTTGGTCATGCCGAGCGCGTCGGCGACCAGACAGGCGTGCTGGCCGCCGGCGCCGCCGAAGCAGTTGAGCGCGTAGCGCGTCACGTCGTAGCCGCGCTGCACCGAAATCTTCTTGATCGCGTTCGCCATGTTCTCGACCGCGATCTTGATGAAGCCGTCGGCGACTTCCTCGGCCGTTTTGTCGCCGGCTTGCGCAATGCTGACCTTCTGCGCCAGATTGTTGAAATCGTGTCGGACCGAGGCGGCATCGAGCGGCTCGTTCTGAGCGCGGCCGAAAATCTTCGGGAAGAAATCCGGCATCAGCTTGCCGACCATCACGTTGGCGTCGGTGACTGCCAGCGGCCCATTGCGGCGGTAGCACTTCGGACCCGGATTGGCGCCGGCCGAGTCGGGACCGACGCGGAAGCGCGCGCCGTCGAAATGCAGGATCGAGCCGCCGCCCGCGGCGACTGTGTGGATCAGCATCATCGGCGCGCGCATGCGCACGCCGGCGACTTCGGTTTCGAAGGCGCGTTCGTATTCGCCGTCGAAGTGCGACACGTCGGTCGAGGTGCCGCCCATGTCGAAGCCGATCAGCCGGTCGAAGCCGGCCTGCCGCCCGGTCTCCGCCATGCTGACCACGCCGCCGGCCGGGCCGGACAGGATCGCATCCTTGCCCTGGAACAATTCGGCCGCGGTCAGCCCGCCCGACGACATCATGAACATCAGGCGCGCGCCGGATCGCCTGGCGTCGAGATCGCGGTCGACCTGCGCTACATAGCGGCGCAGGATCGGCGACAGATACGCGTCGACCACTGTGGTGTCGCCGCGGCCGACCAGCTTGATCAGCGGCGACACTTCGTGACTGACCGATACTTGCGTGAAGCCCATGTCGCGCGCCAGCGCCGCCACCTGCCGTTCGTGCTCGGGATAGCGATAGGCATGCATGAAGACGATCGCCACCGCGGCGATGCCGTCGGCCTTCGCCGCCTCGAGGTCGCGCCGCACGGCGGCGAGGTCGGGCGCGCGCTCGACCGTGCCGTCGGCGCGCACGCGCTCGTCCACCTCGGCGACGCGCTCGTAGAGCATGTCCGGCTTGATGATGTGGCGGGCGAAAATCTTCGGCCGCGCCTGGTAGCCGATCTTCAGGGCGTCGCGGAAGCCGCGCGTGATCAACAGCAGCGTGCGCTCGCCCTTGCGCTCGAGCAGCGCGTTGGTCGCAACCGTCGTGCCCATCTTCACCGCGCCGACCTTGCCCGGCGGGATCGGTTCGCTGCCTTTAAGGCCGAGCAGGTCGCGGATGCCCTGCACGGCGGCGTCGGCATAGGCCTCGGGGTTCTCGCTCAGCAGCTTGTGCGCGGTGAGCGAGCCGTCCGGCCGCCGCCCCACCACGTCGGTGAAGGTGCCGCCGCGGTCGATCCAGAAATCCCATAATTTGGCGGGGTTCTTGTTTGGTCTTTTGGCGGGCATGGTGAAGGCCGTGGACGCGTGCCCCACGATGCCGCCCTGTCGGAGGTAACACAAGCCTGCTAGTCTTGCGGGCAACGGGCAATCACAACAATAATGCCCTTAGGGGAGAACGCCATGAGACTTCGCCGCCGCCAATTTTTACAATTTGCCGGCGCCGCCGCGGCCGCGCCGGCTTTTTCGCGTCGTGCCTGGGCGCTCGATTACCCGACGCGGCCGGTGCACCTGATCGTCGGCTTTGCCGCCGGCGGCCCGCAGGACATCGTCATGCGGCTGATGTGCCAATGGCTCAGCGAGCGGCTCGGTCAGTCCTTCATCGTCGAAAACAAGCCGGGCGCCAGCGGCAATGTCGGCGCCGAGACCGTGGTGCGCGCGGCGCCCGACGGCTACACGCTGCTGTCGGTGTCGTCGCCGAACGCCATCAACGCCTCGCTCTATAAGAACCTCCATTTCAATTTCATCCGCGACATTGCCCCGGTCGCCAGCATCATGCGCGTGCCGCTGGTGATGGAGGTCAATCCGGCGGTTCCGGTGAAGACGGTTCCCGAGCTGGTCGCCTATATCAAAGCCAATCCCGGCAAGATCAGTTACGCCTCGGCCGGCATCGGCACCCCGCAGCACGTCTCCGCCGAACTGTTCAAGATGATGACCGGGGTCGAGATGGTGCAAGTGCCCTATCGCGGCGCGGCGCCGGCGCTGACCGATTTGATCGGCGGACAGGTGCAGGTCATGATCGACACCTCGCCCGCCTCGATGCAGCACATCCGCTCCGGCAAAGTGCGTGCGCTGGCGGTCACCACGGCGACGCGCGCGGCCGTGCTGCCCGATCTGCCGACGGTCGCCGAATTCCTGCCGGGTTACGAGGCGACCTCGTGGTTCGGCATCGGCGCGCCGAAGAACACGCCGCCCGAGATCATCGACAAGCTCAACAAGGAGATCAACGCCGGCCTCGCCGATCCGAAAATCAGCGCGCGGCTGAAAGACCTTGGCGGCATCATCACCCCGGGCTCGCCCGCCGACTTCGGCAAGCTCATCGCCAGCGAAACCGAGAAGTGGGCCAAGGTGATCGCGTTCTCGGGCGCCAAAGCCAAATGAAAAAGGCGGATTGAAGAGTCTAATCGCAACCGCCCCGTCTGTCCCGGTCAAAACAAGCCTGCTAGACTTGGTGCCGCTGAGATCCATCAAAACAACAAGACGATCGGGAGGAATTCTATGAAACTGCGCCGCCGCCATTTCCTGCAACTTGCCGCAGCCGCCGCCGCGCTGCCGGCTGTCTCGCGCATCGCCCGCGCCGACACCTATCCGTCGCGGCCGGTGCGCATCGTCGTCGGCTTTCCTCCGGGCTCGGCAACCGACATCGACATGCGCCTGATCGCCGCTCCGCTCGGGCAGAAGCTCGGGCAGGAATTTCTCGTCGATAACAAGCCCGGCGCCGGCAGCAATATTGCCGCCGAGATCGTCGCCCGCGCCGCGCCCGACGGCTACACGCTGTTGGCGATGACGGTGACCAACGCGGTCAATGCCACGCTTTATCAAAACCTGTCGTTCGATATTAAGAAGGACATCGCGCCGGTCATCAGCACGTTCACCTCGCCCAACACATTGGTGGTCAATCCGTCGGTCCCGGCCAAGACGCTTGCCGAATTCGTCGCCTATGCCAAGGCCAACCCGGGCAAGATCAACTATGCCTCGTTCGGCGTCGGCAGCGCGCCGAACATGAACGGCGAACTGCTGAAATTGACGGCCGGCATCGATATGGTGCACGTGCCCTATCGCCAGAGCCCGGTGCCGGATCTGCTCAGCGGGCAGGTTCAGGCCTTCTTCGGTCCCATGCCGATCACGATCGCGCTCGTGAAGTCCGGAAAATTGCGCGCTTTGGCGGTGTCGAGCGCCAAGCGGTCGGACGCCTTGCCGGACGTTCCCGCCGTTGCCGAGTCCTATCCCGGATTCGAAGCCAACATCTGGCACGGCATCGGCGCGCCCAAAGGCACGCCGAAGGACGTCATCGCCAAGCTCAACAAGGAGATCAACGCCATTCTCGCCGCGCCGGATGTCAAAGACAAATTCGCCAAGATCGGCGGCGCCGCGCTCGGCGGCACGCCGGAGGACTACGGCAAGTTCATCGCCGTCGAGATCGACAAGTGGGGCAAGGTCATCAAGGCGGCGCAACATCACAGCCGGTCGCCGAACACTGATGGCCGATCTCAAGGTGCTGAGCGGCAACGGGCCGCGCGCCGCGGTGCGCGAACTGTGCATGCAGTTCGCGCACGCGACCGGCACCGCAGTCTACGTGCAGCTCGACGTCAACCCGGAAGTGGTCCGGCGCGGGCGGGCGGGCGAAGCCTTCGACGTCGCCGTCGGCAACCCTTCGACGATCGAGCAGCTGATCAGGTCGGATCACGTCGTCGCCGACAGCTACGTCGACATCGGCACGTCGGGTCTTGCCGTCGGCATCCGCGCCGGCGCCGCCAAGCCCGACGTCGCCAGCGTCGACGGCTTCAAGCACGCGCTCGTCGCCGCCAAGGCGGTTGCGTTTCCGGCGCACGGCGCCAGCGGGTTGTATTTCGTCGGCCTCGTCGATCGCCTGGGCATCAAAAGCGAGATGCAGGGCAAGCTCAGGCCGATGCCGGCCGAAGACTGCGTCGAGGTGGTGGCGCGCGGCGAAGCGGATCTCGTCGTGGTGGTGGCGACGCGCATGATCGGCGTGCCCGGCATCGACGTGGCGGGCCCAATTCCGGAGGCTTTGCAAACCAAAATCGGCTTTGCCGCCGGTTTGAGCGCGGCGACCGCGCAGCCCGATACCGCAAAAGCGCTGATAGCGTTTCTTTCCGCGCCGTCGGCCGCCGCGACGCTCAAGGCCAACGGCGTCGAACCGGCGCGCTGAAGCGCGTCCGCCGAAATCATTCGGCGCCACGCGAAAAGTCTATTGCTTCCCGGCCTCCGCAGACGCCATCATGGGCCGGGACTGAGCATGCTCCGAATTTTTCTCGACCGGCTTTATCTTTTTGCGGGCTACGCCGCCGGCGTTTTTCTGGTGCTGATCTTCGGCATCATGATGTTCGGGTCGCTCGGCCGCCAGGTCGGGCTGAACATTCCGGCCGGCGACGATTTCGCCTCCTGGTGCATGTGCGGGATGGCGTTTCTCGGCCTCGCACACACCTTCAAGCGCGGCGAGATCATCCGCGTTGGCGTGCTGATCGAGCATGTGAGCGGGCGCAAGCGCTGGGCGGTGGAAGTCTTTGCGCTGACGGTCGCCACCGCCTTCACGCTCTATTTCACCTGGTACGCCGTGGCGATGACGGTCGATTCCTGGCGCTTCAACGACATGGCGCAAGGCGTGCTTTCGATCCCGTTGTGGATCCCGCAGATCGGCTACTGCGGCGGATTGCTCATTCTCGCCGTCGCACTGGTGGACGAGATGATTCATGTCCTCAAGGGCAATAAGCCGACCTACGAAAAAGAGCCGCCGTCCTCGCCCGACGAACTGGTCGAGCGCATCGCTTCGGGCGGGGCCGGCTGATGCACGACATCGGCCTCGTCAATCTCGCGCTGATACTGCTCGGTGTGCTCGTCGTCATTCTGGCGAGCGGCGTCTGGATCGCGGTCGCCCTCGGGCTGATCGGATTTGTCGCGATGCTGCTCACGACCAGTGTGCCGATTGGCGCGGTGCTGGCGACCACGGTGTGGAGCGCGAGCGCCTCGTGGACGCTGGCCGCGCTGCCGCTGTTCATCTGGATGGGCGAAATCCTGTTCCGCACGCGTTTGTCGGAGGAGATGTTCCGCGGCCTGTCGCCCTGGCTGCAATGGCTGCCCGGCCGCCTGGTGCATGTGAACGTGATCGGCTGCGGCATCTTTGCCGCGGTATCCGGATCGTCGGCCGCCACCTGCGCGACCATCGGCAAGATCGCGCTGCCCGAACTGGACAAGCGCGGCTACGACAAAGGCATTAGTCTGGGGTCGCTCGCCGGTTCCGGCACGCTCGGGCTGTTGATCCCGCCCTCGATCCCGATGGTGGTCTATGCCGTGACCGCCAACGTCTCGGTGCTGCAGGTTTTTCTCGGCGGTTTTCTACCCGGCATTCTGGTGATGGCGCTTTACTCCGGCTACATCATCGGCTGGTCGCTGCTCAATCCGAAAAAGATCCCGCCGCGCGATCCGCCGATGCCGTTCCGCAAGAAGCTCGCGGAATCGACCAAGCTCATTCCCTGCCTGCTGCTGATTCTCGGCGTGTTCTTTTCGCTGGTGCTCGGTTTTGCGACGGCGACGGAATGTGCGGCCTGGGGCGTGAGCGGCGCGCTGCTGCTCGCCTGGTGGAGCGGCACGCTCAACCGCAAGACTTTCTTTGAAAGCGTGATGAGCGCGACGCGGCTCACCTGCATGATCATGTTCATCCTCGCCGGCGCCGCTTACACCACCGCGGCCATGGCCTATACCGGCATTCCGGCGGCGCTCGCGGTGTGGGTGCAAGGACAGCATCTGACGCCCGGCATGCTCGCGCTGTATCTCTCCATCATGTACATCATCCTCGGCTGCCTGATCGATGGTATTTCCATGATCGTGCTGACCATGGTTGTGGTGCTGCCGATGATCAAGCAGGCCGGCCTCGACCTCATCTGGTTTGGCGTCTATCTGGTGATCCACGTCGAGATGGCGCAGATCACCCCGCCGGTCGGCTTCAACCTCTTCGTGCTGCAGAACATGAGCGGGCGCGACACTTTTACCGTCGCGCGCGCCGCATTTCCGTTCTTCATCCTGCTGCTCGTTGCCGTGTTCATCATCACGGAGTTTCCGCAGATCGTCCTGGTCCTGCCGCATCTGGCGTTTCCGCCGAGTTGAGGTCGGCCCGTTTCCTGCTAGGCTTACGTTCAAACGATTGAACCGAGAGGCGTCCCATGCTCATACCGTTCCGTACTTTGTTGCTGGCCGGCTTTGCCGCCGCGCTCGCCGCATCGCCTGCGTCGGCGCAGACCAAATGGAATTTGCCGGCCGCCTATCCGGCCGACAATCCGCACAGCGTCAATCTGGCGATGTTCGCCAAGGACGTCGCGGCCGCGACCAACGGCAAGCTCGAAATCACCGTCCATCCCGGCGCCTCGCTGTTCAAGGCGCCCGACATCAAGCGCGCGGTGCAAACCGGCCAGGCGCAGATCGGCGAGGTGCTCATTTCGCTGCACGAGAACGAGGACCCGATCTACGGCGTCGACGTCATTCCCTTCCTCGCCACCAGCTATCCGGAAGCGATGAAGCTGTGGCTCGCCTCGAAGCCGGCGATCGAGAAGAAACTCGCCGCGCAGGGGCTGATGGTGCTGTTCGCGGTGCCATGGGCGCCGCAGGGCATCTACGCCAAGAAGGAGATCAACACGATCGACGACATGAAGGGCCTCAAGTGGCGCGCCTACAATGTCGGCACCGCGCGCATCGGCGAACTGGTCGGCGCGCAGGTGGTCACCGTGCAGGCGGCGGAACTGGCGCAGGCGCTGGCGACCGGCGTCGTCAACTCGTTCATCACCTCGGCGGCGACCGGCTACGACAGCAAGGCTTGGGAATCGATGACCTACTTCTACGACACGCAGGCCTGGATCCCGAAGAACATCACCTTCGTGAACAAGGCAGCGTTCGACGCGCTCGACAAGCCGACGCAGGCTGCGCTCTTGAAGGCGGCGGCGACGGCGGAAGCGCGCGGCTGGAAGATGTGGGAGGAAAAGAGCGGCTGGTACCTCGATCAGCTCAAGGCGCACGGCATGAAAGTGCTGCCGCCGAGCCCGGCGCTGAAAGCCGGCCTCAAGAAAGTCGGCGACCAACTCACTGCCGATTGGCTGAAGAAGGCGGGGCCTGACGGACAGGCCGTGCTCGCCGCTTATAAGAAATAGCTGACTCGATTAAAGCCGCAGCGCCGCTGCCGTCCCCGGCAGCGCGCTCTGGCTGCCGGCGACCATGCTGGATGCGCGCTAGGTCGCTTGCGCCAGTTTAAAAATTGGCGGGGGCCCGGCGGTTTTTTCCGCCGAGCCCCCGTTTGACGTATCAGCCAGCCTATAAGCCGGGTTCTGTAAGGCCTGCTGGCCAAGCGCCAGCAAACGTGACGGCCATTCCTCTGGTACGTCGGTTGCCCGGCGCATCATGCAACCTACCCGAACGACTGGCCCGGACGGACCCGAGGCTTGCGCCTCAACGTCGTTCCTATTCGGTCTTGCTCCCGGTGGGGTTTGCCGTGCCGCTGCCGTTGCCGGGAGCGCGGTGCGCTCTTACCGCACCGTTTCACCCTTACCGCGGCCAATACACTACGCAGCCGTGGCGGTTTGTTTTCTGTGGCACTGTCCCTGAAGTCTCGCCCGTGAGGGTTCGCCTCCGCCGGATGTTATCCGGCACCGTTCGTCCATGGAGCCCGGACTTTCCTCCCCGGCCGCCTTTCGGCATTGGCGCGGGGCGGCCGTCCGGCCGACTGACGGGATAGACATGGAGAGGTTGGGGCAGGGCGTCAAGCGCAGCGCCGTTAACCCTCCCCCTCCAAGGCAGGGTGAAGACGGAGGACCGGTTAACGCATCGCCCGATAGGCCGCACAGGCCCTCACTGCACCTGAGGCGGCAGCAGATACAGCGTTAGGGCAAAAATCGCGTAGACGGCGAGGATAAGAGCGCCGATGAACCACGCCGAGCGTCCCGTATTGCTCACCAGCGACGCGGTCACGGCCGCTATCAGCATCATGGCGACCGCAGCAGGCCAGAATTGGAGGCTCATCGGCGAAGGCCCGATCAGGTAACTGGCCAGCACCAAGGCCGGCGCGACGAACAGCGCGATCTGCACGGCGCTGCCGAGCGCGATGCCGACGCTCAGGTCCAGCCTGTTCTTGCGCGCGGCTGAGAACGCGGCAGCCATTTCCGCGGCGGCACCGACCAGCGCCACGATGACGAAGCCGACAAAGGCTGGCGACAGCCTCAGCGCCGTTCCAGCCTGCTGCACCGACTCGACGAACACCTCGCTCACCAACGCCACCAGTACGGTGACGGCGGCGAGCGTGGCAAGCGACAGGCCGAGCGGCCATTCCTCGCCGGACTCGCCATGATCTGCGCCTGCGAAGAGCTCGCGATGCGTCTTCAGCGAAAACAGCAAGCCAAGCGTTCGGCCTCATCATGGTGTTGACGGCCACCGGCACGTTGAGCGTGGTCAGCGCTGGCAAACCCGAGATCAAGACCATGATCTTCGGTGCGCTTGGATGCAATCTGGCCTGGGGGATCATCGACGGTGGCTTATATTTGCTCGGGCGTCTAGAAGATCGCGGGCGCAACCTCATGACGGTGCGGACGGTCAAGCAGGCGGTGGAGCCGGCCGCAGCGCAACGCGCCATCGCCGACGCCTTGCCCGAGCCGATCACGGCATCGCTCTCGCCAGAGGACCTCGATTTAATCGCGCGCAAACTTAGCTAACTGTCCGAGCCGCCGAAACGCCCGGGATTTGCGGCCGAAGACTGGTATGGCGCAGCCGGCGTCTGCCTGTGGGTTTTCTTCTCGACGATTCCGGTGGTCATTCCTTTCCTGTTCACCAGCGATGCCCGGCTGGCGTTGCGCATTTCCAACGTCATCGCCATCGCGATGCTGTTTGTCTGCGGCTATGCGTTCGGCCGCTGTACCGGGCTCAAGCCGTTACGGGCGGGCTTAGTCATGGTGTTCATCGGCGCCGCCTTGACCGGCGTCGCAATTGCTCTCGGCGGGTGATGGAAGGATAGCGCCATTTTCCGCTCTTGCCCAAGAGCACGCGTCGGAAGGTGCACCCAATGGCTCGCCGTTTTATAAATCCACGCCCTAGGCGATCGGCGCCGGCCGCGTCTCCAACAGCGCGCGCAACGTGAGCAGCGTCGAGGAATCGGCGATGCCGTCGACCCGGGCCTGACGGAAATGGCGCTGGAAGGCGGTGAGAACCTGGAGCGTGGCCTCGTCGTAGACGCCGGTTTCTTCGATGCCGTAGCCGTAAGCGCGCAGCGCGCGTTGCAGCCGTATCACCACGTCGCCTTGCGCGCCCGGCTGCAGCGACGGGCCGTCGAGATTGACCGGAGCCGGGCGCACCCAATGCCCGATGCCGGATTCGCTAAGCAGGCCCCAGGGAAATTTCTCGCCCGGATCCTGTTTGCGCGCCGGCGCCACGTCGGAATGCGCCAGGATGCGGTCGGCGCTGATCGGTCCGCGCCGGGTGATGATCGTCTTGCAGAGTGATATCACCGCCGCGATCTGGCGCAGCGGAAAGTCGGGATAGCCGAACTCGTGCCCCGGATTGACGATTTCGATGCCGATCGAGCAGGAATTGATGTCGGTCTCGCCGGCCCAGGACGACACGCCGGCGTGCCAGGCGCGAAAGCCCTCCGGCACGCATTGGATGATGTGGCCGTCCTCGAACACGACGTAGTGAGCCGACACTTTGCTGTCCGGCGAGCACAGCCAGCGCAGCGCCGCTTCGCCGCTCTGCATCCCGGTGTAATGCAGCAGGATCATATCGGGCGTGCGCCCCTGCTTGCGCTCGTCCTGGTTGGGCGAGGGCACCACATCGGCGGCAATGAAGGAATCCGGCGGGAACGCCGACATCAGCCGGACCCATATTGAATGCGCATGGCGCGGGAAGGGGCATCTTTCAACGCGCGCCGGAAAAAAAGCAATATGGGCGCACGCTTGGCCCGCCGCACTAAGGTCTAAATTGCCCAAGCGGCGTCGGCCCCATTTCCGGCACCCAGAAAGACGCCCGGCGGCAACAAATCCTTAAGCTTAAAGGCTGTTAATCGGGCCCAAACGGAGCGATGCGCCGGCGCCCGAATGGAGGGTGCCGGGCAGGGTCTATCCATTAATGTCCATTATATCTCATGAAACTCGACGATTTCTCATCGGGGATGACGGACCGCTCAATGTTCCGGGGCGGTACGGCAATCCGTGGGGCGGACACTTGTTCGCTTCAGGCCGGCCTCGGGTCTCGGCCGTCGGCGCGCAACGCGCTCGGAGCGGGCGAATGACGGCGGGCGGCGGCGGCTTTGCGGCTGTCGTTGGCGGATCAGCCCTCCATATCCCCGTGCTCGGCCGGCCAGCGGTCGAGTTCCTCAATATTCGCGATGGCGGCGTCTATATCGACGGAACCTTCGGCGCCGGCGGCTATACGCGCGCCATCCTGGCCGCGGCCGATTGCAAGGTGATCGGTATCGACCGCGACCAGAGCGCCATCGCCTTGGGCGCGGACCTGGTGCAGGCGACGGGCGGCCGGCTCACATTGATCGAAGAACGCTTCTCCAATCTCGACAACGCCGCGCACGACGCCGGTTTCGCGGAAGTCGACGGCGTTGTGCTCGACCTCGGCGTCTCCTCCATGCAGCTCGATACCGCGGAGCGCGGGTTCTCTTTCCGCCTCGACGGGCCGCTCGACATGCGCATGTCGGGAACGGGCGCGAGCGCGGCCGACGTCGTCAACGCGGCGGGCGAGCGCGACCTCGCCAATATCATTTTCATTCTGGGCGAGGAGCGCCATTCGCGTGGTGTGGCGCGCGCCATCGTGAAAGCACGCCGCGCCGCGCCGATCACGACCACCCGGGCGTTGGCCGATATCGTTTCCTCGGTGGTGCGGTCGCGCCCGGGCGACATCCACCCGGCCACGCGCACGTTTCAAGCGCTGCGCATCTTCGTCAACGACGAGTTGGGCGAGCTGGTCGCGGCGTTGCATGCCGCCGAGCGCATCCTCAAGCCGCATGGCCGCCTGGTGGCTATCTCGTTTCATTCGCTCGAGGACCGGATCGTGAAATCGTTCCTGGCCGGCCGCGGCGAAGCGCGCGCCGGCTCGCGTCATGCGCCCGAACTCAAGCGGGAGGCGCCGACCTTCCGCGCGCTGACCAAGCGGCCGGTCGTTGCCGACGAAGACGAGATTGTCCGCAATCCGCGCGCCCGCTCGGCCAAGCTGCGCGCCGCCGAGCGGCAGCCGGCGCCCGCGCGTAGCGATGACGCTTCCGATCTGCTGCCGCGCCTGCCCACGCTGGCCGACGTGCTGAAGGGGCGGTGAGCTATGCGCCTCTTGAATATCTTCGTCATCGGAGCCCTGATCCTGGCGGCGTCCTTCGTCTACAAGATCAAGTTCGATTCCACCTTGCAGGCCGAACGCGTTGCCAAGGCCGCCGGCCAATTGCGCCGCGAGCGCGACGCCATCGCGGCGCTGCGCGCCGAATGGGCGAAGCTCGATACCCCCGGCCGCATCCAGGGCCTGGCCGACCGCCATTTGGCGCTGCAGCCGATGCTGCCCACGCAGTTCGACAGTCTCGACAAGCTGCCGGAACGGCCGCCGGCCGCTGCGCCGAACAGCGATCCGATCGGCGCCATGCTGACACCGGCGGCGTCCGGCATCACCGGCAGCGTGCCGGCGCGGCGGTGAAACGATGAGCGCACGCCACAGATTACCGGAAACCCGCTGGCAGCGTTTCCTGCGTTCGTTTCTCTATGGCCGCGACGTCGACCGCAACGTCAAGGCCAAGGCGCGGCTCGGTCTCGCCATTGTCGCCTTCGTCTGTATCTACGGCGTCATCGGACTGCGCCTTGTCATGTTCGCCGAGCAGGCCGATGGCCATGGCGCGCGGCGCAGCGTCGGAGCGGACGCGCTCGCGACCGCGCGTCCCGATATCCTCGATCGCAACGGGGCGATCCTGGCGACCGACGTCAAGGCGCCGTCGCTCTTTGCCGAACCGCGCAAGCTCGTCGACGCCGACGAGGCGGGAGAACTGCTCACCGCGGCGCTGCCCGATCTCGACGCCAAGGAAGTACGCGAACGTCTGTCGTCGAAGAAGGGCTTCGTCTGGCTCAAGCGCGAAATCACGCCGAAGCAGCAATTGGAGATCCACCGGCTCGGCATCCCCGGCGTCGGCTTTCTCATCGAGAACAAGCGCGTCTATCCGAACGGTCCGGTGGTTTCGCACGAGATCGGCCACGTCAATATCGACAACCAGGGCATCGCCGGCATCGAGAAGTGGCTGGACGGGCAGGGGCTCGCCGCGCTGCACATGGCGGGCCTCGCCACCGATCGGCTGCAGAAGCCGGTCAATCTTGCGCTCGATCTGCGCGTGCAGTTTGCGCTGCGCGACGAGCTCGTCGCCGCGCGCAAGAAGTTCAAGGCCAAGGCGGCGTCCGGCGTTGTGCTCAACGTCAATACCGGCGAAGTCGTCGCCATGGTGTCGGAGCCCGACTACGACCCGAACAATCCGCGCGAGGCGAACGACCCGACGCGCATCAACCGCCTCACCACCGGCGTCTACGAGATGGGCTCGACCTTCAAGGTGCTCACCGTGGCGATGGCGCTCGATTCGGGCAAGGCGACGTTGTCGTCGATGTTCGACGCCAGTCACCCGCTGCAATACGGCCGCTTTGCCATCCACGACTACGAGCCGATGCACCGCGCGCTGTCGGTGCCGGAGATTTTCACTTACTCGTCGAACATCGGCGCCGCGCGCATGGCGCTCGCCGTCGGCGTCCAGGGCCATCAGGCGTTCCTGCGCAAGATGGGCCAACTCGACCGGCTGCACACCGAATTGCCGGAGAGCGCCGAGCCGATCGTTCCCAAGCATTGGGGCGAACTCAATACCGTGACCATCGCCTTCGGCCACGGCCTGTCGGTGGCGCCGCTGCAGGCGGTGATGGGGATCGCGGCCTGTCTCAACGGCGGGCTGCTCATTCCGCCGACTTTCCTCAAGCGCAGCGAGAGCGAGGCGAAAGCCTTGGCCAAGCAGGTGATCAAGCCCGAGACCAGCCGCGACATGCGCTATCTGATGCGGCTCAATGCCGAGAAGGGCACCGCCACCAAGGCCAATGTCGGCGGCTACTATATTGGCGGCAAGACCGGCACTGCCGAAAAGGTCGTCAACGGCCGCTATGCGAAGCACAAGCTGCTGACCGACTTCATGGCGGTGCTGCCCGCCGACAAGCCGAAATACCTGATGATGATCATGCTCGACGAGCCGCAGCCGACGCCGGAAACCCATGGCTTTGCCACCGCCGGCTGGAATGCGGCGCCGACCGCGGCCAAGGTGATCGCGCGGATCGCGCCGTTGCTCGATCTCGAACCGCGCTTCGACCTGCCCAAGGCCGACCAATTGATCCTGGCCAAGGCGACCGCGAGCCAGTAAGTGCTTGTCGCATGCGGGCGGCCGAAATTCCGCCTCGCTTCCAATTCAACGTGCGTCTAGAAACACGTCGATGAAGCTCGCCGATTTGCCGCTGGACGATGCCCGCTTCGAGCCGCGTTTCGCGGCGCTCGAACTCGCCGGCGTTGCCGCCGACAGCCGCAAGGTCAAACCGGGCTTTTTGTTCTTCGCTATCGCCGGGGCCAAAGCCGACGGCGCGCACTTCGCTCGGGCTGCGGTTGCGGCGGGCGCGGTGGCGGTCGCCGCCGAGCAACGTCCGGACGGGCTTCCGGACAATGTCGCCTTCGTGCAGGTCGCCAATGCGAGGCGCGCGCTCGCTTTGGCGGCGGCGGGTTTTTTCCCGCGCCAGCCCGCAACAATCGCCGCTGTCACCGGCACCAGCGGCAAAACGTCGGTTGCCGTCTTCACACGGCAAATCTGGAGCGCGCTCGGATGGCAAGCCGCCAGCATTGGCACCATCGGCGTGGTCTCGCCTAAGGGCGAAACTTACGGCTCGCTCACCACGCCCGATCCGGTCGAACTGCACCGCACGCTCGATTCGTTGACGGCTGAGGGCGTCACGCATCTGGCGTTGGAAGCGTCCTCGCATGGGCTCGACCAGCACCGTCTCGACGGCGTGCGCATCGCAGCCGGAGCCTTCACTAACCTCTCGCGCGATCATCTCGACTATCATCAAACCATTGAAGATTATCTTGCCGCCAAGCTGCGGCTGTTCACCGACCTGGTCGCGCCGAACGGCACGGCGGTGATCGATGTCGACGATTGTTACGCCGGGCAGGTGATCGAGGCGGCGAAGAAGCACGGTCTCAAGATCATGACGGCCGGCGTGCATGGCGACGACATCAAGCTGGCCGGCGGCGTCATCGACGGTTTCGCGCAGGTCGTCGACATCGTATTCGGCGGCAAGACTTATAAAGTGAGGCTGCCGCTGGTCGGCGCCTTCCAAGTGCAAAACGCGGCGGTGGCCGCCGGTCTCGCCATCGCGACCGGCGCGGAGCCGGCGCGTGTGTTCGCCGCGTTGGAGCATCTCACCGGCGCCAAGGGGCGGCTGGAGCTTGCCGGTACCAAAAACGGCGCGCCGATCTTCATCGATTACGCGCACAAGCCCGACGCGCTGGCCAAAGCGCTCGAAGCGCTTCGTCCTTACGCCAAAGGCAAGCTGGCGGTGGTGTTCGGCGCCGGCGGCGACCGCGACGCCGGCAAACGCCCGATCATGGGCCGCATCGCCTCGCAGAATGCCGACCGCGTCATTGTCACTGACGACAATCCGCGTAGCGAGCAGCCGGCGGCAATCCGCGCCGCCATTCTCGCCGCCGCCCCCGGCGCGGCCGAGATCGGCGACCGCACGCAAGCGATCCGCGCCGGCATCGCCGCGCTGCAGAAAGGCGACGTGTTGCTGATCGCCGGCAAGGGCCATGAGACCGGTCAGATTGTCGGCGACAAGATTTTGGAATTTTCCGATCACGATGCGGTCGCCGCGGCATTGAAGGAAAAAGTGGCATGACCGCGCTCTGGGCCCTCGACGCCATGGCCGCCGCGATGCGTGCGGAAAAATCCGGCGCGCTGCCCGCCGACGTGCCCGGTCTGTCGATCGACAGCCGCACATTGGGCAAGGGTGACGCGTTCTTCGCCATCACCGGTGACAACCGCGACGGCCATGACTTTGTCGAAGGCGCGCTCAAGGCCGGCGCCGGGCTCGCCGTCGTCGCGCACGACAAACGCGGTCGCTTTGCCGCCGATGCACCGCTATTGATCGTTGCGGACGTGCTCGGCGCTTTAACCGACCTGGCGCGCGCCGCGCGCGCCCGCTCGCACGCCAAGGTGATTGCGGTCACCGGCTCGGTCGGCAAGACCTCAACCAAGGAGGCGCTTTTGCTGGCGCTCGCCGCCGACGGCGAGACACACGCGTCGGCCGCTTCCTACAACAATCATTGGGGCGTACCGCTGTCTCTGGCCCGATGTCCGGCGAGCGCCAAATACGCGGTGTTCGAGATCGGCATGAACCATGCCGGCGAGATCACGCCGCTGACCAAACTGGCGCGCCCGCACGTGGCGATTGTTACGTCGATCGCGCCTGTGCATCTGGAATATTTCGGCTCGCTGAAGAAAATCGCCGACGCCAAGGCGGAAATTTTCCTTGGTCTCGAATTGGGTGGCGTTGCCGTCATCAACCGCGACAATCGCCAATTCATGCAGCTGGCCAAGGCCGCGGCGGCGGCGGGCGCTGCGCGCATCATGTCGTTCGGCGTCCATCCTAAGGCAGATGCCCGGCTGGTGCGGCATTCGCTGCAGGCCGAATCCTCGACCGTCGAAGCACGCATCCTTGGCCAGCCGGTCACCTACAAGCTCGGTGCCCCCGGCAAGCATCTGGTGCTCAATTCGCTCGCCGTGCTGGCGGCCGCTTCGCTGGTGGGTGCCGATCTGGCGCTGGCCGCGCTCGCGCTCAACCATCTCAAACCCGCCGCCGGACGCGGCGTGCGCGCCAGTTTACGGGTGCCGGGCGGCAGCGCGCTGTTGATCGACGAAAGCTACAACGCCAACCCGGCCTCGATGGCGGCGGCCATCGCGCTGCTCGGCCAGGCCCCGGTCGGCGGCCAGGGCCGCCGCATCGCCGTCTTGGGCGACATGCTGGAACTGGGCGGACAAGGCCCGGCGCTGCACCGCGCTTTGGCCGAATCGCTCGAAGCGGCCGCCATTGATCTGGTGTTTTGCAGCGGGCCCCTGATGCGCGCGTTGTGGGAGGCCCTTCCCTCCAGCCGCCGGGGCGGCTATGCCGAGACCGCGGCGGGGCTGGAGCCGGCCGTGCTTGCCGCCATCCGCGCCGGCGATGCGGTGATGGTGAAAGGTTCGCTGGGCTCGAAAATGGGGCCGATCGTCAAGGCGCTGGAGCGGCAATTCGCCAGGCCGGCCGCGCTCGAGCAAGCGCCGGCGCAAAACGCTTGACCGGCGGTCGCGCGCCGGAATGAAGAGCCGCAGGATTTCGTAACATGTTTTATTGGCTGACCGAATTTTCCGACAAGGTCTCGTTCCTCAACGTCTTCCGCTACATCACGTTCCGCACCGGCGGCGCCATCGTCACCGCTTTGGTGTTCGTGTTTCTGTTCGGCAGCCCGATCATCGACTTGTTGCGATTGAAACAGGGCAAGGGCCAGCCGATCCGCTCCGACGGTCCGCAGTCGCATCTGCTGACCAAGGTGGGCACGCCGACCATGGGCGGGCTGATGATCCTGTCCGGTTTGCTGGTTTCGACATTGCTGTGGGCTAACCCGACCAGCCCTTACGTGTGGATCGTGCTCGGGGTGACGCTCAGCTTCGGGCTGATCGGTTTTTATGACGATTATCTGAAAGTCACCAAGCAGACACATGCCGGCTTTGCCGGCCGTACCCGCTTGCTGGCCGAAGCGGTGATCGCGGTGGTCGCTGTCACCGCGCTGTCGCACCTCGGCAAAGGGCCGATCGCAACCTCGCTGGTGTTTCCGTTCTTCAAGGAACTGGTGATCAACCTCGGCTGGGCCTTCGTGCTGCTCGGCACCTTCGTCATCGTCGGCGCCGGCAACGCCGTCAACCTCACCGACGGGCTCGACGGCCTGGCGATCGTGCCGGTGATGATCGCGGCGGCGAGCTTCGGGCTGATCTCGTATCTCGCCGGCAACCTGGTGTTCGCCGACTACCTGCAGATCCATTACGTCGCCGGCACCGGCGAACTGGCGGTGGTGTGCGGCGCGGTGATCGGCGCGTCGCTCGGATTTCTCTGGTTCAACGCGCCGCCGGCCTCGATCTTCATGGGCGACACCGGCTCGCTGGCGCTCGGCGGCATGCTCGGCACCGTGGCGGTGGCGATCAAGCACGAGATCGTGCTCGCCATCGTCGGCGGCCTGTTCGTGCTTGAGGCGATCTCCGTGATCGTGCAGGTGGTGTCGTTCAAGCTCACCGGCAAACGCGTGTTCAAGATGGCGCCGATCCATCATCATTACGAGCAGCTCGGCTGGACCGAACCGCAGATCGTGATCCGCTTCTGGATCGTCGCCGTGGTGCTGGCGCTCGCAGGTCTGGCGACGCTGAAGCTGCGATGATTCCGATCACTGTTTTCGCCGGTAGGACAGTCGCCGTCTTCGGCCTCGGCAGTTCGGGCCTGCTGTCGGCGCAGGCGCTGATCAAAGGGGGCGCCGAAGTCGTCGTCTACGACGACAACGTAAAGAGCGTCGCCGAGGCTAAAGCCGCCGGGCTGAACGCCCAGGATCTGCGCGATCTCGATTGGTCGCGCATCGCCGCATTGGTGCTGGCGCCCGGCGTGCCGCTGACGCACCCGAAACCGCATTGGTCGGTCGAACTCGCGCGCAAAGCCAATGTCGAAGTGATCGGCGATATCGAATTGTTCTGCCGCGAGCGCGAGAAATCGGGGCGCGACTGCCCGGTTGTCGCCATCACCGGCACCAACGGCAAGTCGACGACGACCGCGCTCACCGCGCATCTGATCGGCAGCGCCGGCCGCGACGCGCAGATGGGCGGCAATATCGGCGTGCCGGTGCTGGCGCTCGCGCCTTTCGCGCCGGAGCGCGTCTATGTGCTGGAGGTGTCGTCTTATCAAATCGATCTCGCGCCGTCGTTGAAACCCAGCGTCGGCATCCTGCTCAACGTCACCGAGGATCATCTCGACCGCCACGGCACGCTCGAAAACTACGCCGCCATCAAGGAGCGGCTGGTGGCGCAGGCCGGCACCGCGGTGATCGGCGTCGACGATGACTGGACCCGCGCGGCGGCGGAGCGGATCGCGCAATCTGGCAAGACGGTCGAGCGTGTGTCGGTGCTCGGTGCGCTGCGCGACGGCTACTACGCCGAGGGCAGCCGCATTATGCGCGCCGAAGCGGGCAGGGCGCAGCCGGTGGCCGATCTCGCCGGCATCGGCTCGTTGCGCGGCGCGCACAATGCGCAGAATGCAGCGTGTGCGATCGCCACCTGTTGCGCGCTCGGGCTTGCTCTTCCGGCGATCAAAAAGGGGCTCGCAACATTTCCCGGCCTTGCGCATCGCATGCAGCCGATCGGCCGCAAAGGCAACGTGCTGTTCGTCAACGATTCGAAAGCAACCAATGCGGATTCCGCCGCCAAGGCACTGGCGAGCTTCGGCGACATCTTCTGGATCGCCGGCGGCAAGCCGAAGACCGGTGGCATTGAGAGCCTCGCTGAGTTCTTTCCGCGCATCGCTAAGGCCTATCTGATCGGCGAAGCAGCCAAGGAATTCGCCGCCACGCTCGACGGCAAGGTGCCTTACGAGATTGTCGAGACGCTCGACCGCGCCGTGCCGCTCGCCGCACGCGACGCGACGGCCTCGGGATTCAAGGAGCCGGTGGTGCTGCTGTCGCCGGCCTGCGCTTCGTTCGACCAGTACCGGAACTTCGAGGTGCGCGGCCGAGCATTCAGCGATCTGGTGTTGGCCGTGCCGGGAATTCAACCGCTTTAATCGTACCGTTAATGCTTCGTAAACCCGGCTCGGCGACCTTGGGCGCCGGGAACGGGCCATGATTTCGCGTACGCAACGCACGCCGCTCGGCGAATGGTGGTGGACGGTCGACCGGCTGACGCTTGCCGCCTTCGGCGCGCTGATGCTGGCCGGCGTGGTGCTATCGCTTGCCGCCTCGCCGCCGGTCGCCGCCCGGCTCGGGCTCGACCCGTTCTATTTCGTCGACCGGCACATCCTCTATCTGATTCCGACCGTCGCCATCCTGCTGGCGGTGTCGTTCCTCAATCCGCGGCAGATTCGCCGCCTGGCTCTGGTGGTCTTCGCGGTCAGCCTGATCATGGTGGCGGCGACGCCCTATTTCGGCGCCGAAATTAAAGGCGCGCGGCGCTGGCTGATCATTTTCGGCGTCAATATCCAGCCCTCGGAATTCCTCAAGCCGGCCTTCGTCATCCTGGTCGCCTGGCTGTTCGGCGAATCGGCCAAGCGCCCCGACATGCCGGCCAATGCGCTGTCGCTGCTGCTGCTGCTGATGGTGGTCGTGCTTCTGGTAATCCAGCCGGACTTCGGCCAGACCATGCTGGTCGTGCTGGTGTGGAGCGCGCTGTTCTTCATGGCCGGCATGCGGCTGATCTGGGTGTTCGGCATCGCCGGCATCGCCTCATTCGGCCTCACCGTCGCTTATTTCACCGTGCCGCACGTGGCGAGCCGCATCCAGAAATTCCTCAATCCGGCCTCGGGCGACACCTTCAATATCGACATCGCCACCGAAAGCTTCATGCGCGGCGGCTGGTTCGGCAGAGGACCCGGCGAAGGCACGGTCAAGCGGCTGCTGCCGGAGAGCCACACCGACTTCGTGTTCGCGGTGGCGGCGGAGGAATTCGGCGTAGCGCTGTGCCTGGCGCTGGTCGCGCTTTATGCGTTTATTGTGATCCGCGCGCTGGTGCGCGCCATGCGCAGCGAAGACGCCTTCACGCGTTTCGCCGCCGCCGGTTTGGCCATTTTGTTCGGCATGCAGTCGGCCATCAACGTGGCGGTGAACCTTCACCTCATCCCGGCCAAGGGCATGACGCTGCCGTTCATCTCCTATGGCGGTTCCTCGATGATCTCGCTCGCCTACGCCATGGGCATGCTGCTGGCGCTCACCCGCGAACAGCCGCGTACGGCTATGCTGACGACGCCCGGCCTTGCGAGCGATCTTTCTTATACCTCCCCCTGAAAGGGGGAGGTATACGCGCGCAGCGCGGCGGGTGGGGGTCCTGCTAGACTATGGCGATGAACAGTGACCCCACCCCGGATCGCCTTCGGCGATCCGACCCTCCCCTTGCAGGGGAGGGAAAAGAAAGAAAAGTCCTCCTCGCCGCCGGCGGAACCGGTGGGCATCTGTTTCCGGCGCAGGCGCTGGCTGACGCCTTGATCAAGCGCGGCGCCGCGATCGAGCTCGCCACCGACACGCGCGCGGCCCATTTCAAATTCCCGGCGCGCACCGTTCACTTAATCCCGAGCGCGACCGTGCGCGGCCGCAATCCGATCGCGCTGGCGCGCACCGCCGCGATGCTGATGCTCGGCACCGCCAAAGCCTGGTCGCTGCTCGGCCGCGTACGGCCCGCCGTGGTCGTCGGTTTTGGCGGCTATCCGACCGTGCCACCCATGATAGCCGCGATGCTGCGCGGCATCCCGACCGTATTGCACGAGCAGAACGGCGTCATGGGCCGCGCCAATCGGCTGCTGGCCTCGCGCGTCACCGCCATCGCCACCGGCTTTCGCACGTTGGCCCGCCTCGATCCGCGCTTGCAAAACAAGATCACCTTTACCGGCAATCCAGTACGACGCGACGTGATCGCCGCCGCGGCGTCGCAATATGCCGCGCCGCAGCCAGGCGAGAAACTGAACCTGCTGGTGTTCGGCGGCAGCCAAGGCGCACGCGTGATGGCCGAGATCGTACCGCCGGCGATCGAGCGGCTCGCCGCCGATCTGCGCGCGCGCTTGCAGTTAGTGCAGCAGGCGCGTGCCGAGGATCTTGAGGCCGTGCGCAGCATCTATGCCCGGCTGGGCGTCTCCGCCGAATGCGCGCCGTTCTTTACCGATTTGCCGGCGCGGATGGCGGCGGCGCATCTGGTGATTTCGCGCTCCGGCGCTTCGACGGTGGCCGAACTCTCGGCCATCGGCCGGCCGGCCATCTTGGTGCCGCTGCCGCATTCCTTGGATCAGGATCAATTCGTCAATGCCGGCGTACTGGCGGACGCGGGCGCAGCGATCCGGGTCGAGCAGCGTGATTTAACGCCAGAGCGACTTGCATCCGAAATTGCGGCCCTTGCCGGCGACCCTGCGCGGCTTTCCCGCATGGCGCAGGCGGCCAAATCGGCCGGCACGCTCGACGCCGCCGAGCGGCTGGCGGACGTGGTGCTGCGCATCGCGCGGATTTGAACCGGCGGGCGGTCACAGCAGGCCCGGATAGACCAGCGACGCATGCGGTCCCGGTTTAGCGCCTTCCGTCATGTGTGCGGGCTCGATGCGATTGCCGGCGAGAATGTGGAAGACCGTCTCGCCCGCCGCGATCAGATAGTCGGCAATGATGCGCCTATGGCACTGCCACCAGACCGCCTCGGCGCACATGATCGCGCAAGGCGCGTCATGTCCGACCTCCCGCAGTCTTGCTAAGCCGCCACGAAAGCCGTCGCTCATGGCGTAGTCGGCGTAGTTGTGAAAGCTCCGGTTCTGCCAGAACGCGTTCACCGCGCCCGGCACGTCGCGTTCGTGCCCGCGCAAGCCCCCGAGCGCGGCGATGTGCTCGTAGCCGATCTGGAACGCGGACAGGCTCTGCGGAAGGACGTCGCGATTGTACTGCGGGTTGGTGCGCGAGCGCGGCACCGTGCGGACATCGACGACCAGCCTCACCTCGGCGTGCCGCAACAGCGCGACGAAGTCCTCGATGCTGCGGGTGGAGTGCCCGATGGTGAAAAACGGCGCCGTCATGCGCGGGTCTTACCGTTCAGCCGATGCGCCTGAGCGCCGATCCTTTGTGCAAGGCAACGTGGTCGGTCTTGTCGCTCTTGATTTCGTATTGCGGCATATCGGCGCTGGCGTGGTGGACGTAGCCTTTGTAGTTCAAATCCTTCGTATGCACCCGCACGATCGTGCCGCGCACGCGGCCGGCTTCCGAATTCCAGCCCACATGGTCGCCGACTTTGAATCGGCGAGTAGGGCGGACTTTGCGCTTGCCGCTGTTCTTTGTGCGTGACCGTGCCATCGGCCTTGTCCGGCTGTCTGAGGATATATCAACCGCAGCCGGGCAGCATAACCGCGCGCGCTGCGGCCGGCATTGTTTCGGAAGAACCGCTCCAAAACGCTTTGGTTTCGGACAAAAAGGGGGCTTTCGTCCAAAGCCGTCCGGCGGGCCAACACTCCGCGGCGTCACGGCCAATAAGGTCCGGCCTTTGATTGCCCTGGATGCAGGCTTGTGCTGGGCATCTACGTCTTCTAAGCGATGCCGCACAAAAGCCGCGGATGGTCGGGACAAGCCCAGCCGTTGCAGGAGATACTGGGGGGACCAGGCATGAAACTGCCGCGCGACATCGGACCGGTGCATTTCGTCGGCATCGGCGGCATCGGCATGAGCGGTATTGCCGAGGTGCTGGCCAATCTCGGTTATACCGTCACGGGGTCCGACGTTTCCGATTCAGCCAACGTCAAGCGGCTGCGCGACAAAGGTATCAAGGTCGCCATCGGCCATAAGGCTGATAACCTCGACGGCGCCGATGTGGTCGTCGTCTCCTCCGCCATCAAGCCGGACAATCCGGAATTGATCGCCGCACGCGCCAAGCGTCTGCCGGTGGTGCGACGCGCCGAAATGCTGGCCGAACTGATGCGGCTGAAAAGCTGCGTCGCCGTCGCCGGCACACACGGCAAGACCACGACCACGTCGATGGTGGCGACGCTGCTCGACGCCGGCGGCTTCGATCCGACCGTCATCAATGGCGGCATCATCAATGCCTACGGCACGAATGCGCGGCTTAGGGGCCGGCGACTGGATGGTGGTGGAGGCCGACGAATCCGACGGCACCTTCCTCAAGCTGCCGGCCGACATCGCCATCGTCACCAATGTCGACGCCGAGCACCTCGACCACTTCAAGACTTTCCAGAACGTGCAGGACGCCTTCGTCGCCTTCATGGAGAACGTGCCGTTCTACGGCTTCGTCGTGATGTGCACCGACCATCCGATCGTGCAGCGGCTCGCCGGCCGCGTCGTCGACCGCCGCATCATCACCTACGGAGAAAATCCGCAGGCCGATGTGCGGCTCGTCGATCTCGATCACGCCAACGGCAAGTCGCAGTTCTCGGTGATGTTCCGCGATCGCGACGGCAAGGAAGTCCACGCCATCCGCAAGCTCGAACTGCCGATGCCGGGGCGGCACAATGCGCTCAACGCAACGTCGGCGATCGCGGTCGCGTCGGAGCTAAAGATTGCCGACGAAACGATCCGCTCGGCGCTCGCCAAGTTCGGCGGCGTCAAGCGGCGCTTCACGCGCGTCGGCGAATGGAACGGTGCGGTGATCATCGACGACTACGGCCACCACCCGGTCGAGATCGCCGCGGTGTTGAAAGCCGCGCGCGAAGTGGCCAAGGGGCAGGTGATCGCCGTGGTGCAGCCGCATCGTTATACGCGGCTCAAGACCTTGTTCGAGCCTTTCTCCACCTGCTTCAACGACGCCGACGCGGTGATCGTCGCCAATGTCTATCCGGCCGGCGAGGCGCCGATCG
The DNA here is from genome assembly GCA_963779345.1 of uncultured Alphaproteobacteria bacterium. Lineage (GTDB taxonomy): Bacteria > Pseudomonadota > Alphaproteobacteria > Rhizobiales > Xanthobacteraceae > Pseudolabrys. The sequence continues at coordinate 18,224 of CAVZXY010000024.1, read as the reverse complement.
AAGGCGCCGACCGCGACCATCTGGTCGAGGCGGTGCGCGCGCGCGGCCACCGCAATGTGATCCCGCTCGACGGGCCGGAAAAACTCGCCGGCAATCGTCAAGAGCCTGGCCAAGCCCGGCGATTACGTCGTCTGCCTCGGCGCCGGCTCGATCACGCAATGGGCCTACGCGCTGCCGGGCGAGTTGAAGGCGCTATGAGCTTTCCGGATATCACTCCGGAGTTGAAAGCCAACCTGCCGCAGCTGCGCGGGCGATTGTTGGCGAACCAGCCGCTCGGCGAATTCACCTGGTTCCGCGTCGGCGGCCCGGCGCAGGCGTTCTTCATGCCGCAGGATGAAAACGATCTGGCGTATTTTCTGCGCAACCTGCCGGCCGAGATTGCCGTCACGGTGATCGGTGCCGGCTCCAACCTGATCGTGCGCGACGGCGGCGTGCCGGGCGTGGTGATCCGGCTCGGCCGCGGCTTCAACGAAACCAGGATCGAAGACGGCCATCGCGTCGCCGCCGGCGCCGCCATGCTTGATGTCATGGTCGCCCGCGCGGCGCAGGCCGCCAGCATCGCCGGGCTGGCGTTCTTCAGCGGCATTCCCGGCTCGATCGGCGGCGCGCTGCGCATGAACGCCGGCGCCTATGGCGGCGAAACGAAAGACGTGCTGGTCGAGGCGCGCGGCGTCGACCGGCGTGGCGATATGCACAGCTACAGCAATGCCGAGATGGGTTTCTCCTATCGCCATTGCGGCGTGCCCGGCGACGTCATCTTCACCGCGGCGCTGTTCCAGGGCCGCGCCGGCGATGCGGATGCGATCGCCGCCGAGATGGCCGAGATCAAATCGAAACGCGAGGCGAGCCAGCCGCGCAATCGCACCGGCGGCTCCACCTTCAAGAATCCGCCGGGCCAGAGCGCCTGGAAGCTGGTGGACGAGGCCGGCTGCCGCGGGCTGAAGGTCGGGCAGGCGCAGGTCTCGCCGCTGCACAGCAATTTTCTCGATCAGCCTCGACGGCTGCACGGCCAGCGATATCGAGACGCTGGGCGAAACCGTGCGCGCGCGCGTGAAGGAGAAATCCGGCGTCGAGCTGGAGTGGGAAATTAAGAGAATTGGGGTTAGTGGTTAGCGCATGAGCAAGCACGTTGCAGTTCTGATGGGCGGCTGGTCGGCCGAGCGCGAGGTCTCGCTGTGGTCTGGGGCGGCCTGCGCCGCCGCCGCTGAACGCGCCGGTTACCGCGTCAGCCGGCTCGACGTGACCCGCGAGGTGGCGGCGGACTTACGCGCGCTCAAGCCCGACGTCGCGCTCAATCTGCTGCACGGCCGGCCCGGCGAGGACGGCACGCTGCAAGGCCTGTTGGAAATCCTCGGCATCCCCTACAGCCATTCCGGCGTGCTGGCGTCCGCGCTGGCCATGCAAAAGGACATCGCCAAGACCGTGCTCAAGGCTGCCGGCGTGCCGGTGCCGGGCGGGCTGGTCGCCTCGCGCGCCGAAGCCGCCAAGAAGCACCTGCTGCCGCCGCCTTACGTGATCAAGCCGGTGGCGGAAGGCTCCAGCGTCGGCGTGTTCATCGTGCGCGAGGACCACAAGCATCCGCCGCAGGAACTGAACCGCACCGACTGGAGCTTCGGCGAGACGGTGCTGGTCGAGCCCTATATCCCCGGCAAGGAATTGACCTGCGCGGTGATGGGCGACAAGGCGCTCGGCGTTATCGAGATCGTCGCCAACACAAAATTTTACGATTACGAAGCGAAATACGCGCCAGGCGGGTCGAAACATCTACTGCCGGCGCCGATCGCGCCGGCGGTCTACGAGGAGGTGCGCCGGCTGTCGCTCCTGGCCCACCGCGCGCTCGGCTGCCGCGGTATTTCCCGCGCCGACTTCCGTTACGACGATACCCGCGCTGGGGTCGAGGGACTGGCCTGCCTGGAAGTGAACACCCAGCCCGGCATGTCCGAAGTGTCGCTGGTGCCCGAGCTTGCCGTCCATGCCGGCATCGGCTTCGACGGCCTGGTGCGCTGGATGATCGAGGACGCCTCGCTGGAGCGGTGAGCGGCGGCGGAAAGCGCTGATTTTGTCACACCCGGCCGAAGTTAAGACTCCCCGATCATAATTCGTAAACTTTTACTAATCGTTTACCAAACAGCCCCAAGACTAGGCATCGGCCGCGGTTCTTAACGCCCGGTCACGAATTCCCGCGTGCGAGTGTGTGCGTCGCCTGAGACCAAATCGGGGCATGACCGAAATCTCGCTCGTGCCGGAGTTTGCCGCCCATGATGGGCCAACGTTGAAGAGCCGGTCGCGATGGATGTTCGAGGACACCTCGTTCAATCGCTGAAGTTGATGCTGACACGACGCGCCAAGGCTGCTCCGCGGCTGCGCGTGCATGGGTCATCGTCATCGGATTCGGCGCTGATGCAGGTTGTGCATCGCTGGGGCGGCGCATTGTTCGACTTGAACGTGCCGCGCGGCGCCGGCGCCAGCGCCGCCGCTCTGTTGCTGCTCGCCTCGACCTGCTACGGCGTCGTTAAAGGCGGCCACGGCCCGATGATCGCCGCCGAGATCCAGGACATCTGCGATGCGGCGGCCAACAGCATGGGCTTCCGCATTGCCAAGATCGCGCTCGCCGGCGAGCATGAAGTCAGCCGCGAAGACATCCTCAGCCTCGCCGGCGTCACCGGCCGTTCCTCGCTGCTGTTCCTCGACGCCGCGCAGACCCGCCACCGGCTGCTGGCCAATCCCTGGATCGCGCAAGCCGCCGTGCTCAAGCTTTATCCCGACCGTCTGCGGATCGAGATTACGGAGCGCAAGGCCTTCGCGCTCTGGCAGAAGGACGGCCGCGTCAATCTGATCGCCGCCGACGGCACGGTGCTGGAAACTTATGTGCCGGAACGCTTTGCGTCGCTGCCGCTGCTGGTCGGCGACGGCGCCGAATATGCAGGCGCAGGAAATTCTCGACCTGCTCAAGCGCTTTCCGACGATCGCCAAGTCGGTCGACGCGTCGGTTCTGGTCGCCCAGCGACGCTGGAATCTGCAGCTAAAAAGCGGGCTTGAAGTGTTGCTGCCCGAGCGCGCGCCGGCGCACGCACTCGCGCTGCTGGTCGATCTCGATCGCGACAAGAAGTTGCTGTCGCGCGACATCGTGAAGGTCGACCTGCGGCTTCCCGACCGCGTTACCGTGCGGCAGTCCGACGCCGCCGCGGCGGCGCGCGAGGAGGCGCTCAAGGCGGCCGAGAAGAACAAGGCGAAGAAAAAGGGCGGCGAAGCATGATGCCTGAACCGCTCATTCCCGCGCAAGCGGGAATCCAGGGCCCCGATCGGGGACGCCTCCATGTTGCGCTCTGGGTCCCCGCTTTCGCGGGGACGAGCGGGATGAGGGGCATGACGTCAGAGGGTGAGGAATGAGCAACGTGCTGCGCTTTGGCCTCACGCCCAAGATGAAGCCGGTTTCGCCGCGGCGCACCGCCGTGGTCGCCGGTCTCGATATCGGCACCAGCAAAATCGCCTGCATGATCGCACGGCTTGCGCCGCATGCGCCGCAGGACGTGCTGCGCCGGCGCAGCCACGGCGTGCAGGTGCTCGGCTTCGCCCATACCGCCGCCAGCGGCATGAAGGCCGGCGGTGTGGTCGATCTGATCGAGGTCGAGGAAATGGTGCGCCAGGCCCTCGATATCGCCGAAAGCAAAGCGGGGGTGCAGCTCGAGTCCGTCGTGGTTTCGCTGTCCGGCGGGCGTCTCGGCAGCGAGCGTTTTGTCGCCGATGTGGAACTTTCCGGCGGCGCGGTGAGCGATGGCGACATCGGCCGTGTGCTGGCGGCGGCCAGCCGCCATTCGGTGCGCGACGGGCGCGTCGTGCTGCATTCGCTTCCTATCGGTTACACGCTGGATGCCGTCACCGGCATTCGCGAACCGCGCGGCATGCTCGGCCAGCGCTTCGGCGTCGACATGCACATGGTCACCAGCGACGCGGCAGTCGTGCGCAACCTGATGCTGGCGGTCGAGCGCAGCCATCTCGCGGTCGAGGCGATGGTCGCATCCCCTTACGTGGCCGGCTTGGCCGTGCTCGCAGACGACGAAGCCGACCTCGGCGCCGCCACCATTGATCTGGGCGCCGGAACCACCACTCTGGCAATATTTTCCGGTGGGAAATTCGTCCATGCGGACGGTTTTGCGCTCGGCGGCCACCACGTCACCATGGATCTCGCCCGCGGACTGAATACGCGGATTGCGGATGCTGAGCGAATCAAGGCGATTTATGGCAGTGTTTTGACGGGTGGTTCGGACGAACGCGACATGATCACGGTGCCTCCGGTCGGGGATGACGAGCGTGAGCCACCGCAATTCGTGTCGCGCGCGGCCGTGGCCCGGATCATCAAGCCGCGGGTCGAGGAAATCCTGGAAATGGTGCGCGACCGGCTCAAGGCTTCGCCGTTTGCGGCCGAACCGCGCGGGCGCGTCGTGCTCACCGGCGGCGCCAGCCAGCTTGCCGGCATGGCCGATCTCGCCGGGCGAATCTTGCGCCGGCCGGTGCGCATCGGACGTCCGCTCGGTTTGGCGGGCTTGCCGGAAGCGGCCAAAGGGCCCGGCCTTCGCGGTCGCGGCCGGGCTGCTGGTCTATCCGCAGGCGGCACATCTTGAACACTTCGAACCGCGGCGAACGCGGCAATTGATGACAGGAACGGGCGGTTACATGGCACGGGTCGGACGATGGCTGCGCGAAAGCTTCTGACCCACAACAACGGAACCACGAAGGGATCGGCGGCGGCCCGGTCCCCTTCGACGGCGTGCGGGCGCGATGCTCGGCCTGCTGCCCGTGCACAAATGAGGCAAACATGACGATCAACCTGACAATTCCCGATATTCGCGAGATGAAACCGCGGATTACCGTGTTCGGCGTCGGCGGCGCCGGCGGTAACGCGGTCAACAATATGATCGCGGCCGGTCTGCAAGGCGTCGACTTCGTCGTCGCCAATACCGACGCGCAGGCGCTCACGCTGTCGAAAGCCGAGCGCATCATCCAGATGGGCACGCAGGTGACCGAAGGTCTCGGCGCGGGCTCGCAGCCGGAAGTCGGCCGCGCCGCTGCGGAGGAGGTGATCGACGAGATCCGCGATCATCTGTCCGGCGCGCACATGGTGTTCGTCACCGCCGGCATGGGCGGTGGCACCGGCACCGGCGCGGCTCCCGTCGTCGCCAAAATCGCGCGCGAGCTCGGCATCCTCACGGTCGGCGTGGTCACCAAGCCGTTCCACTTCGAAGGTCAGCGCCGCATGCGATTCGCGGAAGCCGGCATTGTCGAACTGCAAAAAGTGGTCGATACGCTGCTGATCATTCCGAACCAGAACCTGTTCCGGGTCGCCAACGAGAAGACCACTTTCGCCGACGCCTTCGCCATGGCCGACCAGGTGCTCTATTCGGGCGTCGCCTGCATCACCGACCTGATGGTCAAGGAAGGCCTGATCAATCTCGACTTCGCCGACGTACGCGCGGTGATGAAGGAGATGGGCAAGGCGATGATGGGTACCGGCGAGGCCACCGGCGAGAAACGCGCGCTGACCGCCGCCGAAGCGGCGATCGCCAATCCGTTGATCGACGACGCTTCCATGAAGGGTGCCCGCGGTCTGCTGATCTCGATCACCGGCGGCAAGGACCTCACGCTGTACGAAGTGGACGAGGCCGCCACCCGCATCCGCGAGGAGGTCGACCAGGACGCCAACATCATCGTCGGCGCCACTTTCGACGAAACCCTGGAAGGCATCATCCGCGTTTCGGTGGTAGCGACCGGCATCGACCACGCCGGGCTGCAGCGTCAGGCGCAGCCCGCCGAAACCGCCCTCAAGGAACTCGCCAGCAAGATGCGCAGCGACAGTAGGCGGATAGCCGAGCGTATCGAGCGCACTCCGGCCGCGGCCGTGGCGCCCGCACCGGCTGTCGCCGGTGCCGCGGCGGTCGAAGCCGCCGCCCATGCCGCGGTTGCTGCCGCGCTGATGGCGTCGACCACCATCGAGGAGGTCTCGATCCGGCCGATGCCGGTGAAGCCGTCGCTGTTCGAGCCGGCGCCCGCCGAAGTGGCGCAACCCGAGCCGCCGACACCGAAGACCTTCATCCCGCCGCCGCCCGAACGGACGTTTGTACGCACGCCGCGCATGCCGCGCATCGACGAACTTCCGCTGCCGGCGCAGAACGAGATCAGGGCGCAGCGCGGAGAGGTGGATGACGATCACCCCGACAAGCGCCGTCTGTCGCTGATGCAGCGATTGGCTTCAGTCGGCCTCGGCCGGCGCGCGGAACAGAACGAACCGCCGCCGGCGCCGCGCACCGCACAGCCGATGCCCCAATTCGAACGGCCAATTCGACCGACGGCGCGCCAGCCGGAAGGCCGTCCGGCCGATCCGGTATCGGAATATGCCAGGCGGCCGGGGCCGCAGGGGCTCGACCCCCATGGCCGGCCGGCTCCTGTGCATAATTCGGCCGATGAGGACCAGTTGGACATCCCGGCTTTCCTACGCCGCCAAGCCAACTGACATCCCACTAGATGCCGTGATGGCCTCGTTCCGGATCCGGAGCGAGGCCATCATGCTATGGACGGTGCGGTTGTGTATTTATTTAACCTATTGACTTAAAACGGCTTTAGTACCGCTCGGCCTTTGCTCGGAGTTTCGAGGGCTCCCGGCCGGCCAGAAAAGCCGCCAAAAACGGGTCGCGGACCGGCCGTTTGCCCGCTCAATTGCGGCAAAAAAGAGTAACAGTCGGTAAGAAGACGTGAGTTGGAGGGTGCCCGTCATCTGGCCTAAGTTTCAGGGGTGAAAGGGACTTTTCGGTCCCTGGGGGGTGTCTTCCGGTACTTTGGCAGGCACAGTTTTAGAGGCCACAATGTGGGGCCGAAGTCTGGGATGGGACGTGCGGCTTGCTTCTCGGCCGGCGTAAACGGGTACGATGAAGGGTGCTAAGCAGACAACGCTGCGCGAACAGGTTGCCGTCTCCGGCATCGGCGTGCATTCCGGCAGCCCCGCGACCCTTACCTTAAATCCTGCCGACGACGACTGCGGCATCGTTTTCCAGCGCGTGTCCAGCGACGGTTCGATCGAGCGCGAAATCCGCGCCGACGTCCGCGCAGTCACCGCGACCGAATTTGCCACCGTCCTGGGCGATGCCCACGGCCCGCTCTGCTCGACCGCGGAACATCTGCTGGCGGCCCTGCGCGGGCTGGGCGTGGACAATGTGACGGTCGAGATCGACGGTCCGGAAGTGCCGATCATGGACGGCAGTGCGGCGCCTTTCGTCGAGGCGATCGATCAGGCCGGCCTCACCACGCGCGCGCTGCCGCGCCGCTACATCGAGGTGATCAAGCCTGTGCGCGTGTCCGGCAAGGATGGCGCGTTCGGCGAACTGCGGCCCTACAGCCATGGTTTCCGGGTTGAAGCCGAAATCGAGTTCGATCATCCGCTCATTCGCCGTCAGGCGCTTGCGCTCGACATCGAGGCCGAGAGTTTCCGCCGCGAGATCGCTGGCGCGCGTACTTTCGGTTTCATGAAGGACGTCGCCAAATTGTGGGGCGCGGGTTACGCGCTGGGCGCCACTTTTACCAATACGTTGGTGGTGACTGACGACCGCGTGCTCAACCCGGAAGGGCTGCGCTACGCCGATGAATTCGTGCGCCACAAGATTCTCGACGCCATCGGCGACCTGGCGCTCGCCGGTCAGCCGTTGCTCGCCGCCTACCGCACCGTCCGCGGCGGCCATAAGCTCAACCACGCAGTGCTGTCCGCGCTGATGGCCGATCGCACCGCCTGGCGGGTGATCGAGGCGGTCGAACCGGCCCGCCGTAGCCGCGGCCACGCGCAAGTCGGCGCCGGCAGGCTGGCGGCGGCCTACGGGCCGGAAATGTCCTGAGAATACTCGGGATTTAGCCTTAACCCTCCGCCTTAATCCCGGCTGAATGTCGGCTTAATCGCTTGGTCAGACCGCGTTTTTTCGTCTACACCATCGCGGATGAGGGGTTCCGGCAGATCTTGTCAGCCGCTCGGGGGAACTGGACACGACCGCGTGGGATGAGTTTGTGCCCAACGAATTAGCGACCGAAAATTCCATGCCTCAGAATCGCGTGGGCGTCGGCAGGCGCCGGTTTGCGTGCGCTTTGACCATGCTGTTGCTGGCAGTGAGCCTCGGGGCCTGTGGCAGCGGCTTCGATTTCTTTGCCAAGCATGAAACGGCGCCCGACGAGGCCGCCGACCGCCTCTATAACGAAGGCCTCTATCTGCTCAACGTCCGCAAAGACCCGAAAGAAGCGGCGAAGAAGTTCGAAGAGGTCGATCGCCAGCACCCCTATTCGGAATGGGCGCGCAAATCGCTGATCATGTCGTCGTATGCCTATTATTCGGCCGGCGACTATGACGAATGTATCACCGCCGCCCAGCGCTACATCACGCTGCACCCAGGCAGCCCGGATTCCGCCTATGCGCAGTATCTGATCGGCTCCTCCAATTTCGACGAAATCCCCGACATCACCCGAGACCAGTCGCGCACCGAAAAGGCGCTCGCCGCGCTCGAGGACGTAGTCACTAAGTATCCGACCAGCGAATACGCGGTCAGCGCCAAACGGAAGATCGAGGTCGCCCGCGACCAGCTCGCCGGCAAAGAAATGGAAACCGGGCGCTACTACCTCAAGAGGAAGGATTACACCGGCGCCATCAACCGCTTCAAAGTCGTGGTCACCAAGTACCAGACGACGCGCGAGGTCGAGGAAGCGTTGATGCGGCTGACGGAAGCCTATATGGCGCTCGGCATCGTCGACGAGGCGCAGACCGCGGCCGCCGTGCTCGGGCATAATTTCCCCGATAGCGTCTGGTACAGGCATGCCTATACGCTGGTAAAGACCGGCGGTGTCGAGCCCAAGGAGAATACGGGCTCCTGGATCAGCAAGGCCTTCAAAGGGATTGGGCTGGGCTGACGGCTTCGGGGCATCCGCCATTCACAGTGTCGCGGCCGGCGCGGCTGCAGGCTTGTGTCGGCCACCCACGTCTTTAATGATGTCGAATCTGGAAGCCTTGGATGTGCCCGGGGAGCGCCTGGGCAAGACGGCCTTTGGATTGATCCGTATGCTTTCTCGACTTTCCATCCGCGACATCGTCCTGATCGACCGGCTCGACATCGATTTCGCCGAAGGCCTTGCCGTGCTCACCGGCGAGACCGGCGCCGGCAAGTCGATCCTGCTCGATGCTTTTGCCTTGGCTTTAGGCGGGCGGGGCGACCAGGCGCTGGTGCGGAACGGCGCCGAGCAGGGCCAGGTGATCGCCGTGTTCGAGGTCGCGGCGAGGCATCCGGCGCGCGCTTTGCTTAAGGCCAACGATATCGCGGCCGAAGACGACCTCATCCTGCGCCGCGTGCAGTTCGCCGACGGGCGCACGCGCGCCTTCATCAACGATCAGCCGGTCAGCGTGCAGGTGCTGAAGGAACTCGGCGCCGCGCTGGTCGAAATTCACGGCCAGCACGACGAGCGCGCGCTGGTCGACGCCGCCACCCACCGCCGCCTGCTCGACGCCTTCGGCGCGCTCGAGGCCGACGCTGTCAAGGTGGCGGCGCTGTGGGACGCGCGGCGCGAGGCGCAGGCCGCGGCCGACGCGCATCGCGCCGAGGTCGAGCGGGCCAAGCGCGAAGGCGACTGGCTGCGCCACGCGGTGGAGGAGCTCGGCAAGCTCAGCCCCCAGGCGGGCGAGGAAACCGCGCTGGCCGAGCGGCGCACCACGATGATGCAGGCCGAGAAGGTCGCCGAGGACCTGCGCGACGCGCATGACGTGATCGCCGGCGCCAACTCATCCGTGCCGCAGTTGGCCGGCGTCATCCGCCGGCTGGAGCGGCGCGCGGCGCAGGCGCCGTCCCTGGTCGAGCCGGCGGTGAAGTCGCTCGACGTGGCGCTGACTGCGCTGGAGGAAACTCGCGGCCATCTCGAACAGGCGCTGCGCACCGCCGACTTTGACCCCGCCGAACTCGAACGTATCGAAGAGCGGCTGTTCGCGTTGCGCGCCGCGGGCCGCAAATACAATGTGCCGGTGGACGAACTGGCGGCCTTGGCGGCGCGCTACAAATCCGACATTGCGCTGATCGATGCCGGCGAGGACCGCCTGAAGGCGCTCGAAGCGGCCGCGCGCCAGGCCGAAGCCGCCTATCGCGCTGCGGCCGACAAATTGTCGAAGGCCCGCGTCAAAGCCGCGGCCGCGCTCGACAAGGCGGTGAACGGCGAGCTCAAGCCGCTCAAGCTGGAGCGGGCGAAATTTACGACCGAGATCGAATCCGATGCCGCCGCGGCAGGACCTAACGGCATCGACCGCGTCGAGTTCTGGGTGCAGACCAATCCGGGCACACGGCCGGGGCCGCTCATGAAGGTTGCTTCCGGCGGCGAACTGGCGCGCTTCCTGCTGGCGCTGAAAGTCGTGCTGGCCGACCGCGGCTCGGCGCCGACTTTGGTGTTCGACGAGATCGATACGGGGGTAGGCGGCGCGGTCGCCGACGCCATCGGCGTGCGGCTCGCCAAGCTCGCTGCCGGCGTGCAGGTGCTGGCGGTGACCCACGCGCCGCAGGTGGCGGCGCAGGCCACCCGCCACTATGTCATCAGCAAGGACTTAGCTGACAAGGGCAAGCGGGTCGCCACCCGCGTCACCGAGGTGGCGGCCGAGAAACGGCGCGAGGAGATCGCCCGCATGCTGGCTGGCGCCGAGATCACCGCCGAGGCCCGCGCCGCCGCCGAACGGCTGATCAAGCAGGCGTCGTAATGTTAGCCGTCACCCTGAGGTGGCCGCGCAAAGCGCGGCCCTCGAAGGGCGACGGCCCGGGCCGTCCATCCTTCGAGGCTCGCTTCGCTCGCACCTCAGGATGACGGGTATAGGTCCATGGCCAAAGCCAAAGTCAAAACGGACAAAACGCCAGTCGAATTGCTCACCGCCAAGCAGGCGAAGGCAGAGCACGCGCGGCTGCAGGTCGAGATTTCCGAGCACGACAAGCGCTATTACCAGCACGATCGGCCAAGCATTAGCGACGCCGAATATGACGCGCTGCGCTCGCGCTACAACGCCATCGAAGCGCGCTTCCCGGATCTGCGCACGCTGGAATCGCTGGCGCTGAAAGTCGGCGCGGCGCCCTCGCGCGGTTTTGCCAAAATCCGCCATGCGGTCCCGATGCTGTCGCTCGACAACGCCTTCGCGGATGAGGACGTGGTCGACTTCGTCGCCCGCATCCGCCGCTTCCTCAAATTGAGCGACGACGAGAAGATCGCTTTCAGCGCCGAGCCGAAGATCGACGGGCTGTCGATGTCGCTGCGCTACGAGGACGGCGAACTCATCACCGCCGCCACGCGCGGCGACGGCGCCGAAGGCGAGGACGTCACCGCCAATATCAAGACGATCAAGGAAGTGCCGCAGAAGCTCAAGGGCAGGGGCGTGCCGAAAATCTGCGAGGTGCGCGGCGAGGTCTATATGACCAAACAAGCCTTCCTCGACCTCAATAAGAAACAAGCCGACGCCGGGCTCCCGCTCTACGTCAATCCGCGCAATACGGCCGCCGGCTCGCTGCGCCAAAAAGACCCAGGCGTTACCGCCTCGCGGCCGCTCGGCTTTTTCGCCTATGCCTGGGGCGAAATGAGCGACATGCCGGCCGAGACCCAGTCCGGCATGATCAAGTGGTTCGAGGCCTGCGGCTTCAAGACCAATCCGCTCACCAAGATTTGCCGCTCGACCGAGGAACTCATCGCCTTCCATCGCAAGATCGAGGAGCAGCGCTCGCACCTCGACTACGACATCGACGGCGTTGTTTACAAGGTCGACCGCCTCGACTGGCAGGAGCGGCTCGGATTCGTCTCGCGCTCGCCGCGCTGGGCGATCGCCCACAAATTTCCGGCCGAGCGCGCCATGACCGTGGTCAAAGGCGTCCTCATCACCGTCGGCCGCACCGGCGCGCTGACGCCGACGGCGCAGCTCGAGCCGGTCGGCGTCGGCGGCGTCATCGTGCAGAACGTGACGCTGCACAACGAGGACTACATCAAGGGCATCGGCGGCGACGGCGAGCCGCTGCGCGACGGCCGCGATATCCGCATCGGCGACACTGTCATCATCCAGCGTGCCGGCGACGTCATCCCGCAGGTGGTCGACGTCGTCATCGACAAGCGGCCGAAGGACGCCAAGCCCTATCGCTTCCCGACCAAATGCCCGTGCTACCTGCACACCGACATCGTGCGCGAGCAAACCGCGACCGGCGAGGAGGGCGCCCGCGCCCGCTGCACCGGCGAGTTCGCCTGTCCGTTCCAGAAGATCGAGCATCTCAAGCTGTTCTGCTCGCGCGGCGCCTTCGACATCGAAGGTCTGGGCGAAAAGCAGATCGAACTGTTCTTCGACAAAGAATGGATCAAGGAACCGGCCGACATTTTCACGCTGCCGGCGCGCAACAAGAAAATCAAATTGGAAGAGGTCGAAGGTTACGGCGAAACCTCCGTGCGCAATCTGTTCAACGCCATCGACCAGCGCCGCGAGATTTCGCTCGAGCGCTTTATCTATGCGCTCGGCATGCGCCACGTCGGCGAAACCACGGCGCGGGCGCTGGCGCGCGGCTACGGCTCTTGGAAGGCGTTCCACGACGCTTGTCTCAAGGTCGCCAAGGGCGACGAAGAGGCGATCGCCGAAATGGACGCGCTCGATCAGATCGGCGACACCGTGATCGAGGCGATACGGGCTTATTTCAGCGAGAGGCACAATCTCGGCATTGTCGAGCGGCTGAAAAAAGAGGTTGAGGTTCTCGACGCCGAGAAGCCGAAGACGGATTTAAAGATCGCCGGCAAGACCGTGGTGTTTACCGGCGCCTTGGAAAAGATGACGCGCGAGGAGGCGAAAGCCCAGGCCGAGCGGCTCGGCGCCAAGGCCTCCGGCTCGGTATCGAAGAAGACCGACTACGTGGTCGCCGGCCCCGGCGCCGGCTCGAAACTGGCCGAGGCCAAGAAGCACGGCGTCACGGTGCTCACCGAGGATGAGTGGCTGAAGTTGATTTTTTTCCTATTCCATTTCTATTCCTGACGACGCCCGCATGCTTAGGCGGCCCTAGGTATTCATTTTGGACCATGCGCCGCATGCTATGGGGGTCAGTTGTAGTTGTTGGTATCCGTTGGTTGTCGTTCCTGAAGAGATGGCGTAGCTGGTGGGTATAGGCGTAGGGTTCGGCCGGGATTGTTGGATGAATGGGAGTTATTGGAAGGAGGAGGAGAGTGAAGGGTGTGTTGGGGTTGGTTGGTTGGTTTGGGGTGGATTCCTCGGGCTCGCGGCCTCTCGGCCGCGCCCCGGTTAATGACCGCATGCTTTTTTTTTTTTGTTATTTTGAAGGGTAGGGGGGATGTTTAAATGAGGTGGTAGAGTGTTAGGGAGATGGGAAGGATTGTGGGTGTGATTGGAGTTGGATGGTGGAATGCACTTAATCTTATTATCTACCACATATATCCCTTCTACCTCATCTCCCCATCCCCCCCACAATCATCACTACCTCTCTCTCACCTTCCCCCTCCTCTCACCCCTCTCTCCCTCCCTCTCCCTCCATCCCCTCCCCCCCCCCCCCTCTCCCTCCCCTCTCTCCCCTCTTCCCCCCCCCTCCCCCCTCCCCCCCCCCAGCTACTTATTCGCACTGTATCCTCTTGACTATATTCCCAAGGTATGTAATCCTATCAAGGTTCGGCTCAGTGAGGGCGTCATCTAGAGGCGTCTAAATGATGGAGCCGGTATGCGGCGCCCGCGGGCGGGGCTCGAACCCCGTCTCCCGGGAGGCCTCGGGAAACCGATCGGGCGGCATTACGCACCGCTCTGCGGGAGCTCGCTGGACTGGGACCGTTGCATCTGCGAAGGCGCCGTCGTGGCTACGCAAGGCAAGTCAGGGCGTGGAGCGTTGCCGCAAAGCCTTTGGTCCGGCATCGGGCGGAAACCAGGAAATCGCGGACCCGGGGACAGAAAAGCCGCGATGGAGCGCCGAGAGGCGCCCGCGTTCCTCTCAAAAGGGACGCGGCAAGACGGAAGACTGGTGCGCCGCTCGGTGCTCCATCCCCTCAGCTTTTGGGGGGCATCCGGAAGACAGGCGGCCCCGGCGCCTCGACAAAGAATTCGGGCGGCGGAGCGTTGGCTTGCCCGCCGAAGCTTTAGCGAAGGCGGGCTGTTTGACAATTGAATTGGAACGCAGGCGCGCGCCACAATCGCGCTTCCTTCACCCTCCCCTGGAGGGAGGGTCGTCGAGCGACAGCGAGCGGGGTGGGGTGACTCAGCTCACCCCACCTGCTTTCCTCCGCTCAAGCAGTCGACCCTCCCCCCCGGGGAGGGTGGAATTCCTACCGCCGCACCAGCGCCCAATAAGCCGCCGCCGTCGCCACCACCACGATCACCAACTGCCAGGCCATCGGCATGGCGCTATGCGCGCCGGCAAGTGCAATCGACACGACCTGCGTCGAGGCCGCGCCGATCGCCATCTGCGCGAAGCCGGTCATGCCGGCGGCGGCGCCGGCCGCCTGCGGGCGGATACTGATGGCGCCGGCGATCGCATTCGGCAGCAGTAGGCCGTTGCCGTAAGAGATCACCAGTTGCGGCAGGAAGATGATCGCCGGCCCGGCGTCCGGCAAAGTCGCGACCAGAAGCGTGGTCAAACTCGCGCCCATCAGTTCGAAGCCGATGCCGGCCATAATCATGGCGTCGAGGCCGAAGCGCTGCGACAGCCGCGAGGCGGTAAAGTTGCCGCTCATGTAGCCGAGCGACGTGATCGCAAACCAGACGCCGTATTCGGCCGAGGTGCGCCCCATCAGCGTCACCACTACATGCGGGCCGCCGCCGAGAAACGTAAAGAACGGTGCCGAGCCGAGCGCGCCGCACAGGACGTAACCGTGAAATTTGGCGCTGCCGATGAGCGCGCGCCAATGCTCGATCAGCATGCCGGGCGCCTGCGCCACGCTCGCCGGCCGCGTTTCGGGTAGCACCAGCGCCGCCCACAACAGCACCACGCCGCTGAACGCGGCGATGAACAAAAAGATCGCCTCCCAGCCGAAGGCGGTGTCGAGAATGCCGCCGATCAGCGGCGAGATCATCGGCGCGATCACCATGGCGGTGGTGACCAGCCCGATCATGGCGGCGGCGCGCTCGCGCTCGTAGAGGTCGCGAATAATTGCGCGGCCGATGACGATGCCGGTCGAGGCGCCGATCGCCTGGATGATGCGCGCCATGATCAGCGCCTGGATCGAGGAGGCGGCAATCGCCGCAAGCGAGGCGACGACGCTCAGCGTCAGCCCGGCCAGCACCACCGGCCGGCGGCCGAAGCGGTCTGACAACGGCCCGAGCAGCAATTGGGCGGCGGCCAGGCTCAAGAGATAAAGCGACAGCGTGAGCTGCACGGTGCCGGTGTCAGAGGCGAGCCGCGTCACCAGTCCCGGCAGCGCCGGCACCAGAATGTTGAGGGTCGCCGGCCCGATGGATGTCATCGCCATCAGCAGCGCCAGCAGACGCCAGGGCGCCGCCTGCTTGCTCATCGGATGCGAAGCGGACGTCGATGCGTCCATCAACCGTTTCCCAGCGGTCGGGTCGCGGCGTCGAGCCAGGCGCGGGTCGGCGCATCGAGCAAGGGGCCCAGCACCTCCCGCACATGCGCGTGATAGCCGTCGACCCAGTTGCGCTCCTTGGCGGTCAGCATCCGCGTGTCGATCAGCCGCCGGTCGATCGGCGCCAGCGTCAGCGTCTCGAAAGTGTTGAGCGGCTTTTCGCCGCCCGCGGGCTCCGGCGCCGCGATCACCAGCAGCAGATTCTCGATGCGGATGCCGTAGGCGGCGGTTTTGTAGTAACCCGGCTCGTTCGACAGGATCATGCCGCGCTTGAGCGCCACGGTGCCGAGCTTGGAAATGCGCGCCGGGCCCTCGTGCACCGACAGATAGCTGCCGACGCCGTGGCCGGTGCCGTGGTCGAAATCGAGCCCGGCCTGCCACAGCGCGAGGCGCGCCAGCGGGTCGAGCTGGGCGCCCGAGGTGTTTTCCGGAAACACCGCGGTGGCGATGGCGATATGGCCCTTGAGCACGCGGGTGAAGCGGTCGCGCATTTCCTCGGTAGGCGTGCCGATGACGACAGTGCGGGTGATGTCGGTGGTGCCGTCTTCGTATTGCGCGCCGGAATCGACCAGAAACAGCTCGTTCCTGCCGATGGTGCGGTTGGAGGCGCGGGTGACGCGATAATGCACGATGGCGCCGTTCGGCCCGGAGCCGGCGATGGTCGGGAACGAAATGTCCTTCAACAGGCCTGTGTCGCGGCGGAAACTTTCCAGCGCCTCCACCGCGTCGATTTCGGTGAGCTTGCCCTTGGGCGCCTCGCTGTCGAGCCAGGCGAGAAACCGCGCCATCGCCACGCCGTCGCGCTTGTGCGCGGCGCGCGAGCCGGCGATCTCGGCGTGGTTCTTCGACGGCCTTCATCAGCGCGATCGGATCGGCCCCGCGCACCGGCTTGCCGCCGCTGCCGGCGACGAGACGCGTCAGCGCATCGGCCGCGCTCGCCTGGTCGAGCCGCACGGTTTTGCCCTTGAGCTGCGCGAGATCGCGGGCAAGATCGTCGGGCGCGCGCACCGCGGCGATCTCCTCCAGCGCGTGGCGCGTTTGGTTGTCGAGCTTGGCCGCATCCACATAGAGCGGCGGCTGGCCTTCGGCCGGAATGACGGCGAAGGCGAGCGCCAGCGGCGTATGCGCGATGTCGGAGCCGCGGATGTTGAACGCCCAGGCGACATTCTGCGGGTCGGACACCACCAGCACGTCGGCGCGCAGCTTTTTCAGTTCGGCCTGGATGCGCTTGAGCTTGTCGGCGGCGCTCTCGCCGGCGAGCTTGATATCGCGCAAGGTTACTTTGCCCGCGGGCGGCGCCGGGCGGTCGCTCCACAGCGCGTCGATCGGATTGCCGTCGACCGCCACCAGTTCGGCGCCGGCCGTGGCGCAGGCCTTGCGCAGTTTCTCCGCGCTCTCGGTGGTGTGCAGCCACGGATCGTAGCCGAGCTTCGCCCGCTTTCAGATTTTGTTCGAGCCATTGGTCCGGCGGATTGTCCACCAAATGCTCGATGGCGAAGAGCTTCGTATCGACCTGGCCGCCGCCTGCACGGTATAGCGGCCGTCGACGAACACGGCCGCGCGCTCGGCGAGCACGACCGCCGCGCCGGCCGATCCGGTGAAACCGGTCAGCCACGCCAAGCGCTCCTCGCTTGCCGGCAGGTATTCGTTCTGCTGGCGGTCGGCGCGCGGTACGACAAAACCGTCGAGCCCGCGGCGCTTGAGTTCGGCGCGCAGGCTTTCGAGATGCGCGGCCGCCGCCGCGCGCTCGTGCGAATCGTCGAAGGATTGGAATAGGGCCTCGAACATGGCGGCACTCTAGCCTGCTTCGTGCGCCGAGCAACGCAGGCATGCGCCAGGCGCCGGGCGAGGCATGCGCGTCATGTTCTTGGGCAATGTCGACAAAAACCGGCACGGCGCTGGCGATCGATTTCAGCAAGCAATCCGGCTCGTGACTCGATTTTGTGCAGTGCACTTTATTTGCCGCAATGATGCCACCGATCTCTCCAGTTCATTAATGCGCTTATGCCCAATTCACGGGGCTTCCATGCAATGTCATGCGTGGTTCGCAAAGCCGCTTTAGTTTATGTTGCGATGCAATAGTCAGGGACGATTGCCAGGGTTCGCTGACGACTTGTTGCTGAGAAGGAGAGATAAAATGGTTGCCGTTACTTATGGCGTTGCCCGCGTACCCACTGCCGAGCCGGCCGCGAAGGCCGCGCGCGCCAAAACCGCCGCGCCGGGCAAGACCTGGTTCGCCCGCTTCATGGACGCGCTGATCGAATCGCGCATGGAGCAGGCCCGACGCGAAATCAGGATGCACACGGGGTTGCTGCCGTTCAGCTCGACGAACGTGGCAACCGGCTGGTCAAGACCGGTTCCGGCGACATGCCGTTCGGGGCTGGTAACGGCCGCTTTTCACCGCGAAGCCGCCCTGGTCTCCCCGCCCGGGGCGTTTTTGTTTTCGGTCGGCCACGTCGCAGCACCAGCGTGATCCAGCCGTCGAGCGCAATACGCCGTTTGAGCACGAAATCCCGCGCGCGGTAGATCGCCAGCGCGGCGTTGGCGTGGCCCGGCAACAGGCCGGAGAGCACAATATGTGCACCCGGCGCAGCGAGCCGGCTGAGCGGCACGGCCAGTCGCATGAGCGGACCGAGCAGGAT
>CAVZXY010000023.1:0-154226 GCA_963779345.1 uncultured Alphaproteobacteria bacterium | reverse complement strand
AGCAGCCCAAGCAGTCCCGCGATGATCGCGGTCGCCAGGATAGCAATTGGCAAAGAGGCGCCAAGCGCGATACTGGCTACGCAAATAAACCCGCCCAGCATGAATATTTCACCATGGGCGAAATTCAATTTGTCAAGCACACCGAACACGAGGGTATAGCCCTGCGCGATCAGCGCATACATGCTGCCAAGCACTATTCCATTGATGACTTGCTCAAGAATCATCCGGTATTTCCCGCCAATGTAGCGCGCATGGCGCGCCGGCAGACCGGAAGTGGCCCATAAAATCCTTCGAAGGCCATAGCCCTCTCCAGTTTGGCGTTTCCTCGAATTTATTGTTTTGCCTAATTTGCTCCCATAGGATTATCGTTGTCAAGACAACATTGTTATGGCATCAATTAAAACTACGCTACTCTATTGGGACCAACTTTGGCGGGATTTTGCATGGCGCGGCCGCGCTTAACCGAGCCCAGCCTCTATCGTCTTGAAAGCCTGATCACTTATCGGCTGACTCGCATCGCCGACACGTTGGTGCGCGCCGCCAGTCAAGTATACCGGGCACGCCATGGAGTGACGTTGACCTATATCGCCTCTTGGCGACGCTTAGACGCCACCAAACGCTATCGGTCAACGAAGCAGGCCGCTTAACAGGCATTGACAAGGCCTGGGTCAGCCGCTCGGTGGCCGCGCTGGTCAAGCGCAAGCTCGTGACCCGAGAGCCGCATCCCTCCGACAACCGGATCGTGCTGTTGTCATTGACCGCGCAGGGAAAAACGAAAGTGCAGCAAATCGTCCCTTTAGCGGTCGCGCCTAACGAACGCCTCCTCGCCGCATTGACCAAGAAGCAGCGCGCCATATTCAATGATATACTCGACCAAATCCAAGTCCAAGTTGACGAATTGCTGGCTGTCGGTTTCGAAAACCCCATCCATTTGATTCGCGATCGCCGGCGAATCAGAACATGATTGCTGGATGTTCGCTATTGCCTTCCTTTTCGTCCGCGTGCTGTGCGACTGTTTCAAGTCGCGACGACGGCTTGAAGCCGAAATCCTGGCGCTGCGGCATCAACTCAACGTCCTGCAGCAGCGCGCGCCACATCGGCTATATTTGACCTGGATTGATCGCGCTCTGTTCGTATGGCTCTATCGTGGCTATCCGCGCGTCCTTGATGCCATAACGATTTTAAGGCCTGAGACGATCGTGCGTTGGCATCGCAAAGGCTTCGCTGCATTTTGGCGATGGAAATCCCGCCCTTTCGGTGGTCGACCGCAGGTCGACAAAGAGGTACGCGACCTTATCCGAAGAATGAGCTTCGAGAACCCGCTCTTGGGGTGCGCCGCATATCCACGGCGAGCTTCTGAAGCTCGGCTTCGATATCGCCCAGTCGACGGCGACCAGCGTGAAATATCGCCAGCGAGACCGAGTGAAGCAGATGAGCGTTAATAACATCCTATTTTGGGATAATCCGATGTTCGGATCATTTTTCCGCGCGCATGGCCCCTCGCACGCGCGGTATCAGCAAATCCGTCGATTCCGCCGACCTGGCCGCTTTTTGCGAGCTGATGATCAAGGCTCGCAAGGCGGCCGGCTTGACGCAGGACGACCTCGCCCGCCGCCTGAAAAAGCCCCAGTCATTCGTCGCCAAATATGAAGGCGGCGAACGCCGGCTCGATGTCGTCGAATTTCTGGCCATTGCAAGGGCGATCGGCGCCGATGCGGTCCGGATCTTAAGGGCCCTGCAGAAGCGGTCCAAACCGGCCGCTAACCCCGATCCGAAGATGATCCGGATGGGCGCAAAAGAGCCATAAGATTGCTCGTCTTTCCGCTCGACTTAGCCGCGCAGAAGAGCGTGTGTGGTGGCGAAAGGAACGCGGCCATGGATACGCCGATGCTCGAAGCAACGCTGAAGATGCATCTTCGCGAGATGCGCGAACGCCTGGATCAGGCGGCCGGCATCGCCAAAGCGGCCGAAGCCTGCGCCGAGGCCGGCAACACCGAAAAGGCCATCGAGATTGTGCTCGATGTCGAGCAACTGACCTACGAGGTGAACACCTTCCTCAATGCCGCCAGCATGATCCATCGCATCAACAAGACCTGATCTTACACCGTGATGGTCCTCCTCCCCGCCAGCGCCGGTGGTCTCCGCGGGGCTTCGGCAGTGGCGGCAATGAGCCGTCGCAACCGAGGGAGGACAGTATGAATGCCAATTTAAAGCTAACGCCGATCGGCCTCGCCCAGCAAGCACACCTCGGGCTCGACGCTGTCGTCGAGGCCCAAACCCGCGCCGAAAGCAACAGCCACTCCAAACCGCACAATAAGCCCACAATCAAAGCAGGATCGCGTTCTGGCGATGCTGCGACGAAAAGAGGGAACGACCGTTGCCGCCGTCATGAAGGGGACCGGCTGGCAGGAACATTCGGTGCGTGGGTTCTTTACGAGTGTGGTGCGTAAAAAGCTGCGCCTGAACCTCTTGTCGGAAAAATCCGATGGTAGTCGGGTTTATCGCATTGTCGCCGGCAAGACCGCCAAAGGCACCCAGCCGAAGCGGAAACGGGCGGACTGATGCCGGCGGACGTGGATCCTCGGGTCGAGGCAGAGGTCGAGCAGCTTCGATCCATGCCGATCGTGGAGCTTCGCGCGCTCTGGCGCGCGAAGTTCAAATCGGACCCACCTAAGGCCTTTGGGCCTGATCTCCTGCGCCGGAGCATCGCCCAGAAGATCCAGGAAGATGCCTATGGCGGACTCGATCGGGCGACCGCACGGTTGCTGAACCAATTGATCGCCCAGTATGCCAAGACACCGGGCAAGATCGTGCTGCCGAGGCGGATCAAGCCCGGCGCTATCCTGGTTCGGGAATGGAAAAGCACTGGCCACCGCGTCACCGTTCTAGAGGGCGGTTTTGCCTATGAGGGCAAGACCTATGAAAGCCTGTCCGAGATTGCCCGCCTGATCACCGGCACGCGCTGGAACGGCCCGAGATTCTTTGGGTTGCGGACCGGCAAGGAGTAGCCCCGATGGCGCGCAAACCCACCAAGGACCTGCGTTGCGCGATTTATACGCGCAAATCCACCGAACATGGCCTGGAGCTCGAATTCAACTCGCTCGATGCCCAGCGCGAGGCCTGTGAGGCCTACATCAAGTCGCAAACGCATGAGGGTTGGCGGGCGCTCCCCAAGCGCTATGACGACCCCGCTTATTCTGGTGGCAACCTGGAGCGTCCCGCCGTTCAGCGCCTGCTCAAGGATATTGAGGCCGGGCTGGTCGGGCCCCATGCGATGATCGTCAAAGCTATAACGTCTCTCGGCCATCCACATACGTCCGCACGACGCGGCCATCTTTTGATCGCCGCCGAACACATCGTAGTCGCGGGCGATCCCATGGCCCGCCAGCGCGTGACGTGTTGGCGCGTTTGAGGATCAGCATGGCCGGGGATTTCGGGACGATCCGGTGGTGCCAGCTCTGGCTGCGTGCATGACGGATCGGCTATGGGAAATGAGCGATGCAGTTGATATGCTGAAGCATGGGAAACTGCGCAAGTCGAACTAGTGTTGCTTAGTGGATATTTTTGGAACGGCGATTGAGGGATGCTAAACCATCTGGCTTTCGCATTGTTCGCGGCGTATTGGCCGGGATATTTTTGCTTTTGATTGCTGCATGGCTGTCAGGTTCCACGGGACAGATATGCGAATACAATCAAAGCGCCCACCAGACTGAGTGCCCCTCCTATAACCTTGCCTTTTTCTTCTTTCTAAAGGGCGGAGAAATTATAAATTTCTACGGGCCGCTGATCGCTGCGCTCGGTACTATCGCCATCGCTATTTTCACTTACACGCTGAAACAGAGCACCGACAAGCTTTGGATTGCCGGAGAAAATCAACTCATTGCCTCGCGTGAAATTGCCGCTCGACAATCTCGCGATATGCAGGAGTCTACTAACGTCAGTAGAATGAGTGCGTTCGCGACTGTGAACGCTGCAAAGGCGGCACAAAACTCGGCCGAGGCCGCCGCGCGACAGGCTAAAGTCGCGGAAGATGCTCTCTTGAAAATTGAACGACCGTATGTGCTGATCACCGATCTCAGCCCCATCAAACCGCCAGAAACCCGTGTAAAAGGTAGCGACATTAGGGTAGTTTCAGAACACCACGTTACTTATAAAGTCGGAAACTTCGGCCGCATCGTCGCATTGGTGCAGGAACTGCGGCATGTATTTCAAGTGGCCGAATCGAAGACGGTTCCCGACAATCCCTTCTCCACTGTTCCACCTCATCGCGTGATCGCTGAGGCGCTCGATGCTGGATATGCCATGGCTGCTGGTGCCGTGGAGGTCGATCAATACTTCGCGCTTCCCAAGGGCATCGAATTCATTGAAAAAGACGGATGGTACGATCCCAAACTGGCCTCGGGTAAGACCATTTTCATGTTCGCCCGCCTTAGGCATGAAGACGTTGGGACAGGCGGCGTTCGCGACCGTGTTTTTACGTGGAAATATGATTTCGGCATACACCGCTTTTTGAAATGCGGCGGCAACGAGCATAATTATGAAAAGGAAATTGACGGCTCTTCAAACTAGTGGCGCGCTGCCCTGTCTCAGGCGGCGGACCATAGATTGACGACGCCATCATCGAAGTCGGCTATTATCATGCTGTCGGCGTTCAACTCAAATCGGGATAGGGGGGAGCCTCACAACTCCTCCCCTCCCACACCACCGTGCGTACGGGTCCGTACACGGCGGTTCGATGGATTAAGCCGGCTGAGGGTCCGCGAGAGAAGCTAGGCCGAGCGAGGTGAAGAAGGCATTGGATAAGGCGATGGTGAGCGCGGGGCTCATGCTGAGCCGCCAAGGGCCATGTGGGCTGCCGGCGCTACGCGCCGCCAGGTCCCGGCCGACGCCGCGGCGTCGCAGCTCAACAAAACGGACAGACCCGCGTTTCCATTGCTTCCAGACGATGGCGCGATGCCGTCGTCTGATCCACTTGTCGAGGTCGCGCAACTCCAACGGGGTTTCGCAGAATCCGAAGTAGCCGCGCCATCCAATAAGATAGACAGACAGCTCTTTGACGATCTGCGGAAGGCTCCTGCCTCGATTACGACGCGTCAGTTCCCGCACTCGACTTCGGAACCGGGCAAGCGACTGCGGTGCAATGCATCGCCGAGGCTGTTTCCCATTCGTGAAGCTGAAGCCTAGGAACTTACGCTTGCTCGGGCGAGAGACCGCACTTTTCGCCTTGTTGACCCTGAGTTTGAGATGCTTGATCAAGAATCTTTCGACGCTCGCCATCACCCGTTCGCCGGCTCGCTGGCTGCGCACGTAGATGTTGCAGTCATCGGCATAGCGTACGAAGTTGAGCTTGCGTGTTTCAAGTTCCCTGTCCAGCACATCAAGCATCAGGTTCGACAACAGCGGCGAGAGCGGCCCACCTTGCGGTGTACCCTCCTCCGTCGTGCTGACCAGCCCATCTGCTAGTGCTCCCGCGGTCAAAAAGCTGCGGATCAACACCAGGATTCGCTTGTCAGTCACCCGTTTTGCCACCAGCCCCATTAGGATGTCATGGTTGACCCGGTCAAAGAATTTCTCCAGGTCGATGTCCACCACAACGCCGTGACCGGACACGATCAATTCTTGCGCCCGCTTCACCGCCTGATGCGCCGAGCGCTTCGGCCGAAAGCCGAAGCTATGCTCAGAGAACGTTCGGTCCCAATTGACTTGCAGCACCTGCAGTACCGCCTGCTGGATAAAGCGGTCGAGCACCGTCGGAATGCCGAGCAGCCGTGTGCCGCCCGTCGCCTTCGATATTTCCACACGCCGTACCGGCTGCGGTTTGTAGGTGCCGTCAAGCAACTGTGCCCGGATCGCGAGCCAGTGTTCCTTCAGGTAAGAAGCCAGTGTGCCGAGGCTCATGCCATCGACGCCAGCAGCTCCTTTGTTGCGCTTAACTTGCGCAAGCGCCTTCCTCAGATTGTCTCGTTCGACAATCGCTTCCATCGACGGCTCAGCAGCCGCCCGGCTTTCGATTTCGGTTGTCGCCGCTCGGGCTTCGGTCCCTTCCGCGTCGGCACTTCGAGTTTCACCCGTCGCTCCGCCGTGCAAGGTGATCTCTATCTCAGTTTTCTGCCGCATGACCCGTGCGAGATCGCCGTTCTACTTGCCATTCCACCGTTTGGGCCTTCGACAGATCTCTCCGCCTAATATGCCCTCTGCTGACTTCTCCGCCGCGATCACGGACCTTGCGACCCGCTCAGTCCGGTTTCCCGGACACGCCGGAGATCTCCCGAGGTAAGATCGACCGCCTTCACCGCACGCCCGCCGGATTTACCACCCCGACCCTTGATGGCCGTGGACTTCGCGATCCTTTGCTCGCTCGTCCGGCCGGGTAGGCCTCGTTATCCGGTTCTTGTCCATCGAGCCGCGGCTTTGCTCCACGCTTCTTTCAGACCCCGTCTCGCGACGACGCCCTTGCGCTTCGCTAATCCTTCACCACCATCAGGTTGGATAGAGGACTCACACCTCCAAGCTGTCGATCATGCTCGGCACACAAAGAAAGACCGCCTCGCGGCGGCCCTTCAGTGCCACAAGAAAGTTACCGATTAGGCTGCGAGCGAAGCCTTCTTCCGCTTCCTGCGCCAGCCGAGCAGACCTAACGCGCTGAGGCCTGAGGCGAAGAGTGGGAGGGCGGCAGGGAGTGGAGTTTGGGAATCGGTCGAGACGGCACTCAAGTTCAAATCGGAAAAGTCAGTGAACGAGAGCAGACCGCCCGAAGTTGGAACATCAGTGAATGCAAGATTGAAACTGGTTGGCGCACCAGAAAACGAGTTTGTGCTCGACAAAGCCGTGAAATCAGCAGGCAAAAAGATGAGTTGGATTAAATCCGTTCCGCCCGTCTGATAGCCAAAGAATGCATAGTCAGGGCCAAAATTTAGGCCGATGTGCATCGGGTTGGTAAAAGTATTAGACGGGCCACCATTCAAGGAAACCGTTGCGGTCGTTAGATCGACAACGTTGCCACCGCCGTCAGGGCCAACCAGATGAAAATCAAAGGGTGAGCCTGAGAACGGGTTTGCATTTAAAGTTCCCGTACCATTTCCTGTGATTTCTACGGTGATGGTCCCGGCGTAAGCTGGTCCGATGAGGGCCAAGATTGAAACAACTACCGGTAGAATAAGTGCGGATAAGAGTCTCATTGATGTCCCCCAAACCACGCCACAGCCAACCTTGCCGATAGGCCATCCTTGATGTCAACCCAACGTATCCCGGACATACCGTATACTTTACGTTTCGCGGACTTAGTTAAAGCCAACATTCCCCTGATGAACGCTGCAACGGCTTGGACGACAGCAAACGGCGGAGCCCTCAGCATTCACCGGCGCGGCATAGGGCCTACCGGCAGTGCGGCAATTCCGCTCTGCGATTGTCGATCACGCGGCAACCGGCTCGATCAGCGTCGGATCGTCGCCCGGTGCCCGCGAGCTATTCACCCGCCGCGACACCGGCCACATTTGCAGCATGTTTTCGGGCACAGGCTTGAGCAATTCCGGCCCGGCCGTGCCCGTAAGCCACGGCTCAAATTGCGCGGGATCGACGATCACCGGCATCCGATCATGGACCTGCCGCGCGAACTCATTCGCGGCCGTCACGATGATCGTGCAGGATTTCACCGGCTTGCTGGTTTCCCGATCCTGCCACTCGTCCCAAAGCCCGGCGAACGATAGCGGCGTGCCGTCCGCCGCGCTGATGTAGTACGGCTGCTTGCCGGTCGGGGTGCCCTTCCACTCGTAATAGCCGCTCGCCGGGATCAGGCACCGCGTTCGCTTGAACGCAGCGCGGAACATCGGCTTTTCGGTGACGGTCTCGGCGCGCGCGTTGAAGGTTGACGGCGTTTCCTTGGCGGTTTTCTGCCACCAGGACGGTATCAAGCCCCAGCGCATCGGCACGAGTTCGCGCTTGCCGTCACGCTCGATCACAGCGTCAATGGTGGTAGTCGGGCAGATGTTATAGCGCGCTGGCAGATTGCGCTCAGGCGTTGCTGGCGCGGTCAAACGATAGAGCGCGACGATTTCGCGCCAAGTTAGGCGATTGGTGAAACGTCCGCACATTGAACCATCCCTTGACGCGGATCGTAGGCGAGAGCGGTGCAAGGGGCCATAGCGGTCGGCGTCAACGCCGCGCATGTGGCAGATCGCCGACGCGCTTGTGCGTGAACGTCGCGCCGCCGTCACGGCACGGAATCGTTTCGTCTCGCGCCGGTATTTTGATCGGTCGCGGTGAGCGCGGGGAGGGCCGATGCTTCCCCAGTGGGTACACAGTGGGTACACGAAGGCGGGCGGCAATCCGTCCCCACCGTAGGGACGCCGCAAGTGTCTTTATTTTCAGGTACTTATTGGTGAGCGCGATGGGACTCGAACCCATGACCACCTGATTAAAAGTCAGATGGTCTAGAATTTCTACTTGGTAGATTAAGCGCGCATCTTGCGGCCACGCCCGCGTGAAAACGGTGCATCTTCCTTCCGCTCCACCCACGGCAGCAGCCGAATGGGTTGCGGCTGGAGGTGGGCGGTTACTACAGGCAGTTTTTGCAATAGGTCCAATGCGCGCTTAAGCCGGATCGGCTCAGCATAACGTTCGGTCGTTTCTGAATCTCCGCCATGCCCCATTAGATCGGCGCGCTCTTCTGCATGCACAAGTGCGGCCTTGAGTCGAGAATTGAAACCGTGTCGGATGCTGTGCAACACAAACTCTAGATCGATACTTTCCATTTTACATGCCCATTCTAATACCGGCATGAATTCATCGTAGAAGCGATCGCCGAGCGGCGATTTGGAAGTCGGCGAATAGAGGTCGGGGAAAACCTGGCGATATCCCAACGAACGAATTAGGTCGACATACCTGAGAAAATTCAGCCGCAACAACTCCGGATGAAGCGGAATGTCGCGAACCGACTGTGGATTCTTGATGCGGCGAAGTTCATTCCGGCCAATGTGAATATACGGAACTGGCCCGTCGGCATGGATATCGTCGACGCACAGGCCACAGGATTCTTCGCGGCGCGTGCCGGTATACTCCAACAACATCGGCACAAAATACAATGCACGATGAAACACCAAGCCCCCTTCCATAAATTCATAAGGGCGATCCCAAGCCGCGCTGCCGATGAAGTGCGCCGCGTGGAACACCCGCTGCGTCACGGCAAGCGGCATTTTCTTCCGCTCGTCGCGGTCGCGTGTGTTTTTTGGCTTTTCGGCACGCAGATCGCCGAAATCGAGATCGCGGTCGATCCGGATACCCTGCGCGCGGGCGTAGCGCGCAAGTTGCGCAATATGCCCCAAATGGCGGTTGAGGGTTCCGCCAACCAGGCCACGTAGCGTCTGATCCTTGGCGGCTGCGATTTTTTTGAGCTCGGCAATAGTGCGGGTCTCGTCGCGCTTGCTCTTGCCGTAAAATTTATAAATCTCGGTGCGTAGGAACGTGACGAACGATGCCAGATCTGATTGCCGCAGGCTCGCAAACCCGTTGATCTTGCGTTCTTCCGCAAGGAAGCGGTTAAACAACGCAAAAGTCTGCCTCGCCTGGTCCTGGGTTCCGGGATCCCAATTCTCGTCCTGCGCCTTCACCGCTATGAACCGTTTTCCGGCCGCGACGATGCCGTCCGTGATTACGGAATCAGAAGCAGGTTCGGCTGGCGCTTGCGCAGCCACGCTCGCCGCCGGCACTGCCACCTGTGCGTGGGCGGACACGGGGGCTGCGAACCCTGTCCTGTCAACACGCTGCGCGGCGGCCACGACGTCCTCAGCGTCCGGCACCGCGCCGGCATAGCGGCGCGCGGTTTCGAACAATGCGAGCGACAGCCCGCGATAATAGGCCTGCTGCGCCAAGGCGACGTTCATGGCTGTCGGCCGAGCGCCTTGCGCGGCGACCAGCGCCTCCAGTTTGCCGTGCGGGGTCGGCACCATCCCGTTGGTGCGCAGAACGTCGAGGTGCTGGTCTATGAAGTCGATGTCTTTTTCGGTGAGACCGGCCTGCGTCATGGCGGCCCGATCGTCGGGACGAGCAAGGGC
Source organism: uncultured Alphaproteobacteria bacterium (assembly GCA_963779345.1). Lineage (GTDB taxonomy): Bacteria > Pseudomonadota > Alphaproteobacteria > Rhizobiales > Xanthobacteraceae > Pseudolabrys. The sequence goes on along the minus strand of CAVZXY010000023.1, from coordinate 144,177 downwards.
ATCGGCGCCCTGCGCGTCGAGCAGCCGGTAGACCCACGCGAACTCGTAGGTCCATGCACTCGGCTTCGGCGGCGTTGAAGAACGGCGCCGTCTTTCCGGCAGCAGCGACGCGATCAAGCTTGGCGAGGTGTCCCTCGACGACAGCCCGTAAGATTCCGTCGATCTGGTTCTTAGTCAGGAACTGTGAGTCCGGCGACATCATCAAGATCTCGAACACCGCATCCAACTGCGCCGCGATGCTGCGCGCGCGTGCGGGTTCGCGCGTGAGCATGCTCACCAAAACATGCGGGCGGATGTAGCAAGTGGCAAGCGTTCGAGGTATGCGCCGCCGCCAGTAATACACGGCATGTCGGCGGACGAGGTGGCGAGCGATCGGCATGAACAGCTCATGTGCAACAGTGTCGTGTCGCAGAGCTGTGCATCAGCTCCCCAGCTGGGGCGATTTCGCTGTGATTTCAATGGTATCGGACTAGCTGGCTGGGGCGGGAGGAATCGAACCTCCGAATGGCGGAATCAAAATCCGCTGCCTTACCGCTTGGCTACGCCCCAATACCTGCGCTGGAATGAGCCGCACTCAACATGCGCGCGGGCCGGACCATAGCGGCGGCGGCCTGTCCGATCAACGCCCGCACGGGCCCTATATTAAGTGCGGCATTTTCCGGCTTGCGTTGACCGGCACCCGCGCCGGGTTAGGATGAACGATGACCTATAGCGCGCCCATCGCCGACATCGCTTTCGCGCTCAAACACGCCGCCGGCCTGAAAGCCGCTCTGGCGGAAGGGCTTTACGGCGATCTCGACGAGGACATGGTCGACCAAGTACTGGAACAAGCCGGGCGCTTCGCCGGCGAGGTGATCGCGCCGCTCAACCGCGTCGGCGACAAGTTCGGCACGCCGTTCAAGGACGGCGCCGTGACCACCCCGCCCGGCTGGAAAGAAGCCTACACCGCCTGGGCCGCCGCCGGCTGGAACGGTGTCGCGGCACCCGCCGAATTCGGCGGCCAGGATCTGCCGCACGCGGTGAACGCCGCCTGCATCGAGATGTGGAACTCGGGCTCTATGGCCTTCGGCATCGGCCCGGTGCTGACCATGGCGGCGATCGACGCGCTCGCCTCGCACGGCAGCGACGATCTCAAAGCACGTTATCTTGGCCAGCTCATCAGCGGCGAGTGGATGGGCACCATGCAGCTCACCGAACCTCAGGCCGGCTCCGATGTCGGCGCGCTGCGCACCAAGGCCGAGCGCGCCGCCAACGGCAGCTATCGCATCACCGGCTCGAAAATCTTCATCACCTATGGCGAACACGACTTAACCTCCAACATCATCCATTTCGTGCTCGCCCGCCTGCCCGATGCGCCGCCCGGCACCAAAGGCCTTTCGCTGTTCCTGGTGCCTAAAATAATGCCCGACGGCACGCGCAACGACGTGCGTGCGCATTCGCTCGAGCACAAGCTCGGCATCAACGCTTCGCCCACCTGCACCATGGTCTATGGCGACAATGGCGGCGCCATCGGCTTCCTCATCGGCCAAGAACACAAGGGCATGCATTGCATGTTCACGATGATGAACCGCACGCGGCTCGCGGTCGGATTGCAAGGCGTAGCGATCGCCGAACTGGCAACGCAGCAGGCGCTCGCCTACGCACGCGAGCGCAGGCAGGGCTCAGGCGGCGCCATCATCCACTACCCCGACGTCAAGCGCATGCTGCTCACCATGCGCGCCTCGACCGCCGCCGCGCGCGCGATCTGCTACGCCACCGCGGTTGCGATCGATCGCTCGCAGCGCGGCAAGAGCGAGGCCGCGCGCAAGGCCGGCGATCAGCGCGCCTCGCTGCTCACGCCCGTCGCCAAGGCCTTCTCGACCGACATCGGCATTGAAGTCGCCTCCCTCGGCGTGCAGGTGCACGGCGGCATGGGCTTCATCGAGGAGACCGGCGCGGCCCAGCATTATCGCGACGCCCGCATCGCCGCGATCTACGAAGGCACTAACGGCATCCAGGCCATCGACCTGGTGACGCGCAAGGTGCCGCTCGAAGGCGGCAACACCGTCCGACTCTATCTCGGCGAATTGCGGGAAACCGTGAAAGCCGTACAAGCGAGCAACGCGCCGGCCTTTGGCGAGACCGCGACGCGCCTGGGCGAAGCGATAGATAGCCTCGAGCGCGTGACGCAATGGCTGCTGGCGCAAAAAACGTCTGACACGACGCTCGCTGGTGCGACACCTTACCTGCGGCTATTCGGCAATGCCGCCGGCGGCAGCATGCTCGCCGGCCAGGCGCTCGCCGCTTTGCGCGACGGCGGCGATGGGGCCGCGCGCATCGCGCTGACGCGTTTTTTTGCCGAGAACATCGCGGTGCAGGCCTCCGGTCTCGAGCGCAGCATCATCGAAGGCGCCGACAGCATCACGCAGGCGCAAGCCGCGTTGGCTGAATAGCATATGTGTCAGAAGCGCCCAGTTAGCCTTCGCTCATTCCCGCGCAAGCGGGAATCCAGGGCCGCAATAACCACTATTCTTTGTTTCCCTGGGTCCCCGCGTTTCCCTGGGTCCCCGCTTTCGCGGGGACGAGCGGATAAGCGGTTGCCATGAGCGACCCCGTCATCATCAGCGACGACGGCCCGGTGCGCACGGTACGGATGAACCGTCCGGAAAAAAAGAACGCGCTCACATTACCAATGTACGACGCAATGGCCGCGGCAATCGAGAGCGTGGCGCAAAATCCGGCGCTGCGCTGCCTGCTAATCGCCGGCGCGCCGACCGCCTTCTGCGCCGGCAACGACATCGGCGATTTCATGCAGATGGCCATCGGAACGGGCGCGCTCGGGACGCCGATCCTGCGCTTTCTCTATGCGCTGGCGCGCTGCGAAATGCCGCTGGTAGCCGCCGTGCAGGGCAATGCGGTGGGGGTCGGCACGACGATGCTCATGCACTGCGACCATGTGGTCGCCGCCGACAATGCGCGCTTTTCGACGCCCTTCGTCGGGCTCGGCCTGGTGCCGGAAGCGGCCTCCAGCCTGCTCGCGCCGCGGCTGATGGGGCAGCACCGCGCGTTCTCGCTGCTGGTGATGGGCCGACCGCTCGACGCCGACGAGGCGAAAGCCGCCGGGCTCGTCAATACCGTCGTTGCGCCGGACGCCGTCGAAGCCGAAGCCATGAAGGCCGCGCGCGAGATAGCGGCCTTGCCGCCGCAAGGCGTGCTCGCCTCGCGCCGGCTCATGCGTGGTTCGCCGGACGAGATCGTCACCCGCATCGACGAGGAGGCCGATTTGTTCAAGAGCAGGCTGAAATCGACCGAGGCGCGCGCCGCCTTCGAGGCGTTCATGATGCGCAAGAAGTAACGAGGGCTACGCCATGTCGCTCAAAGGCAAGACGCTCTTCATTACCGGCGGCTCGCGCGGCATCGGGCTGGCGATCGCGTTGAAGGCCGCGGCCGACGGCGCCAATGTGGCGATTGCCGCCAAAACGGTGGAGCCGCATCCCAAGCTCGAAGGCACCATCCACAGCGCCGCGGCGGAGATCGAAAAAGCCGGCGGCCATGCCTTGCCGCTCGCCGTCGACGTGCGCGACGAGGCGTCGGTGAAGGCCGCGATCGAGGCGACCGCGGCGAAATTCGGTGGCATCGACATCGTCGTCAACAATGCCAGCGCCATTCAATTGACGCCGGTCGCGGCGACCGACATGAAGCGCTACGACCTGATGATGGGCATCAACGCGCGCGGCACCTTCATGGTGTCGAAATACGCCCTGCCCTACCTCGCCAAGGCCGCGAATCCGCACATCCTGATGCTGTCGCCGCCGCTCGACATGCAGGAAAAATGGTTCGCGCCGGCCACAGCCTACGCGATGGCAAAATTCGGCATGAGCCTGGTGGTGCTGGGCCTTGCCGGCGAGCAGCGCGGCAAGATCGCGGTCAACGCGCTGTGGCCGCGCACCACCATCGCCACCGCGGCGATCAAGAACCTGCTCGGCGGCGACGCCATCATGCGCATGTCGCGCAAGCCGGACATCCTGGCCGAGGCCGCCTACCGCATCTTCCACAAGCCTAAGAGCTTCACCGGGAACTTCCTGATCGACGACACGTTCCTCGCCGGCGAAGGCGTCACCGACTTCGATCAATACCGCGTCGATCCGAGCCAGCCGCTACAGGTGGATTTCTTCGTGCCCGACAATATCCCGCCACCGCCCACGGTGAGCCTGAAAGCGTTAGGCTGACCATTTACCTCGCCCGGCAGGCAGCTTAGATAAACGTAATGTCGACACTGCTCATCACGCATCCCGCCTGCTTCAACCACCTCACCCCTGGCGGTCATCCGGAACGGCCCGATCGCCTACGAGTCATCGACGAAGTGCTGGCGGATGAGCGGTTCCAGCTCCTGGCGCGCGAGCAGGCGCCGCGCGCGCCGCTCGAGGTGATCGCCCTCGCCCACCCGATGGAATACGTCGAGGCGATCCGCGACGCCTCGCCGAAAGAGGGACTCGTGCATATCGACGCCGACACATCGATGTCGCCCGGCAGCTTCGAGGCGGCCTTGCGCGGCGCCGGCGGCGCTATGCACGCGGTCGATGAAGTGATGAACCAGAAGGCGAGCAACGCCTTCGTCGCCATCCGCCCGCCCGGCCACCACGCCGAGGTGGCGCGGCCGATGGGCTTCTGCCTGTTCAACAACGCGGCGATCGCGGCACGCTACGCGCAGGACCGCTACGGCGCCGAGCGCGCGGCCATCGTCGATTTCGACGTGCACCACGGCAACGGCTCGCAGGATATTTTCTGGGCCGACAAGACCGTGATGTACTCCTCCACCCACGAGATGCCGCTGTTCCCCGGCACCGGCGCGATCGGCGAGCGCGGCGAGCACGACACCATTGTCAACGCGCCGCTGTCGGCCGGCGACGGCGGCGACGTCTTCCGCGAGGCGTTCGAGACGTCGATCCTGCCGCGCCTGCGCGCGTTCAAGCCGGATATCCTGATCATCTCGGCAGGCTTCGACGCGCACACGCGCGATCCGCTCGCCAATCTCAATCTGGTGGAAGCCGACTTTGCCTGGGTGACCAAGAAGCTGATGGAGATCGCCGACGCCAGCGCGCAAGGACGCATCGTCTCGCTGCTGGAAGGCGGCTACGATTTGCAGGGCCTGTCGCGTTCGGTGGCCGCCCACGTCACCGCGCTGATGCGGGGGTAGTTCTAGTTTTCCCTGGCCCAGGTCAGAATTCCGCGCATTACCGTGCCGCCGAAGTTCGGATAAGACTGCGGCAATGCTTCGATATGCAATTTGTCACCTTCCAATTTAAAAAGCCGGACTTGTTCGGTGCCGGTCCACGCTTCATCCGCGCTGATGTCGACTTTGATAACGATCTTGTCGGCGTCGACGCGGTATTTGCCGGAATAGGCCAGCATTAACCGGAACGCAGCCGCGCGCTCCGCATCGTCCTGCGCGCGTTTGCGTCCTTCGGCGGTCTGAATAACCATCCACCTTCCGGCCGGCGTGAGAATGAGGCAACCGTTGGGATGCTCGCCCCAGGCGCGGGTCTGAACTTTGCTCTCGACGTCCTCCATGACGGCGGACATCAGTTTCCACGTCCCAATGAGTTCTGTGCCCATATCGTTCGCCTTTCAGGCCGTCACCGCGCGGTCAACCCGCCGTCGATCGGCAGATCGGCGCCGGTGATGAAGGCCGCTTCGTCCGACAACAGATAGACGCAGAGGTCGGCGATCTCGGCCGGCTTGGCCAGGCGGCCGAGCGGAATCTCGCGCGGCAGTTTCTGCCTGGCAGCTTGCGGATCGCGCGCGGTTTGCGCGATGGCCTCGACCATCGGCCCCTCGACGAAGGCCGGGCACACGGCATTGCAGCGCACCGGCGGCGTCAGCCGCGCGCCATAAAGCGCGACCGATTTCGAAAGCAGCGACAGTCCGCCCTTCGACGCATTGTAGGCGGCGAGATTGTGCCCGCCGACGAGACCCGATACCGATGACAGGTTGACGATGGCGCCGCCCCTCTTGCGCATTAGCGGCAACGCGTATTTGCAGCCGAGAAAGGCGCCGTCGAGATTGACAGCGAGCACCCTGCGCCAGGTGGCAAAGTCGAGCTGCTCGACATTGCCGAGCGCGACGATTCCGGCGGCGTTCACCAGGCCGTCCAGCCGGCCGTGCCGTTCGCCGATCTCGTCGGCGATACGTTGCCAGTCGGATTCCGAGGTGACATCGAGCGTGACATCGCCGGTCAGATCGGAGGCGATCGCGGTGCCGCCGGCGCGTTCGACCGCAGCCTTGACCGCTGAACCGATCGCGCCGGCACCGCCGGTGACCAATATGACCTTGTCTTTAAGCTCGGCCATCTGCTAGGCGCTCCATGCGAACTGCGCTATCGTCAGTTTCGAGCATTCCGAACAAGATGTCACCACATGGCCGAGACCGCTAATACCGACGTGAAGAAGATGCCCTTCGAGCGGGCGATCGAGGAACTGGAATCGATCGTCAAGCGGCTCGAGGAAGGCAAAGTGCCACTCGAGGAATCGGTGGCGATCTACGAGCGCGGCGAGGTGCTGAAGAAGCGCTGCGAGGAACTGCTGCGCCAGGCGGAGGCGCGGGTGGAGAAGATCACGCTCGATTCCTCCGGCAAGCCGGCCGGCAGCGAACCGCTCGACGTGGATTGAGCGCGCGTGCAGATCAAACGCAGGCTGGTGCTGCACGTGCAGGGCTACGACCCGCGCGGCGCCGCCAAATATCACGAACGCTTCGAGCGCGAGCATCGGCGTACGTGCGAACTTTACGGTCTGACCGGCGAGGTCGGCGCGATTAAGGAGTCGCGCGACGGGCTATCCGCAAACTGGGAGGTGTCGACCGCAGCCGGCGGCTGGCAAGTCGACACGCGCTACACGCTGCTGCGCTTCGACGATCTCGTGCGCAATGACATGGAACGCGCGCCGTGGTGGAAGATCGTGCAGATGTACCGCACCGTCGGCGTCTCCATTCTCAACGGCGCCTTCGGCCGCATGCTGAGAGCGAATTGGCGTTTCGCGCTTGTCGCCGTTGCACCCATCCTCTTGATTACCGTTTGGGTGCTGATCGGCTCCTTCGTCGGCATTTTGTGCATGAACCTCGTCAGCGCGCTCGGCGCGCCGGAGATCGTGGCGAGGACCGTCGGCCTCATCACCGGCTTCGGCGGCTTCGCCTCGATTTTGTGGCTCACCGAACCGCTCAGCGGATTGCTGCTGCGTTGCGACGAGGTTGCCTCGATCGACCAATTCGTCGGCGGCAAACGCGCCGATTGGAGCGCGCGGCTCGATGCTTTCGCCGGCGAGGCCATTGACGCGGCGCAGAAGGCCAAGAGTGACGAAATTCTTGTCGTCGGCCACGGTTTCGGTGCGGTGCTCGCCATCAACGTGCTCGGCCGCGCCCTTGCCCGCGATGGTGCGCTCGGCACACACGGTCCGCGTGTCGCGTTGCTCACGCTCGGGGCCAGCCTGCCTGTGGTCGGCTTCAACCCGGAAGCCAAGGGCTTTCGCAACAGGCTGCGTCAGCTTGCGACCGCACCCGATATCGATTGGATCGATACGCAGTCGCGTGACGACGTTCTCAGCGTCGCGCCGTTCGATCCCATCGCCGGTCACGACATCGCGCTCGATACGCCGCGGCGCAATCCGCGGGTCATGACGGCTCGCATTGCGGACCTGTGGGCCAGCGGTTCCTTCTTGCGGCGCTTGTGCGTCTCAAAGATCCACGCGCAATACCTCGCGGCCAACGAGCGGCGCGGCGCGGCCTACGACTACACACTGATCTGCTGCGGACCGCTCGATTTGGCGACCCGCGCCGCCTCGCCGCAACGGGCAGAGGCCGCTTTGGCCGGCCAATTTGAACCGGATTCCGCGACCGGGCGTTGAATTGCCGGGAACCTCATATCTGGTGTAAGCCTAGCCAAAGTTCCCAACCGGCCGGTTCTGCCGCATTTACCGGCATATTCATTGCGGAGTTCGCTTGACCGACACTTCAAAAACGCCCCTGCTTGACCGCATTCGGCTACCGCACGACCTGAAGAACCTTTCGGCGGAGCAGCTGCGTGCGTTGGCGGACGAGTTGCGGCAAGAGACGATCAACGCGGTTGCGGTGACGGGCGGGCATCTGGGTGCTGGCCTGGGTGTGGTCGAACTGACGGTGGCGCTGCACTACGTGTTCGACACGCCGGTGGACCGGCTGATCTGGGACGTCGGGCATCAGGCCTATCCGCACAAGATTTTGACCGGGCGGCGCGACCGCATTCGCACATTGAGGCAGGGCGGCGGGCTGTCGGGCTTTACCAAGCGGGCGGAGAGCGAATACGATCCGTTCGGCGCGGCGCATTCGTCCACGTCGATCTCGGCCGGCCTCGGCATGGCGGTGGCGCGGGATCTGGCCGGCAAGAAGAACAACGTCATTGCCGTGATCGGCGACGGCGCCATGTCGGCGGGCATGGCTTACGAAGCCATGAACAATGCCGGCGCGCGCAGCGAGCGGCTGATCGTGATCTTGAACGATAATGATATGTCGATCGCCCCGCCGGTCGGCGCCATGTCGGCCTATCTGGCGCGATTGGGTTCGGGGCACACGTATTTGAAGCTGCGCGACGTCGGCAAACAGCTGACGCATCACCTGCCCAAGGCACTCGACCGGGCGATTACGCGGGCGATCGAGCACGCCCGCACCTACGTGACCGGCGGCACGCTGTTCGAGGAACTGGGCTTCTACTATGTCGGCCCGATCGACGGCCACAATCTCGATCATCTGTTGCCGGTCTTACGCAACGTGCGCGACGCCGAGATCGGGCCGATTTTGGTGCACGTGGTGACGCAAAAGGGCAAGGGCTACGCCCCGGCCGAGACCAGTGCCGACAAGTATCACGGGGTGGTCAAGTTCGACGTGGCGACCGGGGCGCAAGCCAAATCCAAGGGCGGCGCGCCGCAGTATACGAAGGTGTTCGGCGAGAGCCTGATCAAGGAGGCACGCAAGGACGACAAGGTCGTCGCCATCACGGCGGCGATGCCGTCGGGCACGGGGCTCGATCTGTTCGAGAAAGAGTTCCCCAAGCGCACCTTCGACGTCGGCATAGCCGAGCAGCACGCGGTGACCTTTGCCGGGGGGCTTGCGACGGAGGGCTTCAAGCCGTTCTGCGCGATCTATTCGACCTTCCTGCAGCGGGCCTATGACCAAGTGGTGCACGACATCGCCATCCAGCGGCTGCCGGTGCGCTTTGCGCTCGACCGCGCCGGCCTCGTCGGGGCGGACGGGCCGACGCACGCCGGCGCCTTTGACGTCGCTTACTTGGGTTGCCTGCCGGGGTTTGTGCTGATGGCGGCGGCCGATGAGGCCGATCTGGTGCACATGGTGGCAACGCAGGTGGCCATCGACGACCGGCCCTCGGCGCTGCGCTATCCGCGCGGCGAGGGCCGCGGCGTGCCGATGCCGGCGGAGGGTATCCCGCTGGAGATCGGCAAGGGCCGCGTCCTGCGTGAGGGCCACAAGGTGGCGCTGTTCTCCTACGGCGCCCGGCTCGGCGAATGCCTCAAGGCCGCCGACGAACTGGCGGCGCTGGGTCTCTCCACCACGGTGGCCGACGCGCGCTTTGCCAAACCCTTGGACACCGACCTGCTGCTGCGGCTTGCGCGCGAGCACGAGGTGCTGGTGACCATCGAGGAGGGCGCGATCGGCGGCTTCGGCAGCCACGTCTTGCAGACGCTGGCCGACAACGGCGTGCTCGACGCTGGCCTCAAGGTTCGCGCCATGGTGCTGCCGGACATCTTCATCGACCAGGACACGCCGGCGGCGATGTATGCCAAAGCCGGCCTCGACGCCCGCGGCATCGTCGCCAAGGTGTTCGAGGCGCTCGGCAGAGACGCCGCCGCCGAAACGGTGAAGCTGGCATAGGCTGATTGGTGTCGGCGAAAAAAGAGCGCATCGATCGTCTGCTGGTCGAGCGCGGCTTGTTCGACAGCCGCGCCAAGGCGCAGGCCGCGATCGCCGCGGGACTGGTCAGCGCGAACGCCGCACCGATCCGCAAGGCATCGGAAGAAGTCGCCGTCGACGCCGCGTTGAGTGCGACGCCGGCACATCCTTACGTGTCGCGCGGCGGGGTGAAACTCGCCGCGGCGCTCGATCATTCCGGCTTCGATCCGCAAGGCCGCGTCTGCCTCGATGTCGGCGCATCCACCGGCGGCTTCACGCAAGTGTTGCTCGAACGCGGCGCCAAACTCGTTTACGCCATCGATGTCGGGCGCGGGCAATTGCATGAAAGCCTGCGCGGGCGGCCCGAGGTCGTCTCGTATGAAGAAACCGATATCCGCGCCTGCTCCCCTGCCCGCTTCCGCGCCACGCCGAATTTTGTAACCATCGATGTCAGCTTCATTTCGCTGAAATCGGTTCTGCCCGCGGCACTCAAGCTGGTCGCGCACCGCACGCAAGTTGTCGCGCTGATCAAACCGCAATTCGAGGTCGGACCGGCGCAGATCAAGAAAGGAATTGTACGTGATGCGGCCTTGCAGGCCGCGGTCTGCAAGGAGATTTCAGCCTTCGTCGCCTCGCTCGGCTGGCGCGTGCTCGGTATCATCCCCTCGCCGATTGCCGGCGGCGACGGCAATGCCGAATTCCTGTTAGGGGCGGTGCGTGACTGAGCAATTGACCATCGCGCGCCTCGGCCATCGTGGCGACGGCGTCGCCGATACGCCGGCGGGACCGGTCTATGTGCCTTACACGTTGCCGGGCGAGACAGTGACGGTCGAGCCGGTCGCCGGCCATCCCGACCGCCGCCATCTCGACCGTGTCGACAAACCGAGCCACGAGCGCGCGGCGCCGGTCTGCAAGCATTTCACCCAATGCGGCGGCTGCGCCATGCAGCATTGGTCGCTCGCCGAATATCACCTGTGGAAGCGCGGGCTGGTGGCGGAAGCGCTGGCACAAGCCGGCATCGTCGCGCCTGTGGCCGATATCATCGACGCGCACGGCCAAGGCCGCCGTCGCGCCGTGCTGCATGCGCGGCGCGGGGCCCGCGACGTGCTCGAAGTCGGCTTCACCGCGCCGCGGGCGCATCACATCATCGCCATCGACCGCTGCCCCATTCTCGCGCCGGGCCTCGACGGCGCGATTGCCGCGGCTTGGGCGATTGCCGAGATCCTCAAACCCGCGGACAAGCCGCTCGACATCCAGGTGACGGCGACCGATTCCGGCATGGACGTCGATGTGCGCGGCTCCGGCCCGCTCAACGCCAATCGCACGACGGCGCTCGCCGGCGTCGCCGAGAAGCACAGGCTCGCACGCATCACGAGGCACGGCGAGTTGGTGGCGCAAGCCGCGCAACCGCTGCTGAAAATCGGGCGCGCGCAGGTGCCGCTGCCGCCCGCCGCGTTCCTGCAGGCGACCGCCGAGGGCGAAGCGACGCTGGCGCGGCTGGTCGCGACCCATGTCGACAAAGCCAAACGCGTCGCCGATTTGTTTTGCGGCATCGGCACGTTCGCTCTGCGGCTGGCCGAACTTGCGCGCGTGACCGCCGCCGACAGCGAGGCGAGCGCGGTTAAGGCGCTCGAACGCGCAGCGGCCAATACCAGCGGCCTCAAGCCGGTCGAGACGCAGACGCGCGACCTGTTCCGCCGGCCGTTCATGGCCGCCGAACTCAAAAGCTTCGACGCCGTGGTGTTCGATCCGCCGCGCCAGGGCGCCGAGGCGCAGGCGCGCGAACTCGTCAAAAGCGCCGTGCCGATTGTGGTGGCCGTATCATGCGATGCAACGACCTTCGCGCGCGACGCGCGAATTCTGATCGACGGCGGCTACAAGCTCGTCGGCACCACGCCGGTCGACCAGTTCCGCTATTCATTCCACGTCGAGATCGTGGCGAAGTTCGAGCGCTGATGCTCAACGGAAATCGTAGCCGCCCCAGCGGTCGCGCCACATCGTCTCGCCGATGGTGCAGGAAATGCGCGGCGCCTGCGACGAGGCGGGAACGACGCGCGGCTCGGGCTCTCGGCCGGAGATTTCCAGTACCAGCTTGGTGCGCGTCGCCTCGATGAACTGCTTGCGCTCGTGGATCGGCACCACGAAGGCGCCCGGCCCGCCGATCACGCAGTCTTCGTAGTAGACGTCGAGATTGTCGATATCCATGCTGCCGCGCACCGGCCGCTTGAGCATGATCGGCAGTCCATTGATGGTGATGCCGGTGGCGAGCACGTCGTCGCGCGTCGGCACGACCGGCGCGCCGGAATTGTTGGCGCCGTCGCCCGACACGTCGATCACCCGGCGCAAGCCGCGGTAGCCGCTGTGATCGAACAGCGGCTTGGCGAATGTGAGCCCGCCCGAAATCGAGGTGCGCGAGGCGCGCCGATATGGCGCGGCGGCGAGCTCGGCGGCCACGCTGTCTGCCGATTCCGGGCCTTCGATCAGCCGCCACGGCATGATGATCTTCTGGTCGAATTCGCTGGCCCACTCGAAATAGGTGATGGCGATCTTGCCGTTGGCGCCTTCACGCAGCGCCTGCATGAATTCGCGCGAGGTCAGCGCCTGAACATAGCCTTCGCGCTGCAGCGCCTGCTCTTCCGGATCCATCGAATAGGAGACGTCGACCGCGATCACCAGTTCGACGTCGACCGGGATGGCGCCTGAGCTTTTGTCGGCAAGCCGCGGCAATGGCCCAGCGGAGGCTGTCAGCGCTAGACCCGCGGCCGCCAGCACGCTGGCGACGGCACCATAAAGACCGTATCGCCCCATACGAAAATGATGGCATGCGGCGAGGGCGAAAAAAAGGCTTTATCTCATAGGCGCATGATCTTATCCGAAAACCGGTTCCCACTTTTCGGGATCATCCGCTCAGCCGCCCAACGTCTCAGTGCCGATGATCTCGATGCCGAAGCCGCTTAAGCCCACATACGTGCGCTTGCTGGAGGACAGCAGCTTGATCGAAGAAATGCCGATGTCCTTGAGGATCTGCGCGCCGAGGCCGATCTCTCGCCACTGCCGCGACCGCGCGGCCTCGGTGCCGGTGTCATCCTTATGCGGGATTTCCGCCACCGGCACGCCGGCAGTGCCGTCGCGCAGATAGATGATGACGCCACGGCCAGCGGCCTTGAATCGCGTGAGCGCAGCGTGAATCGGCTTGGCGCCGCCGAACACGTCGCCAATCACATCGGCGCGGTGCAGACGGGCCAGTACGTCCTTGCCGTCGCCAATGTCGCCGTAAACGAAGGCCATATGATGCACACGGTCGAACGGCGTGACATAGGCATAGCCCCTGAGCGCGCCGATCTCGGAGGCGACATGGAATTCGCCGACCCTCTCCACCAGCTTGTCGCGGTTCTGCCGGTACGCGATCAATTCGGCGATCGACACCTGGGTCAGCTTGTGCTTTTGCGCGAAGGCTGCAACGTCCGGCCCGCGCATTACGGTGCCGTCGTCTTTCATCAGTTCGGACAAGACGCCAACCGGCGGCAAGCCGGCGAGCCGGCACAGATCGACGCAAGCTTCGGTATGGCCGGAGCGCATCAGCACGCCGCCCTCACGCGCGATCAGCGGGAACACGTGGCCGGGCCGCACGAAGTCGACCGCGCCGCTATTGTCGTTGGCGAGCGCGCGCACCGTGTTGCAGCGCTCCTCGGCCGAAATGCCGGTGGTGAGGCCGTGCCGCACGTCCACCGAAACCGTGAAAGCAGTGCCGAGCGGAGCGTCGTTTTCCGCCACCATCGGGTCGAGATGCAACCTGCGCGCATGGTCGCCGCCGAGCGGCGCGCAGACGATGCCCGACGTGTTGCGGATGACGAAGGCCATCTTCTCCGGCGTGCACAGCGAGGCGGCAACGAACAGATCGCCTTCGTTTTCGCGGTCGTCGTCGTCGGTGACCACCACGATCTCGCCTTTGGCGAAGGCCTTGATGGCGGCATCGATTCTGCTGTGGGTATTGGACACGCGTTTACCTCGAAAGCCGCATCAGAGAGGCTTGAACGGCCACGCCGTCCCCTCGCCCATCTGGCCGCGATGCATCAGATAATGATCGGCCAAGACGCAGGCCACCATCGCTTCCCCGATCGGCACCGCGCGAATGCCGACGCAAGGGTCGTGGCGGCCCTTGGTGACGATCTCGGTGTCGCGGCCGTAACGGTCGACGGTCTTGCGCGGGGTAAGAATTGACGAAGTCGGCTTGACCGCGAAACGCGCAACGATTTGCTGCCCTGAGGAAATGCCGCCGAGGATGCCGCCGGCATGGTTGGACAGGAACACCGGCTTGCCGTCGTTCCCCAAGTTCGGATTTTTGCGCATTTCGTCGGCGTTGTCCTCGCCGCTCACCGCCGCGGTGGCAAAGCCGTCGCCAATCTCGACGCCCTTGACCGCGTTGATGCCCATCAGCGCACCGGCGAGATCGCCGTCGAGCTTTGCATAAATCGGCGCACCGAGTCCCGCCGGCACGCCGTCCGCCACGATCTCGATTACCGCGCCGCAGGACGAGCCCGACTTGCGCACGCCGTCGAGATACTCTTCGAAAAACTTCGCCTGTTTGGCGTCGGGGCAGAAGAACGGATTGTTGGCAACCTCATTCCAGTCCCAGCGCGCACGATCGATCTTGTGCGGGCCCATCTGGATGAGCGCGCCGCGCACCGTCATGCCGGGCACGATTCTGCGCGCGACCGCGCCGGCAGCAACCCGCGCCGCGGTTTCGCGCGCCGAGGCGCGCCCGCCGCCACGATAATCGGTGATGCCGTATTTGACGTCGTACACGTAGCCGGCGTGACCGGGCCGGTATTTGTCCTTGATGTCGGAATAATCCTTCGAGCGTTGGTCGACATTCTCGATCAGCAGCATGATCGGCGTTCCGGTGGTAACCTGCTTGCCGTTCGCGTCATCGGTGAACACGCCGGACATGATCTTCACCGCGTCCGGCTCCTGGCGTTGGGTGGTGAAGCGCGACTGGCCCGGGCGGCGCTTGTCGAGAAAGACCTGGATATCGGCGGCCTCGAGCGGGATGCGCGGCGGACAGCCGTCGACCACACAGCCGATCGCTGCCCCATGGCTTTCGCCGAAGCTGGTGAACCGGAACATATGGCCGAAAGTGTTGAACGACATGGCTGTTTCACGCTGTGCGCGCCGTTGGTACAGCGCGCCCCTGCGGCGGTCAAATCAGCCGCCAGCGCCGGTTTTGCCCGCCGTAGGACCCTTAAGCGCGGCGCTGATGTTCGGACACCGCCGCGCCGAAGGCCTGAAACAGTGTGCGGTTGACGGGATTTCGCTGCGGGTCGTACTCGGCATGCCATTGCACGCCCAAGGCAAAGCCCGGCGCATCGGCAACGCGGATCGCCTCGATGGTGCCATCTTCCGCAATTCCCTCGACCACGATGCGCTGGCCCGGCTCAAGGATGCCCTGACCATGCAGCGAGTTCACGCGGATGGTCTCCTGGCCCAGCAGCTTTGCGAAGACGCCACCCGGCACCAGGCGCACGTCATGGCGCTCGCCGTAGACTACCTCCTGGTCCGGATGGATTTCACCGCTCGGCAATCGCGGCATGCGGTGGTTCATGCGGCCGGGCAAATCCCTGATCTCCGGATGCAGCGAGCCGCCGAAGGCGACGTTCATCTCCTGAAAGCCGCGACAAAGGCCGAATAGCGGGACGCCGCGCTTGACGCACACCTTGACCAGTTGCAGCGCCAGCGCGTCGCGGCGCCGGTCGTAGGGCTCGTAGCTCGGATGTTCTTCGGCGCCGAAGTGAGTCGGATGAACATTAGCGCGCGCGCCGGTGAGCAGGACGCCGTCGACAGTTTCCAACAAGGCATCGATGTTCGTGAGGGCGGGATCGCCGGCAAAGATCAGCGGCAGTGCGCCGACGACGTCGGCCACGGCCGTCAGGTTTCGCTCGCCGACACGCTGGGCGGGAAATCGGTTTTCGGCAAGGTGCGCACTCCCGATTACGCCGACCACGGGCCGTTTCATCGCTTCTATATTCCCAATTCATGCCGGCACGCCGAAGCAAGCCGCCGCCGTCACGAATACCGCGTCAGCGTTTCGCCTTCAAACATATAGATCATGCCCTGCTCGATATCGAGGAGCGGCGCGGCCGCCGGCTTGGCGATACCGAGAATGGCGATCAGTCCGCGCGCGGTGCCGCCATGGGCGGCGACCACCGTGTCGCGGACCAGGCTCTCGTACCAGTCGCGCATGCGCACCGACACCATTTCATAGCTCTCGCCGCCCGGCGGCAGGAAATGCCATTTGTCGTGTTCACGCTGGGCGATGCGGGCAGGATCGCGTTCATGCAATTGCGCGATGGTGAAGCCCTCCCAGTCGCCGAAGGCGATTTCCGCGAGCCGTTCGTCGCGGCGGAAATCGTCCGGCGTAAGACCAAGCGCCGTACGCAGTAACTCAATGGTTTCGGTGGCGCGCTTGAGCGGGCTCGACACATAATCAAGACTGTTTGGATCGCGATTGTCGCGCACAAACAGATCGCGCAGGACGTCGCCGCAATGCGTGGCTTGCGCACGGCCGCGCGCATTGAGCGGCACGTCGCGCCGGCCTTGCAGCCGGCCGGCGACGTTCCAATCGGTCTCGCCGTGACGGATGTAATAGATCGTCGGCCGCGGCGCGGCCATTAATCGCCTTTGTCGACCGCCATGTCGGGCGCATCGGGATTCTTGATGCCGACGACATGATAGCCGGCGTCGACGTGGTGGATTTCGCCGGTAACGCCGCTCGCCATGTCGGAGAGGAAATAGACGCCGGTCTTGCCGACGTCTTCCAATGTCACATTGCGCCGCAACGGCGTGTTGTATTCGTTCCACTTCAGGATATAGCGGAAGTCGCCGATGCCGGAAGCGGCCAGCGTCTTGATCGGCCCCGACGAGATGGCGTTGACGCGGATGTTCTTGATGCCGAGGTCGGCGGCGAGATACCGCACCGACGACTCGAGCGCGGCCTTGGCCAGCCCCATCACGTTGTAATGCGGCATCCATTTCTCGGCGCCGTAATAAGTGAGCGTGAGCAGCGAGCCGCCGTTCGGCATCAGCTTTTCGGCGCGTTGCGCGATGGCGGTAAACGAATAGCAGCTCACCAGCATGGTCTGGGTGAAGTTGTCCGCGGTGGTGTCGACGTAACGCCCGATCAGCTGTTCCCTGTCGGAAAACGCGATGGCATGCAGCACGAAGTCGAGCGAGCCCCAAGCCGATTTGACGTTGGCGAACACCGCGTCGATACTTGCCGGATCGGTGACGTCGCAATGCCCGACCACCAGGCCGTCGACCTCCTCGGCCAGCGGCTCGACGCGCTTCTTGAGCGCCTCGCCCTGGTAGGTGAAGGCAAGGTCGGCGCCGTGGTCGCGGCAGGCGCGCGCGATGCCCCAGGCGATCGAGCGGTTATTGGCCACGCCCATGATCAGCCCGCGTTTGCCGCGCATCAGATTTGAAGTTTCCGACATTCAATTTCCCGCCAAGCCGGCGGACGCCGGCCACGTTCGTATGGCATAGGGTCCGGATGCCAGCAAGCAATGCACCAGGTTCGCCCGGCCGGTCCCGTTATATCAATTCGTTTCACGGAATATGACTGCGATTGCGGGGTTTTATCGAGGTGAATAGCGGTGCCGCGAGGCGCGCGGATCGGCGAAAGGGGGCCTGATTGGCCACGTTCGGACAACAGGTCGAGGCGACAATACCGGCGCTGCGCCGTTACGCCCGGGCGCTGACACGCGATAGCGACATCGCCGACGACTTGGTGCAGGACACGCTGGTGCGGGCCCTTCGCTCGGAGCACCTGTTTCATGGCGGCGAGGTCCGGAGCTGGCTCTACACGATCCTGACCAACCTCAACCGCAACCGGCTGCGCTCGCTGGCGCGGCGGCCGATGCTCTCGTCGCTCGATGAGAACGACGCGCCCGACCTCGCGGGCCCCGAAGCCGGCGGCCGCGATATTGAACGGGCGCTGGCGACTTTGGTGGAGGATCAGCGCCACGCCTTGCTGCTGGTGGTGCTGGAAGGCCTCACCTACCGCGAAGTCGCGGAAGTGCAGGGTGTGCCGATCGGCACCGTGATGTCGCGTCTGGCGCGCGCGCGCGCACAGATCAAGAATTTCTTGGACGGCGGGCGCCCGGCGCTGCGCCGCGTGAAATGAGAGAGAAGGTGGAGCTATGACTGATCGCAATTCACCCGTAACCGAGGACGAGCTGCACGCCTATGTCGACGGCGAATTGCCGGCCGACCGCCAGGACGCCGTCACCGCTTGGCTGAGCGCGCATCCGGACCAAGCCGCGCTGGTCGTCGCCTGGCGGGCGCAGGCCGACGCGATCCGGGCGCGCTATGGCGCCGTCGCCAACGAGCCAGTGCCGGACCGTCTCAAGCTCGACCACGTGATGCTGCTCGGCCGCACGGGCGTCAGCCGTTCATGGAAGGCGATGGCCGCCGCTGCCGCCGTTGCCGCATTCCTTGCTGGCGGGACCGCGGGCTGGGTGGCGCATGGCGCTACGACCAGCGCGCCGAGCAGCTTCGACACCATCACGACCGATGCACTGGAGGCCTACCGGCTCTACGTCGTCGAGGTCCGCCACCCCGTGGAGGTGCCGGGCAACGAACGTCCGCACATGACGCAGTGGTTGACCAAGCGGCTTGGCTATCAGCAGCACATTCCCGAACTGGAATCGCTGGGGCTGAAGCTGGTCGGCGGCCGGCTGCTTCCGGGACCGACCGGCGCCGCCGCGGCCTTCTACATGTATGAGGGCGCCTCGGGCGAGCGCTTCACCATCTATTCGGCGCCGGCGACGTCGCCGGAGACGGCGTTACGCTATAAGGAAGGCGACCGCTTTTCCGCGTTCTATTGGGTGGACGATAAACACGCCTATGTGGTGAGCGGGCCGGCCGACCGCGACCGGCTCAGGCAGATCACCAGGGCGGCCTGGGAACAGATCGACCGCAGCGACGGCCGGAAGTCGTAAGACGCACCGGTCACTCTTCCGCTGGTCCCAGCGAAAGCGGGGACCCAGTTCTTATAGTCCAGTTCGGTGGAGCCGCACTGGATGCCCGCTTACGCGGGAATGAGCGGAGTATTGGAAAGGTCTACTCCATATCCTTGCGCGGATCGTAGGGCTTGCCCTCGCGCCACTTGCGCATCAGTTCCTCGAACTCGTCGTCGCTCTTCTCCGGCAGCATGATGCGCACGGTGGCGAGCAGGTCGCCCGTGCCGTTTTTCGATTTCAGCCCTTTGCCCTTGAGCCGGAAGGTGCGGCCCGAATTGGTGCCGGCGGGGATCGCCAGTTCCACCGCGCCGCCAAGCGTCGGCACGCGCACCTTGCCGCCGAGCGCCGCCTCGTAAAGCGTGATCGGCAGGTCGAGCCGCAAGTCGGCGCCGTCCGGTTTGAACAACGGATGCGGCGCGACATGGACGGTGATCAGCGCGTCGCCGGCTTTGCCGTTGGCGACCGGCCACCCCTGCCCTTTCAGGCGGATCGACTGGCCGTCGGTGAGGCCGGCTGGAATTTTCACCTCGACGTCCTTGCCGGTCGGCAGGTGCACGCGCGTCTTGGTGCCCTTGGCGGCATCGGCCAGGCCGATCGTCATCTCGGCATGCATGTCCTGACCGGTGGTGGGTCCGGCGAATTCCTCCTGCTCGAACGGCGCGCCGAAGCCGCGCGGACCGCCGCGCGCCGCGCCGCCGAACATGTTGCGCAAAACGTCCTCGAAGCCGCCGGCGCCACCGCCGCCGCCGCCCCCGGCGCTGGAAGCCGTCCGGTCCGAAACTGAAGCTCTCGAAATGCGCGCCGCCGGGTCCAAAGCCGGCGCCGCCGCCCGGCTGCGCGCCGTAGCCTTCGAAGCCTTGAAAGCGCGGCTTGCCCTCGGCGTCGATCTCGCCGTTGTCGAAAGCCTTGCGCTTCTTGTCGTCGCCGGCGATCTCATAGGCGGCGTTCAACTCGGCGAAGCGCGAGGCGGCCTTCGGATCGTGCTTGTTGGCGTCGGGATGCAGCTTCTTGGCGAGCCGCCGGTAGGCGCTCTTGATCTCAGCCTCGCTCGCACCCTTCGATACCCCCAGAACCTCGTAGGGGTCGCGCATCCGTCGAAACTCCTGTGAAAAGTACCCCTGTCCGCCCGCTCGAAAGCGAGCGACTCGTTCCTCAATGTGGGGTTCAAATCGGCCGGATGCAACGCACCCGAAGCAACCGCAGCGGTACTACGACCGCTTCCAGGGCTTGAGCGCGCGGATTTCCCAGACGCCCTGGTCGAGTTTGCAGGCTTCGCCCTGCATCCAGGACTGCGAATTGTCGGTGACATAGCTGGCCAGGAAATCCCGGCAGGTCTGGCCGCCTTGGGTATAGGCCGAGGCGATCGGAGTGACGGTGCCGCGCGCGCCGGTGCGCGGGTTTTCCCATGGCGCGCTGGCGTCCTTGCCGCCGCGGCTGAGCACGTCGGAGGCGGCGGCCCGCGCATAGGCCAGATCGCCGGGCGGCGGCATTTCGGTGACCCCTATTGCGCCTGGCGGCGGCGTGATCGTGCCGGTGGTGTCAGCCGTGTCGGCGCCGCCGAACAGCGAGTCGAAATGAGAGGTGGAAATGCTGCAACCGCCGCCGGCGAGCGCCAGCGTCAACGCCCCAGCGAGCGGCAGGACGCGCCATAGGCGCGCGGGCGCGCATCCACTATAAAGGCGGCAGGCGAAACAACGGGTTAGGGCACCAACCACTCAGGCGCTCCAGACACAATGACAGATACGGCTCCTATAGAACACCCAAGTTGGTTAACGAGTGGTGATTTCACCGCGGCGGACGAGCCTTTCCGGCTTTTTACCGCCTGGCTCGGTGAAGCCACGACCGCGGAACCACGCGATCCAACTGCCATGACGCTGGCCACCGTCGACGCCGACGGGCTGCCGAATGCCCGCATGGTGCTGCTTAAAGGCGTCGATGAGCGTGGGTTCGTATTCTACACAAACGTTGACAGCCAAAAGGGGCGGGAATTGGACGCCCATCCCAAAGCGGCGCTGGTGTTCCATTGGAAATCGCTGAACCGCCAGGTGCGCATACGCGGCACGGTGGAAAGCGTCACCGCCGATGAGGCCGACGCCTATTTCGCCACGCGCCCGAAGCAGGCGCAGATCGGCGCCTGGGCCAGCAAGCAATCGACGCCGCTGGAAAGCCGGCTCGCTTTCGAAAAAGCAATCGCGCTCTACGCCGCCAAGTACGCGCTCGGCTCGGTGCCGCGGCCGCCGAATTGGTCCGGCTACCGCATCATACCGCTGCGCATCGAATTCTGGCACGACCGGCCCTTCCGGCTGCACGACCGCATCGAGTTCGTCCGCGAAACCTTGGGCGCGCCGTGGAACAAGACGCGGCTCTATCCGTGAGCTAACATTCCATTCCGAGGCAACTCACTTAAGGACGTAATGCCGAATACCCAGTCGAACCAGCCGCGCCGCACTTTGCTGCTCACCGGCGCCAGCCGCGGCATCGGCCACGCCACCGTCAAGCGCTTCTCGGCGGCCGGCTGGCGCGTGATCACCTGCTCGCGTCATCCGTTTCCGGAAAATTGTCCGTGGGACGCCGGTCCCGAAGACCATATCCAGGTCGATCTTTCCGACGAGGGCAATACGCTCGCCGCGATCGAGGAAATCCGCCGCCGGCTCGACACCCACGAGCTGCACGCACTGGTCAACAACGCCGCGATCTCGCCCAAGGGCGACGGCGGCAAGCGGCTCGGCTCGCTCGACACCTCCGCCGATGTATGGCGCCACGTGTTTCAGGTGAATTTCTTCGCGCCGATCATGCTGGCGCGCGGCCTCGTCGAAGAATTGAAAGCGGTCAAAGGTTCGGTGGTGAACGTCACCTCGATCGCCGGCTCGCGCGTGCACCCGTTCGCAGGCGCCGCCTACGCCACCTCGAAAGCGGCGCTGGCCTCGCTGACGCGCGAGATGGCGAGCGACTTCGGCCGGCTCGGCATCCGCGTCAACGCTATTGCGCCGGGCGAGATCGACACCGCGATTCTCTCCCCCGGCACCGAGAAGATCGTCGAGCAGATTCCGATGCAGCGGCTGGGCACGCCCGACGAGGTGGCCAAGATCATCTACGTGCTGTGCACCGAAACTTCGTCCTATGTGAACGGCGCCGAGATCCACATCAACGGCGGCCAGCACGTGTGAGGCGTTGCGCTCGCGCGATGCGTTCGTCGGTGCGGCGCGCGTTACCCGGTCCGGTGATTGTCGATTGGCTCCGGTTCGCGCTGTCCTGAACGCCGGCCGGCAAAGGTGAGCGTGTGCGTTTCGCCGCACGGACAGGCAAAGTATTTCGGACTCTTGCCGGGCGTGATCATATCCTCATAGGCGAAGTTGGTAATGACGACGACGCCGGTCTGCGGACAGGTCACGACGATGCGCGTTTTTTTGTCCATGCCTCAGAACGCGCCTGAGTGCGCCGGGGTTCCGTCGCCCGCGCGCGCGCGAAAACTTTCAACTTCGATTCAATTTTCAAACAGCCCGCCTTCGCTAAAGCTTCGGCGGGCAAGCCAACGCCGCGCGCGCCGGGCTTGCCCGGCGCGCGCCAAGGCAAACTCATCGCCCGTATTCTTTGCGGCCCCGGGTAGGCCGTCTTCCTCCTTCGCTCCCTCGGGAGCGACGCCCGAGGGGATGGAGCGCCAAGCGGCGCACCAGCCTCCCGTTTTGCCGCGCCCTCTTTGCGAGAACGCGGGCGCCTCTCGGCGCTCCATCGCGGCGTTCTCCTTCCGGCCCCGGGCCGCGCTTTCGGCTCAGCTCTTGGCGTGCCTTTCGGCCCTTCGTTGCCGCCACCCTTCACGGGTGAAGCGGCGGACCTACTTGGCCGGCCGAGCCGACCGCCGTCAGCGAGCTCCTCGCGGGAACTCGTAGTGGGCCCGGACGGCGCCCCGGGGCCGCCCGGGTGCGGGGGGTACGTTTCGTCCCCCGCCCGCAGGCGCCGCATCCGGCCCCATCATCAAGACGCCTCTAGATGACGCCCTCGATGAGCCGGACGCGATAGGAATATATTGATATAGGATTAAAGTCAAGAGCTCGCGCAAAACAACGCCGCGCACAACCGCAGCTAGAGGCCGCGGCCGCGTCGGTCAGGCGTGGCGATGGTGAAAGCTCGCGGGAGCCCGGCCTTTTAGGCCGGCTCGCCCGGCGGTTCAGTCGCTGTCGTTCGGCAGGAAACGGCTGTCGCTGACGTTGCGCTGTTCGCCCTGGTGGCGAACCGCGGCGGCCACTGCCGAAATGCCGATCTTGCCATAGCGATCGTCGAGATTCTTGTAATGGCGCTGGGAGTCTTGGCTCAGCTCCGTCGCCCGAGTTACGTCCATAGTCGTCTCCAGTCCATCCTTGGGGAGCCGGCTAAAGGTTCGATCCTTGGTAAACCGGCACAAGCTAAAATTTAGTCAGTGAGTGGGGCCGAATTGAGCGTCAATTCGTATCCCTTTGTGACTTTTGGCGGATCAAAGCGGCTATCGCGTTGATTTCGATGATATAGCCGCCTGCATGGTAAACCTTCTCTTAACGCCTTGCCGGCAAAGTCTTTTTCGCGCTTCGCCCGGCGGTTGCGCGGGCTTTGTGCGGCCGCCGGTCGCCAAGTGCGGCATTCGTGCAACAGATCGCGGCAAGCTGCTGTGGATGGCACGGAAATCGTGGCAATCGCGCGGATTATTCGTTTAATTGCAGCTGGAAAGAGCTTCAATGCGGCGGCCAAATTGGGCGGCCCGGAAAGAGGATGAGATGCGGGTTCGGGGGTTGTCATTCGCGCTTTTGGGCGTTGCCGTGTTGCTGGGCGGCTGCATGCAATCGGTTATTGAGCCGTCGTCGGAAGCGAACTTCACCGCACGCGACAAGAAGCTGCTGGCGGCAGCGCCGTATGCGAATGCGACGATCCCGGAACCTTATCGGCGGCACATCGTCGAATATCACCGCAAAGAAGCGCCCGGCTCGATCGTGATCGATTCCGATGCGCGCTACCTTTACTACGTGCTCGATGGCGGCAAGGCGATCCGCTATGGCATCACCGTCGGCGAAGAAGCCATGGCCTGGTCGGGCGTCGCCAAGATCGAGCGCATGACCGAATGGCCGTCGTGGACGCCGACGCCGGGCGAACGCGAGCGCATGGACGTGCCGGCCTACGTCTCGCCCGGCCCGCAGAACCCGATGGGCGCGCGCGCCATGTACCTGTTCGAAGGCAACAAGGACACTCTGTACCGCATTCACGGCACCAACCAGCCGGAATATATCGGCCAGGCGATTTCCTCGGGCTGCATCCGTATGACCAACGAGGACGTCATCGACCTGTACAAGCGGGTCAAGCCCGGAACCGTCGTCGTGGTGCTGGCGCCCAAACAGGGCGATTCGCCGTTCAATCCGCGCGTGGCTTCGACCGGCGGCTTGCTCCGCTGACGAGAGCCATAGGGCTGAGGACAAAACGGCGCCCACGGGCGCCGTTTTCGTTTTTGGCTTATGCCCCCAGCGTCACGCGCACGATCTCCGGCGGCACGCCGAGGCGCAGCGGCACCTTGCTGCAGCCGAGCCCGCCGGACACGATCATGTGGCGGCCCTGCTCCACGATATGGCCATAGGCGAAGCGCGCGCCGTATTGCGACGGCGTCCATAGCGGCGGCATGAACGGCAGCACGATCTGCCCGCCATGGGTGTGGCCGGCGAGCGTCAGCGCGACGCGCGGCGGCACGGCGGTGAAAATATCCGGCTCGTGCACCAGCAGAATGACGGGATCGTCGGTGGTGACGCGCGCGAGCGTGCCCGGCAGATCGTCGACGCCCTCGAAGTTGCCGGGCCCGATCCAGTGCGCGAGCTGATCGCCGAGGCCGGCGAGCCAGAAGCGGCGGCCGCCGTCGTCGAGCAGCACGGCGTCGTTTTCCAGCACCGGGATGCGCACGGCGGCGAGCGCCTTGCGCACGCCGGCGACGTCGTACCACCAGTCGTGGTTGCCGAGGATCGAATAGACGCCGAGCCGCGCCTTGAGGCGGCCGAACTCGGCCGCCCAGGCTGCATGCGGCACCCGCTCGGTGACGAAACGGTGGGTGGCGAAATAATCGCCGAGGATGACGATCAGATCGGAGTTGAGCGCCTGCGCGGCATCGGCTACCTGACGCACGCGCGCGAGGCCCATATTGGGCCCGCCGGCATGCAGGTCGGCGATGACGGTGATGGTGAGACGGTGAGCGTCGGGCCAATTCGGCGGCACCGGCCGGTAATCGGTGACAATAAGATCGTCCGCGGCTTGCGCGGCCGCATAGGCGCCGGTGCCCGGCATGACCAGGCCGGCAACGCCGGTCAGCGCCAGCCCGCCCTTGAGCAAACGGCGGCGCGTTACTCCGGCCGCGGAATGCGGCGGACGCTTAAAGATTGCACCGGGCGTATCGCTGGCCATGCCGGACAACTAACCCCGCAATCGTGATCGCAAAATGATGATCCGGACGGAGTTTGCCGGAATGCTTAACGCGCCTCGGCCGGGCGCGGCGGCGGCAAGGGAACAAGTTCGCCGTCGATCAGCACGCCGGCGACTTCCGTCGGCGGCGGTTCGCGCACGTCCCACTCGCAGATGCGGTAACCATTGTGGCGCTGGATCAGGTCGACATGGATATGGCCGTCGTGATGGCTATCGGCCCCAGGCCCGAGCACGGTGGTGAAGCGGCGGCAGGCGCTCGCGCGCAAGGCTTCGCGCAGCGGCTTGTCGACCTTCGCGTCGGTCAATTCGACGCGGACGCCATCGGCAAGATGGAACGCGCGCACGTCGATCGCATCGCCATGGGCGTGATCGCTGAGCTTGGCGCCGGGAATACGGTTGCGGCTGCGGCATTCGTATGAATCGTAGTTCTCGACCGCGCGCAGCGGACTGCCGAGCTTGGCGACCTGCGGCGCCGCCTCCTCGCGCAGCCAGCCGGCAAACGATTCCGCCATCGCGCAGGTCAGCACCGCCGCCGGCTCGACCGCGACGCGGCTGCCGTCCGCCAGCAGCACCGCGTCGAGTTCGACCATGTCGCCGCCGCCGCAGGCGCCGGGACCGATCAGGCGCGGCAGCGGCGCGATGGCGGCAAATTTCGCCACGCGATCGTCGCAGCCGGTCGGCTCACTGGTGACTGCGGCGCTGTCGAAGTCGGGACCGGCGGCGTCGCGGAAGGTCAGCGGCTCGACCCACACCGGCGGGCGCGGACGCGGCAGCGGGATGTCCTCAGCGGCGGCAAGGCCGCAGCCGCAGGCCGCCAGGAAGACGGCAGCGAAAAGCGTCCGCGGCGAGGCGTGAATTGGCATGGCAGCGGCGTTTATACGGGATTTTTGGCGATCACGAGACCATTGCGCCGCCCGGTGCGGCCGCTAACCTAGCGTCGGATCCCGAAAGACGGATCGGCTGGCGAGGGGCCGGCGCAATAAAGCGAAGCGTTTAGGAGGGGAATGCCATGCTCGGGCTCATGCAGGATTGGCCGCTGCTGATCCACCGCATCATCGATCATGCCGCCAAGTTCCATGGGCAGCGCAAGGTCATCACCCGCTCGATCGAAGGCCCGATCGTCGAAACCGATTACGCCGCGGTCCGCGCCCGTTCGCTCAAGGTGGCGCAGCGGCTCACCAAGGACGGCATCAAGCTCGGCGACCGCGTCGGCACGCTGGCCTGGAACACCTGGCGGCATCTCGAAGCGTGGTACGGCATCACCGGCATCGGCGCGATCTACCACACGGTCAACCCGCGACTGTTCCCCGAGCAGATCGTCTGGATCGTCAATCACGCGGAAGACCGCATGATGTTCGTCGACCTCACCTTCGTGCCGCTGTTGGAAAAAATCGCCGACAAGTTGCCGAGCATCGAGCGCTACATCGTGCTCACCGACGCCGCGCACATGCCGCAGACCGCGCTGAAGAACGCGGTCGCCTACGAGGACTGGATCGCCGAAGTCGACGGCGATTTCCGATGGGCCTCGTTCGACGAGAACACCGCGTCCGGCATGTGCTACACTTCGGGCACCACCGGGCATCCCAAGGGCGTGCTCTATTCGCACCGCTCCAACGTGCTGCATGCCTATATCGCGGCATTGCCCGACTCCAAGGGCATCGCCTCGCGCGACGTGGTGATGCCGGTGGTGCCGATGTTCCACGCCAATTGCTGGTCGCTCGCCTTCTCGACGCCGATGGTCGGCGCGACGCTGGTGATGCCGGGCGCCAAGATGGACGGCGCCTCGATCTACGAATTGCTCAACACCTACAAGATCAGCTTCACTGCCGCGGTGCCGACGGTGTGGCTGATGCTGCTGCAGGACCTCGAGAAGACCGGCGGCAAGCTGCCTTATCTCAGGCGTGTTGTGATCGGCGGCTCGGCCTGCCCGCGCGCCATGACCAAGACCTTCCAGGAGGTCTATGGCGTCGAGGTGGTGCACGCCTGGGGCATGACCGAGATGAGCCCGCTCGGCTCGCTCTGCACCATGAAGCCGGAATATGCCGCGCTCGAAGGCGAGGCGAAACTCGACGTGCAGATGAAACAGGGCCATCCGCCGTTCGGCGTCGAGATGAAGATCACCGACGATGCCGGCAAGGAGTTGCCCTGGGACGGCAAGACCTTCGGCCGGCTGAAGGTGCGCGGTCCGGCGGTGGCACGCGCCTATTACAAGGTCGACAACGACCCGGTGTTCGAGAAGGACGGCTGGTTCGACACCGGCGACGTCGCCACCATGGATCAGTACGGCTACATGCAGATCACCGACCGCTCCAAGGATGTGATCAAGTCGGGTGGCGAATGGGTGTCGTCGATCGAGCTGGAAAACCTCGCGGTCGGCCATCCCAAGGTGGCGGAGGCCGCCGCCATCGGCATCGCGCATCCGAAATGGGGCGAGCGCCCGCTGCTGGTGATCGTGCTCAAGAAGGGCGAGGTCGCCACCAAGGAAGACATCCTCGGCTTCATGCAGGGCAAGATCGCCAAGTGGTGGATGCCGGACGACGTCGCCTTCGTCGACGAAATTCCGCACACCGCGACCGGCAAGATCCAGAAGCTGACGCTGCGCCAGCGCTTCAAGGACTACCGGTTTCCCGGCGTGCAGGCGGCGGAGTGAGGGAAGCGCCGGCGGCGGCGCGCCGGATTCTGCGTCAGTGATACGCGAACGCGTTCAGTGCCAGCACCGTGACGATCATCAATCCGAGTGTCAGCCCGAAAAACCGCGTGGTCGCGCGTTCGCTCATCGCATCAGCCCCTGTGTCGGGGAACAAACGCAATTCGGTCTAAATCGTTCCGTGCCGCATGGCCGCCAATATGTCGATGCCCGGCACGATGGCCGGGCATGACAGCTTCGACGCTTGGAGGTACGTCGCCGCGAGACTAAATTATTCCGCCGCTTGCGTCGTGTATTCCAGCTTGTCCTGGGCGGCGACCAGGCGCTGCATGACCTTCAGATCGCGCTCGCGCAATTGCAGGCACGAATCCGCCCAGATCTGCACGATCGCATCGAGTTCATCGAGCGTGACCGGATTGACCACGTGGCCGGCTTTGTAGACCGCGCGCCCGCCGACGTGCCGCCGCTTGTTCTTCTGCATGTAGTCGCGCGCCGCCTCGATGCCCTGCCCCTCGTCGACCACCACGTGCACGAGGCCGACCTCCTGCATTTCCTCGGCGCTGTAGATGCGGCCGGTGAGCATCATCTCCTCGGCGAAGGCGGCGCCGACGCGGCGCGCCACCAGGCTATAGGCGCCCATGCCGGGGAATAATCCGAACATGGTTTCCGGGAAGCCGAACTTGGCATTGCGTTCGGCGATGATGACGTTGAACGACAGCAACGACTCGAAACCGCCGCCGAGCGCGTCGCCTTGCGCGAGCCCAATCGTGATCATCGGCAGGCCGAGCGTATTCATGTTCCGGTGCAGGATGCGCACGCAGGATTCGCCGTAGTCGACCAGCCCCTGCCGGTCGCCCGCCTGAATCTTCTTCAAGAAATGATTGAGGTCGCCGCCGAGATTGAACACGCCGGGCGTGCGCGAGCCGAGCAGCAGATAGCGCAGGTCGTCCGGCCGGTCGGCGAACATCGCCGCGATGCCGCGCTGCCAGGCGTGGAAGTCTTCCAGGAAGTCCGGATTGTAGCTCGGGCGGCCGCGCGGACGCATGAAGGTCCACAGCGCGCCGGCCTGCTCGTCCCAGTTAACTTCGAGCTGCTCCAGCCTGAACAGGCGCCGCGCCTCAGCGCCCTTCATCAGGTCCAGAAGCTTCGCATCGTTAGCAGGAGCGGCCGGCTCTTTGGCGGCCTGAGGCAGCGGCCAAGACAACGCCCGGCTCGGCGCCGAAGCGTGCGACAACGCGATACTCTGCATGTTTACTTCACCGCATTAACTATTTTTTTACCCTAACAGAAAGTTGAGGCTCAAACAATCTTCAATCGCGCATTAACCATGCCCGAAGCGCAGAACTGCCAGCCGGAACCGGGGCTGCGGCCGCAAAATGCGCAGGAAAATCGCAGCCAAACGCCGATTAACTACAAGGCGATGTCACACATTGCGGCGACCGACCTTGCCATGGCGGCCGCGACTGCCGATAACGGCGGCTTCTACGAAATAAACGGCCTTAACCAACTACGAATTTGGAAGAAATTTATCGAAGCGGGTAACCGGTCGTTTGCCACTTGTTCATTACGAGTCTTGATAGGCCGATCAGTTTGCCTCGTGTTGAAGAATGGCCGGTACGATTGCGCGGATTAAGGAAGCCGCGCAGGTCACATGCTTATTAAGAAACTGCTTGAAACCCGCCGGGCGGATGCGGAGCTCACGACCGATATCCGCGCTGCGCTGATCGAGTCGTTGTTCGCGCCAGTCGCCTCGCTGGTCGTGGGCGCCGTCGCTTGCTCGATCATCGGCGTGGCGGTCGCATTGCGCGTGGGCAACGAATGGCTGATGGCCATTTCGATCGGCATCTTCGCGGCCGGCATGTTGCGCGTCGCCTCCGCGGTATTTTACCGGAAATACAAGAACAGCGAGCATCCCACCGCCACCAAGCTGTGGGAGCACGTCTACGAAATCGGCGCGTGGACGTTCTCGGGCCTGCTCGGCTTGCTGTGCTGGATGACGATAATGCAGACGACGGACGCGTCCTTGCAGATGGCCGTCACCGCCACGTCGACAGGCTATGCCGCGGCGATCTCGGGCCGCAACGCCGGGCGGCCGTTCATCGCCGTCGGCCAGTTGACTTTTTGCACGCTGCCCATGGCGATCGCGCTGCTGCTGTATCCCGACTGGGTGCACAAGGCGCTCGGCTTCGTGGTGGTGCTGTTCATTTACGGCATGATGGACATCACGCTCAGCATCCGCGACATCATCATCCAGGCGCTGACCATGACGCGCAAGGAAGCGGCGCTGGCGGCCCGCTTCCAGGAACAGGCGAACCGCTTCGATATCGCGCTCAACAACATGTCGCACGGTCTGTGCATGCTCGATCCGCAGGAGCGCCTGCAGGTCTGGAACGAGCGGTTCCTCGAACTGCTGCACCTGCAGAAGGCGCCGGTGCGCGTCGGCATGCGTATCTCGCAACTCGTCCGCCACAGCATCCGCGCCGGCAATCACCGCGCCAAGAGCGTCAAACAGGTCATCACCGAACTGGTGCACGGCCTGCGCGAGGACAAGTTCGACCAGTTCCATACCTCGCTCGACGGCAACCGCACCATCGCCGTGTCGCGCCGGATGATGGCCGACGGCGGCTCGGTCATCATCCTGGAGGACGTGACCGAGCGCAAACGCGCGCAGGAACGCATCACGCATCTCGCCAAATTCGACGAGCTCACCGGTCTTGCCAACCGGACGCAATTCCGCGAACGCATCAACGCCATGCTGGCGACTGTGCACGAGCGGCAGAACCCCCTAACCGTCCATTTGATCGATCTCGACCGCTTCAAGGCGATCAACGACACGCTCGGCCATCCGATCGGCGACAAGCTGCTCAAGGAGGTCGCAAGCCGGCTCAGCGCCGTCATCAAGCCGGGCGATATGATCACGCGCTTCGGCGGCGACGAGTTCGTGGTGCTGCAGACCGTGACCGAGCGCCGCCAGGACGCCGAATGGCTGGCCAAGCGGCTGGCGCGCACGCTCAAGGAGCCGTTCGAAATCGACGGCCATCGCATCGACATCGGCGCCTCGATCGGCATCGCCATGGCGCCGATCGACGGCGTCAACGCCGACGAGTTGCTGAAGAAGGCCGACATGGCGCTCTACGCCACCAAGAACGGCGGCGGCGGCAGCCACCGCTTCTTCGCCGCTGACATGGAGGCGGCGGTGCAGGAGCGCCGCGCGCTCGAGCTCGACCTGCGCGATGCGCTGGCCTTGGACCAATTCCACCTCAATTTCCAGCCGCTGGTCGATCTGCGCACCGGCCGCGTGACGACCTGCGAGGCGCTGCTGCGCTGGACGCACCCGGTGCGCGGCGAAGTGCCACCGGCGGTGTTCATCCCGGTCGCCGAGGAAACCGGGCAGATCATCGCGATCGGCGATTGGGTCTTGCACCGCGCCTGCACCGAGGCGGCGAGCTGGCCGCACGGCGTCAAGGTCGCCGTCAACCTGTCGCCGGTGCAGTTCCGCGACCGCGGTCTGGCCTTGCAGGTGGTGACGGCGCTGGCGAAATCGGGGCTGCCGCCGCAGCGGCTCGAACTCGAGGTTACCGAACGTCTGCTGCTCGAGGACAATGACGGCACGCTGGCGACCATGCAGCAGCTCAACAATCTCGGCGTCGGCTTGTCGCTCGACGACTTCGGCACCGGTTATTCCTCGCTCAATTACCTGCGCAAGTTCCCGTTCCACAAGATCAAGATCGACCAGTCGTTCATTTGCGACCTCGGCGACGAGCGCGGCGCCAAGGCGATCATCGGCGCGGTGGCGAGCCTCGGCGCCGGCCTCGACAAGATCGTGGTCGCCGAAGGCATCGAAACGGAAGAGCAGATGAAGCTTGTGGCTTCGCAGGGCTGCCACGAGGGCCAAGGCTACCTGTTCGGCAGGCCGATGAGCGGCGAAGCCATCCGCGCGCGGCTCGAAGCACCGGTCACACTGGCGCAGCGGGTCGCCTAGCCTCAGCGGCGGGCTGCGCCGCCAACGGCGCCATTGCGGCGTAGTTACCGTGCAACGAAAGACACCGCGGCAGGGTCATTGCCCGCGCGCGTGCTTGCCATTATCCCTGTGCGCCGATAACCGGCGTGGCCGGTTGAGGATAACGCATGGCGCGACGAATTCGCTTGATTGATGAACCGGTGTCGCGGCTCGCCGCGTGGTCGCGCCGGCTGGCACTGTTCGCGCTCGCCGTGGTGGCGCTGTCGATCGTCATCGTGCGCTCGGGGTTGTTGGAGATCGTGCCGGCGCTCACCACTTTCGCCGCCGCCCTGATCTTCGCCGCACTGGCGGTGCTGCTGTCGCTGCCGGCCTATGTGGTCATCTGGCGCCACGGCCGCACCGGGCTCGGCTCGGCGATTTCCGGCATGGTGCTGGGACTGCTGCTGCTCGTCTATCCGGCCTATCTCGGCTACAAGGCCACCAAGCTGCCGCCGATATCCGATATCACCACCGATCCGGCCAATCCGCCGCGCTTCGACACGCTGGCCCGGCTACGGCCCAGCGACCGCCTCGCCTATCCAGGCGCGGCGGCGGCGCAGATGCAGCAGAAAGCCTATCCCGACATCGTGCCGCTGCAGGTGAACGCGCCGGTGAAGTCGACCTACGATATTGCGCTCAAGCTGGTGACCAAGCGCAAATGGCACGTGGCCGACGCCCGCCCGCCGGGCCCGGGGCGGCGCGACGCCATCATCGAGGCAACGGCACGCACGCCGATCATGGGTTTCCGCGACGACGTGGTGATCCGCGTCAGTCCCAATAGCGACGGCGCACGCGTCGACATGCGCTCGGCCTCGCGCTACGGCCTGTACGATTTCGGCGCCAACGCCGCACGCGTGCGCGGCCTGCTCGAGGATCTCGACGACGCGGTGGGCACGGCGCCCGAGCCGCGGCCGGAGCCGGTGAAAAAGGTGCCGCCCGCGCCGAAGCGGCCGCCCAAACGATAGACGCTCGGGCGAGGCCGTCAGCGCGCCAGCCGATAGATGCCGTCGATGGCCGGGGCGCCTTCGGTTTCGACTAGCTTGCGCGTCACCAGATCTTCCATGTGCGCCAGCACCGATAAACCCGCTGCGCCGGTCAGGCGTGGATCGATGCCGATATAGATCGCGCGCACGATGGTCGGGATGTCTGTTTCGCCTTTGCCGAGCCGGTGCAGGATCGAGGCCTCGCGCGCCTTGCGGTGCAGAATGTAATAGTTCACGAAACGCGAGGCCTCGCGGATCGCCGGCCCGTGACCCGGGAAATAGGTCGTCTCGCCGCGCCTGGCGAGCTTTTGCAGCGAGGCCATGTAATCGCTCATGGCGCCATCGGGCGGAGCGACAATCGATGTTGCCCAGCCCATCACATGGTCGCCGGCGAACAGCGTATTGTTCTCCTTGAACGCAAAGGCCATGTGGTTGGCGGTGTGACCGGGCGTCGTCACCGCTTCGATAGTCCAGCCGTCGCCGGCGACCACCTCGCCATCCTTGAGCGCGATATCGGGTCTGAAGTCGCGATCGCCGCTGGAATCGAGCGGATTGTGCTCGCCGATATGCAGCGGCCGCGCCGCGCGGTGCGGACCTTCGGCGTAGACCGCGGCCCCGGTCGCCGCCTTGATCGCCGGCACCGCCGGCGAATGGTCGCGGTGGGTGTGGGTGACGAAAATCGCCGTCACCGTTTCGTTGCGCACGGCCTCGAGCAGGGCGCCGATGTGACGCTCGTCGGCCGGACCCGGATCGACAATGGCGACGCGGCCCTTGCCGACGATGTAGCTCATCGTGCCCTTGAAGGTGAACGGTCCCGGATTGTCGGCCATGACGCGGCGAACGCCGGGCGCGGCCTCATCCACGGTGTCGGGCGCGAGATCGAGGTTCTTGTCGAAGGGAATGTCGTCGCTCATGCGCTGTTCGCCGGATTGTTGGCAGCGGAACCTTGCTACACCAATTTTGGCCATACTCGCCGCATAGCTGGCCTGCAATGAGAATCTTTTTTCAGTCGCTCATCCCCGCGCTGTGGATCGTGTGGCTGGTCTACTGGGTGATCTCCGCCCTTGGCGCCAAGCGCATCGAGCGGCGCGAAAGCATCGGTTCGCGGCTCGGCCATCAACTGCCGATGGCGGCAGGCGGGTTTCTGCTGGGCGTGCCGCGCATCGCCGGCCCCGCGCTGGAAGCTCGGTTTCATGCCCATACGTTCGGCTGGTTTCTGGCCGGCCTCGCGGCGGTCGCGCTAGGCCTCGCTTTTTCCGCCGTCGCGCGCCATTGGCTCGGCGGCAACTGGAGCAGCGACGTCACGGTGAAGGAGGAGCATGAACTGATCCGCAGCGGTCCCTACGCCGTTGTGCGCCACCCCATTTACACCGGTCTGTTGTTGGCGCTCTTAGGCACCGCGATCGCAATCGGTCGATGGCGCGCCTTGATCGGTTTTGCCGTTTTGGCCGGC
The DNA here is from genome assembly GCA_963779345.1 of uncultured Alphaproteobacteria bacterium. Lineage (GTDB taxonomy): Bacteria > Pseudomonadota > Alphaproteobacteria > Rhizobiales > Xanthobacteraceae > Pseudolabrys. Next base: position 109,745 of record CAVZXY010000023.1, on the reverse strand, counting down.
GGCCTGATCTACAAGATCGGCGCGGAGGAACGCTTCATGGCCGAGCAATTCGGCGAAACCTATGCGCGCTATCGCGCCGAAGTGCCGGCACTGATCCCGTTCCTCGTCTAGGCTATTTCACCACCAGATAGCCTTCGGTCGATGGGTGGAAGTCGTCGAAAAACCGATAGCGGCCGGGGTCCAGCGGGCGAATGCGCATCGTGATAGTGCCGCCGCCAGTCACCACTTTCTCCACCCGCAGCATGTTGCTTTCGAACTCGGCCGGCGCGGGATCGAGATTCTTCACGACGATCATGATCGGCTTGCCGGACGGCGCGTGCAATTCGGCCGGCTGGAAGCGGTGGTCCTTCATCGCGATATTCAGCGTCACCGCGTCCTCGGCCTTGAGCGCCGGCGCCATGACCAGCAGGCCGAGCGCCAGGACGGCGAGCGCGAGCCCATGCTTTGCGGTCGAACCCGTTTCATCGTCTCACCTTTTATGCCGGCGCCGGACACTAGAATTCGATCTCGAGCTTCAGGTTGGCGCGATAGCTCTCGAAGTTCGCCAGGTCCAGCGGCCGCGGATCGTCCGACCGCATGGCCGGCGACCTGGCCCATGAACGCGGCGGCGAGCAGCATCTTGCGGCTGAGGTTGACCTGCAAGGTCGGCCCGGCAAACAGCGCGTGGCCTTGGAAGGTTTGAAACAGCAGGCCGTCATAGGCGCGGTCGTATTCGGCCGCCACGCCCATGGCCCAGGTCGGCGTCAGGCGGTAGGTGAGGCCGAGCCCGACCGCGGCGGTGGAGCTACGCTCCCATAGACCGGTGTCCGCCGGCTTGGCGACTTCCGGCTCGTAGGTCAGATTGATCGCGGCATAGAGACGGTTGGCGATGAGCTCGGTATCGGCGACGATCTTGAACGCGGACGCGTAGGCCTGCACCGCCGTGCCGTCGGTGCCGTCGACGCGCGACCATTCGGGCTCGCCCGATACGGTCAACCCAAATGGCGAGCCGGGGCCACGGCCGATGACGAGATAGCGCAGCTTCGCCGAGGCGCCGCTGAACTGCGTCGAATTGCGGTCGTCGAGATCTTCGACGCCGCTGATCGCATGCGTGAGCGCGTGCGCGCTCAGCTCGTAAGCAAAATTCTGCGTCGGCACATGCTCGAACTCGAACTCATGCTCGATGGCGGTGTAGCGCCCGCCGCGTTTCTGGAACGATCCGGTCGCTTCGTATTCGAAGGCTTTCTCGCCTTCATTGCCGATATCGGCCCCGTCGATGAAGCCGAACATGTATTTCGATTCGGCTTCGTGAAAGACGTCCGCCGCCGCTTGCGCGCCGGCATCGGGCGCCGCCGGCCGACTTTGCGCGCGGGCGCCGAAATCTGCCGCGACAAAAAACGACGCGGCCATCAACCCGGCGCGCGCAAGACGGTCGATATGCATTCTTCTTTTTTCCTCACCCGCCGGGTTCAAGGCCCGGCAACAAGTTTGCCGCACGCGGGCCACGCGCGGCAAAATTCAATACGAAAAATTTCCGCGCCGAAGTCAATGCGCGCGCACAAACATTAGAGATTTTCTAGTTAAGAGGCTTTCCAGTTGAGAGCTTTTCTAAATTAAAAGAGTGCGTGGGCGAAAGGCCGGTAGGCCGATAAAGCACGCCACGCTAGTTCGCCGGTGACGGCGGTCTCCTTGATGACGCGCCCATATTTTCTGCTTCCGGCGGCGGCAAAGGCGCGGAATTGATCGACCGCCATCGGCGCGACATGGGCGCCGGCGTCCAATCAGGCGACGGCTTCAACGCGCGGGGCCAGCTCTTTGAACAGGCGCGGCAGCTCTGCCGCCGGCCGCGGCGGGCTGAACAGAAAGCCCTGCACCTCATCGCACCCTTCCGCCGTCAGTCGCGCCAGTTGCTCTTTCGTCTCGACGCCTTCGGCGGTCGTCGTGATGCCCATGCTGCTGCACAAGCCGACGACCGCGCGGATGATGGCGATGCTGTCTTCCTTCTTCGGCAGGTCGCGGATGAAGGACTGGTCGATCTTGATCTTGTCGAACGGGAATCGGCGCAGGTAGCCGAGCGAGGAATAGCCGGTGCCGAAATCGTCCATCGCGATCCTGATCCCGAGATCGCGCAGCTGGTGCAGAACCGCGAAGGCGCCGTCGTTGTCCTCCAGACAGCACCAGTTCGGTGATCTCCAGTTCGAGCCGCCCGGCCGGCAGACCGCTGGTCGCGAGCGCGCCGATGATCGTCGGCAATAGATTGCGGCTCTTGAATTGTGCCGGCGACAAGTTCACCGCCACGGTCACATGCTTTGGCCAGCGCACCGCTTCGGCACAGGCCTGCCGGATCACCCATTCGCCCAGCGGCACGATAAGGCCGGTTTCCTCGGCGATCGAAATGAACTCGGCCGGCGCGATCATGCCGCGCTCGGGATGATGCCAGCGGATGAGCGCCTCGCAACTGGTGATTTGCGTGGTTTTGACGTCGACGATGGGCTGATAGTAAAGCTCGAACTCGCCGTTCACGATCGCCTTGCGCAGATCCAGTTCCAACGCGCGGCGCGCCTGCATGCGCGCATCCATCGCGAGTTCGAAGAAACGATAGACGCCGCCGCCGTCGGCCTTGGCGCGGGACAGCGCCATGTCCGCGCTCTTCATCAGCGCGTCCGGCTTGCCGCCGTCGCCCGGCGCGACGGCGATGCCGACGCTGGCGCCGACGATCACCTGATGGCCGTTGAGTTCGTAAGGAGCTTCGACGGCCTCGATCAGGCGCGCGGCAAACGCGCTGACGTCCGACGACTGCTTCGAGGCAACCTGCACGATCGCGAACTCGTCGCCGCCCAGCCGCGCCACCAGGTCCTCGCCGCGCACGCAGTGGCGCATGCGGTCGGCCGCCGCTTGCAGCAGCAGGTCTCCGATCGGGTGGCCGAGCGTTTCGTTGACGCTCTTGAAGCGATCGAGATCGAGACTGAAGACGGCGATGGATTCCGAGCGCCGCAGACGGCTCAGCACCGTTTCCATGCGTTCGTAGAACGTCACGCGGTTCGGCAGGTTGGTGAGCGTGTCGAAGTGCGCGAGATGTTGGATTTTTTCCTCGGCCCGCAGCCGCTCGGTGATGTCCTCGTGGGTGGCGACCCAGCCGCCGTCCGCGAGCGGCTGGTTGACGATGGAAATGATCCGGCCATCGGGCAGGTTCGTGATCTTGCGGAAAGTATTTCCCTGCGCCACCGCCGCCAGAAGTTCGATCCTATAAGCCTCGACGCCGTCGGCGCTAAAGCCGCCGGTCAAGACGCGTTGATCGAGGACTGTCCCGGATAGTGCACCCGGGTTTGACCATCTCCGGCGACAGATCGAACATTTCGAGGTAACGTTTGTTCACGACGACCAGGCGAGCCGACGAGTTGAACATCACCAGGCCCTGCGACATATTGTTCAGCGCGACGTCCAAGCGTCCCATCTGGACCGCCAGGCTGCGCTGTGTTTCATGCAAGTCGCCAAGGGTCCGGTCGAGCACGCGCAACGGAAATGTTCGCAGCGCGAAATACGCGCCAAAGCCGATCAGCGAGCAGACGAAGGCGACCAGCCAGGTGGCGTAAAGGGTCTTCTGCAGGCTCTCTTCGACGGCGACGAAACCGACGGTCGATCCGGCAACGACAATCGGGGCGCTGCGGTCGACGACGGGAACCTTCAAAGGCCCGCCTTCTTCGAGCACGAGGCGATTGTCCTTGGTCGTAGATCTTTCGCCGGATTTGCTGGCCGCCAATCGCGGGCATTTGGATCAGCTCGGCCAGCCGCTGCTTCTGATCCTGCCACGCGCCGGCATGCGCATCAATGTATTGCGCGACCCGCGCCGCATTCAATTGAGCCTTGAAAGTCAATTGCTCCGACAAGTCGACGTAGTCGTGAATAAAATAGACGCTCGGCGTCACGAGCGCGATGCCGAACGCCACCGTGAGCCCGATCGCACTGACCAATTTTCTGAGCGGGAGAGCGTGCTTCATTCAACGCCCGGCAATGTTTCCGTTTCGTGCAAAACCTTTGCGCCTTGGCAACGCCTCCACCGCTACGCTGCCGTGGATACCGCCGCGGCAAGCAGGAGCGCAGCCGCCAGTTTCGTGACCGATCCACGCGCCATGCGCGAATCTAAGCGTCACAAGGGGGTATTTCACATGCGGCCGATCAATTTGAGGTTGTGGCGGCGCGCTTTCCACCGCATTGGTAAACAAATTATTACGACGGCGAAAAGATACTAATTCAATGAATCTCCGGCTCGGGGATGGCGCCGCCGGCAGCTAGAAAATCGAAATCGCAGCCCTGGTCGGCCTGTCCGATGTGTTCGGAAAACAACGCCCCGTAGCCGCGTGGATATTTCGGCGCGGGCTTGGTCCAGGCCGCCTTGCGGCGGGCCAGTTCCTCGTCGCTGACGTGCAGATGGATGAGGCGATTGTCGACGTCGATCTCGATCTCGTCGCCAGTTTTGACGAAGGCAAGCGGACCGCCGACGAAACTCTCCGGCGCCACATGCAGAATGCAGGCGCCGTAGCTGGTGCCGCTCATGCGTGCGTCGGAGATGCGGATCATGTCGCGCACGCCCTGCCCCAACAGCCGTTTGGGGATCGGCAGCATGCCCCATTCCGGCATGCCCGGACCGCCCTTGGGGCCGGCATTCTTCAACACCAGAATATGGTCCGGCGTGACGTCGAGATCGTCGCGTTCGATCTCGCGCATCATGTGGTTGTAGTCCTCGAAAGCGATCGCCTTGCCGCGGTGCTTGAGGAAGCGCTTGTCGGCCGCCGCCGGCTTGATGACGCAGCCGTTGGGCGCAAGATTGCCCTTGAGCACGGCAGTCGCGCCTTCGGCGTAGACCGGATCGTTGAGCGAGTGGATGACGTCGGGGATGTAGACCTTGGCGCTGTCGATATTCTCGGCCACCGTCTTGCCGGTCACGGTGAGGCAGGAGAGATCGAGCTTCTCGCGCAGGTTCTGCATCAGTGCGCGCAGGCCGCCGGCGTAGAAGAAATCTTCCATCAAATATTTGCCGGACGGCCGCACATTGGCGAGCACCGGCACCTGGCGCGACAGCTGATCGAATTTTTCCATGTCGACCGGCACGCCGGCGCGGCGCGCCATCGCCACCACATGGATGATGGCGTTGGTCGAGCCGCCCATCGCCATGTGCACCTTGATGGCATTGTCGAAGGCGGCCGGCGTCATGACCTTTTTCGGCGTGAGGTCTTCCCACACCATGTCGACGATGCGCCGGCCGGCGTTCGTGCACATGCGCGGATGATTGGCGTCGGCGGCGGGAATCGACGACGCGCCGGGCAGCGACATGCCGAGCGCTTCGGCGATCGCCATCATGGTCGCCGCGGTGCCCATCACCATGCAGGTGCCGAACGAGCGGGCGATGCCGCCTTCGATCTCGTCCCATTCCTCGTCGTTGATGTTGCCGGCGCGCTTTTCGGTCCAGTACTTCCACACGTCGGAGCCCGAGCCGAGATACTGGCCCTTCCAGTTGCCGCGCAGCATCGGGCCGGCCGGCACGTAGATCGCCGGCAGCCCCATGCTGATCGCGCCCATCAAGAGGCCCGGCGTGGTCTTGTCGCAGCCGCCCATCAGCACCGCGCCGTCGAGCGGATGGCTGCGCAGAAGCTCTTCGGTCTCCATCGCCAGGAAATTGCGATACATCATCGTCGTCGGTTTGACGAAGGTTTCGGCGAGCGACATCGCCGGCAGTTCGACCGGGAAGCCGCCGGCCTGCAGCACGCCGCGCTTCACGTTCTCCGCGCGCGAACGCAAATGCGCGTGGCACGGATTGATGTCGCTCCAGGTGTTGATGATGCCGATGACCGGCTTGCCCTTCCAGTCGTCGGCGTCATAGCCGATGCCGCGCAGCCGCGAGCGGTGGCCGAACGAGCGCATGTCGTCGACCCCGAGCCAGCGGTAGCTGCGCAAGTCTTCCGGACGCTTGCGGTCTGTCATTGCGAAAAACGTCCGGTTACGAGTGTCACTGGATCGACAGGTTGGCCGCGTGCACGACCTTTTCCCACTTGGCCGTCTCAGACGCGAGGAACTTGCCGAAGTCGGCCGGCGAGCCGGGCTCCGCAATGCCGCCGAGGTCCTTCAGCTTGGCCAGGATGCCGGGATCCTTGAGCGCGGCGTTGATCTCCTTGTTGAGCAGATCGATGACCTCCTTTGGCGTGCCATGCGGCGCGCCGAAGCCGAAGAAGGCGACGGCTTCGTAGCCAGGCACGGTCTCGGCGACAGTCGGCACATCCGGCAGTTCCGGCGAGCGCTTCGATGTGGTCACCGCCAGCGCGCGCAATTTGCCGGCCTTGATGTGGGCGATCGACGACGGCAGATTGTCGAAGGTGACCTGCACCTGGCCGCCGAGCAGATCGGTGAGCATCGGCGCCGAGCCTTTATAGGGCATGTGCGTCATCTTCAGCCCGGTCATCATCTTGAACAATTCGCCGGACAGATGGATCGAGGTGCCGTTGCCGGACGAGGCGATGTTGATCTTGTCCGGATTGGCTTTGACGTAGTCGATGAATTCCTTGACCGTCTTGGCCGGCACCGACGGATTGACCTCCATCACGTTCGGCACCTGAATGACGTTTGCCACCGGGTCGATGTCGCGCAGGAAGACGAAATTGAGCTTCTTGTAGAGCGTGGCGTTGATGGTGTTGGCGGGATTGATGAGCAGCAGCGTGTAGCCGTCGGGCGCCGCCTTGGTGACGAGTTCGGTGCCGATATTGTTGCCGGCGCCCGGCTTGTTCTCGACGATGAATTGCTGGCCGAGCTTCTGGCTCAGCCAATTGCCGATGATGCGCGCGACGATATCGGTCGAGCCGCCGGCCGGGTAGCCGACGATGATGCGCACCGGGTGATCGGGATAGGCCGCACGCGCGTTCCCCGCCCCGATCAGCGATAGACAGAGGAACCCGAACAGCAGACGCGATAGGAATCCAAGATACCGTCGCATAGGCAAAACCTCCCCCTAATGGCCGGGCCGGGCCCGGCCGTATGTTTTTCTAGCCGGACGTTACGCGGCGTAACGGCCCTCGCCAAGGGCGTCGGGTGGAGACCCCGATGGTGCGGTAGGCGACGACCGTCCGCCCGGGGCGGACGCGGACCTGCGCGGCAAAAATCCGGCGTCGCGGGCGGGCCGCAGGGCTTCGGAACTCGGCTATCGCCGTTGAAATGACTTGTGTTTTTCTGGAAGGCAGAACACTTGTGGTGGCTCGGCGCCCTATCCGTGAGGCACAACAAAACGGTCGTTTAACCAAGTGCCCCCTAGACTGTGGGCCACGTCGTGGTCATTCGGATTTTATAGGCTCCGCACATCGCCTGAGGGCGGCGCTATGGCCTTACACGCATCATCCCGCCGTTGGCTCCGGCGCCAAATTCGACCGGCCTATGTGGTCGTCGTTTCGCTTGCCCTCATCGCCGCCATTCTCACGTATTTCGTCGATTGGCCCACGTTCGTAAGTGGGCCAATCGCTCGGCGCGAGCGCGTGGTGCAACCTAAGGATGACGACGTCGAAGAACGATACACCGGTTCGATCATTATCCCCACCGGCGAGGGCCTGTGCTGGAGGTACATCCTCGACAATCGCACCGGCGACATTCGATATGGGGGCCACCCGCGATGCGTCGAGGCGACGCGCCAATTTGACTCGAAAAAAACCCGCGAAAGCGTAGAAAAATTGCGTCTGCGCGAAGTCGGCAAAGCATTTCGACACGAGAGCAATTGACCATCACTCCCGAGGCGAAACTATCGCGTTGCCTTTCACGCCGTTAGACACTAATTCAACGGTTTGACCGCAAGGATCGGCTCGAACTTTGCCTGCGACGATTCCGAAAATTTCCGTCATTCTTCCAACCTATGGCCGGCGGCATATCCTGCCGCGCACCATCGCCAGTGTATTCGCTCAGGACGAAAAAGATTTCGAGCTGATCGTCGTCGACGACTGTTCGAAAGACGACACCGGCGCCTATCTGGCGTCGCTCACCGATCCGCGTATTCGCGTCTTGACGCCGCCGAGCAACCTCGGGACGGCAGGGGCCCGCAACTTCGGCTTACAGGCGGCGCGCGCCGACGCGGTTGCCCTGCTCGACGACGACGATACCTATCGCGCGCACCGGCTTTCCGCGCCGCTTGCCGTGTTCGCGCGCGAGCCCGACGTGGTCGCGACTTTATCCTCGTCCATCAAGTTCGATCGCAAGCGCACCCAGACCGCGCTCATGCCCGAGATCACACTCGCCGCGCCGGCATTCGAGTGGGCGCTGATCTGCGATCTCGTTGGCGTCGAGGGCACCAGTATCACCGTGCGGCGGCAGACGGCGCTCGACATCGGCGGCTTCCACCGGGGCATGAAATGGATCGACGATCGTGAATTTCTGATCCGCGCTTCACGCCAGGGCAGCGGGCATCTCATTGCCGAGCCGCTATGGGAGAAATACTGGTCGGACGACGGGCAATCCAATCAGTGGGAAGATGCCGGATTGAGCCTGCTCAATTATGTTTCAGCGCAGCCTGAACTCGCCGGCCGGTTTCGCAAAGTCGGCTCTTATCTGGCCACCAAGATTTTGGTATCGGACCTGCGGCACGGCATGTTTGCGCCGCTGCTGCGCGATTTGCGGGATTTCAAGCGTGCCGGGCTGATCAACGGCAATCTCCTGAAAATGTGGCGGGAACATCGCGAGGTCCGGCGCTATCGGCGGGCGATGTCGCGCCACGATGCGCTCGCGACGCTCATCCCTGCGTCCGACGAGTGGCGTTAGGCCACGGCGCGCGTTCGCGTCCTTGAGGCTCTCCGTAGCCCTTTAGCAGTTACAGATAGCTGCGATAGACGAACGGTGCGTTTTGAAGCTCAGGCGCCAGTTCGTGCCCTGCGCGACGACCGCGGCCTGAAAGCCGGCCAAGGGCTCGAAGCTCTGCACCGACCATCCTTCGCATCCGCGCCGCAACGCGGCCGGCTCCCCCGGTGCGAGCGATACATCGAAACTGTCGAGCGCAATCGAAAGTCCGTGGCCGACGGCCTTGATGTAGGCCTCCTTGCGCGTCCAACAATTGAAAAAAGCCTCGGTCTGCTCGTTCAATGGTAAACTGCGCAAGGCGCGGACTTCGTCGCGGGAGAAAAATCGCTCCGGGATTTGCTCGGCCGCGAATTTCGGATCGCGCCGCTCGATATCGCAGCCGACTTCCGCATGGCGGCAAAAGGCATAGAGCGCCATCCCGTGCGAATGCGAAAGGTTGAAGCGGAGATCGCTCCGCGCGATCGCTGGCTTGCCATAGGCATTGTGGACAAACGCAACGCTGGCCGGATCGCAATCCAAGTATGACCCGATGAGTTCGCGCAGAATGCCCCTGCGTACGACATAGCGGCGGCGGTGGCGGTCGAAGCGAAACCGTCCCGCGCGGCCGCGCTCTTCCGCCGACAGGATGGCGCCGTACCGGCCGGCGTCTACTTCCGGCGTATCAACATTGACGCAATAGGTGTCAACGAAAACTTCGGGCATCGCATCAACCGGCGAGCCGCCGGACCGGCCCGCTCTTCTCCTGCGCCTGGCGCAGGCAGGCGCTGATCTTGGCGCCCAGCTCGCTGATGTACGGGCGTTCCATCAAAGTTGCGTGGGTTCCGCTGATATCCTCGGTGATGAATTCTGCCGGTCACCAATCCCGCCCAGGCCGCCCGATAATCGAGCGCGCGCGGACGCTTGGCCGGCTGCAACAGCGCAACCGCGCCGGCATAAGGCTTCGGGACGTAGACGATTGCCGCGCGGTCCTGCACTTCGTCGAACGCATCGGCTTCGTCCACCGGCTTGCGCCCTTCGTGCAATAGCCGCCGGCCGTTCCACATCAGCCGTTCGGTCAGCGCGCGCCATTTCTCCCGGCCCGGCAAGCTCAACGTCTTGCGCAGGCCGTGGCTGAACCTGTCGAACTCGAGGCCGAGCTTTTGCCTCCAGCCGAACAATGCCGGATTGGCCGAATGCAGCATCAGCACCAGCCCGACCTCGCAACCCGCGGCCTTAAGCTGCGACGCGACTTCGAAGGCGACGATCCCCGACGTGCAGTAACCGCCGACAAAATACGGCCCATGCGGCTGCTGGGCGCGAATGATCTTCACCAGGCGGCTGCCGATGTCGGCGAGCCGCGGCGCATCCGAGAGCTCCTTTTTGTCCGCCGGGTCGAGCGAGACGGTGATGAACGGCTGATCCGGATCGATCTCCGCGACCAATGAAAGCGCGGCGTGGGGATCGCTCAGCCAGAAAAACGGCGGCCGCGAACCCTTCGCCCGCAAGACGGTCGCGCGCGATTGTTTCGCGTTGGAGCGCGGGTTGGCCAGCAAGGCGGCCATCGATTCCAAGGTCGACGCTTGGAAAGCCGACGACATCGACAGACGCACGCCGAAGACTTCTTCGATCCGCCGCACCAGCCGGGCGAACAAAAGCGAGTGTCCGCCAAGATTGAAGAAGTCGTCGGTGACGCCGACGCTTTCAATCTGCAAGATATTCTTCCAGATATCCTCCAGCTTGCGCTCGAGATCGTTGCGCGGCGCCATGAACGCCAGCCGCGGCGCGGCGTGACCGGGTGCGGGTAGCGCGTTGCGGTCGACCTTCGCATTTGGCGTCATTGGCAGCACCGGCAGCCACACGTAGCGCGACGGAATCATGTAATCGGGCAGGCTTTGCCGCAGGAATTGCCGCAACTCGGCGACATCGGGCACGGGCTGCTGGCGGCTCACCACATAGGCGCACAGCCCCAATTCGCCGGACGGATCGGGCCAGGCCTTGAGCGCGGCAGAAGCGAGCGCGGGGTGCTTTGCCAGCACTGCCTCAATCTCCTCCAATTCGATGCGGAAACCGCGGATTTTCACCTGCTGATCGTTGCGGCCCAAGCACTCGATCGTGCCGTCGGCCCAATATCGCGCCAGATCGCCGGTGCGGTATATCCGCTCGCCCGGCGCGGCCGCGACCGTCACAAAGCGCTCGCGCGTCAGGTCGTCGCGGTTGCGATAGCCGCGCGCGACGCCCGCTCCGCCGATGCAGAGTTCGCCGGTGACGCCGACCGGAACCGGATTTCCCCTGGCGTCGAGAATATAGATTTGCGTGTTGGCGATGGGGCGCCCGATCGGCACCGATCGTCCGCCGCGCGCGACCTTGTGGATCGTAGACCACACGGTCGTTTCGGTCGGGCCGTACATGTTCCAGACTTCGCCCGCACGATCGAGCAGACGGTCGGCAAGTTCGCGCGGCAGCGATTCGCCGCCGCAAAGGATTTTCAGGCCCTTCTTTCCCATCCACCCGGCTTCGATCAGCGCGCGCCATGTCGCAGGCGTTGCCTGCATGATGGTGCACCCCGAGTGCCCGATGAGACGCGCAAGGCGCGCCGGATCGGACACATCGTCCTTGGTCGCGATGACGACGCGGCCGCCAGACAGCAAGGGGGTGAACAATTCCAGCGCGGCGATGTCGAAGGACAAAGTCGTCACCGCAAGCAACGCGTCGGACGCGTCGCAGCCGGGCTTTTGCTTCATGGACGACAGCAAATTGACCGCGGCGCGGTGCGGAATCTCGACGCCCTTTGGCTTGCCGGTCGAACCCGAGGTGTAGATGACGTAGGCAAGGTCTTCACCGCTCATGTGCGTCGGTGCGACCTTCGGGCCGGTCGCGGCGCTGTCATTGCCTTCATCGCAGAAAACAAGTTTTACTTCCGAATTCGGCAGCGCTTCAACCAAGGGAGGCTGCGTGAGCATGAGCGCCGGCCGGGCGTCTTCCAAAATCATCGCCAGGCGCTGCTGCGGAAAAGCCGGATCGAGCGGCAGATAGGCGCCGCCAGTCTTCAGAATCGCGAGCAAGCCAACCAGCATATCGACAGACCGCTCGACGCAGATCGCAACCAGCGTGCCGGTCTTGACGCCCTGTTCGCGCAAGCGGTTTGCCAAAGCGTTGGCCCTGCGATCGAGCTCCATATAGGTCAGGGACTTGCCGTCACATTCGACGGCGACGGCGTGCGGGCTGCGCGCCGCCTGATCCTCGAAAAGCTGATGGATCGTCGCGCGGGGAATTGCCGCCCCCGTATCGTTCCATTGCGTCAGCAATTGCCGGGTCTCGTCCGGAGTCAAAAGCGGCAAGCGTTCGAGCAAGCAATCCGGATCAGCAACGACCGTTTCCAGAATGATGCGCCAATGCTCGATCATGCGGCGGATCGTCTGCGGGTCGAACAGATCGGTGCTGTAAAGAAACCGTCCGATCATGCCCTCGGGCCGCTCGTCGAGTTCGAGGTAGAGATCGAATTTCGACGCGCCTACCGTCACGTCCATCTGCGTCAGGTCCCAGCCATCGGCAAAAACCGGCGCCGGCGGCTCCACCGAAAACAGCACCTGAAACAGGGGATGGGCGCTCAGTTCGCGCTTGGGCTGAATGTCCCGGACGATACGATCGAACGGCACGTCGCTCGCGCTCAGCGCGCCGACGACGGCGTCGCCGACTTGCGCCAGAAACTCGCGGAAGCGCAACCGGCCTTGCGGCCTGGTGCGCAAGACGAGGGAATTGAGAAAGTAGCCGACTACCTTTTGCAGCTCGGGCCGCCGCCGCGTGTCGGTGACGCCGCCGATGATGATGTCTTCCTGGCCGGAATAGCGGTGCAGCAGCGCCTTGAACGCCGCGAGCATGGTCATGTAAAGCGTCAGTCCTTCCTTGCGGCTGAGCGCCTTGAGCGCCTCCGTCAAAGGGCCCGACAAGGAAAACGTTTCCATCGACCCGCGGTAACTGGGCATCGAAGGCCGCGGCCGGTCGAATGGAAGCTGCAGGACGGGCAACGGCCCGCGCAGGTTCTGCCGCCAGTAATCCATCTGCTTGGCGACTGAATCAGTCGACATCTGGCGCTCACGCCAGACGGCATAGTCGCCATATTGCAGGTCGGACGGATCGAGCTGCGGCGCGCGGCCCGCCGCGTGGGCGTCGTAGATCGCCGACAATTCCGGCACCACGATGCGGTAGATCGAGACGCCGTCGAAGATGATGTGATGCAGCGTCAGATGCAGGCGGTGATCGTCTTCGGCGATCTTGAAGACGCGCGCCCTGAACAGCGGCGGCGCGGTCAGATCGACCGGCGCGTGCGAATCTTCCGTGGCAAGCCGCAGCGCTTCCGCCTCGCGGTCGGCGGCCGGCAATCCGGTGAGGTCGACAAGCGGGAGATTGACGTAGAGATCGTGATGAACGATCGGCACGACCTCGCCGTCGACGATCTGAAACGACGTGCGCCAGGCTTCATGGCGGCGCAGCATCTCATTGAAACTCTTCTCCATCAGCGCGAGGTCGAAAGACCCCTTGCGATGGATCGTGATCGGCTCGTTGTAGAGCGGCTGGCCAGGCGCCATCGATGAATGCAGCCAGACGTTCTGCTGTTCCAGCGAGATCGGCACCGGGTCGCTGGCGGCGCGCTTGACGACGCCGTCGGCCTGCCGCTTGCGCGCCGTGCCGCCGCTCAGCATCTTCTCCAGCAGCCGGCGCTTCGCCTCCGGCAGATCCGGGTGGGTCACTGTATTCTCGGCGGTCATGACTATTGCGCGCCCGTTTGCGCCGCGAACCGCACGGGCAGCGCCTTGAGGCCGCGCAGACCGAGGTTTTCGCGCCATTCGAGGCGTTCCGTCTCAAGCGCGAGGTCCGGCAGGCGGCGCAGCAGCGTTGCAAAGGCGATTTGCCCCTCCATTCGGGCGAGCGGCGCGCCGAAGCAGAAATGGGCGGCCCAGCCGAATGCGAGGTGGCGATTGTCTTTGCGCGTCAGATCGAGGCGGTCGGGATCGGCGAACCGCTTGGGATCGCGGTTGCCCGCGGCCATCACCGCCATCACGGCGTCACGCTTGCGGATGAGCTTGCCGCCCAAGACGACGTCGTCCGGCGCAAGCCGCGCGGTATGCTGGCTCGGGCTCTCATAGCGCAGCAGCTCTTCGACTCCAGTCTCGATGACCGAGGGGTCGTCGCGGAGCTGCGCCAACTGCGCGGGGTTGCGCAGCAAGGTCAAAAGGCCGTTGCCGATCAGATTCGTGGTGGTCTCCTGCCCGCCGACCATGGTCACGATCGTGTTGGCGATAACCTCTTCCTCGGTGAGCCTGCCGCCATCGACCTCCGCCGTCATCAAGGAGCGGATGAGGCCTTCGCGCGGCGAGCGCTCCTGCTCGCGGATGGCCGACCTGAAATAGGCGGTCATCCCCTCGACGCTGCGCAAGCACGCGGTGGGCGCGGTCGGGATTGTGCTGAAAATTGCCGAGCATTTCGGCGAAATCGGCGGACCATGCTTTGAGCTGTTCATGGTCGGACGTCGGCACGCCGAGCAGTTGCGCGGTAACGATCGCCGGCAATGGCGCGGCGAAATCGGCGACGATGTCCATCCGGCCGTTGGCCTGGACCTTGTCCAGAAGGCCATTGGCGATGTCGTGGATCTGCGAGCGCAGGTGCTCGACGCTGCGCGAGGTGAACGCCGCCGAACACAGCTTGCGCAGCCGCGTATGCGCCGGCGCATCCATGAACAGCATCTGCTTGGTCATCATCTGGGCGATCGGCTCGAGCGTCTCGAGGCCCATCATCTTGATCTGATCCGGCGCCGGCGTGCGGTCGGCAGAAAATTTATGCAGAACCGTCAGGACGTTTTCGTAATCGGTGACGACCCAAGCGTGCAGGAACGCATCCCAATGCACCGGGTCGTGCTCGCGCAGCCGCCGGTACAACGGATAGGGATCGGCGAGCACGGCCGGATCCAGAAGCTGATACAGGCTGAGCGACGGATCGGGCGCCGCTTTCGTCATCGTGCGCGCGGAAACTGTCATATCGATGTCCCCGGTCCCCGCTTCAGCTCGCGGCTTTCTGCTCGGCTTCGTCGATGCTCATCGCCGCCACTTTCTCGAAGGCGAGGTCCTCGATGACAGCGGCTAGCTTTGCCACCGTCGGCGCCTGGAACAGATGCCGCAAAGTCAGGTCGACATCGAAACTGTCGCGCGCGCGCATCACCACTTGCGTTCCGAGCAGCGAGTGGCCGCCCGTCATGAAGAAATTATCGTCGATGCCGATCTGCGCCGTTCCGAGAACGCCGGCGACGATCTCCGCGAGCCGGATTTCGGTCGGCGTTTGCGGCGCACGATGTCCGGTCTGTCCGAGCGTGTTGTCGGCACAGGGCGCCGGCAGCGCCTTGCGATCGATCTTGCCGCTGGTCGTCAGCGGCAGCGTCTCGATGCGCACGAAGGCCGCCGGGATCATATAGTCGGGCAACAGCCCGGCAAGAAACTCGTGCAACTCATTTGCGTTGGCTTCGCCGCCGGCGGCCGGGACGACATAGGCGACAAGCTGCTTGTCGCCCTGCTCGCTCGCGCGCGCGACCACCGCGCAGGACATCACCTGCGGATGACGGTTGAGCGCCGCGGCGATCTCTTCGGGCTCGACACGATGGCCGCGAATCTTTTCCTGGTTGTCGACGCGGCCGTGAAACCCGATCTGGCTGTCCTGCCGGAGGCGGCCAAGGTCCCCTGTCCGGTACATCCGCGCGTCAGGCGCCTGCCGGAACGGGTCGGGCAGAAACCGCTCCGCCGTCAGCGCGTCGCGATTGCGATAGCCGCGGCCGACGCCGGTGCCACCGATATAGATTTCGCCGACTTCACCGGGGGCGACCGGCTGGTGCTTGTCATCGAGCAGGTAGATTTTGGTATTCGCGATCGGCATGCCGATCGGCGGCAGCTCCTGGCTGTCGCCCGCGGCATTGATCGGGCCCGATGTCGCGACCACCGTGCATTCGGTCGGGCCGTAGTTATTGATCAAAGTGAAAGGCAGCGAGCTGCGCGGCCGGCCGTGCAGCGTGTCCGCGCCGGTCAACAGGAAGCGCAGCGCGGTGTCGGCGGGCCAATCGGCCGCGATCATCGGCTCGGCCAGCGCCGTCGGCACGAACGCCACGTTGATCTTTTCGTCGATGATGAAGCGGCGCAGCAGATCGGGCGACGTGCGGGTGGTCTCGTCGACGAGCACCACGGTCGCGCCGGCGGTCAGATAGGGCCAGACTTCCCAGACCGACGCGTCAAAGCCTAATCCCGCTAGATGGCTGGCGCGGTCTGACGCCGTCACGCCGAAGGCGCTGCGGTGCCAGAAGATCAAGTTCAGCAGATTGCCGTGCGTGACCTCCGCGCCTTTCGGCTCGCCGGTCGACCCCGAAGTATAAATGACATAGGCAAGATTTTCGCGGCGAACTTTCGGCACAATTTCGCTCGTGACCGCACTTGCGATTTTATCCTGATCGCGGCCTGGAACGACTGCGGTGCGGCCGTTCGCCTTCAGCAGTTCGGCGTGCTCCGCGCTCGTGACGACAAGCGGCGCCCGCGCATCGTCGAGTAGCTTTAGCAGACGAGACGCCGGCCAGGCCGGATCGAGCGGCAGGAAGGCGCCACCCGATTTCATCACCGCCAGGATGGCGACGATCTGGTCGAACGAACGCTCAAGACAAATTCCGATAAGAACCTCGGGACCGGCTCCAAGCGAGCGCAAATATCCGGCAAGGACGTTGGCACGCGCATTCAGTTCACCATAGGTGAGCCGCTCCGAAGCTGTTCTCAGCGCGACGGCTTGCGGCCTCTCCTCCGCGACTTTGGCGACAAGATCGGCGACGACCTGTTTCCGCCGGCAGTCTGGATACGTCGAGAGTGGAGAAGCTTCGGAAACAGCGTGACGCGTACGGGACATGCAACTCGTCCTTACAAATATTGTCTCGTTGAGGTGGTATCGCGCGGCTCGTAGGCTGACAATTGCACACGATGATTAACCTCAATTGCCCGCGACATCGCTTTTTTACACGCGGCATATTTCCTAAAAATTTACGAAGAAGCGCCGCAGTTGGTGAACCGTGGCGCCGACGGAATGGTTAACGTTGAGAGGCCGGCAAACCCCGCGAGTTGACCTCAAACGTCGCCTGAGCCGACGCCTCAAAAAAATGGGATGTCGAACGGCATGGGAAGCCGCGTCCAAAAAGAACGAAGCCGCGGAGAAAGCGACGCTCACGATTGAGGATCGAGGTCGCCATCCGCCGGCGCTCGATCTAAACCGTCGGCTGCACTACACTCCGGCCGACGGCGGCCGTAGAATCACGGCGGTTCTTCCATCCCCTTCTCCATCAGCGTAGATGACGCCTGACTGAGTGCCAAAAAGGGCGTTGCGGCAACGTGAGCTTATGTGCGGTATTGGCGGATACCTGACAATCCAACGAGACGGGGCGCCCGCAGCGGCATTGGACGCTGCCAGGGTTCTCCTTCGCCATCGTGGGCCGGATGGCGAAGGACAGTGGTTGTCGGCCGATGGCCGCGCCGGGCTTACGCACACGCGCCTCGCCATCGTTGATCTTTCGCGCGATGCGGCCCAGCCGATGCTGTCGTCCGATGGGAATTGCGTGCTCAGCTTCAACGGCGAGATCTACAACTGGCGCGACTTGCGGGCCGAACTTGCGGGCGCCGGGTGGAAGTTTCGGACGCAGTCAAACTCAGAGGTACTGCTGACGGCATGGCAGGCCTGGGGCGACGCCATGCTGGCGCGCTTGCGTGGCATGTTCGCCTTCGCAATCTATGACGCCAAACAGCGATCGCTGTTCTGCGCGCGCGACCGCGTCGGCAAGAAGCCGTTCGTCTATGCGACCGGCCCGCGCGGCTTTGCCTTCGCCTCCGAAATACCGGCGCTCATGCCGCTTGCCAAAGAGATAGGCGCGGACACGTCCCACGATCACGGGGCGCTGGCCACCATGTTGTTGCACAATCTGCGGCACATTCCCGATCCCGCGACAGCTTACAAGGGTTTGCGGCGTCTGCGTCCAGGGCATGCGATGATCGTGCGTGACGGGCAAATCGCGCGGACGTGGCGCTATTGGGACGTCGGCGCCGATATCGCACGCGCGAAAGCGCGCGCCGTTGACGGCGCGAAAGCGGTGCGCGAAGCGCTCGAGGACGCGGTTGAATTGCGTCGGATCGCCGATGTGCCTGTCGGCGCCCTGCTTTCCGGCGGCACCGACAGTTCAGCCATCGCCGCTCTGGTGCAAAAGCACAGCGGCGATCAGCTACGGACTTACGCGCTCGGCTATGACGCCGACGATGAAGACTTGGTCCGTGCCCGCTTGATGGCAAAGCGGTTGGGTACCGCGCATCGCGAGTTTTATTTCGACCCGGCCGAGCAGTGGTCGTCGTTCCGCAAGATTCTCGCCGGGTTCGGCGAACCGATCATGCTCCTGCCGCTCGTGCACACGTTCCAGCTTTGCCAGGCCATACGGGCCGACGGCCGCAAGGTTGTCTTGGCCGGGCACGGCGCCGATGAACTGTTCTACGGCTATCTCGGCCATCTCCAGACCGCCCGGCTGTCGCGGACGATCGCTTCACTGGAGGCCTTGCGGCCCCTTGCCGCCTTGGTGCCATCGCAATGGCGGCCGCGGCCGTTGACGGCGCTGGCGGCGCGGCGCGGCGAACGCAAGGCCGCGCTCTATCGGGGCTATGCCGCAAAGCTGTGGCCGCATCTGCGTTCGGGCGAGACGGTGCACGAGCAGGTATCCGAAGAGATGGCGAATTGGGGCCGCCTGGGGCCGTGCGAAGACTACATTGACAAGTCCAACTTCGTGGCGCTGATGGTCGAAAACTGCCATTCGGTCACGATCGCTACCGATCTGCCGGCTATGCTTTCCGCAGTCGAAATGCGCGCGCCATTCCTGGATCAGGATATGACTGCATTGGCTTTTGCGCTGTCGTGGCGAACCAAGCTGCCGGCCGACGGCGACCCCACCCACCTCAAGGCAATTCTTAAGACCGCGGTGCGCGACTTGGTTCCGGACGAATTATTGTATGCGCCGAAGCGCGGCTTCGGCCATGGCATCCAAGAACGCGATGTGCTTCTGGGGCCGTGGCGGGGATTCGTCGACCGCGCATTCGGCGATATGCCCAACGATCATTGGCTCGATCCGCAATGGGCACGTGGACTGTGGCAGAGTGGCCAAAACGGCGCACCCATCGATTGGTCCCTCGTGGCCCGGATATTCGCCATCCTCGCCTGGGAGCAAGGTTTTTGCTCCGCCACAAGCGTCTAGACACGATGACGGAACCCCTTCACGAAATAATCACGGGCCGGCCGCGGCCGCGTCATCTGCGGTTCGCCTCGGCGCTGGCCGAGCTGTTGCCCGGCACGAAAATCGAACGGCGCGATCGAAGTCTCATGGCACGTTTGCGGATCAACGCCGTGTGCCGGCTCACCGGCATCCGGCAGGTAGCGATCCCAGACAGCGGACCGCCGGTTCTGCTGCACCAGGCGTTGACGTCGGTGCGCCGTCACTACGCAACCGAGTTCGACGTGCCGCTCGGCGTGCACGGCTACAGCTACCAAACCTACCTCAAACATGGCGACGTCGCGCGCGGCCTTTTGGAAGCCCCGTCACTCAAGTCCATATTTGTTTTTTCCGAGTGGGCCCGTCGAAGTTTCGCCTTGCATTACGGTGACGAAGTTGGAGCTAAATGCCGCATCTCCTACCCGCTCGCGGCGCCGCAGGCGCAATTCGGCGGATCGGTGCGCCGCTTTGACTTCACTTTCATTTCAAATAATTTCCGCATCAAGTGCGGTCCGGAACTCGTTCGGGCGTTCAAAGCCGTGCGCGCGTCCGGCGCTCCCGACGCGCGGATGTGCTTGGTTACCGACTTGGATGAGGCGCGGCGCCTGCTCGGCGAGTTGACACGCTTCGAGGGAATTGAGTGGCGCGCGGCCAATCTCGATCAAGCGGCGATTGCGGACTTGCTGTGCGAGAGCCATTGCCTCGTCCATCCGACACTGGCCGAGAGCTTCGGCGTTGTCGTGCTTGAGGCGCTTGCCGCCGGATGCGCCGTGATCACGTCGGCTATGGCTTCGTTGCCTGAATTGGTCACCAAGGCCAACGGCATTCTCCTGCCGGTTCCCTTTTCGACCGTGGTCGGGGAATTCCCGATCCCGATGTTTGGCAACGCCGCCGCTTTTTCGAGACTAATGGACCGCGCGAACCTTTCCGCTCTTGAGCGCGATCTGACCGAGGCGATGGTGGCGCTCGCAACAGATTCGGGGCTCAGAGCGCGCCTGCAGCAGGGTGCGCGCGATCTTTACGATCAACGTTTTTCCCGGGCGGCGTGGCTGGAGCGGATGCGGGTGGATCTGGGTGCCGCGTTTCCGGACTTGGTGCCGACGCTGGCACTCGGCAGCGGGCACCATCACTCGCATTGAGGCTTTCCCGGAATCCAGGTAGCCCTTCTAAGGCTTTGATATTGTTTGCTTAATCGATTGGTCGGAGTGGCAGGATTTGAACCTGCGACCCCCTCGTCCCGAACGAGGTGCGCTACCAGACTGCGCTACACTCCGACTGATGGCGGCCTTATAACCACGCCTCCCTTAAAGTCGCAAGCTTGAGAGAAAAATGACCGCCGAGCCGGGAACACGGGTGTTGAACGGCCGACGAGATCGCGCCGCGATCGCGGCAGCGGCCGCCTGCCTTGCCGGCGGCGGGCTGGTCGCGTTCCCGACCGAGACCGTCTATGGGCTCGGCGCCGATGCCCGCAATGGCAAAGCTATCGCCCGGCTCTATGCCGCCAAGGGTCGGCCGGCCTTCAATCCGCTGATCGCGCATGTCGGCAGCATCGAGGCCGCGCGCCGGCTTGGGCGCTTCGATGCCGCCGCCGAGAAGCTCGCCAATGCGTTCTGGCCCGGACCTCTGACGCTGGTGCTGCCGAAGCAGCCGGACTGCGCCGTCGCAGATCTGGCGCTCGCCGGCCTCGACAGCGTCGCGGTGCGGCTGCCTGCGCATCCTGTCGCGCGCGCTCTGCTCGCGGCGTTCGACGGTCCGGTGGTGGCGCCGTCGGCCAACCGCTCCGGCCACGTCTCGCCGACCAGCGCGGCGCACGTGCTCGCCGATCTGCGCGGGCGCATCGACATGGTGATCGATGGCGGTCCCTGCACGGTCGGCCTGGAGTCCACTATCGTCGCCTGCCTAGACGAACCGACACTGCTGCGGCCGGGCGGACTGGCGCGCGACGAGATCGAGCGCGTGCTCGGACGCGCGCTTGCAGTGACCGCCGTTGCCGACGACGCGCCGATCGCGCCCGGCATGTTGGCGTCGCATTATGCGCCCAAGGCCAAATTGCGGCTTGACGCCGACGCGGCCGAACCTGGCGAAGCCCTGCTCGCCTTCGGCCCGGCACCAAGGCCGGCTCACGCTCAATCTGTCGCCGCGCAGCGACCTGATCGAGGCGGCGGCCAATCTATTTTCGCATTTGCGCGCGCTCGATGCTTCCGGCGTTCAGCGCATCGCGGTCATGAAAGTGCCGCACGAGGGCCTGGGCGAAGCGATCAACGACCGGCTCAAGCGCGCCGCCGCGCCGAAAGCGGACTGATGCGCGGCTTGAAGAAGATGCTCGATCCGAACGGAATCCTCAACCCCGGCAAGGTGCTCTAAAACAATGCTCCCTGCCCGCTGTCTTTCTTGGCGCGCTTAACACGCGTGGCCGGCTTCGGCGCGGGCGCTGCTTCAAGCTTGCCCGGCACGACTGGCTCCAGCAATCTCGGATTGTCGTTGGCGGTGCGGTTGACCGCGGTTGATATCTCGTAAGCCTCAAGCAGATCGTCGGGCGCGGGCGCGATCAGCGCCGCCGCGGTCGCCGCATCGACCCCGGCGGCATTGAGCCAGAGGTCGAATGCTTCCGGCGGCACGATCACCGGCATGCGTTCGTGGATCGGCGCCAGAGTCCTGTTGGCGCGCGTGGTGACGATCGCCGCGGTGTCGAGTTCCTCGCCGTTCGGCCCGGTCCAGGTTTCCCACAGGCCGGCGAAGGCGAGCGGTTCACCCGATTTCGCATGCACGTAGAACGGCCGCTTGCGGTCGCCCGCCGCCTGCCATTCGTAGAAGCCATCGGCCGGGATCAGACAGCGCCGCCGCTTCATGGCGGCGCGGAAGGCGGGCTTATCGGCAGCCGATTCGCCGCGCGCGTTGATCAGCAGCGTGAAGGTCTTCGGGTCCTTGACCCAAGACGGCAAAAGGCCCCAGCGCACCAGCGCGAATTGACGTTGGCCGTCCACAAATCGGACGATCGCGATCGGTTGCGACGGGGCGATATTGTAGCGCGGCGGGAAATCGGGCTGCTCCGCGTAGCGCAACAGCGCCCGCAGCGCTTCCGGCGAAGCGGTGAGAGTGTAGCGGCCGCACATTTTAGGGCCTTTTCGTCATGGCTTAATCACGCCTTAACCGGCAAGAATAACACTGCAACCGACCGAATTGGGGCTGCGGGGTCGCGATGAAATATCAGAATTACGCCGGGGCGTTGCAAGCCGACGATGCCGCCGCTCGCCGGCCGAGCGATGCCCGGCTGGCCGCGGTCAACATCAACCCGTCGACCGGGCTTGCCTCCGACTACCTCAATCATTTCAACGAAGCGATCATGCTGCTTGAAATGCTGTCGAGCTGCCCGGATTGCCTTGACGATTTTCTCGGCTGGCGGCCGATGAGCTATCGCGAACATTTCGAAGCCTCGCGCGTCAAAGGCCGCTCGCTCGCCATCGCCGCCTACGAAACCGCCAATCCGAGCCGGCGCAAGAGCCTCGACGATTTGGCCAGCACCATGGCCGCCGTATTGGAGGCGACCCGCGCGGCGCTGAGTTCCGCTGAGCCGCCGCAGTCCATGGCTGCGGTCGCCGACCGGGCTGCCGCCCTGCTGCGGCCGCTGGTCGCCCGCGCCGGCGCGGTGATCAATGGCGACGACACAGTCGTTGCCGGCGAGCCGATGACGCCGCAGGCGATGGTCGACCGGCTGATGAAGGGTTAAATGCCCGACCAACGCGCCTACCCACAGCGCCCCTATCTGGCGGTCAGCGCCGCCATCATCCGCGACGGCAAGGTGCTGGTGGTGCGGCGCGCGCGCAAACCGGCGCTCGGCGTCTACACGCTGCCGGGCGGCGTCGTGGAAACCGGCGAAACGCTGATCGAAGCGGTGATCCGCGAAGTGCGCGAGGAGACATCGCTCGCCATCGAGCCGGCCGTGCTCGCCGGCTATCGCGAGGCGATCGTGCGCGACGCGCAAAACGGCGTCGAGCGGCATTTCGTCATCCTGTGCTTTGCCGCGCGCTGGATTTCGGGCGAGCCGATCGCTCAATGAAGAACTCGACGACGCGCGCTGGCTCGATCCCGCCGAACTTGCCGGCATGCGCACCACCGAGGGCCTGGCCGAGATCGTCGCCGCGGCGTTCGAGCAGTTGGCCCAGCCGGCCTGACCGCCCGCCTTGCGATTGCCCCAGAGCGTGGGCATATCATGCCGGCCGACATGAAAAGACCGCTGTCCATCGCCGCCCTCCTGCTCTGCCTTGCGCTGCCCGCGCAGGCGCAGACGGCGCCCGCGCCGTTCGACGGCGATTTGCAGCGGCTCGCCGAAATCCTCGGTTCGCTGCACTACCTGCGCGCGGTCTGCGGCGCGAACGAGGGGCAGAAATGGCGTAACGAGATGCAGGCGCTGATTGACGCCGAGGCGCCCGACGGCGAACGGCGGCGCAAGATCGTGGCCGGGTTCAACCGCGGTTACCGGGGTTTTCAACAGACTTATCGCACCTGTACGCCGGCCGCCGATCTCGCCATTCGCCGCTATCTCGACGAAGGCGCCAAGATCGCGCGTGAAATCACCGCGCGATACGGCAATTGAGCCCGCCGTTATTAACCTTTCCTTAAGCCGCAGGCTTGGCCGGCTCCGCGCGCGTGCTAACGTCCTTTCGCGATTAAGGATTCGCGTCCGATTCGGACGCCCCGGGGACGAAGGCCAACATGACGACCATCGAGCGAGCGACGCAAACGCATGATCCGGTGCCGGATCACGAACAGAAGCGCGTGGCCTTGGGCTATCTGCACGAAGCCTGGGCGGAAGCGCGTCTTGACGGCGTCGAGGACGATTGCCTGGCACAAGCCTGCCTGTTCGCCGCTTTCGCCGAGTTCGTCACCACCTATGGCGAGGACGCCGCCGCCAAGTTCGCCGAAGGGCTCGGCGCGCGCATTCGCAACGGCGAGTTCTCGCTCGATCAGCGCCGGCAATAGCCGCCGCCGGCGCATAAATTCCGAAATCAGGCGGTGCGTCAGCGCGGCCCGCGCAAGCCGAAATAGCGCTCGAGCACGGCATCGACGTCGGCTGGGTAGAACGGCATTTTCAGAAACGCGAGCGCGTTCCACAGGTGCGGGCGGCCTGCGGCGCCTCTCGCCAGCACCGAAGACATCATCACGACCTCCACGTTCGGGGTCTCTTGCTTGATCCCCTGCAGGATGTCGGCGCCATTGATGCCCGGCATGTTGTAGTCGAGGAATACCAAGCCGATCTTGCCTTTACGCATTCGATCGAGCGCGGCCGCGCTGTCCGAAGCTTCATGGATATTCAGATCGAAGCGGCTGGCGGTCAAAATCTTACGCACGACGCCGCGCAGCGTTTCGGAATCGGCCGCGACCAGAACCTGGGTCGGCATTTTCGCGCGGATGCAGATTTCGACCAGCTTGCGCGCATCGTCGCCGTTGGCCGGCACCGGCAGTACGCCGTCGGTTTTATCGGGGGGCGCGCTCCCGGGCGGAGTGGAAGCAAAGACCAGCGTCGTCTGCCGCTTGGCGCGAGCGGCCTCAATCACGGCCGCTTTGTCGGCGTCGTTTAATCCGCCAGTGACCACGCAGAAATCGATGTCGCCGCGGCTGAGCGCGATTTTCGCGGCATCGGCAGCGGCAGTCTCGAATTCGATCGGAAGCGAAGCTTGCGCTACGCCGAAGCGCCACCGTTCCTCATATATCGGTGTCGCCCCGACCAGCAGCATGCGGAGCGAAACAAGATCGCCGCTCATGGATTCCAGTTCTCCCGGTGCCGGCGAAATTGGCCAGCCCGGTTTATTTTGTTGCCGCAGATAGCCCCACACGCGGCAGACTATAAATTCCACAGAATTTGCCTGAGAAAAAGGCTGAGGACAACATACGTGGCTCAAACTGTCCCCAACGGGGAATTTCGAGCCGCGACGTTCCGGCCAATCCTTAGCCGGCCAAGGTTTCCAGGAAGCGGACGCGTTCGCCGCGCGCCGTCGCGATCAGGCCGCCGTCCCACATCACTTTTTGACCGCGTATCACGGTTCCGACCGGCCAGCCGGTCACCGTGACGCCGTCGTAGGGCGTCCAGCCGGCGCGCGAAGCGATCCATTGGTCGGTGATGGTCTCGCGACGCTTGAGATCGACCACCGTGACGTCGGCGTCGTAGCCGACGGCGATGCGGCCCTTGGCGGCAATGCCGAACACGCGCGCCGGACCGGCGCTGGTGAGGTCCACAAAGCGCAAGAGCGACAAACGCCCCGCATTGACGTGGTCGAGCATGAGCGGCACCAGCGTCTGTACGCCGGTCATGCCGGAATGCGTCTTCGGATAAGGATGCGCCTTTTCCTCGCGCGTGTGCGGCGAGTGGTCGGAGCCGACGCTGTCGATCACCCCTTGCGCAAGCCCATGCCAAAGGCCCGCACGGTGGGTGGCGTCGCGGATCGGCGGATTGAGCTGCGCCAGCGTACCGAGCCTTTCGTAGCAGCCCGGCGCTTCCAGCGTGAGATGCGCAGGCGTTGCTTCCGCGGTGGCGACGTCCTTGTGGCCGGCAAGGAACTCGGCTTCGTCCTTGGTCGTGACGTGCAGCACGTGCACGCGTTTGCCGGTCTCGTGCGCCAGCGCGATCAGCCGCCGCGTGCACAGCAGCGCCGCCTGCGCGTCGCGCCAGACCGGGTGCGAACGCGGATCGCCCTCGACGCGCAGGTTCATGCGCTCGCGCAGGCGATATTCGTCTTCGGAGTGGAAGGCGGCGCGGCGGCGGATGTTTTTGAGCACGGCACGCACACCTTCGTCGTCCTCGATCAGCAGCGAGCCGGTGGAGGAACCCATGAACACTTTCACGGCGCAGACGCCCGGCAGCATTTCCAGTTCGCCGAGGTCCTTCGTGTTCTCGCGTGTCGCGCCGGCATAGAAGGCGAAATCGCAATGCATGCGGTGATGGCCGCGTCTGACCTTGTCGGCGATCGCCTCCGCCGTCGTCGTGGTCGGATCGGTGTTCGGCATCTCGAACACCGCGGTGACGCCTCCGAGCACAGCGCCGCGCGAGCCGGTTTCAAGATCCTCCTTATGGGTGAGGCCGGGTTCGCGGAAATGAACGTGGCTATCGATCACACCGGGCAGAAGGTGCAGACCGCGGCAATCGACCGTCTCGCCCGCCGAGGCTCGCGACAGGTCGCCGATCGCGGCAAACTTGCCGGCGCGGATGCCGAGATCGCGCGCGCCCTCGCCGTCATGGTTGACGACGGTGCCGCCTTTGAGGATCAGGTCGTAGGTGTCAGCCATGCGTGCCCATCGGGCTTGAGCCTTGCGCAACAGCGCTTACGTTCCGGCGCGAGTTCTGGCAAGAGAGTAGGTCAAGAGATTTGGCATGAAAGCAGCCCTCCTCCCCGACCGCGGCGTGATCAAGGTCGCCGGCGACGACGCCCGGCACTTCCTCAATGGGCTTGTCAGCAACGACATGGGCAAGGTCACCCCCGGCACCGCGCGGTTCGCGGCGCTGCTGACACCGCAGGGCAAGATCATCGTCGATTTCATCGTCGCCGAGGCCGAGCCAGGCGACGGCGGCGGCTTCTTCCTCGATTGCCCGCGGGCCCTGGCGACGGCGCTCAAGGACAAGCTCACGTTCTACAAACTGCGCGCCAAAGTCACGGTCGACGATCTCTCCGAAGCGCTTGGCGTCATGGCGGTGTGGGACGGCGCGGGATTGAGCGAATTTGGCCTCTCTTACGCGGACCCGCGCCTGCCGGCGCTCGGCAGCCGCACCATTCTGCCGCCCGATCTCGTCGCGGAGGCCGCCGCCGATCTCGGCGCCACGCTCGCCGACGCCGAGGCCTATAACGCGCACCGCATCGCGCTCGGCGTGCCGCGCGGCGGCGAGGATTTCATTTATGGCGACGCCTTTCCGCACGAAGCCGACATGGACCAGCTCGCCGGCGTCGATTTCGACAAAGGTTGCTATGTCGGACAGGAAGTCGTGTCGCGCGTCGAGCATCGCGGCAGCGCGCGCAGCCGCATCGTGCCGGTCACTTATGAGTTTGCGCCTGCATCCGGCCAGCCGGTGATGGCGGGCGAGAAAGAGGTCGGCACGCTGATGTCGGCGGTCAGGGGCCATGGGTTGGCGATGATACGGCTCGACCGCGTCGCCGACGCGCTCGCCGCCGGCACGCCGCTTCTGTGCGGCAACCTGCCGATCCGGGTGGCGAAGCCGGCTTGGGCGACCTTCGCCTGGCCGGGCGAGAAGAAAGCATGAGCGCGCCCGTCATCCACGCCGACGGCCTGAAGCGCTGCCCGTGGCCGAAGCAGGACCCGCTTTACGTCGCCTATCACGACGAGGAATGGGGCGTGCCGGAATGGGATGACCGCGCCCTCTACGAAAAGCTGGTGCTCGATGGCTTCCAGGCCGGGCTGTCCTGGATCACCATTTTGCGCAAGCGCGACAATTTCCGCCGCGCCTTCGACGATTTTGCGCCGGAGAAGATCGCGCGCTACACGCAGAAGAAGATCGAACGGCTGATGCAGGACGCCGGCATCGTGCGCAACCGCGCCAAGATCGAAGGCGCGGTCGGCTCGGCGCGCGCCTGGCTTAAGATCATGGACAGCGGCCAGGGATTTTCCGACATGCTATGGAAGCACGTCGGCGGCAAACCGATCGACCATAAACTCGGCAGCCGCTCGCGCACGCCGACCGAATCGGATGAATCGCGGGCCATGTCCAAGGAACTTCTTAGTCACGGCTTCAAGTTCGTCGGCCCGACCATCGTCTACGCCTTCATGCAGGCGGTCGGCATGGTCAACGATCATCTGGTGGATTGCCACCGCCACGCGGCCGTCAACAAGCTCGGCAAACGCTAGGTCAGCCCGTCAGCTCCGGCTCGGCGCGCATGCGCTGCACGGCGATCGCCTCGGCGCCCATCCATTTCGTCTGCATGGCCTGATGCACCAGCACGCCGAGCGCCGGCGAGTGCGGCCGCCCGCGCACGGTGACGAGCGAAATCTCACGCCAGATTTCCGGCTCGACCAACGGCCGGATGACGAGATCGGTGTCTGCGGGGATGCAATATTGCGGCAGGAAGCCGAAGCCGAGCCCCGCCTCCACCATCGCCAGGATCCAGTCGTCGCGCTCGCTGCGATAGACGCGCTTTGTCTTTGTCCCGGCCTCGGCAAAGATATTGCGGGCGACGTTGACGTATTCGCAATTGGCGCGATTGATATAGCGCTCGCCATTGAGATCGGCAGCGCGAATGGCGTTGCGGTTGGCGAGCCTATGCCGCTTGGCGAGTGCGATCATGAACTGCTCGCGGAACAGCGGCATCAGGTGCAGGCGGTCGTCCACGGTTTCCGGCAGACAGCAAATGGCGGCTTCCAACTCCCCGCCGATCAGTCGTTCATACAGCGTCGTGGCGTCGGAGTCGGCGATCTGCAGCTCGATATCCGGCTGTTCGTCCTGCAGGCCCGTGATCAACTCCACAAGATTGCCGGGTCCGATGGTGCACATGATACCGAGCTTGAGCGGCGTGTGCTTCAACGTGGCATAGGCGGCCGCGGCGTCCTTGGCCTGGGCCGATTGGAGCGCCACTTCGCTGAGGTAGGGCCGCATGGCCTGCCCCAGCTCGGTCACGACCGTGCCGCTCTGGTCGCGGTGAAACAACCGGCCGCCCAGTTCGTCCTCGAGTTGCTTGATGGCGCGGGTCAGGGACGGTTGCGCGACATGGCACTTCTCGGCGGCGCGGGTGAAATTGAGTTCGTCGCAAACCGCCAGGAAATACCTGACCTGATGCATTTCCATTCGAAGGCTAACCCCCTGGGCCACAGCCGCCCCGCTGTGCCTCATAGCCGGAATGTATCAAAACGAAAGCCAAAAGGTATTGGCCCAAACGCATGGCCCTGGGGCTTTATAGGCGTGGTTCGGATCGGCCGAACCGCCGTCCGGGGCGCAGCCTTTCTCGCGCTTCGGGCAGGACCAATCAATTTTGGAAGTGCCGCATGACCCAGCTCACCCTCGCCGCCAGCAACCCTGCCCTCGTCTCGATCCCGCCGCATCAATGGACCCACGACATCCGCAACATCCTGGGAACGGTCGGCCTGCACCTGGAAATGCTGGAGAAACTGGCCGGCCCGGCCGGCGCCAAGGCGGCCAGCGCGGCGCTCGCATCTGATCGGCCGCGGCGGCGATATGTGCGCCGGAGCCCTGGCAGAGGCGAGCGGCGCCAAGCATTCGGGCCGCCGGCGCGGCTTCGACCTCGCCAAGACGATCAAGGAAGTCGTCGCCCTGCTCGAGCCGACCGCGCCCGCCGGCTTCAAATTCCGCGTCGACGGCAACGAGTCGCACATCGCGCTGGGCGACCAGACCGAGATCTTCCGCATCCTGTTCAACCTCGCCCAGAATGCCGTCGCCGCCGCCCGGCGCCGCACAGCCTCTCAGCCAGGTCTCGATCTCCGTCGCCCGCAAAGCCACCGGGATCGCGGTCCGCATTTCCGACGACGGCCCCGGCCTGCCGAAGGCAGCGAAGGCGGCGCTGTTCCGCTCGCCGGTGGAAAGTGGCGCCACCAGCGGCTTCGGCCTCGCCATCGCGCGCGAACTTGCCGAACGCAACGGCGGCAACCTCAGCTATCTCGACGGCGGCAAAGGCGCGACCTTCGTGCTGGAATTGCCGAATGCCGGCGGACGAGAAATCCCCTACGGCGCGGCGATGCCATCGCTGGGACGAAGGGCCACCGCCTAGCGAACCTCTTCTTTCGCAACGCCGCCGTGCTAGACAGGCGCGGTGAGCCAGAAATCGACACCAACCGCGAAAAGATCGGCGCGTCTGCCGCGCGCAATTCCTTTGCGAGCTTGGCAGCGCATGCTGTCGGGGCGCCGGCTCGATTTGCTCGACCCTTCGCCGCTCGACGTCGAGATCGACGACATCGCGCATGGCCTGGCGCGCGTCGCGCGCTGGAACGGACAGACCAAGGGCGCGCATATCTTCTCGGTCGCCCAGCACGTGCTGCTGGTCGAGGCCTTGGCGCGCGCGCGGTCGCCGCGGCTCGATGCGCGCGGGCGGCTTGCGGTGCTGCTGCACGACGCGCCGGAATACGTGATCGGCGACATGATCTCGCCGTTCAAGGCGGTGATCGGCGACAGCTACAAAGCGGTGGAGCACCGTTTGCTCGCCGCCATCCATTTGCGCTTCGGCCTGCCGACCACGCTGCCCGAAGCCCTGAAAAACCTGATCAAGTCGGCCGACCGCGCGGCGGCCTTCCTGGAGGCCACGCGCCTCGCCGGCTTCGAGCCCGCCGAAGCGCGCCGCTTCTTCGGTCAGCCGCCGAAATTCTCCGCCGCGATCGAGCGCGACTATCTCACGCCGTGGTCGGCGAGCGCCGCCGAGACGCGTTTTAAGGAGCGATTTGCAAAGCTGCTGCGCGGCTAGCGCGTCGACACCTGCACCGATAACGGAAAGGCAAAATACAGACTGCAGGCAGTGAGTTCGAAGCGGCCATTCGCCATCCGCGCCAGAGCAACGTTCAGCGGCGCCTCGACACGCGCCGTCACAACGTTGCGATCGCTCGCCTGCGTCGTGACAAAAGCGTCGTAGACCTTGCGGCGCTCGGCGACCGAGGCCTGTTTTGGCGTTTCCGGATAATAAAAGGGAATTTTGAGGATCAGATAATCCATGCGGCACTGCGGCGCCGGAATTGAAACGGCTTTTTTGCGCACCGCGATCTCAAAGCCGCGCGACCGATCGTCGAACGCAGCAACCCAGGTGTGGCGGGTCTTCAGCCGCTTCAGCGCGTCGCCGATGACGAAATCCTTCGCATGAAGCACGATCGTCCACACCGGCTCCGGGGCCGCCGCGGCGGCGCGCCACGCGTGGGTCAGAACGAGCAGCGGCAAAAGAATCGGAAGGAGCTTTCGCATCGGGCGGATTATGCCATGCTTCTCGCTCAGATTAGGGCGGCAGTCGGGACGCTATTTTGCAAACGATTCTTCGCCTATACCGTCATATATAAGACAAAAGAGTAGGCTTTCTCTCCCTCACCATGATCCACGTCTGTTCCCTCTCCCGCCTCTACGCCACCGTCGACAAGACCGGCGCGCGCCACATCGTCACGCTGCTGCGGCTGAGCGACCGCGTCGAGCGGCCGCGCCATATCGCGCCCGAGAACCATCTGGTGCTGGCGGTCGACGACATCGCCGCGCCTATGCGAAGGCTATACGGTGCCGGCCGACGAGCACGTGCGGCGGCTGATCGATTTCGTCGGCCGATGGGACCGTACCGCGCCGATGGTGGTGCACTGCTTTGCCGGCATCAGCCGCTCGACCGCCGGCGCCTATGTGGCGGCCTGCGCGCTCAATCCGGACCGCGACGAACTTGCGATCGCATGGGAGGTGCGGCGCGCCTCGCGCACCGCCCAGCCCAACGCGCGCATCGTCTCGATCGCCGACCGGCTGCTCCAGCGCGACGGCCGCATGGTGCGGGCGATCGAAACCATCGGCCCCGGCGACCTCGCCAGCGAAGGTGAACCTTTCCGCCTGGATCTCGACTGAGCCAATTTCGATCATGCGCGGGCTTGACCCGCGCGTCCATCTTCATCGACAAAGCAATGGATTGCCGGGCCATCCCGCGCAACGTCGAGAATGAGTTCAGCGGGGCAGTATGGCCAGCAGAAAATACGGCGTGGTGACGCCCGAGGTGCTTACCTCCCATGACGGGCTCGGCTTCCTCAAGGCGATGATCGAAGGCAACATTCCCAATCCGCCGATCAGCGAAGTGCTGGGCTTTCACCTGATCGAGGTCGAGCACGGCCGCGCGGTGTTCGAGGGCCTGCCGGAATTCCGCCACTACAACCCGATCGGCACCGTGCATGGCGGTTTCGCCGCCACGCTGCTCGATTCAGCGCTCGGCTGTGCCGTGTTCTCGACCTTGCTCAAGGGCGACACGTGGACCACGCTGGAACTGAAGTTCAATCTGGTCCGTCCGATGACCAAGGATACCGGACCGGTGCGCGCCGAAGGCCGCATCGTCCATCGCGGCCGCACCATCGCCACCTCGGAAGGCGACCTCAAGGACAGCGCCGGCAAGCTCTTTGCCCACGCCACCACGACGACGATGATTTTCCCAGGGAAAAGCTGACGCCGCTCAGTTGTTGTCGGCGGTGAGCGACGGCCGCAGGCCGAGCGGGCCGTGGTGGCCGTTATGCGCGCTGTGGATCGCGTGCGCGCGGCCCGGATTGCGGGTGAATTCGCAATAGGCAAAGCCCAGGCCCGACACCGAACCGCGGAAGCTGGTCTCGCTGGTCCGCTCCAGATTGAAGCAGGGCTCCATCGGCAGTCCGCGCAGCGACGCGCAAACCGATTCGCCCTTCACCCGCAGCGTGCCGGCCGGCAGCGCGGCATAGCGCACCTGACCTTGACCCTGGAATTGGATGGAGCCGACCACCGAGCCATCGGCATGGACGCGGCCCTGGCCGCGCGTGCCCTCGAAGCAGGTGTAGGAGAACAGCTTGCCGATGACGAAGCGGCGCGCCTCTTCGGCGCTCATCTCGCCCGCAACCGCCGGCACCGCGGCCAGCAGGCCAATCAGCAACGCCACCCCACGCACCATAACCGAACTCCGATTAACGCCACCGGTTTACAGAAACCACGGC
This sequence comes from uncultured Alphaproteobacteria bacterium, assembly GCA_963779345.1. Classification (GTDB taxonomy): domain Bacteria; phylum Pseudomonadota; class Alphaproteobacteria; order Rhizobiales; family Xanthobacteraceae; genus Pseudolabrys. The sequence continues at coordinate 77,029 of CAVZXY010000023.1, read as the reverse complement.
CTGTCATTCAAGACCCGCAGACTGTACCCTGCGTTCGTCGCCAAATCCTGAAGATGTTTACCCGATCTTGACCACGATTCGACCGCGCACCTGACCGGCCAGGATGGCGGCGGCAGCCTCCGGAACCCCGGAAAGATCAACTTCCCGGGTCATTAAGGCCAGTTTTTGGCGGTCCAGGTCGTTTTCCAGACGTTTCCAGGCCTCCCGCCGGCGTGCGATCGGGCACATCACGGAATCGATGCCGTAAAGACACACCCCGCGAAGAATGAACGGCGCGACCGAGCCCGGCAGGTCCATGCCGCCGGCAAGCCCACAAGCGGCTACCGCGCCGCCGTAGCGGGTCATCGACAGCAGGTTGGCCAGCGTGACCGAGCCGACACTGTCGACCGCCCCTGCCCAGCGCTCCTTGGCGAGCGCCTTGGGCGGGCCGGCCAAGTCCTTGCGTTCGACAATCTCGGCCGCGCCGAGGCCCTTGAGGTAATCGGCCTCCAGCGGCCGGCCGGTGACGGCGCTGACGGCAAAGCCGCGTTTGGCCAGGATGGCGATGGCCACCGAGCCGACGCCGCCGGCTGCGCCTGTGACCGCGATGGGCCCACGTTCGGGCGTGAGGCCGTGGCCTTCGAGCGCCATCACCGCCAGCATGGCGGTATAGCCCGCTGTGCCGATCGCCATCGCCTCGCGCGCGCTCAGGCTCGGCGGTAGCGGCACCAGCCAGTCGCCCTTCACCCGCGCCTTTTGCGCATAGGCGCCGAGATGGGTCTCGCCGCAGCCCCAGCCGTTGAGGATCACCTTGTCGCCCGCTTTCCAGGCCGGATGGCTGGAGGCCTCGACCGTGCCGGCGAAATCGATGCCGGCGATCATCGGGAAGCGGCGCACCACCGGCGACTTGCCGGTGACAGCAAGGCCGTCCTTGTAGTTGACGCCGGAGTATTCGACGCGGACGGTGACGTCGCCATCCATCAAATTGGCTTCGTCGAAATCGGTGAGCGCGGCCTTGGTGCCGCTCTCCGCCTTTTCGATCACGATCGCCTTGAATGTCGCCACGCCCGCCTCGCTACTTGTACCCAGCCGAGGCGGTTTTCGCAGCGCCGGCGTCCGGGCGCAAGCCGCTTAGACCGCCGACGGCTCGAGCCGGCCGACCGGCTGCTCGACGATCGGCAGGTTGATGATCGCCGACATCACGCCGAAAAACACCGACAGCCACCACACCGGATTGTAGGAACCGTAATTGTCGAACACGTAGCCACCCAGCAGTACGCCGAGAAAACCGCCGACCTGATGGCTGAAGAATGCGAAACCAAACAGCATCGCCAGCCAGCGCGTGCCGAACATGATCGCCACCAGCGACGACGTCGGCGGCACCGTCGACAGCCACAGCAGGCCGGTAACGGCGCCGAAGATAATCGTCGTCACCGGGCTCGCCGGCAACGAAATGAACACGGCGATCGAGAGCGCGCGGGCGAAATAGATGATCGACAGGAGGTAGCGCTTCGGCATGCGGTTGCCGAGATAACCGGACGCCAGCGAGCCAACGATGTTGAACAGGCCGATGGTGGCCAGTGTCCAGCCGCCGATCTCGGCGGATAACCCGCGATCGATCAGATAAGACGGCAGATGCACGGTGACGAAGGCGAGCTGGAAGCCGCAGGTGAAGAAGCCGAGCACCAGCAGCACATAGCTGCGATGGCCGAAGGCTTCCGCCATGGCCTGGCGGAACGATTGCGGCGGCATCGCCACCGCCACCGATGCGGCGCCGCTGCGCGGCGTCGCCAGCGCGATCGCCAGCGGCAAAATGAGCATGGTCACGCCGGCGAAGATCGTCAGCGCCGTCTGCCAGCCGAACTTATCCATCAGCGCCACACCGATCGGCGAATACAGGAACTGCCCGAACGAGCCGGCGGCAGTGCCGGCGCCGAAGGCGAGCGAACGCCAGCTCGCCGGCAGCAGCTTGCCGAAGGCGCCGATCACAAGATTGAACGAGCAGCCGGACAGGCCAAGCCCGATCATCACGCCGGCGGTCAGATCGAGCGTGCCCGGCGTGGTGGCGTGCACCATCAACGCCAGCCCGAGCGCATAGAGCGCGGCGCCGACCATCATGACGCGGTTGGCGCCGAACCGGTCGGCGATGCCGCCGGCAAAAGGCTGGCCGATGCCCCACAACAAGTTCTGGATCGCAAGCGCCACCGAGAACACGTCGCGGCCCCAGTGGTGCTCCTGCGACAGCGGCGTGAGGAAGAAGCCGAGCGAGGAGCGCGGACCGAAAGCGATCATCGCGATCAGGCAACCGCAAACGACGACCACGATGGGCGTGCGCCAGCCGACAGCGCCGGCCGCCTTTTCAGTCGCCCCTTGCAATGACATTGCCGTTTATCTCCGGCGCCCAATCGCGCTGCGCTCTGGCGGACGCGGAACATAGTGGTTCCCTCGGCTGGGCCAAAACGAATTATCGTGATTGAAGTCATTTGCCCCACGCATGGCTCGCGCGAAGGGTGTGTGTGGACTACATTTTCTTGACTTCTTCGGCCGTCGTCTTGGCGTCGCCCCAGACCGGCTCGCCGGAGCCGTCGCCCCAGGCGCGCGGCCGGTAGAAGATCAGACCGCCCAGCCGGTCCATCCGCTTCATCTCGCCGACCCAGTTCGGATGCGCCCAATAGTCGTGATAGTGGGTCGACTTGGCGACGTCCGGCATCCACAGCTTGCCGTCGAGCATGTCGCGCGCAATGTGCGTCGCGCGCGCCCAGGCCGCCGGCTCGGTGACCACGTCGGGAACGCCGTCGCAGGCGAAGGTGAACTGGCAGGCGAGATGGCGGTTGGCGTTCTGGTACACCACGCCGCAGACGTCGTTCGGATAAAATGGCGAAAAGACCCGGTTCATCACCACCTGCGCCACCGCGATCTGCGCGCGCACCGGCTCGTCGCGCGATTCGAAATAGACGGCGTTGGCGAGACACTTCTCGGCCCTGGCGCGTGCAGGACCGGCAAGCGCGAGCCGCTCGGCCGGCGATTTCGGGCGCTGATCGATGCCGGTGACTTCGCCCTTGCGGGCGATGCTTTCGCCGGCGTTGTCGCCGGTGCCCGGCGGCCGCGGCGCGAGCGCGGATTGTTTGATGTCCGGATCGACCGACGCCATCACCATCGGCGCTTGCCCGCTGGCCCAGGGCGCGATCTGCTCCTCGCCCGGCGCCAGCGGGCTTGCGCCGAAATAGACGCGCGCGCTGTCCTTGTGGTCGGCCGCTGATGCCTGGGCGCCCGGGGGCGTCAACTGCTCGTCGGGAGCAGCGGCGAACTGGTAGTCGGCGTAGGGGTCGAAACGGCTGGCTTCATCGCTCCTGAGCGGCGCGTCGGCCTGCGCCTGCGGCACCGGTTCGACGGCGAGGATCGGCGGTAAGGGCGGCAGCGGCGCGCGCGAGCGCGCCAAGAATGAATTGTGCTTGTCTTTACGATTAACCTTTGGAAATTGCAGCGGCGAGTTCGGGTCGCCGAGAAACTGCGCTGCAATCGAGGTAGCAACGTCGGTCGGATCGAAATTTGCCAGCGCATATAGCGGCGGATGCGGGATGCCGGTGCCGATCGGGTTCGGCAGGCTGAAAGTGGCCGTGTGGATCGTGGCAAACGGCGAGGCGATAACGTAGGCATGAGCGCGCGCCGCGACGCCCGGCTGGCGCACCAGCAACGCGCCGAGATCCTGGAACCCAATCGTGTTGGGCATGAGCGCGAAGACCAATACGCCCAGTCCGACCGAGACCCGCCGCCGACGTTTCCGCAAAACCGCCATAACTGTGCTCACGGGACGCACACAAGTCTTATTCCCCGGCGCGCGGCCGGGGTGCCGACAATTGGACCCAATTTGTTATGGACTGATTAACCTTGCGAACGCGTTAATCGCTGCGGGGGCGGGAGGGCTACTTTCTTGTCGTCCCGGGCGAGCAGAGCGAGGCCCGGGACCCATACTCCGCGGCCTATCGAGAGGACAGGGGCGTATGGGTCCCCGCCTTCGTGGGGAGGAGCGCTAACGTTACGCCTGACTGGCGACGTCCCTGCCGAGCGCCGCCTGTGCTGCGGCGAGCCGCGCGATCGGCACGCGGAACGGCGAGCACGACACGTAGTCGAGCTTGACCTGGTGGCAGAAGGCGACCGAGGCCGGATCGCCGCCGTGTTCGCCGCAAATACCGACCTTGAGCTTGGAACGCACCTTGCGTCCGCGCTCGACGCCGATCTTCACCAGTTCGCCGACGCCCTGCTGGTCGATCGACACGAACGGGTCGCCGGGCAGGATGCCGCGCGCGGTGTAGATGCCGAGGAAGCTCGCGGCGTCGTCGCGTGAAATACCGAACGTGGTTTGCGTCAGATCGTTGGTGCCGAAGGAGAAGAACTCCGCGGTCTCGGCGATTTCGCCGGCGAGCAATGCTGCGCGCGGCAACTCGATCATGGTGCCTACCTGATAGGTCAGCTTGGCGCCCCTCTCCTTCTCGACTGCTTTCGCCATGGCGTCGATGCGCGCCTTGACCAGATCGAATTCCATCTTGGTGGCGATCAGCGGCACCATCACTTCCGGCACGACCGGCTTGCCCGTCCGCTTGGCCGCTTCGACCGCCGCTTCGAAGATGGCGCGCGCCTGCATCTCGGCGACTTCCGGATAGGCGATGGCGATGCGGCAGCCGCGGAAACCGAGCATCGGATTGAATTCGGCGAGTTCCTTGGCGCGGTCGGCAAGCTTCTTCGGATCGGCCCCCATGGCGGCGGCGACTTCGGCGATCTCTTCTTCGCCGTGCGGCAGGAATTCGTGCAGCGGCGGATCGAGCAGGCGAATAGTCACCGGCCGGCCGGCCATGATCTCGAACAGTTCGACAAAATCAGCGCGCTGCATCGGCAAGAGCTTGGCGAGCGCGGCGCGGCGCGATTTCTCGTCGTCGGCCAGAATCATCTCGCGCACCGCCTGGATGCGATCCTCGTCGAAGAACATGTGCTCGGTGCGGCAGAGGCCGATGCCTTCGGCGCCGAAGCGCACCGCGGCCTTGGCGTCGGCCGGCGTATCGGCATTGGCGCGCACGCCGAGCTTGCGCACCTTGTCGGCCCAGCCGATCAACGTCGAGAATTCGCCGGACAGCTGCGGCTCGATCATGTCGACCTTGCCGGCGAGTACCTGGCCGGTGGAGCCGTCGACGGTGATGAAGTCGCCTTTCTTGAAGATCTGTCCGCTGGCCGTCATGGTGCCGGCGGCATAATCGACGCGCAGCGAACCCGCGCCGGAGACGCAGGGCTTGCCCATGCCGCGCGCCACCACCGCAGCATGCGAGGTCATGCCGCCGCGGGTGGTGAGGATACCTTCGGCCGCGTGCATGCCGTGGATGTCTTCCGGCGACGTTTCGACGCGCACCAGAACGACCTTGTGGCCCTCGGATTTCAATTGCGCCGCCTCGTCGGACGAGAACACGATTTCGCCGGAGGCTGCGCCGGGCGACGCCGGCAGGCCGGTCGCGATCACTTTGCGGTGCGCGCGCGGGTCGATGGTCGGATGCAGCAACTGATCGAGCGCCAAGGGATCGACGCGCAGCACCGCTTCGTTCTTGGAAATAAGGCCTTCGTTGGCGAGTTCGACGGCGATGCGCAGCGCCGCTTTCGCGGTGCGTTTGCCGGAGCGGGTCTGCAGCATCCACAGCCGGCCCTGCTCGACCGTGAATTCGAGGTCCTGCATGTCGCGGTAATGGCGCTCGAGCACATTGTAGATGCGCTTGAGCTCGCCATAGGCCTTGGGCAGCGTCGCTTCCATCGACGGCTTGTCGGAGCCGGCTTCGACGCGCGCGGCCTCGCTGATTTCCTGCGGCGTACGGATGCCGGCGACGACGTCCTCGCCCTGCGCGTTGATGAGGAATTCGCCGTAGAGCTTCTTCTCGCCGGTCGACGGATTGCGGGTGAAGGCGACGCCAGTCGCCGAGGTCTCGCCCATATTGCCGAATACCATGGCCTGCACATTAACCGCGGTGCCCCAGCTTTCCGGAATATTGTGCAGGCGTCGGTAGGTGTTGGCGCGCTGGTTCATCCAGGAACCGAACACCGCACTTATTGCGCCCCATAGCTGCGCGTGCGGGTCCTGCGGGAACGGCTCGCCGCGCTCGGACTTGAGGCGCTTCTTGTATTGCTCGACCAGTTCGGCCCAGTCGTCGGCGGTCAAGTCGGTGTCGAGCGTGTAGCCCTGATTTTCCTTGTGGCGGTCGAGCAATTCCTCGAAGTGCTCGTGGCCGACGCCGAGCACGACGTCGGAATACATCGTGATGAAGCGCCGGTAGCTGTCATAGGCGAAGCGGCGGTCGCCGGATTTCTTGGCCAGCGCCTCGACCGTCTCGTCGTTGAGGCCGAGATTGAGCACGGTGTCCATCATGCCCGGCATTGAAGCGCGGGCACCGGAGCGCACCGAGACCAACAATGGATTGCTCTTATCCCCAAAAATCTTGCCGGTGATCTTGCCGACCTGGGCCAAAGCCTTCTCGACCTGGCCGCGAAGCTCCTTCGGATACTGCTGCTTGTTTGCGTAATAGAACGAGCAGACTTCGGTGGTGATGGTGAAGCCAGGCGGGACCGGCAGACCGAGATTGGCCATTTCGGCAAGGCCGGCGCCCTTGCCGCCGAGCAGATTGCGCATGCCAGCTTTGCCTTCGGCGCGGCCGTTGCCAAAGCCGTAGACCCATTTATGGGCCGTCGAACGCGCGGCTGTTTTCGGCTTGGGAGCCTTCCGCGCTGCCTTTTTTTTGGATTTGGCGCTGACGCGCGAGGATTTTCGTTGAGCCATGGGTCAAATGAATTCTTGGGCGGGTCTTTGGCCCCCAAAAACACCCTTGGGGAGCGCGATGCAAGCCCGCCTTTGTGATCAGCGGATAAGTCCGAGGCCGACGACGCCGATGAAGATCAGGTAGATCGCGACGATGAAGTTCAACAGACGCGGCATGATCAGGATGAGGATGCCGGCGATCAGCGCGACAATAGGCTGCAGATGGGCAATACCGACGACCATGGCGGTGTCCTTATAGGGTTATACGGGGAGGAAACGGCACAACGCGCGGCAGGTTCCGCAAGTTGTCAGCCTTCGATCCTAGAGAAATCCGCCACCGCGCGGGTGGCTTCGCGGATCTCGTTGAGCAGCTTGAGACGGTTTTCGCGCAAGGCCTTGTCGTCGACGTTGACGGTGACCTTGTCGAAGAAGGCGTCGACCTTGGGCCGCAGTTTCGCCATGGCAGTCATGGCGGCAGCGAAATCCTCCTTGGCGACCGCGGCGGAGGCTTCCTTCTTGGCGATGGCGATCGCCTCGGCCAGCGCCTTCTCCTCGGGCTCCTTGAGCAACTTGGCATCCGGTGCGCCGGCGTAAGCTTTATTGTCCTTCTTCTCCTCGATGCGCAGGATGTTCGACGCGCGCTTGACGCCGGCGAGCAGGTTCTTGCCGTCGTCGCTGTCGAGGAATTTGCCGAGCGCTTCGACCCGGCGCACGACCATGAGCAGATCGTCCTGGCCATCGAGCGCGAACACGGCATCGACCAGATCGTGCCGAGCGCCTCGCTCGCGCAACGTCACCTTGAGGCGGTCGGCGAAGAATGCGAGCAAATCGAGCGTCTGTTTCAGGTAGGAATGGGCCTGCAGCAAGACGGGACCGGCCAATTGCTTGGCTTTCTCCGACACCAGAACTTCGAGCTTCACAGCCAGCTCGATATCGGCCTCGCTTAAATTCAAGATTTGCTCGTGCAGCGGATGCAGCAGCGCGATGGCTTCCGCCAATTGTTCGTCGCGGCGAACCACGCCGAAGTGCCGCCATAGCTGCGTGCGCAGCGGCAGGCGCAATTCGTTTTCGATCAAAATGCGGATGATGCCGAGCGCAGCGCGCCGGAGCGCATAAGGGTCTTTGCTGCCCGTCGGTTTCTCGTCGATTTCCCAGAAGCCGACCAGCGTGTCGATCTTGTCGGCGAGCGCGACTGCAATTGCCACCGGATCGGCGGGAACCAGATCGTCCGGCCCCTTCGGCTTGTAGTGATCCTCGCAGGCGTGCGCGACCGCCTCGTCCTCGCCCTGCGCCTCGGCGTAGTAGCGGCCCATCAGGCCCTGCAGCTCGGGGAATTCGCCGACCACGTCGGTGAGCAGATCGGCCTTGCACAATTGCGCGGCGCGTACGGCCAGGTCGGCATCGGCGCCGACGATCGGCGCCAGTTCGCCGCCGAGCGAAACAATGCGCGCGATGCGCTCGGCCTGGCTGCCGAGCTTTTCGTGGAAGACGATATGCTCGAATTTCGGCAGCCGGTCTTCCAGCCGCGTTTTCAGGTCCGTATCGTAGAAGAACTTGGCGTCGGAAAGCCGCGCGCGGATGACGCGTTCGTTGCCGGCAACGATCGCCTTGCCGCCGTCGCTGGCTTCCTCGTTGGCGACCAGAATGAACTTGTTGGTGAGCTTCGCCGTCTCGGCGTCGCGCAGCACGAAGCATTTCTGGTTGTTGCGGATGGTGGCGCGGATCACTTCCTCGGGGATCGCGAGGTACGCCGGATCGAACGACCCCATCAGCGTCACCGGCCATTCGACCAGACCGGCGACTTCGGCGAGCAGGCCGTCGTCCTCGATGAGCTCGAAGCCCTGCGCGAACGCCAGATTCTTGGCGTCGGTCAGAATCATTTCCGCCCGCCGCGCCGGATCGAGCACCACTTTGGCCGCTTCAAGCTTGGTCAGATAGTCGTCGAAGCGGCGCACCTTGAACGTGCTAGGGGCCATGAAGCGGTGGCCGCGCGTCTCGTCGCCTGCGGCGATGCCGTCCACGTTGAATTTGACGACGTCGGGATCTTCGGTTTCCGGGCCGAAGGTGGCGAGGATCGAATGCAGCGGCCGCACCCAGGCGAGCCGGCCGCTTCCCCAACGCATCGACTTCGGCCAGGGAAACGCACGCACCACCTCGGGAATCATCTCGGCCAAGACGTCGAGCGCCGGCTTGCCGGCCTTCTCAATGGTGGCAACGTAAAAATCGCCCTTCTTGTCGGGCTGAACTTTAGCCTGCTCGATCGACGTCAAACCGGCGCTTTTGAGAAATCCGGCGATCGCCTGCTCGGGCGCGCCGACGCGCGGGCCTTTCTTTTCTTCCTTGATGTCGGGCTGGCGCACCGGCACGCCGTGCACCGACAGCGCCAACCGCCGCGGGGTGGCAAAGGCCTTGGCGCCCTCATAGACGAGACCCGCCGCCACCAGACGGTCGGTGACCATCTTTTTCAGGTCGTCGGCGGCGCGCGCCTGCATGCGCGCGGGGATTTCTTCAGACAGGAATTCGAGCAGCAGGTCGGGCATTGCGGACTCGTGGGGTGCGAACCGCCCGCACCTAGCAGGGACTCGGGTCGCCTGTCACCTGTCGAGCACTACCAGCCGCCGCCGCCGCCACCACCGCCACCACCGCCCGAGCCGCCGCCTCCGCCGCCAAAGCCAGAGGAGCCTGACGACACCGGCACGGCGCTGGCCAGCGCGCTCGACATGCCGCCGACGGTCGAAGCCACCGCGCCGCCGAAGTTGCCGCCCGACCAGCCGCCGCCGCTGCTCCAGCCCGGCTGATAATGCCGCATCGGGTCGGGATCGTCGGGATGCGCCCGGCGCAGCGCCGCCCCGAAGGCATCCGCCCATGGCTTCTCGACATCGAGCGCGACCGCGTAGGGCAGCAAGGCTTCGAATTGGTCGGCGGTGATTTCCGGCGCCTGCATATTGAGGCGGTCCTTCTCCGCGGTCTCCAGATAGAGCCTGAAGCCGTCGAGTTGATCCATGATCGGGCGGCCAAGCGCGGTCGGCGCCTTCATCAAATAGAGGAACAATCCGTTCACCGCCGTGAAAGCCGTCACCAGCACGAAGGGAAAGGGATCGTCCGTCATGAAGTCGCGCAGCGCCGGCCAGCCCTGGCTCATGATCCCGCTGAGCAGCGCGTGCAGGCCGTTGACGAAAACCGATACAAACGCCAGCGCGACCGCTATCCAGACGATGACGTTAAATCTCGCGCTGCCGCTGTGCATGGCCTGAATGGTCGGCACAATGAACATGCCGATGAAGAAACCGACGAATCCAAGGACGACCAGGATCGAAATGTCCCGATCCTGCAGGCCGCCGAACATGATCTCCCACGCAACGACGGCGGCGGTGATGACGAAGCCGAGAACGACGTAACCGACATTGCGGCGGAAGAAACGGTTCTTGTCCTCGCTCTCGATGCTCTTGGTAAAACTGTTGCCGGCGTTGGCAACCGCCTGGCCATGCGCCTTGTCGATCGTAACGCTGCCGCCGTAGCCGTTGACAAAGGTGTAGACGGCGCCCTCACCCGCCGGCAGGCTTGCAAACCCGCCCTCCGGCTGTTTGCCTGTCGTCTTCAGCGTCAACGCGGTGCCGGTCTGGTCGAAATGGATCAGCCCCTTCACCGCAAGCGACAGCGCCGCCGCGGTGAAGGCGCGCCATTTCTCGCGCGTCAGGCCCCAATTGTGGATGTAGTTGGCGAGCGCCGGCGAAATGCCCTGCGGCGGATGAAACAGCGGAATGACGGTGCCGCGTTTGGGATCGCGGCCGACCGAACTCCAGGCCACGATGTAGTAGATGAGCACGACAAGAAGGCCGATGCCGCCGATGATCCATTGGCGGTTGTCGAGGATCTCGTACCACAAGCAGCGTGTCGGCGCTCGGCGGCGCGACGGCGCTCCGTCGGGCAAGTCGGCAACCACCGTCAGGCCTTCGCCCGGCGGAAGCCGCCGCGTGGTCGAGACGGTGAGCGTGCCGAGCGAACTTAGATCGCCTTCCCAATCGCGACCGCGCGCGCCGAGCCGGCCGGTGAAGGCGGTCCAGCGCACGGGCGCGGCGCCGTCGACCAGTTGCAGGCGGTAGGTCGCGGCTTCGATCGGGAAGCGCCAGAAATTGCCGGTGACGTTCCAGTTGAGCTCCGGCTTGCCGTCGAACCAGCGGATCCAGCGGCCGGTGCGGTACTCGAATACATACGTATGCTCGCCGGGTCGGATCAGCACGTCTTTGCTGCCGGCATAGATGCGGATGACGCCGTGCGTGCGCTCGGTGTGATAGGGCTCGGCGGCGCCGTCGCGCGACACAGCGACCAGGCTGAAGCCGACCTCGCGCAACGTGCCGCCGGCGTCGCGGAAGGTGAGCGGAAAGTCGCGATAGATGCCGTGCCGCATCTGGTTGCCCTCGGCGCGCACCTGCAACGTCTCGGTGACGCTGAGTTCGCCGTCTTTGGCGACCTTCACGTCGGAGACGAAAGAATGGATGACCTCGGCGGCCATCGCCTGCCCGGCGCCGACGAGCGCGGCGAGCACGACGGCGATGCGCCAGGGTCCGTTCATCGCGGCGCCAGGCTGACTTGCGGCGCATTGCGCTCGCCGGCGTCGTCCAATTCGAAGAAATCGCGCGGCGAGAATCCAAACACTCCCGCGATCAGATTGCTCGGGAAGGACTGCACCAGCACGTTCAGATTGCGCACAGCGCCGTTGTAATAGCGGCGCGCCATCTGCAGTTCGTTCTCGAGGTCGCTGAGCTGCTGCTGTAGCCCGAGGAAATTGGCGCTCGCCTTGAGGTCGGGATAATTCTCAGAAAGCGCAAACAACCGGCCGAGCGCGCTCGACAACGCGCCTTCGGCTTGCGCGCGGGCGGCCACGTCGCCTTGCGGCACCGCGCGCGCCGCGCCGCGCAGTTGCGTGACCTCGTCGAGCACGCCGCGCTCGTGCCCGGCATAGCCTTTGACCGTATCCACCAGATTGGGGACGAGATCCGAGCGCCGCTTGAGCTGGACGTCGATGCCGCTCCACGCCTCGTTCGCCATCTGGCCCGTGCGCACCAGACGGTTGAAGACAACGATCGCGTAAACGACGACCGCCGCGACGACTGCGATGACGATCCAGAGCAGCATGGGTATTGGTCGTCGCCCGAGTTGGGAAGGTTCAACTATGGCCTCAGATGAACTCTTACCGCGCCGCACCCGCAGCGCAAGATGCGTACTTTGCTCACCCCGCCCCGCCTCCTTCGGTGGCGAGCCAGGCTTCGCCGCAGGCTTTGGCCAGTTCGCGCACGCGCAGGATATAGCTCTGCCGTTCTGTCACCGAGATGACGCCGCGCGCGTCGAGCAAGTTGAAGACATGCGACGCCTTGATGCACTGGTCGTAGGCCGGCAGCGCCATCAGATGACGCTTGCGATCCTTGCTCCAGCCGTCGGTCAGATATTTCTTGCACGCGGCTTCCGCCATCTTGAACTGTTCGAACAGCATTGCAGTGTCGGCAAATTCGAAATTGTGCCGTGAGTATTCCTGCTCGGCCTGCAGGAACACGTCGCCGTAGGTCACCTTCTTGGCGTCGCTGCGGCCGTTGAAGTTGAGATCGAACACGCGGTCGACGCCCTGCACGTACATGGCGAGCCGTTCGAGCCCGTAGGTGAGCTCACCGGCGACCGGATTGCATTCGACGCCCGCGACCTGCTGGAAGTATGTGAACTGCGAAACCTCCATACCGTCGCACCAGCACTCCCAACCGAGCCCCCAGGCGCCGAGCGTCGGGCTTTCCCAGTCGTCCTCGACGAAGCGGATGTCATGGATCTTGGGGTCGATGCCGATCACCTTCAGCGAATTGAGGTAAAGGTCCTGGATGTCGGGCGGCGACGGCTTGAGGATCACCTGGAACTGGTAATAGTGCTGCAACCGGTTCGGGTTCTCGCCGTAGCGGCCGTCCTTGGGCCGGCGCGACGGCTGGACATAGGCCGCGTTCCAGGGCTTGGGCCCGAGCGCCCGCAGCGTGGTCGCCGGATGAAAGGTCCCCGCCCCCACCTCCATGTCGTAGGGCTGCAGGATGACGCAGCCCCAATCCGCCCAATAGCGCTGCAGCGCCAGGATCAGCCCCTGAAACGAGCGCGACGGGTCCAAATTGTCTTGAGTCATGCGGTCCCCGGCAAGACGAGAGGCTTCATCCATCGTTTGGATACGGATTCTTAAGCACGGGAATCGAAGGCGACCGTATCGGCGGCCCTATAGGGGGTCAAGCCGGACACTTTTACGAGATTTTGAACCGGAATTGATAGATCCGCGACCATTCGGGGCAAATCGTCGTGGAGGATTTAAGTCCAATGATCGCATTCGAACTGGTCGGATTGGCGCTGTTTACCCTGTTTTGTGGCGCGCTCATTACCAACAAAGAAAGCACCAGCCGCTAAGGCGGCTGATCGCAGCTCTCCCTCTTTCATAAAATCGCCTAAAGCCGATATTCGCCGGTTTTCGGATCCAGCCGCAAAGTCGGCCGGTTTTCCTTATCGGAAATACGCACCTTCGCGCGCTTGGCCTGATCCAGTTCCTCGTTGATCCGGCGCGCTTCCTTCACCACCCAGTGCACGACCATGGTGCCGCCCAGCGCGACGAGCGACCATTTCACGAGCGGCGACAGCAGGATCGGGTGCATTGCGGCATCTCCTCGACGCGATGGAACAATTTTTCCTCGGAAAACAAGGCTATTTCGCGGCCTACCGATTATTCGCAATCGGCCGTGCGGCGGCATTGTTTACAATCCGTAGCGGCCCCACAGCGCGCGTTCTTCCAACGCGGAGATGAGATCGGCGGCGAGGCCACCTTTGGGCGCCAGCGCCTCAAGCGAGCCCAGCCCCGGAATGCGGCGGCCGAATAGACCGCGGTCGGCGGAAATCAAGGGCGTGCGCACTTTTTCGCCGTAGCGTTGGCGCAAAACCGAGCGCAAATCGCCGATGCTGTCGGCGAGACCCAGTTCGATCGCTTTATCGGCAGTCCAGAATTCGCCGGAGAACAGCGTCTTCTTCTCGCCCTTCAACCGGCTTCCGCGGCGTTCCTCGACCAGAGCTATGAAGTTCCCGTGGATGTCTTTCTGGATTGCCTTGATGCGCTTCACGTCTTCCGGCTTCTCCGGCAAAAACGGGTCGAGCATCACCTTGCGCTCGCCGGCGGTATATAGCCTGCGTTCGACGCCGAGCTTTTCCATCAGTTTGGGAAAACCGAACGAGCCGCCGACGACGCCGATCGAGCCGACGATGGAAAATGGGTCGCAGATGATCTCGTCGGCGGCGCAGGCGAGCATATAGCCACCGGAGGCGCCGACATCCTCGACAAACGCAATGACCGGCAGCTTCTTTTCCTCGGCCCATTGGCGGATGCGGCGGAAGATCAAATGCGACTGCGCGGGCGAGCCGCCCGGCGAGTTGACGATCAGCGCCACCGCGCGCGCATGGCGCACCGAAAAAGCGCGTTCCAGCGAGCGGGCGGTCGAAGACAGCATTAGCCCGGGCCGCAATGGCGAACTGACGCCGATAACGCCCGACAGCCGCACCACCGGCACCACCGGGATGTCGGGTCGGAAGCGGGCGGGCACCAGCCTGCCCAACAGCGCGAGCGTGCTTTTGAGGATGTCTGGCATCGGTTCGGTTGCGGCGGGCGCCATAACGCGCAGTTAGGCATCATTGGAACCCAAGTCAAAGTCTGCGGCGGCGCATAGCGACCGTATCAACTTTTAGTGCACCGCAATATATTTTCCGTTATCGGCACAGAATTGCCTGAAACTTGGCCACATTTCATGTTGGAATGGTTTTTGCATTGCAATAGGAACGTCCAATAGGGGCGGTTCTTGAAAGAGGCGGATCGATGGATCCTAAGCTCACCATTTTGTTCCTGCTAATCGGCAGCATTATTACGCTTTCGCATCTGAGCGATGACAACCTGGCCCGCATGCGGCGTCAGTTGATCAACCGGCGCTGGCGCGAATTCGTGCCGGGTCGGCGCAAATCCTAGGCAATTTCATCCGCGTTACCTTTCAGCCAGCGTCAGCGCATCTCCGCCACGCAGCACGGCCTCGGCAGCCACAGAGGGCTTGCCGAGCCGGTCGTTCAAGATGAGGCCCGGATAAGTTACCGCCGCGCCGGCGCCTGATTTTACCGCGCGCACCAGCACGCGGATCGCTTGCGCATCGGGGCGCGGATAAACCGGCAGCATGGCGGCGCTGCCGAACTCGCCCGCCAGCGCGCTCTGCACGTCAGCCCACGTGTCGGCGCGCCAGACCAAGGTCAGCACACCCTGCGGCTTGAGAAGCCAAGCAGCGCTCGCGATCCAGCGCGGCAGCAGGCCAGGCGCCGCCGCATGCGCCAGACGCCGGCGCGGATCGGGGGACAGGTTCTGGCGGGTGGCGTCGTGGAACGGTGGATTCATCAGCACGCGATCGACACTGCCGGACTTAAGGCCTGATGCAGCGAGCGCTTGAGTATCCTCAACATCGAGCGTGAGCACATCGACGCGATCGTTCAGCCCGTTGAGTCGCGCATTGCCGGCGGCGAGCGCGCTCAGCGTCGGATCGAGTTCGGCCAGTGTGACCTTCAATCCCGGCACCCGCGCCGCCAGCGCCAGGCCCGCGGCGCCGACACCGGCGCCGAGATCGACCGCGTGTTCGCCGGCGCGAGCGCCTGTGGCGGCGGCAAGCAGAATCGCGTCATGACCGACGCGATGACCGGTAAGCGGCTGGCGCAGCTGCAAGCGGCCACCGAGCACGGCATCTTCGCTGGTTTCGAGAACCTCAGTTCTCATCGGGGCGCAGTTCCTTGCCGAGCCCGGCGTCCTGCAGCAGTTGCCGCGCGTTGCGCTCGTAGCCTTCCGCGACCAGGATACGCCGCGGCAGCATGCCGAGCGAGCCTTCCAGCACGCTCATGTTCTGGTCGAGCACCATGTGGCGGATGCCGGCGCCGTCGAGCAGCGCCACCACCGCCGAAATCAGAACCATGTCATTGGTGCGAATGAGTTCGCGCATGGCAGTTCGCCCCTGTTTCTCCATCCCTTACAACACTACGCGGCGTAAATCAGCCTCATCGCAGCCAAGTTTGCCCACGCAAGAATTCGATTGTAAGGTCCTTTCTCGCCGTTCAATCAACATACAATTTGTGCTCGCGATGAGAATCCAAGACATTGGCGCGTCCCCCATTTTTGCCGCGACATCGAAAGTGGCCGAGTGGCTCGTCGCAAATTGGAATGCCTTCGCGACACGATGGAATCCAATCGCTGTTATCGTGGTGACTTGCGGAGTTCTGACCGCGCCGTTGGTGATTTGGCGCGGCTTTCATTCCGACGAGGGGGTCGCCCTCGCGGTAGCGAAAAGCGCGGTCGAAGATGGCTATTGGATTACGCCGCATCTGTATGGCGGCCGTTTTGTCGAACGCCCGACCTTGCTATCGTGGATCATCGCGGCGGCGAGCGCGCCGTTCGGCAGCGTGAATGAGTTTACGGCCCGTTTTCCGATCATACTCTTCCTGCTGGCCGGATGCCTGTTGATCTATTCGCTACTGCGCCGCGTTTCCGCCAGCGTCCCGGCCGCATTGCTCGGGGTCGCGCTGTTTCTGGCGTGCCCGATCGTCATCCGCGGCTATGTCATGCCAACCGCCGATATGCCGCTCGCCGTCCTGCTTTTCGTCGCCTTTTTCGTTTGGTGGAACGGCTATGACCGCGGCCGCATCGGCATCGGCCGGTGGGCGGCGATCGGCGGGGTCTTGGCGCTTGCCAGCCTTATGAAGGGACCGGAGCCGATCAGTTATTTCGCATTGGGAATTGGATTGTTCATCCTAATCACGCGCGATTGGAAACAAATTCCGGGAATTGTCCTTGCCGGGATCATCTGCGTCATCCCGACGGCTGCCTGGTACGGCTACGTGTACGCACCGGGCGCCGAAGCTCAGTGGGCGAGCTTCATGCGCCTGTCGCCGGTCGCGCCTTTGGACAATCCGGTTGCCGGCATACTCAACTTGATCAGTGAAACAATGCCGGCCGCACTGTTCGCGATGGCGTTCTTTGTCGCTTGGGGGTTTGGCGTCAGAGACCGGCTTCCTGCCGGCTTTCTCAAGGCCATGGTCTGCTACGCGAGCGCGGCGGCGATCGTCATCCTGTTCTGGCCCAACGGATCGACGACGCGCTATTTCTTTCCCTCGATCTTGCCGATGTGCGTATTCGGCGCGCTCGGCTACGACGTACTCGCGAAACGATGGCCGCTGGCGGTCGGGCCGGGGCTTCTGGTGACGCTTGGCCTTCTTGTCTATGCCTTTATCTATTCCGCCATTGCCGCGCCACTGATGCCAAAACAATTCCGCTCGGCGCAAATCGATGCGGCAAGGATTTCCGCGCAGATCGCGGCCGCGCCGGCGCCGTTCATTCGCACCGGCAGCGTGGGCCTGAATGAACTGGTCCTGGTGCCGGGGCCGATCGTCACCAAGGACCTGGCTGCGTTGAAGGCGCTTTCCGGACCCGCGTGGATTGCGGCCGATCCGGATCAAGCGAAGGCCCTGATCGCCGAGCGCGGCAACAATCTTCGCGTGGTGATGTCGTTCGGGCAGGACGGCGAGTGGCGGCTGCTCCGACTCGAGAAATAGTTGCCGGCCAACAACGTATTGCCGAAACCAGTAACCGGACGTCAGTCGACAACGCGCGCGGGGGAGACGCCGTCGTGGCCGTTGCTGGTCAGCACCCAAACCAGCCCGCCGGCAACGCCAAGCAGCAAAATTCCAAATCCGAACAGCAAGGAAACAATCAAGCCGTCGCTTTGGGCGAGCCCCGCATAGCCGAATGCGACGACCATTGCGCCTTCGCGAACGCCCCAGCCGGCAATTGAAATCGGGATGACGGTCAGCAAGACGACCGGCAACACCAAGTACAAAGAATAAAGCAGCGGCAGGTCCGAGCCGACCGCGCGCGCAGCGCACCACGCCGCGAACGCGGTGAGCAAATGAACGATGATGGACGAGCCAAAGACCGCGATAAGCGACGACGGCGAACGAAGAATCGACAAAGCGATGCCGGCCGCGGCGGCGAGGTGCCGCGTCGGCGACCAGCGCTGGAGAAATTGCAGCCGCCGCCAAGACAGCCCCACGAACGCAATTCCGGCCACGATACAGCCGCATCCGATCAAGAGCAGCGCGGCGCGTCCAACCGGGTTGCGCACCAGGCCAAGAGTCCAGGGCAGACAAAGCACGACCAAGACGGCCAGCGCGACGACTCCGGTCACCCGATCGAGCAATACCGAATAGGCCGCGATTCGCCAGGTGGACTGTCTGCCGAGCAACCAGATCCGCATCGCATCGCCACCGGCGCTCGAAGGAAGGGTTTGATTGAAAAATACCCCGATCATGCTCAGACGAAACAAGCGCGAAAAAGGAAGATCGGCGCCGCAACGGGCGATAAGCAATTGCCAGCGCCACGTCAGCACCGCCAACTGGACCACAAGAAAAAATAATCCGAGCGCCCCCCACCGTGCGTCGATGTGGCCGAGACGGTTCGTGACTGCGCCGATATTGACGGCGGCGAGGGTGAAATACAGAAGCAGTGCCGAAACCGCAATTTTGACAGATAAGATCAGCGCTTTACGCATTGTGCCATCACTGCTCAAGCGGCATCGAACCCGCGCCAGCGCCAGCGCACGAGTAACGCCAGCAGCCGGCGCAGATTGGAGCTCACGGCCATCTTGCTGGCAGTCGGTTTGAGATCGTAGCGCAAATGCAGCCCGACTTCTGCGCAACGCGCACCCTCGGCATTGAGCTTGAGCAATAATTCGACCATGCAGGCAAAGCCGGTTTCTTCGACCAAGCGGCCGCCAAAGCGGCTGGCTGCGTCCTGCAACAGTCCAATGCGGTAGGCGCGATAACCGCAGGTATAATCCCAAACGTTGCGTACCGGATGGATCAGTTTGAACAAAGTGAGTGCGCCCAGCGCCGTCAGGCGACGCAACGGCGGCACGCCGCGCACGGTCGCCCCGCGTTGGTAGCGCGACGCGATCACAACATCTGCTCCCTTTGTCATCGCGGCCAGCATCTCGGAAATTTGGGCGGGATCATGCGTGTCGTCGCAATCCATGATGACGAGGATGTCGTTCGGCTTGCCATTGGCGACGGCATATTCGATCAAAGATCGAAGTCCGACGCCAAGGCCTTTGTTCTGCGGACAATCCAACAACACCAGCGGTATGCGCTCGCGCCATTGCGCCGCAATGGCGGCGGTCTGGTCCGTGCTGCCGTCGTTATAGACAACAACGGTAGTTGCCGATTGCGACGGCCGCGCCAAGCTCTCGACACGAGCGAGCAACCGCGGCAGCGCGATCTCCTCGTTAAAGGCAGGCAAGCCGAGATATATGCGGCCGGAGGCCGTCATGGCCGCGAACCCCGATCATATGACGGCGCGAAAGAAATTCTTGTCAGGCTGCGCACGGCGAACCCTTCACCAAACCGAAAGCTTCGGCGACACGTTGCGCGGCGTAGCCGTCGCCGTAAGGCGAGCCGCCGCTCGCCATCTTGGCGTAAGCCGCCTTATCGGTGAGGAGCCCTCGCACCGCATCGACCAAAGCCGGCGTCTCGGCGCCGACCAACCTCGCCACGCCCATCTCCACCGCTTCCGGGCGCTCGGTCACGTGGCGTAGCACGAGTACCGGCTTGTGAATGAAAGGCGCCTCCTCCTGGATGCCGCCGGAATCGGTCAAGATCAAATGCGCTCGCGCCATTTCGGCGACAAGTTGCGGATAGAGGAGCGGCGTCGACAAATGCACGCGCGCGTGATTTTTCAGAGCCTCGAAACTGGCCGCCGCCGCGGGGTTGGGATGGACCGGAATGATAAATTCGACGTCGTCGAACTCACGAACGATCATCGTCACCGCGCGGCAGATCGCCTCCATGCGCTCGCCTTGATTTTCGCGGCGGTGCGCGGTCAACAGAATGCGGCGCAGATTACCGCCGTCCGCAGGCGGTTTGTCGATACGCGCCAGCGTCAAACGCAGTGCGTCGATGCCGGTATTGCCGGTGAGAAATATCCGCGCCGGGTCGATGCCTTCGCGGCGCAAATTATCGACCGCGCGTTGCGTCGGTGCAAAATGCCAGCTCGCAAGCTTGCCGGCCGCGACGCGATTGAACTCCTCGGGAAACGGCGCCTGCAGATTGCCGGTGCGCAGGCCGGCTTCAACATGCGCGAACGGGATGCCGAGATAGAACGCGGTCAGCGCCGCCACCAAAACGGTCGTGGTGTCGCCCTGGGCCACGATCACATCCGGCTTATGCTTGCCGATCATTTTCTCGAGCGGGGCAAACAGGGCGCCGGTGAGAACGGCAAGCGTGCGCGAATTCGAATCGATCGCTATGCGATCGTCGGGCTCGATCCCAAACCAGGCGAGCGGCTCTTCCGCCAACGCCGTGTGCTGGCCGGAACAAACCGTCGTCACCTGAGAATAGCGTGCGAGGCACAGAATGACCGGCGCCAGTTTGATCGCCTCGGGCCGCGTCCCCACCACACACAGAAACCGCATTGGACCTCGTGCAAACTCCGTCAAGCGTCGTTCTGGCATTAGTTTTTTGCGATGTACAGGGCCGGCCGGCGGGCGGATCAATGCCGCCGCCGCTCCTCACCGGGCGCGCGCAGCGCGACGTAGGCGAGCAGCTTCATCTCCCGCCGTCCGCGCGTCACGGTATCGAGCACCAGCCCGATGGCGACGGATAACGAGGCTAATATCATCAGCCCGGTCGCCAACACCGCGGTCGGCAGCCGCGGCACCAGTCCAGTTTCCAAATAGGTCGCCACCACCGGGGCCGCGAAAACGATGGAGAGGATCGCCAGCACGAGACCGATGGCGCCAAAGAAAGACAGCGGCCGCTCGACGCGATACAGCTTGAAAATGGTGAACAAGATGCGGAAGCCGTCGCGCCAGGTATTGAGCTTGGAAGTCGGAGCCTCTCGGCCGCGCGTAATAGGGTGTGTCGATTTCGGCGACCGCCATGCCCAATTCGAGCGCGTGGATGGTGAGCTCGGTCTCGATCTCGAAACCGCCCGAAAGCACCGGAAACGATTTGACGAAGCGGCGCGAGAACACCCGGTAACCCGACAGCATGTCGTTAAATGTGGAACCGAACACCGTCGCGACGAACGACGTGAGCAGGCGGTTTCCGGTACGGTGGCCGGCGCGATAGGCGGCCTCGTCGTGGTCGACGCGGTTGGCCACCACCATGTCGAGCCGCCGATCGAGCAGCCGCTCGATCATGGCGGCGGCGCTTGGCGCGTCATAGGTGGCGTCGCCGTCCACCAGCACGTAGATGTCGGCCTCCACGTCGGTGAACATGCGCCGCACCACGTAGCCTTTGCCCTGGTGCTTCTCGTCGTAAACCTCGGCGCCGGCAGCGCGCGCCGCCGCGGCGGTATTGTCGGTCGAATTGTTGTCGAAGACGAAGATCGCCGCGGCCGGCAATACGGCGCGGAAATCCTTTACAACCTTCGCGATCGCCACCTCTTCATTGTAGCAAGGCACCAGCACCGCGACCGAATATTGGGCCAAGCCGCCGGATTTACCTACCGCCGGTATCGAGGCTCCTTTCGCCAATTGGTATCCCCCTGTCCTTGCCCCGGCGTGACATTGCCGCGAATGGCCAATTTAACGCACTTGCCCCGTTTACGCAGCGTTTCTATGCTCGCCCGCCGCAAGACCCCGGAGAAACCATTTTGGCCGTCATCGTCCCCTTCGAAAGCCCGCAAGGCGCTTCGCTCACCCAACTTGCCGAACTGGTCGCACCGGACATGGAGCGCGTCAACACGACGATTCTGACGCGCACGGGGTCAGATGTCGCCATGATTCCGGAAGTCGCCAACCACCTGATCTCCTCGGGCGGCAAGCGGCTGCGGCCGATGCTGACGCTCGCCATGGCCAAGCTCGCCGGCTACACCGGCGACGGCCACATCAAGTTCGCCGCCGCCGTCGAATTCATGCACACGGCGACGCTTCTGCACGACGACGTGGTCGACGAAAGCGACATGCGCCGCGGCAAGCTCGCCGCCCGCATGCTGTGGGGCAACGAAGCAAGCGTGCTGGTGGGTGATTTCCTGCTCGGCCAGGCGTTCAAGATGATGGTCGAGGTCGGCAACCTGCATGCGCTCGATATCCTCTCGTCGGCCGCCGCGGTCATCGCGGAAGGCGAAGTGATGCAGCTTGGCGCCGCCAAGAACACCGCCACCAACGAAGACGAATATATGGCGGTGATCCGCGCCAAGACCGCGGAATTATTCGCCGCCGCCTGCGAGGTGGGCCCAGCGCTGGCGGTCAAGGACAAGGCCGAGCTCGCCGCCTGCCGTTCATTCGGCATGAACCTCGGCATCGCCTTCCAATTGATCGACGACGCTCTCGACTACGGCGGCAAGTCCGCCAAGCTCGGCAAGAACGTCGGCGACGATTTCCGCGAGGGCAAGATCACCTTGCCGGTGGTGCTGTCATTCCGCCGCGGCACCGAAAGCGAGCGGGGGTTTTGGAACCGAACCTTGGGCAAGGGCGAAATCGGCGACGGCGACCTCGACACCGCGATGGCGCTGATGGCCAAGCATCACGCCATCGAGGACACGGTCGGGCGCGCGCGCCACTACGGCGCCATCGCCACTGATGCGCTGGCGCTGGTGCCGCCGTCCGAGATCAAGACGGCGCTGGAAGAAGCGGTCGCCTTCTGCATCGCTCGCGCGCACTAGCGCGAACCACAGCCAGCTCATTCCCGCGTAAACGGGAATGCTGCATCACAAATTCGTCGTTAGCGATTTCTGCCTTGGGTCCCCCGCTTTCGCGGGAACGAACGGACAACGGTTCGATGCAGTCTGCCCGGATCAGACTCTAGCGCGCACTTTCCGATGCGCCGCGCTACCGCGCCAGATCGAGGGAATAGCCGGTGGCGGGATCGCGCCGCAATTGCAGCCGGATGTACGGATCGGGGTCCTGCCCGACATATTCACCGTATTCGTAGACCGGCGGCGCGCAGCCATTCGGCCCCGGCTTCGGATTGAACAGCCAGCCGGTCCAGGAGAATTCGAGCGGCCGGTCGGTGCAGGCGCGGCTGATCCTATAGGTCTTGTGATAGTGTCTTTTGTGCTTGGCTAGCGCCGGATCGGCGGCGATGACGCCCAAAGCCGCGATGGCAACCACGATCAACCTGGAATTCATGTCCATCTCCCGCCCGCGCTGCCTAGCCGTAAACCGGCAGACACGCAACGGTTCCGCGCCAAAGCGGCGAATTCAAGGGCGATTTTCGTCTAACGCAGCGTCGTGGGTTTAATCCACCAGCCTTTGTGCTCGGCTTGCAGGGTGCGGCCCGCCGCTTCGGCCTCGGCAGCAGAGCCGAACACGGCAAAGCACGTCGGCCCCGATCCCGACATGCGCGCAAGCCGGACACCCGGCAGGGCTTCTAACGCTCTCAGCACGTCGGCAATCGCCGGCACGCAAGCGACCGCCGGTTCGGTGAGGTCATTGCCATTTGCGCGAAGCCAATCGACCAGTGCCGCAAAGTCGCGCGGCACTTCGGCGGGCGACGCTTTGCTGAATTTTCCCGCAAGCTTGCCGAACACCTCGCGCGTCGACAACGGCACTCCCGGATTGACCAGAAGCGCAGGCAACGGTGGCAGATCGAGCGGCTCCAAAAGTTTCTCGCCGACACCGCGCATGATGCGCGCGCGCGAGGCGAGACAGACCGGCACGTCGGCGCCGACGGCGAGCGACGCTTCGTGAAGGCGGGTCTCGGTAAAGTCGACGCGGCTGAAGATCTGCCGATTGCAGTGGACAAGCAGGCGAAATGCCGCCGCCGCATCCGCCGAACCGCCGCCGATGCCCGAGGCGACCGGCAATTCCTTGCTGAGAACGAAGCGGCCGAGCCTCAATCCCTCGACCCGCGCGGAAAGCGCGGCCGCGGCCTTGAGCACCAGATTGTCGGCCGGCGCGCCGCACGCTTCGGCGTAAGGACCGTCGATATCCAAGGCAAGCGGGACGCCCGTCTGTAGCCGCAATGCGTCGCCGACATCGGCGAACATCACCAGGCTTTCGAGCTCGTGGTAGCCGTCGGCACGGCGGCCAAGCACGCGCAAAGTCAGATTGATCTTGGCGAGGGCCTTTTCAGTGAGAACATTCAAGCTCGAGCGTTTCCCATACCTGTCATGGCCGGGTTTGTCCCGGCCATCCACGTCTTGCTTGTTGATCGATAAAAGACGTGGATGCCCGGCACAAGCCTGCAGCCGGGTCGGCCGAAGGCCGGACCCGGTTGGCCGGGCATGACGGCGGCGCGCTAGCCGCCGTCGCCGCTTTTCTTCTCGGACTTGACCGCCTTGGCCTGCGACGAGGTTTCGTCCGGCAGCCCGTTCTTCAGCTTGGCCTCGATCTTCGGCAGATCTTCCGGGTCGGGCTTGAGATCGCGCGCGTGCGCCCACTGGAATTTGGCCTCCAGCGTGCGCCCGACCCGCCAATAGGCGTCGCCAAGATGATCGTTGATGGTCGGATCTTCCGGCTTGAGCTCGATCGCGTGTTCGAGCTGTTTGACCGCTTCATCGTAGTTGCCAATGCGGAAATAGGCCCAGCCCAGCGAGTCGACGATGTAGCCGTCGTCGGGGCGCTGCTGCACGGCGCGCTTAATCATGTCCATGCCCTGATCCAGGTTAACGCCCTGGTCGATCCAGGAATAACCGAGATAGTTGAGCACGTGCGGCTGCTCGGGGAACAGTTCGAGCGCCTTCTTGAGATCGGCTTCCGCTTTCGGCCACTGATGCGAGCGCTCGTAGCAGATGCCGCGGAAATAGAAGAGCACCCAATTGGCCTTCTCCGGATGCGGCACCAGAGCGACGGCCTTGGAATAGACGTCGGCGCATTCGGCAAACTTCTTGTGGCCGCGCAGCACGTTGCCGAGCGCCACAATTGCTTCGAGATCGTCCGGGCGATCCTTGACCAGCGCGCCGAGGTGTTTCTCCGCTTCATCGGCGCGGTCGAGCGAATCGAGATTGGTCGCCATCTGGATCGCGGCATTGCGATGCAGCGGCGAATTGGCCGGGATGCGTTCATAGGCCTTGATCGCGAGATCCGGCTTCTTGAGCGATTCATAAAGGTCGGCGAGCGAGAGCAGCGACAGCGGATGGTTCGGCTCAAGCGCGAGCGACAGCTGCAGATAGACCAGTCCGAGGTCCTCCCCGCCGCGGCGGCCGAGCGAGGCGCCAAGTCCATAAAGCGCTTCGGCGGCGCCGGCCTGCGCGGTCGTCACCAGCGGCGGCAATTTCTCGCCGGCATTGAGCTTGTTCATCGCATCGACCACCAGCGGATGGCGCGGCAGCGACTTGTCGAAGGTCTCGAAAACCCCGAGCGCTTCCTTGCGCGACGCGTTGCGCGACAGCCAGCTGCCATAGGCCTCCACAACGCGCAGCGCGGTGGGATCGAGCTTGTAGGCATGCTCGAAGCGTTTTCCGGCTTCCTTCTTGTTGCCGGCGAGGTCGTAGATCATGCCGGCGTGCAGTTCCTTGAAGATCGCGTACCAATCCGGCCCGGCCAGCCGGTCGATGGCCGCCACCGCGCCCTTGGCGTCGCCGGCACCTTGGATGGACCAGGCCGAAAGCAAGGTCGCCGTCAGATCGGTGATGGGGCCGCGGACCGACTGCGCCAGATCGCGGCGCGCAACAGCATATTTCTTGTGCTTGAGCGCGTGCACGCCGAGTACCAGTTCGGCGACGCGGTCGTTCTTGTCGGCCTGCACGATGCGTTCGGCATACTTCACGGATTCTTCGATATCGCCGCCGACCACCAGCGATAGGAAGGTGCGGTCGAGCAGGTCGCCGTTCTTCGGATCGTGGCTAAGCGCGATCCGGTAATAGGCCGCAGCGGCGGCCGCCTCGCGCTGCTGGCCAGCATGGCGGGCCGCGAGATAGCTCCCCGAGGCCGTCATCCCAGAAAGGTCCAATGTGGTCGGCCCCTGGGCGTAACCCTCGATTGGCGCGGCCACCAGGAAAGCAGTAAGCGCGGTGCCTAGAACGCACCGGGCGAGGCTCGAAGACGTCACGGGCTTGTGCTCCAATGGGGCGGACAATCGCGGGTTATACGCGAACCGCCGGGGTTGGGCCGAGAATGGCCTTTTTGCGCCGCCCCCGCAAGAACGACAACCGCGGCGCCCGGATCTCAGGTTGAATGGCCCGATGTGGCAGCATCGTGGCCGGAGTGGCGGGCATTCATCACATATTCGGGTAATTCGGCCCGCCGCCGCCTTCGGGCGGAACCCAGGTGATGTTCTGGTTTGGGTCCTTGATGTCGCAGGTTTTGCAGTGGACGCAGTTCTGCGCGTTGATGACGAATTTCGGCTGGCCGCCCTCCTCCACCCATTCGTAGACCCCCGCCGGGCAATAGCGTGACGAGGGACCCGCGAATTTATCGTGTTCGGAACTCTTCTGCAGCGCCATGTCCTTGACGCGCAAATGCACCGGCTGGTCTTCCTCGTGATTGGTATTCGATAGGAACACCGACGACAGCCGGTCGAAAGTGAGCTTACCGTCGGGCTTGGGATAGGCGATCGGTGTGCATTCGGCAGCCGGCTTGAGGGTCGCGTAATCCGGCTTGCCGTGCTTGACCGTGCCGAACAGCGAGAAGCCAAATGTATTGCACCACATGTCAAAGCCGCCGAGCGAGATGCCGAGGAAGGTGCCGAATTTCGACCATAGCGGCTTGGCGTTGCGCACGCGCCAGAGGTCCTTACCGATGGCAGACGAGCGCCAGCCGGCATCGTAGGCGGCGAGTTCGTCGCAGCGCACGACCGGCGGCGAGCGCGGCCGCGGCCGCATTCGCCGCAAAAATCGCCGAGAGCATGGCGTTATGGCTGCCCTTGATGCGCGGCACGTTCATGAATCCGGCATTGCAGCCGACCAGCGCGCCACCGGGGAAGACGAGCTTGGGCACCGACTGGTAGCCGCCTTCGGTCAGGGCGCGCGCGCCATAGGCCAGCCGCTTGCCGCCGGCGAAGGTGTCGCGAATCCAAGGATGCGTCTTGAAGCGCTGAAATTCCTCGAACGGCGAGATGTAGGGGTTCGAATAATTCAGATGCAGGACAAAGCCGACCGCGACCAGATTGTCGTCGAAGTGATACTGAAACGAACCGCCGCCGGTATGGCCGTCGAGCGGCCAGCCGAAGGAATGCTGCACCAGCCCCTTGCGATGCTTTTCCGGCGCAACCTGCCACAGCTCCTTCAGGCCGATGCCGAATTTCTGCGGCTCGCGGCCCTCGCCGAGGCCGAACTTGGCGATGAGCTGCTTGCCGAGACTGCCGCGCGCGCCTTCGGCGAAGAAGGTATATTTCGCGCGCAATTCCATGCCGCGGGTGAATGAATCCTTGCGTTCGCCGTTCTTGCCGATGCCCATGTCGCCGGTGGCGACGCCGGCGACCGCGCCGTTGTCGTCGAACAGCACTTCGGTGGCGGCAAAACCCGGATAGATTTCGACGCCGAGCGCTTCCGCCTTGGTCGCCAGCCAACGGCACATATTGCCGAGCGAGACGATGATAGGCACCGTGATTGCCCATCAGCGGCGGCATGAACATGTTTGGCAGCTGCAAGCCGCCCTTGGCGCCGAGCCAGTAGAAACGGTCCTCGGTCACCGCCGTCTTGATCGGGGAATCTTCCGAGCGCCAGTCCGGCAGGAGGGTATCGATGCCGACCGGATCGATCACCGCGCCGGACAGGATATGGGCGCCGACCTCGGAGCCCTTCTCGACGATGACGACGGTAATATCCGGGTTGATTTGCTTGAGGCGGATGGCGGCGGCGAGGCCGGCGGGACCGGCACCGACAACAACAACATCGAATTCCATCGCCTCGCGGGCGGGTAGGTCGTTCATATCGGTCTCCTCGCTCCCGATATTCCACTTTTGCACAGCGGGGGCAATCGCGCGGCTGTCATGCTAAAGTCCGCCCCATGATCCCGGCCCACGACAAACCGGCGCGCGACCTGCTCGACTTCTACCTGGAAGCCGGGGTCGACGCGCTTGTGGGCGAGCAGCCGGTCGACCGCTTCGCGCCGGAGGTAAGCGCGCCGCCGGCCCGGCCCCCGCAGCCGGTTGTGATTCCGCCCGATCTCGAAGTCAAAGGCCGCGCCAGCCCGCTCGTTGCGCCACAGGCGCCCGACGAGGCCGCCATGGCCGCGCGCGAAGCGGCAAAAAACGCCAGGACGCTCGACGAGTTGCGCGACATCCTACAGAAGTTCGACGGCTGCGCGCTGAAAGCGACCGCGACGCAATTGGTGTTCGCTGACGGCAATCCGCAGGCACGCGTGATGTTCGTCGGCGAAGCACCCGGCCGCGACGAAGACATCGAGGGACTTCCGTTTGTCGGCCGCTCCGGCAAGCTGCTCGATCGCATGCTGGCAGCGATCGGCCTCGACCGCACATCCGTCTACATCGCCAACATCGTGCCCTGGCGGCCGCCCGGCAACCGCACGCCGACGCCGCAGGAGTCGGCGATCTGCCTGCCGTTCATTCGCCGCCAGATTGAACTCGTGGATCCGGATATTCTTGTCTGCCTCGGCGGCCCTTCGGCGCAGACGTTGCTCGGCATCAAGGAAGGCATCACCAAGACGCGCGGACGCTGGTACACGTTCGACACCGGCAAACGCGAAATCCGCGCCATGCCGACATTCCATCCGGCGTTCCTGTTGCGCAGCCCGCTACAGAAGCGTTTTGCGTGGCGGGATTTCCTGGCGATCAAGAAAGCGCTCGCGGACAGTTAGCGATATGCTACCAAAACCGCGCCCGCCGCGATCAGCGCGATGCCGAGCCAGTTCGGCGCGGTAAGCCGCTCGCCGAGAAAAATCACGCCGAAGATCGCCACCAGCACAACGCTGAGCTTGTCAATCGGCGCGACTTTTGCCGCCTCGCCGAGCTTAAGCGCGCGGAAATAACATAGCCACGACGCGCCGGTGCCGAGCCCCGACAGCACCAGGAACAGGTAGGTGCGTCCAGAAATCTTGTCAGGGGCCTGGAATTGCCCGGTCACCGCCAGCAGAAGGCCGAGCGTCACGATGACCACGATGGTGCGGATGAATGTCGCAAGATCCGAGTTGATGTTTTCGACGCCCACCTTGGCAAAGATGGCGGTGAGCGCCGCGAACAGCGCCGACAGCACCGCCCAGCTTTGCCAGGTCGAGAGCGCGTTCATCCGGAAACCGCGAACTTGATCGCAAACAGCACCGCCAGAACGATCACTGCCGGTGACGCGTCCTTGACCTTGCCCGAGATCAGCTTGACCAGCGCGTAAGTGATAAAGCCCAGCCCGATGCCGGTGGCAATCGAATAGGTCAGCGGCATGGTGATCGCCGTCACCACCGCCGGTGCATATTCGGTGATGTCCTCCCAGTCGATTTCGGCCAAGCCGCGCGCCATCACGCAGGCGACGTACAAGAGCGCCGCCGAGGTGGCGTAGGCCGGG
The DNA here is from genome assembly GCA_963779345.1 of uncultured Alphaproteobacteria bacterium. Taxonomy (GTDB): domain Bacteria; phylum Pseudomonadota; class Alphaproteobacteria; order Rhizobiales; family Xanthobacteraceae; genus Pseudolabrys. The sequence goes on along the minus strand of CAVZXY010000023.1, from coordinate 47,789 downwards.
ATCATGCCGGCAAGCGGCGCGAACAGCAGGGCCAGCAGGAAGAAGATCGACACGAAGGCCGCGGTAAGACCCGTGCGGCCGCCGGCCGAAACGCCCGCCGCGCTCTCGATGTAGCTCGTCGTCGTCGAGGTGCCGATGACGGCCCCGAACATGGCGGCGAACGAGTTCGAGATCAGCGCCTCCTTCATGCGCGCGAGCTTGCCGTTTTTCATCAGCCCGGTGCGGTGGGTAACGCCGATCAGAGTGCCGGCATTGTCAAACACGTCGATGAATAGGATGGAGAACACCACAATCAGGAAGGTGCCTTCGAACACGCGCGAGAAATCGAGCTGCAGCAGCGTCGGCTTGATCGACGGCGGCAGCGACACGATGCCGGAATAGTGCGCGAGGCCGAGCGGGATGCCGACGGCAGTGACCGCGAGGATGCCGATCAGCGTGCCGCCGATCACCTGCCGGTAGTTAAGAGCGACGATCAGCACAAAACCGAGCAGCGCCAGCGCGGCCACCGGGTTCTTCAAGTCGCCCATACTGACCAGCGTCGCCGGATTGGCCACCACCACTTTGGCTTCCTCCAGCGCGATGATGCCGAGGAACAGCCCGACGCCGGCGGAGACCGCCAGCTTCAAGTTCTGCGGGATCGATTCGATGACGTATTGGCGGATGCGGAAAACCGAGATCAAAAAGAACAGCACGCCGGAGCAGAACACCGCGGCGAGCGCCTGCTGCCACGTGTATTTGTAGGCCAACACCACGGTGAAGGCGAAGAAGGCGTTGATGCCCATGCCGGGCGCGAGCGCGATCGGGTAATTGGCATAGAGCGCCATCACCATGGTGCTCACCGCGGCGGCGACGCAGGTGGCGACGAACACTGAGCCCTGGTCCATGCCGGTCTTGCTCAGGATCGCCGGGTTGACGAACACGATGTAGACCATGGTCAGGAACGTGGTCAGGCCGGCGATGAATTCGGTGCGGACATCGGTGCCCTGCTCCTTGAGCCCGAAATATTTCTCCAGCATCGCCTCGAAACCGCCGACGCTTGCTGGCGCCGTCTTCGCTTTCGCTTGTTTTGCCTGCTTGGCCATGGAATCCCCCCTACGCCGGCTGCCTCGTAAGGCAAAGCCTAGCCTGTACGGCGGCAGCCCGCAGGCGCGATTGTGGATGCTGTGGATACCGCTACGGCGTTTGCGGCCGCAGCATCGCCCAGCCGAGTCGGTTCAACGGCAGCAGCCCCTGGATTCTGCGCGGGAACGAGCGCGGCACTTCAGGCACCATGGCGGGAAACTGCGCCTTCAGGTCCGCCGGCGGCGTGCGGACGTTGTCGGGGGCGGGCCATACCAGCAGGCCGCCATGCTCGCGGACATCGGCGGCGCTCGCCCACGGACTGCGCTCCGGCGCCCAGTCGAAATAAACATGCGGCCGGCTGGGCGCGCCGAGCGCAACCAGCGGCGCGAACTGCGCATCGCCGGTGACGTAGCCGAGCGGCTGGCCGGTGCGGCGCTGGTAGCTGTCGGCAAAGAAGCGGCCCTCGGCCGCAGCCGGTTGGGTTATCTTGAGGTTGACGGAGGCTATCCACGGCAGCAGCACGATGCCGAGCACAATGACGGCCGGCGGCGCCACCAGCAGGCCGAGCCAGGTGAAGGAGACGATGCGCTCGCGATAGATCGGTACCTTGTCGCCGGCGGCGACCACCACCGCGAGACCGGACAGCACCACCAACGGCGCAACGCGATCGAGCGGCCCGAGCCGGCCGCCGGCAAATGCGATGACGATCGCCACGGCAGGCGGCATTAGCGCGAAGAAATAAACGAAGGCCCGCGCGAACCGGTTCACCGGACTACGCTCAATCAGCGGCGCACGTTCGTTGCGCCGGCGCGGCCAGCCGCCGGCGAACGCGACCATCAGGCCAAGGCCAAGATGCGTCACCAGCAGCGCAAAACAAAGCCAAAGGCCGGGCGAGATCGCGCCGGTTGCGGCGCTGTCCTCCAGGCCGGAGAGGACGAGATCGCGCGCGCCCTTGAGCCACGCCAGATGCGGAAAGATGACGATAAGAAACAGCGGTACCGCGAGCCATGGCTCGGGATGGAACAGCGCGCCGCGCCCGCGCGGGTTGGCAATCGTGAACACGATGAGCAGCGCCAGCAGGATCAGCCCGACATAGCTCGCGAGCAGCAGCAGGCCGAGATCGAACGCCAGCAAGAACCAGCAGCCGCGCTCGCGCTCTCCGACGGCGCGCCAGTAGTGCAGTAGAGCGAGCGCCCAGAGCGGCGCCGCCAGGATCGCCGGTCCGAAATCCGGGCTCGGCACCGCGAAAGCCCCGATGCCGACCATCAGCAGCACGGCGAGCACCGCGTGGCGGGCGCCGACGATGCGGCGGCCGAGCGTGAAAATCGCCCAATAGGTGACGACGATGCAGGCTTGCGCCAGCGCGTAGAGCCCGAACGCGCCGGCGAGGCGGAACGCGATCTCGCCGAGCCAGAACGAAAGCGGCGGTCCCAGATAACTGCCGAGCACGAATTCGTGGCCGATAGCGAGCAGGATGGGGGCGTCACCGGGCGGCGTCGAATAGAACAGCGCCGGCATCAACGTCCACAGTGCCGCTTGCGTGAGCGCTACGGTCCAGAACGCCACCGCCGGGCGCCCGCGCAGGAATTCAATGATCAGGGAGACGTAATGCATTGGCCCGTAATTTTTTAATCCCTCCCCTGAAAGGGGAGGGGCGATCCGAGCCTAGCGAGGATTAGGGTGGGGTGAACAACCCCCACCCGGCTCGCTTCGCTCGCCACCCTCCCCGCAAGCGAAGAGGGATAATAAGAGCGCGCAGGAATAGAGAAGCCAGGCTAAAGAGGCAACAACGCGCCGACTGCCTCGTCCGAAATCTCGCCCAGCGCAGCAAGCTTGGCCGCCACCGGCGCGAAGGACTTACGGTGATGGATGGTCGGCCCGAGGCGGGCGAGCGCCTCGAAATGCTCCGGGACCGAATAGCCCATGTGGCGCTCGAAGCCGTAGCCGGGATGCGCCAGAGCGAGCCGCCTCATCAGCCGGTCGCGGGTGACTTTGGCGACGATCGAGGCGGCGGCAACCGACAGCAGCAACGCGTCGCCGGAGACCACCGCCTCGCAGTCGCAGCCGCAATCAATCTTCATATTGCCGTCGACGAACACCAGCCTGGGCGCGACCGGCAGCGCCCTGACCGCGCGTGCCAGCGCCCACAGCGATGCGCGCAAGATGTTGTCGCGGTCGATGCGCTCGACCGTGCCGAAGGCGACCGCCACCTGCGCCGAGGCGCAGATCTTTTCGTAAAGCTTCTCGCGCGCGTCGGCGTCGAGTTTCTTGGAATTGTTCAAGCCGCGCGGGATCCGCGCAGGATCGAGGATGACGGCGGCGGCCACCACCGGACCGGCGAGCGGCCCCCTGCCCGCCTCGTCGCAGCCCGCCACCGGGAAAATGCCTTTGTTGAGTGCGCGCCGCTCGCGCCGGAAGCTCGGGCGGAGCACAGACTCGACCAGTGGCAGACGCTGCGCAGTCTTCTTCTTGGCGGCGGGCATGACCGAACAAGGACGCGCGGCCGGCGCAAAGTCAACGTGGAAGTGGCAAGGCGGTGGAAGACGGGGATTTTTCGCCCCAGGAACCAGGTCCCGCGACCCACGTTGCCCCGCCGAAATCAGATTTCAGCGCTTGAGGATGTCGATGATTCCTTTCTGGTTGCACGCCTTGTCGATCATCGTACTAATGCTGGCAGCCGCCTGCGCGCTGATCATTGCCATCCACATCACCCGTTATCCCCAGCACATGGGGGTGATGAACCTGGTGTGGCCGATCGTCGCGATGTTCGCCGGACCGATCGCGCTGTGGAGCTATTTCGTCTACGGCCGCATGTCGTCGATGGAGGCGATGCACGAAGCGGTGGATAAAGGCGAGCCGCCGGCGGCCAAGCGTACGCCCTTCCCTGTCATCGTCGGCAAGGGCGCGGCGCATTGCGGCGCCGGCTGTATGCTTGGCGACATTATCGCCGAATGGCTTTGTTATGCAGCACCGGCGGTTGCGCTGTGGTTCGGCTGGCAGTCGCTCTTCGCCGACAAGATGTTCGCGGTGTGGATCGTCGATTTCATCTTCGCCTTCGTCATCGGCATCGTCTTCCAGTATTTCGCCATCGTGCCGATGCGCAGCCTGTCGTTTGGGCCCGGCCTGGTGGCGGCGCTAAAAGCCGACACCCTGTCGCTCACCGCCTGGCAGCTCGGCATGTACGGCTTCATGGCGCTGGCGCAGTACACCTATTTTCGCCCGCTCACCGGCCGGATGACGGAGGTAAACACACCGGAATTCTGGTTCACCATGCAGCTCGCCATGCTCTGCGGCTTCGTTACCTCGTACCCCGTCAATTGGTGGTTAATCGAAGCTGGCATCAAGGAAAAGATGTGAACGTCAGAACAGGTTCAGCTGCTCGTTCGCCGGCTTGGGCGCATGGAAATGCGCGGTCGAGAGCGAGACTTTGCTGGTATTCAAGCCCAGCTTCTCGCAGGCTACCTCGAAGCGCCGGCCGATCATCCAAGCATAGGGCCCGGTGCCCTTCATGCGCTTGCCCCAGGTGGAGTCGTAATCCTTGCCGCCGCGCGTCTCGCGGATCAGCTTGAAGACGTGGCGGTGGCGGTCGGGGTAATTGGCCATCAGCCATTCACGGAACAGATCGCGCACTTCCAGCGGCAGACGCAGCAGCACGTAGCCGGCTTCCTTGACGCCCGCGGTCACAGCCGCCTCCAGGATGCGTTCCATCTCCATGTCGTTGAGCGCCGGAATGACCGGCGCCACCATCACCGTCGTCGGCACGCCAACCTGCGCCAGCCGCCGCAGCGTCTCGAGACGACGCATCGGCGTCGCCGCGCGCGGCTCCATCTTGCGCGCCAACTCGGGATCGAGCGAGGTCACCGACAGCGCCACTTTAGCGAGCTTGCGCTCGGCCATGCGGGCGAGGATGTCGAGGTCGCGCAGCACCAGCGCCGACTTGGTGACGATGCCGACTGGATGGCCGGCGCGGTCGAGCACTTCGAGGATGCGGCGCATGACTTTGTAGCGCCGCTCGATCGGCTGATAGGGATCGGTGTTGGTGCCGATGGCGATCACCTTAGGCGAATAGCCGGGCGCGGAGAGTTCGCGCTCCAGCAGTTCAGCCGCTTCAGGCTTCACGAACAATTTGGATTCGAAATCGAGTCCGGGCGACAGGCCGAGATAGGCGTGGGTCGGCCGCGCGAAGCAGTAGACGCAGCCGTGCTCGCAGCCGCGATAGGGATTGATCGAGCGGTCGAAGCCGATATCGGGGGAGTCGTTGCGGGTGATGATCTTGCGCGTCGCGTCCGCCTGCACCGTGGTCTTGAAAGGCGGCAATTCGTCGAGCGAGCGCCAGCCATCGTCGAAGGCGATCCGCGCCAACGGCTCGTAGCGTCCGGAAGCGTTGCTCTGCGCGCCGCGGCCGCGCCGGCGCTCGTGCTCGACCACGACGCCGAGCAGTTCGGTGGCGTCGTCGACATAGACGCCCGCCGGCGTGGAGGGCAGCTCCTTTTCCGGCGGGCGTCTCAGGGCTGCGTTGTTTCGAGCCATGACGATAATCTAATGGGCGAATGTGAACATAACAAGAACATTCTGATCGCCCCTGTTGGCAAAATGCTTGCGCCTCCGGTTTGGTCGCATAATTTTCCCATTAACGTGTAATCTGGATGCCACACTACCGGAAGATTAGGTTGGAAAAAGGCGTTAAAGTATGAGAGCCGATTGACGGCGACGGGGCAGAGGAATTTAGTTTTCAACCAGTCTCCATTTGGCAGGAGGATTTCCATGCGACGCACCGCATTTGTGTTGCTTGCATCTTGCGCGCTTATGGGCAGCGCGGCCGCAGCCGACCTGCCGGTGAAAGCACCGGTCTACAAAGCTCCGGTCGTGACGCCACCGTACAACTGGACCGGATTCTATGTTGGCGGCAACATCGGCTACAGCTGGGGAAGACAGGACAACTCGGTTGGCGGCACGTCGCTCGGCACTGTGAACGTCGATGGGATCATCGGCGGTGGACAGGTCGGCTACAACTGGCAAATAAATCAGATTGTCCTTGGTCTCGAAGCCGATTTCCAAGGCTCGGGCCAAAAGGGTGATGGCTCCTTTATCGGGCCCGCCGCCCTCATTCCGTCCAGCACTTACACCTTCACCGATAAGCTCGATTGGTTTGGCACAGTTCGCGGCCGCGTCGGCTATGCGATGGATCGTTGGCTTCCTTACGTGACCGGGGGCTGGGCTTGGGGACACGGCAGCATCAGCGGGACCGTGACCGGCAACGGGCCCACCGGAGCCGGCAGCGCATCGAATGACTATAGCGGGTGGACGGTCGGCGGCGGTCTGGAATACGCCTTCTTGAACAACTGGAGCGCCAAGTTCGAATATCTTTACATCGACTTCGGCGATGGGCCGTCGGTGACGTTAGCTCCAAGCGCGGTCGTTCTTTCCGGCGGCAAGCTGACTGACAACATCTTGCGCCTTGGCGTGAATTACAAATTCTGACAGGGCGCACGCACAGGATTGAGACAAGGCCGCCGTGAGGCGGCCTTTGTTTTTATGTCTCCCGCGCGTGCCTGCTTTTCGGGCCAAACAACCGGGATTTCCGGTGATATTGCACATCCGTATTATCTCATTCAGTTTGCAGCATGATCAGCGCCGTCATTGCCACGAACGAATCGGAACGGAGCCTGGTGCCGACGCTGGCCGCACTGGTGCCAGGCGTTACCGCCGGTCTGCTGGCCGAAGTGATCGTGGCCGATGCCGGCTCACGCGACGGCACCGCCGAGGTGGCCGACATCGCCGGTTGCCGCTTCATGGCCTCGAACGAGACGCTCGGGGCACGGTTCAAGGCTGCGGCCAAAACGACGCGCGCGCCATGGCTCTTGTTCTTGCGCGCCGGCTGCGTGCCGGAGCCGGGCTGGGTCGGCGCCGCGGAACGTTTCATCGAAACGAGCAATCATCTCGAGCAGGTGCGCGCGGCGGTGTTCCGCCCGCCCGGCGTCGCCGATCTGCTGCGGCCGGGGTTGGCCGAGTTGTTCGCGTTGATGCGCGTCGCGCTCGGCGGCGGCGCCAAGCCTGAGCAGGGCCTGCTGATCGCACGGGCGCATTACGACAGCCTCGGCGGCCACCCAGAAGGTGCCGACGCCGAGGCCGTCATACTGCGCCGGATCGGGCGGCGGCGCCTTGCCATGCTGGCGAGCGGCGCGCGGCCGGCGCGGTAAATTTCCGCTCACGCCCGCGTAAATGGGCATCCAGTTTTTAACGCATGCATTCATTTTTGACCCCTAGGTCCCCGCTTGCGCGGGACGAGCGGTCACGTTCCTATACTTGACTTTGTCAACTATATAGTCGATCCTCACCGCATGCCAAACTCGCTCCAGCAACGCACCGGCGCCATGCGCCGGTTCAACCGCTTCTACACGCGGCAGATCGGGGTGCTGCGCAAAAATTATCTCGACAGCCCCTACTCGCTCGGTGAGATGCGCGTGCTCTACGAACTGGCCCATGGTGGCGCTACGACCGCCAGCGACGTCGGCCGGGCGCTCGACCTCGACGCCGGCTATTTGTCGCGCGTGCTGCGCAGCTTCGAGAAGCGCGGCTTCATCAGCCGCAAACCATCGCGCGCCGACGCGCGACAGAGCGATATTGCGCTGACCGCACGCGGCGCCAAGGTCTTCGCGCCGTTCGAGAAGCGCTCGCAGGACTTCGTCGCCGGCATGCTCGGCAAGCTCAAGCCCGGCGACCAGGCGCGCTTGGTGGCGGCGATGGAAACCATCGAGATTTTGCTCGGCGAAGTGCCCGCTTCGCCCAAGCCGTCCTACATTCTGCGCGAACCTCGGCACGGCGATTTCGGCTGGATGGTTTCCCGCCACGCCGAACTTTACGCCCAGGAATACAATTGGGGCGCGCCGTTCGAAGGCCTGTGCGCGCAGATCGTCGCCGATTTCGTCAACAACTTCGACGCCAAGCTGGAGCATTGCTGGATCGCCGAAATGAACGGCGAGAATGTCGGCTGCGTCATGCTGGTCAAGGACGCGCCCGGCGTCGCGCGACTGCGCCTGCTGCTGGTCGACCCGAAAGCGCGGGGCTTTGGCCTCGGCCAGCGACTGGTCGACGAATGCGTCAAGTTCGCGCGCGAGGCGGGCTACAAGCGCGTCACGCTGTGGACGCACAGTATCCTTTTTGCCGCGCGCCGCGCTTACGAGAAAGCCGGCTTCACGGTGACCTCCAGCGAAAAGAAACACAGTTGGGGCGAGGACGTGGTCGCCGAATATTGGGATTTGACACTATGAAGCCCTGGCCGCCGGAGCTTGGCGCCCGGACGGTCATCCTCTACACCGCGCGGGCCCGATTACTCCGCACGCAAGCGCGCAGCGAAATCGTCATGCGGATATTGGCCGCCGCTGTTCGCTACGCCGTCGCGCCCGTGAGCGCAGCCAGCAAAAGTGGGTACCGGTTTTGCGTCCGGCTACGCTCACTGTTTTAAAGTTTGCACGCAATCCGGGCGGCTGACCGGTTCCCACTCAGCCTGATTGCGTGCGTGCTTTCGGCCGCCGCATGTGCTCGTCGAGCCGCGGCAGGATTTCCACGAAATTGCACGGCCGGTAGCGGTAGTCGAGCTGGTGCACCAGGATCTCGTCCCAGGCGTCCTTGCAGGCGCCGGGCGAGCCCGGCAGGCAGAAAATATACGTCGCGTTGGCGACGCCGGCGGTGGCGCGGGTCTGGATCGCCGAGGTGCCGATCTTCTTCTCGCTCACAAGCAAGAACATCGTCGCGAAGCCGTCCATCTTCTTCTCGAACAGCGGTTCGACCGCCTCCGGCGTGACATCGCGCCCGGTGAAGCCGGTGCCGCCGGTAGTGACGATCACGTCGATGAACTTATCCTCGATCCAGGTTTTCACGTGGCGGCGGATCGCCTTGACATCGTCCTTGACGATGGCGCGCTCGGCCAGCGTATGACCGGCGGCGCGGACGCGCTCGGCCAGCGTATTGCCGGACTTGTCGTCGGCGCGCTCGCGCGTGTCGGAGACGGTCAGCACCGCGATCTTGAGCGGCACGAATTGTCTGCTGGAGTCGATGCCGGGCATACAGAGCGTCCTTACAATGAAGCCGCCGCGAAGGTGTCGCAGGCCGACAGCGTGCCCGCTTTCAAGCCGTTGGTGAACCAGCGCTGACGCTGCGCCGACGTGCCGTGGGTGAAAGAATCAGGCACCACGGTGCCGCGCGATTGCTGCTGCAGCCGGTCGTCGCCGATCGCCGCCGCCGTTTGCAACGCCGCTTCGACGTCGCCAGGTTCGATCGAATTCCAGCGTTGATCGGAATGATGCGCCCAGACGCCGGCGTAGCAATCGGCCTGCAATTCGACACGTACCTGGATACGGTTGGCTTCCGCTCTGCTGCCGGCGGCGCGCTGCGCGGACTGCGCCTTCGGCAGCGTGCCGAGCAGGTTTTGTATGTGATGGCCGACCTCGTGCGCGATCACATAGGCTTCGGCGAACTCGCACGCCTTGCCGCTGCAGCCGTGGAAACGCGTCTGCATGTCGTTGAAGAACGAGGTGTCGAGATAGATGCGCTGGTCGGTCGGGCAATAGAACGGGCCCATGGCCGCCTGCGCGAAACCGCAACCGCCCTGCTCGCCGCCGCGATAGAGCCGTAACCGTGGCGGACGGTATTGCCGGCCCGCGCCCGAAAAAATTTCGGCCCAGGTGTCCTCGGTATTGCCGAGCACCGCGGCAACGAACTGGCCGGTGCGGTCGCTCGGCGCGCCGGTGCGCCGGCTGCTCGGGCGATAGTCCTGCTGGTACTGCGAACCGCCTTTAATGAGCTCCGCGCCGCCGATCAGAATGCGCGGATCGATGCCGGTCGCCCAGCCGATCAGGCCGAGCACAATGACGGTGCCGATGCCGAGCCCGCCACCCGGAAGACCGAATCCGCCGCCATAGCCGCCGCCGTAACCGGCGTCGCGGTCGTCCTCGATATTGTCGCTGCGGCGGAAATCATCCCAGCGCATTCAAATCCCCTCCACGCTCCTCGTTCGATCATCGCGCAAGCCTTCATTCGCGTCCAATTCGACCGTTTTTGCGGCGGCCGCGCCGCCCCTTAAGTCCAGGTTAGATAGGCAGAAATTGCCCATCGGAACGTACGCGTCATAAACCGATTTTTCACCTAAGGCGGCCATGATGTGGGCCTGTCGGTTGTAGGTCCCGCGTCGCCGGCCGCGTCGTCCTTGAGTCGAGAGTCCTAAGTCATGGTTGTGTCGCGTCGCGGGGCGCCCTCAGGGGCGCCCCGTGGAGTTTCAGAGACTCCGCATCATCGCATCCTCATCGGCGACTGCGTCGCCGAGATGGCGAAATTGCCGGCGGCTTCCGTCGACCTGGTGTTCGCCGATCCGCCCTACAATCTCCAGCTCGCCAACGATTTGAAGCGCCCGGACGATTCGCATGTCGATGCGGTCACCGACGACTGGGACAAGTTCGACAGCTTCGCCGCCTATGACGCGTTCACCAAGGCCTGGCTCACCGCCTGCCGCCGGGTGTTGAAGCCCGCCGGCACCATCTGGGTGATCGGCTCCTACCACAATATTTTCCGCGTCGGCACGATCATGCAGGACCTCGGCTTCTGGATCCTCAACGACGTGATCTGGCGCAAGACCAACCCGATGCCGAATTTCCGCGGCCGCCGCTTCACTAACGCGCACGAGACCATGATCTGGGCGTCGCGCGACGCCAACACCAAGGGCTACACGTTCAATTACGAGGCGCTCAAGGCCGGCAACGAAGACGTGCAGGTGCGCTCGGACTGGACCTTCCCGCTCTGCACCGGCGAGGAGCGCCTCAAAGGCGCTGACGGCAAGAAGCTGCATCCGACGCAAAAGCCGGAAGCGCTGCTGGCGCGCGTCATTCTATCGGCGTCGCGGCCGGACGACCTGGTGCTCGATCCGTTCAACGGCACCGGCACCACCGGCGCAATGGCGAAGAAACTCGGCCGCCGTTTCATCGGCATCGAGCGCGAAAAGAAATATGCCAAGGCCGCGGAAAAGCGCATCGCGGAGGTTAAGGTCGTGCCCTCGCCGTCGATCGCGCCCTTCGTCACCGCGCGCGAAGCGCCGCGCGTCGCCTTCTCGGCGCTGATCGAACGCGGGCTGGTGTCGCCCGGCGCGCTGTTGGTCGACGCCAAGAAGCGGCACAAGGCGACGGTGCGCGCCGACGGCGCGGTGTCGCTCGGCGATACGGTCGGATCGATCCACCGCATCGGCGCGCTGGCGCAAGGGTTAGAGGCCTGCAACGGCTGGACCTTCTGGCACCTGCAAACGCCGAAGGGACTGACGCTGATCGACGAACTGCGCGCCGTGGTGCGCTCGGAGATGGCGGAGCTTGATCCGTCGTCCTAAGGTGCACGCAGACGGCGCGGCCCTTCGCTTCCAATAGCGAATTAAAAAACAGAAGGCGGCGGTCATGCGGAAGATGATTTACTATCTGAAGCTCGCTTTGCGAACGGCGGTCGGGCGCCTGCAGAAGGCGATGCTTGGAAACAATATTGCCGGTGTGATCACGCGGTCCACCAACGGCATCTTTGCCGTCGATATCGAAGATCGCGGCGTCGGCAAGGAACTCCGCCATAAGGGCAAATACGGCCAAGGCGAACTGGAAAGAATTTTCCAATACATCGGCGCCGATGACCGCGTGCTGGTGGTGGGCGCCCATCTTGGCGCGCTGGTCGTTCCGATCGCCAAGCATTGCAAGTCGGTGGTGGCGATCGAAGCGAACCCCGACACTTTCGGCTTGCTCAAGATCAATCTGATGCTCAACGACGTCGCCAATGTAAGCGCACACAATATCGCCGCCAGCGACAAGACCGAAAAGCTCGAATTCGTCGCGAGCCGCAGCAATTCAGGTGGGTCCAAGCGCATGCCGAAAGTGCATGCCTTCGAGTATTTTTACGACACACCGCAAACCGTCATGGTCGAAGCGCACTCGCTCGACCGCTATCTCGACGGCGAGAAATTCACCCTGGTACTCATGGATATCGAAGGTTCGGAATATTTCGCGCTGAAAGGCATGCAGGACATCCTGCGCAACGCCAAGACGCTGTTTATCGAATATCTCCCGCACCACCTGAGGAATGTCAGCGGTGTGACGCCGCAGGAATTTCTGGCGCAGATCGAACCGCATTTCGAGAAGCTGTTCATTCCGAGCAAGAATATCCGCGTCGAAAAACCGCAATTTCTCACCGCGCTGCAAGCAATGTTCGAGCGCGATGAGGGCGATGACGGCTTGATCTTCGCGAAGGCGTAAGCGGCGGCGGAGTAGCCCGCTTCACGTCTTGGCGGAAATCACCTCGTACAGAAGCTCCAGCGTACGCTTGGCAAAAGCCTGCATATTCGCTCGTCGGTCGACACTGCCGGTTTCCAATGTGATCGCCCGCTCGACCGGCCCTGCGACCGCAATACAAGTGTGCCCCGCCGCGTCGCCGTAGCGGTTGCCGGTCGGACCCGTCGCGCCAGTTTCGCCAAGCGCCCAGGTCGTGCCGAGCCGCTCGCGCACACGCCGCGCATTCACTTGCGCATAGGCTTCGGTCGACGGCCGCAGGCCTTGCATGTCGGCGTCGCCGATACCGAGCAGCGCCGCGCGCGCGGTCTTGGTGTAAACCACCGCGCCGCCGATGAAGTAGGCGGAGGCGCCGGGAACGCTCAGCAAAGTTGCCGCGATCAGGCCCCCGGTCGAGGACTCGGCGACGGCAACGGTTTCCTTGCGCTCGATCAGACGCGCGGCGATTTTTTCCACCAGCGGAAATAGCGACTGCATTCAAGCTCCTCCATTTCCCAACTGACACAGCACGCGGAATACGCCGACCTCGGCGCCAGCAAAATCTTTCGCGAACCGTTCGCCGAGCTTTTCCGCTTCGCTTTGGCGCAGCGTATCGATCATAAGGCAGGCTTTGATCTTCTTGTCGCGGCCGCGCAGTTTCTCTTCCATCGATACCGGTTGGCCGGCGGGATCGACCGCCGTCCAGATCTCGCAGGCGGCGATGCCGGGGTCTCGCCCCAGGAAATCGGACAGCCTGGTCAGGCCGCCGATGTCCGGCACGTCGTTGAAGCGCACCGTGACGGCGTAGGCGCCGCGAAAGCAGCCCACGCGAAGCGTGCGGTGGCAGACCGTGCGGTTCATGTTGATGAAAATTTCCGACATCACCTTGCGCGTCATCGGCGTCGGATTGTCGAGACGTTCGAGATAAAGCTTCGATGTCAGCACGGCCGGCGTCTCGACGAGGTAGAAATTGAAATAGCCGGCGCTGCCTGAAATCGCCTGGTGCCGACGGCCGAACAAAAAGCCGGGCACGGCGAGGCGTTCCTGCAGGTGCTCGCCCTGGAACCATGCCTCGAACTCGGTCTCGCGGCCGGGGCGGCAATCGTTAAAGATCGCCAGGATGCCTTGCTGTTCCGCCACGATTACGCCCCTGCCTTCCGCTCGACATTGGCGCTGCGCGTGGGCACGCCGAATTCCTTGCGGCAGACCTCGGCCAGCGCCGCAATGCCCTCGCGTATCTCATCGTGCGTGGGGCTCGCGAAGCACAGCCGGACCCGGCTCCTGCTATAGGCCTTGTCGATCGACCACTCCGGACCCGGGTTGATGACGACGCCGGCCTTGATGGCAGCGTCGCGCAGCTTCATGGCGTCTACATTGTCCGGCAGCTTGATCCAGAGAAAGATACCGCCCGGCGGATAATCGAACTCCGCCGCCGTGCCGAACTGCTCATTAAGCGCGGCCACCAAGGTATCGAGTTTGGCACGGAAGCGCCTGCGCAATCGCGGCACATGGTCCGCGAAATGCGCCTCGCAGTATTCCGCCAGCATCATTTGCTCAAGCCCGCCCGAACCGGCATCGGTCTTGAGCGGCAACAGGCGCGACATCAGCGACCACGGCGCGACAATGAAGCCGACGCGCAGCGCCGGCGCGATTGTCTTGGAGAATGAGCCCAGATGGATGACATTTTCTGCCTCGCTCATCGAATAGATCGAAGGCGGCCGTTGGCCGTCCCAGGTCAGGTCGGCATAGCAATCGTCCTCGAAAACCGGAGCGCCGTAATGCCCGGCGAGCGCCAGCAGCGTTTTGCGCCGCTCAAGGCTGAGGATCGTCGCGGTCGGGTTCTGCACAGTCGCAATCGTGTAAATGAATTTCGGTCGCACGCCCTTCGCCTTGAGCTCGGCGAGCGATTGTTCCAGCGCATCCATTTTCATGCCGTCCCGGTCGACTGGCAGGCCGACGATATTGACGCCGCGGCGCGCGAAGCGGTTGATCGTGCCCTCGTAGCAATCTCGCTCGCAGATTACGGTGTCGCCGCGTTCGAGCAACGCGCCGTTGACGAGATCGAGCCCCTGCAGCGAGCCCGACAGCAGCAGAATATCGTCCGCCGTGCAGTCGATCGCCGCGTCGCGCTTGAGCTTCCTGACCAGGAATTCGCGCAGCGGCTTGTAGCCCTGCGGGCCGGTGTGCAGACGATAGTCCGATAGTCGCCGCCCCTCGCGCGACAGCGCGGCCTCCACGGCCTGCTTGAGTTCCTCGACCGCCAAGCCATCCGGATCGTTGTTGCCGAAGGTGAAATTATATTTTCCCGGAGGCGTCCATCTGACCGCGGGCGCGGGCGACCCCGCCGGAACGAGCGACGCGAAATCGAATGCCATAACTAACTTGCCCCGATTACTAACTTACTTGCCTGCTACCACCATGATCTCGACCTTGTAGTCGGGCGTCGCGAGCTTGGCCTCGACGGTGGCGCGTGCCGGGGCGTTGCCGGCCGGCACCCAGGCATCCCACACCGCGTTCATCTCGGCGAAGCTCGCCATGTCGGTGATCCAGATATTCGCCGACAGCAATTTGGTCTTGTCGGTGCCGGCCCTGGCCAGGAAGCCGTCGATCTGCCCGAGGATGCTCTTGGTCTGCTCGGTGACGCTCTTGCCCTTCGGACTGTCCGCAACGATGCCGGCGAGATAGACGGTGTCGCCGTGCACCACCACTTTGCTCATGCGGGCGGCGACGTCGTGACGTTCGATTTTCATGGCGTTCCTCTGTGCTGTTCGTTCAGGTCTTCATAGCGTGCGCCAGCACTTTGCGCATCACCGTCGGCAGCGCTTCGTCGGGCAACTCCGCTAGTCTGACCCAGCGCGCGCCCTTCGGCGCCGGCGTTCTGCGCGCGACTTGCGCGGTGAACACCGCAAGCTCGAGTGGGAAATGCGTGAATACGTGGCGCACCGTGCCAAAAAGCTTGCGCCATTTGGCGCCTTTCAAGCGCGGCGCACTGCGCAGCGCCTGCGGCGCGTCGAAATCATGCGACCATGCGCTGCCCGGCACTTCGGTCATGGCGCCGAGCAGGCCCTTGTCGGGCCGCGTGCGCAGCAGCACGCGCCCATCGGCGCGCACGACGACAAAGGCCGCGCCACGGCGCAATTTGCCTTCGCGCTTCGGCGCCTTGCGCGGAAACGTCTCCTGATCGCCGCGTTCGAACGCGAGACATGATTCGCTCCACGGGCAAAGCGCGCAGGCCGGCCGCTTGGGCGAGCAGATCGTCGCGCCGAGATCCATCAGCGCTTGCGCGAAATCGCCGGCGCGGCGGGCCGGCAGCAATGCCGCGGCCAGCCGCTTGATCTCGGGCTTGGCCGCCGGCAACTCATCCTCAACGGCAAAGAGCCGCGTCACTACCCGCTCCACATTGCCGTCGACCGGGACCGCCGGCTCATCGAAGGCGATCGCCGCCACGGCAGCGGCGGTGTAGTCGCCGACGCCGGGCAACGCGCGCAACACCTCGCGGTTCGCGGGAAACGCCGCGCCATGGTGCTCGACCACCGCGCGGGCACAGGCGTGCAAATTGCGGGCGCGCGCGTAATAGCCGAGACCGGCCCAGGCACGCAGCACGTCGTCGAGGCTGGCATGGCTGAGCGCTTCGACCGTCGGCCAGCGCGTCAGAAACTTGGCATAATAGGGCGCGACCGTCTTAACAGTCGTCTGTTGCAGCATGATCTCCGACAGCCAGACGCGGTACGGGTCCGGCGTTTCGCCGCGCCGTGCGCGCCACGGCAATACGCGGCGGTGGCGGTCGTACCAGGCCAGCAGATTGGCCGGATCGGGCGCGCTTCCAGCTTTCTTCCGCCGCGGCAATCGGACTGCTACGCTCATGGGCCGACGATGGCACGGGATGCACAGTTCATGAACAATCCCTCGCGCAGTTTTCCCCGGCCGCTTTCGGACTTCGCCGGCGCGGCCTTGGGCGACAGCCTCAAGGCGCAGGGCTTTGCCTCGACCGAGATCATTGCCCGGTGGGCCACCATCGTCGGGCCGGAAATCGCCGGCCACAGCGAGCCGATGAAGATCAACTGGCCGCGGGCAGTGGGCGAAGAGGCGCCGGAACCGGCAACGCTGGTGCTGCGGGTGGAAGGCCCGGCCGCGCTTGAAATCCAGCATCTGTCGGCGGTGATCCTGGAGCGGGTCAACCGGTTCTTCGGCTGGCAGGCGATCGGCCGCATCGCCTTGCGCCAGGCACCGCTGCGCCGGCGCGAGGCGCCTACCCCGCCACCGCCGCCCGACCCCGAGGCTACTGCCAGGATCGCCGCAAGCCTGCCGGCGATCGAGGACGAGGACCTGCGCCAAGCGCTCGCCCGCCTGGGTGCTGCCATCAAGCGAAAGTGAGGCTTTCACCTCCCTTGGCAGAGCGGCCCGCCATTGCCACAATTGTGCTATGGAACGGGCCCTCGTTCCCCTCCGGCCCTGTCACAAGCCCACGGAGTTTCCGTTGCAGATCACCCGACGCGAGTTTTGCCTGAGCACCGCCACCGTCGCTCTTAGCCTCGGCGTGCTTGGCGCCTCCACGCTGCCCCCGTTCGGCGGGATTGCGCACGCGGAAAATGTCCCGGTGGCCGACCTCATGAAGCCGGACGCGATGCCCGACCTCGCTTTGGGCGATCCCAAGGCGCCGGTCACCATGATCGAATACGCCTCGATGACCTGCCCGCACTGCGCGCACTTCCAGGAAACCACCTTCCCGGAGATCAAGAAGCGCTACATCGATACCGGCAAGGTCCGCTATATCCTGCGCGATTTCCCGCTCGACAATCTGGCGGGCGCGGCCTTCGTGCTTGCGCACTGCGCCGCCAAGGACGATCCGGTGAAATATTATTCCATGGTGGACACGTTGTTCAGTCAGCAACGGCAATGGGCGGTCGAAAAACCGATTCCGCCGCTGATGGCGATCGCCAAGCAGGCCGGCCTTTCCGAGCAGGATTTCAACGCCTGCCTGAAGAATCAGAAGGCCTGGGATGCCATGGAAAGCGTGCGTCAACGCGCCATGAAGCAATTCAAGGTGGAGTTGACTCCGACCTTTTTCATCAACGGGACGCAAGTCACCGGCGCCGTCTCGATCGAGGAGTTTGCCAAGGTAATCGACCCCTATCTCAAGGGCGGATAAGGGTTTTTCGGCGCGGCACGGGTTTGCGCGCGCGCCGGTTCCGCCCGGCAGGCCGCGAAAGGTCTGGAAAACAACGCTTCGGCGCCGTTGTTCTGTTGCTCTAACGGGCGCGCCGATTTATTCTCCCGCCGATGCGACATAAGCTGACCAGCTTTCGGGGCTATCCTCCGGACAGGATTACGATTTTGCCAAACGCCAGCCGACGCGGGACCATGGGCTTTGACCCTGCGCCGCGCATGCGCAGACAAAAAAAGTCGAGACCTCAATTATGAAACTTACGCGGCTGCGCCTGCTCGGGTTCAAGTCGTTCGTCGAGCCGACCGATTTTATGATCGAGCCGGGGCTGACCGGCGTCGTCGGGCCGAACGGCTGCGGCAAGTCCAACCTGGTCGAAGCGCTGCGCTGGGTGATGGGCGAGTCGTCCTACAAGTCGATGCGCGCCTCCTCGATGGACGAGGTGATTTTCTCCGGCACCAATAACCGCCCGTCGCGCAACAATGCCGAGGTGGCGATCTCGATCGACAATGCCGAGCGCTCGGCGCCGGCCGCGTTCAACGACGAGGACAAGATCGACATCGCCCGCCGCATCGAGCGCGAGGCGGGATCGACCTACCGCATCAACGGCCGCGAGGTGCGCGCGCGCGACGTGCAGATCCTGTTTGCCGACGCCTCGACCGGCGCGCGTTCGCCGGCGCTGGTGCATCAGGGCCGCATCGGCGAGATCATCCAGGCCAAGCCCGAGCAGCGCCGCCGCGTGCTGGAGGAAGCCGCCGGCGTCGCCGGCCTGCATGCGCGCCGGCACGAGGCCGAACTGCGGCTGAAGGCGGCGGAAACCAACCTGCTGCGCATCGAGGACGTGATCGGCCAACTCGCCGCCCAAGTCGACGGGCTGAAGAAGCAGGCGCGCCAGGCGATCCGTTATCGCACCGTGTCGGCGCAAGTGCGCAAGTCCGAGGCGATGCTCTATCATTTGCGCTGGACCGCCGCGACCGCCGAGGTCGCCGAAGCTGAGCATGCCAAGGACGTCTGTGTCCGCGAAGTCGCAGCCCGCGTCGGCGCGGAAGCCGAAGCCTCCAAGCGCCAGGCGCTCGTGTCCGCCACGCTGCCCGAACTGCGCGAGGCCGAGGCGCGCGCCGGCGCAGCATTGCACCGGCTCAACGTGGCGCTCGCCGATCTCGACCGCGAGGAGCAGCGCGCCAAGGACCGCATCGCCGAACTCGATCTGCGGCTGGTCCAATTTGCCGCCGACGGCGAGCGCGAGAAGCAGCTCGCGGCCGACGCCGAAGCGGCGCTTGAGCGGCTGGCCGCCGAGGAAGAAACGCTGCGCAAGGAAGCAGCCGAAAGCGCCGGACGCCGCAGCGGCGTCGATGCCAAGGTGGCGGCGGTCGACGGCGAACTCGACGCCGCCGAGAAAATCTTCTCCGACCTCACCACCGCACTCGCCGATCTGACCGCGCAGCGCCACACTCACGAAAACGCCGCGCGTGAGCACGGCGAGCGGGTCGCACGCATCACCGCCGAGATCGCCGAAATCGAGCGTGAACTCGCGACCGTGAGCGCCGATCATGCCCCGCTCTCGGCCGCGGTCGAAGGCGCGCAGGCGGCCCTCACCGAGGCGGAAGCCGCGGCGGTAGCGGCCGAAGCCGCGCACAACAATGCACGCGCCGACGTCGAAGCGGCGCGCGCTGCATTGGGTGAATCCGAAAAGCGCATGCAACGGTTGGAAACCGAGGCCAAAACGCTCGGGCAGATGCTGTCGCTCGAGACGCGCAATTTGTGGCCGCCGGTAATCGACCATGTCGCGGTCGACAAGGGTTTCGAGAAGGCCCTGGGCGCGGCGTTGGGCGACGATCTCGACGCGCCGGTCGATGCTTCGGCGCCGATGCATTGGTCGAAAGCGCCGATCGATCCGAGCGATCCGGCTTTGCCGGCGAGGGCCGAGCCGCTGTCGCGCTTCGTCAAAGCGCCCGAACAACTTGCCCGCCGGCTGGCGCAGATCGGCGTGGTCGACCGCGAGACCGGCGCCCGGCTCGCCGCGACGCTCAAGACCGGCCAGCGGCTGGTATCGCGCGAAGGCGATCTGTGGCGCTGGGACGGTTACGTCGCGGCCGCGCATGCTCCGACAGGGGCGGCACGGCGCCTGGCGCAGCGCAGCCGCCTCGCCGAGATCGACGCCGAACTGGTGAAGGCGCGCGCCGAGGTGGACGGCAAACGCGCAACGCTTGACGCCGCGAACGTGGCCTACGTGGCCGCGGGCCACACCGAAAGCGAGACGCGCACGCGCGAACGCGACCTCAACCGCCAGGCGGCGCGGCTCTCCGCGCTCGCCGAGGCGCGCACGCGGCTGACCACCAGCCGCGACGAGGCAAGCGCAGCCAAGGCCGAAGCCGAGCGCGCGCTTGCAGCGCTGGCGCCGGCGGGCGAACTCGAAAGCAAGCTCGCCGCCGTGCGCGACGACATCACAGGCAAACGCGCGGCGCTCGCCGAGGTGCGCGCGGAACAGCAGGCGATTGTGCGCGAGGCGGAAATCGCCGACCGGCGGCTGGCGGCGCTCGCCACCGACCGGGCGGGCTGGATCGGGCGCCGCGACGGCGCGCACAGCCAGATCGCCATCCTGGACCAGCGTATCGTCGAGGCCAAGCGCGACCGCGCCGAGCTGGAAAACGCGCCACAGATGTTCGCCGAGAAGCGCAAAGGCCTGATTGACGAAGTCGCCAAAGCCGAAGCCGAGCGGCGGGCCTGCGCCGACCGCCTGGCCGAGGCCGAGGCCGCTTTGGCCGAAGCCGACCGCGATGCCCGCGCCGCTTTGGAAGCAGCCTCCGCCGCGCGCGAGGAACTCGCCCGCGCCGAGGAACGCTTCGAAGGCGCCAAGCGCCGGCTCGCCGACATCGGCCGCGAAATCCACGACATGCTGGAGATCGAGCCAGGTCAAGTCGCCGAACTGGCCGAGATCAAATCTGGTGAGGCCCTCCCCGAACTGACTGAGATTGAAGAAAAGCTGGAGCGGCTGCGGCGCGAGCGCGAGCGGCTGGGCGCCGTCAATCTGCGCGCCGAGGAAGAATTGCGCGAAGTCGAAACCCAGCACACCACGCTCACCACCGAACGCGACGATCTGGTGCAGGCGATCGGCAAATTGCGTCAGGGCATCCAAAGCCTCAACCGCGAGGCGCGCGAACGGCTGCTGTCGTCGTTCGAACAGGTGAACAAGCACTTCCAGCATCTGTTCACGAAGCTGTTCGGCGGCGGCACGGCGGAACTGCAGTTGATCGAAAGCGACGATCCGCTCGAGGCCGGCCTCGAGATCATGGCCAAGCCTCCGGGCAAGAAGCCGGCGACGCTCTCGCTGCTCTCGGGCGGCGAGCAGGCGCTGACTGCGCTGGCGCTGATTTTCGCGGTATTCCTCACCAATCCGGCGCCGATCTGCGTGCTGGACGAAGTGGACGCGCCGCTCGACGATCACAATGTGGAGCGCTTCTGCGACATGCTCGGCGAGATGACAAAATCGACCGACACGCGCTTCGTCATCATCACACACAATCCGATCACCATGGCGCGGATGAACCGGCTCTACGGCGTCACCATGGCCGAACGCGGCGTGTCGCAACTGGTGTCGGTCGATCTGGAAGCCGCGGTTCGGTTCCGCGAAGCGGGTTAGCGCACCATCGCGAAAAAATCCTGTGTCCGGCTATCGATTCGTCGCGGAGAATCGATAGCCGGAACGGATTATTTTAGGATCGACTAAGCGACCGCTGTCGAACGCGGGCCGCTGGTCCGGCGCGGCTCATCCGCGAGCCAGGCTGAACCCGTCGCCCAGATGTGTTCTTGCCCGCAGGCCGGACAAACCATGCGCCCGGCGACCTTCGGCAATTTACGGAACACGCTCGGCTCGACCTCGATAGCCGTCGATACCGACCGGCTGGTAATGGGGCACCTGATCATCACGGTGCTCATGGCAGACCCCCTTCGATTAATGCCGCCCGGCAGCATCGAATGGAACTTTCATCGTCATGGAACCCGCAGATCGTGTCCGACTTAAGACCGCCCGCGCCCCTGTTGATAAAGTCTAAGTGATCGTTGCGGAGCCCGGAACCAAACCCCGGCGCGGGCGTTGTTCGCCCGTACGTTTCAGTCGGGCGGCTCCCCCCTTACCCCCCGAATAGCCGTCTGGCGAAAAGACCTCGGGCTTCGGCCCGGGGTCTTTTTTTTGCAACATCAACCGGTTATCCGGTGTCGCGCCGGATAAGCGCGGTTGCGCACAACCCTACCCTGTTGCCGTTGGCGGCGCGGTACCCATCTAGGCTAGGCTTGTTCCATCGAATTCTTTTAGGAGCCGCCACCCATGTCCACCACCGGCTGGATCGTCATCGGCGTCATTGTCGTGATCGTGATCTGGGCGATCAGCGTCTACAACGGTCTCGTCGCCATGCGGCAGAGGACCAACCAGGCCTTCGCCGACATCGATGTACAGCTCAAACAGCGCCACGACCTGATCCCCAACCTGGTGGAGACGGTAAAGGGCTATGCCGCGCATGAAAGCGGAACCCTGGAGGCGGTCATACAAGCGCGCAACACCGCTATTGCCGCGCCCGGCGTCGAGCAGAAGGTCGCGGCCGAGAACATGCTTACCGGCGCGCTCGGCAAGCTGTTTGCATTGTCGGAAAATTATCCGAACCTGAAGGCCAACGCGAACTTCCAGCAGCTGCAGAGCGACCTGTCCGACATCGAGAACAAGCTCGCCGCCTCGCGCCGCTTCTTCAACAACGCGGTCCAGGAATACAACACCGGTATTCAGCAGTTCCCGGCAGCGATCTTCGCCGGCATGTTCGGTTTCGCCCAGCGTCCGTTCTTCGACGTCGGCACCGACCGGGCGCAGCTCGAACAGGCGCCGAGCGTAAAGTTTTGATCTTATCCCTCCCCTGAAAGGGGAGGGTCGGACCGCGAAGCGGTCCGGGGTGGTGTCGCCTCACCGCGCCCACCGCACTGACCCCCACCCGCCCGCCTTCGCTTGCGCTTCGGCGGTCGACCTCCCCCTCGCAGGGGGAGGTATAAGGAAGAGAAATGGCCGCCTACGGTCTATACACTCACATCCAGTCGAACAAGCGCCGCTCAGTCGCGCTCCTGATCGGCCTATTCTTTTTAGTCTATGTGATGGTGTTTGCCGGCGCACTGCTCGCCGAGGCGCTCACCTCGCGCGGCTATAACGGCTACTACGGCAGCCCGCCGCTCGACTATCTAATCCACGCCGCCGCGTTCGACTTCGTCAAGGCCCTGCCCTTTGCCACCGTCGGCGCGGTGATCTGGATTTTCATCGCCTACCGGTTCCACCAGTCGATGATTGACGCGGTGACCGGCGCGCGCGAGGTGAGCCGGACGGAAGAACCGCGGCTCTACAATCTCCTGGAAAACCTCTGCATTTCGCGCGGCATTACGATGCCGACGCTGCGGATTGCCGACGACGAGGCGCTCAACGCCTTCGCCACGGGCATGAACGACAAACAATATTCCATCACCGTGACACGCGGCCTGACCGAGGCGCTCAACGACCATGAGATCGAGGCCGTGCTCGGCCACGAACTCACCCACATCCGCAATGGCGACGTGCGCATGATGGTGATTGCCATGGTGATCGCCGGCGTACTCGGCTTCTTCGGAGAACTGGTGTTCCGCATTTTCTTCCAGAACATGTTCTGGGGCGGCGGCCGCCGTTCGCGCGACAGCGAACGCGGCGGCGGTGCCGGCGTCGCCATAGTTATCGCCATCGCTTTGATCGCGCTGGTCTGGATCCTGTCGATTGTCATCCGCTTCGCGCTGTCGCGCCAGCGCGAATATCTCGCCGACTCCGGTTCGGTGGAACTGACTAAGAACCCCGACGCCATGATCTCGGCGCTGCGCAAGATCGAGGGCCGCGGCGAAATTCCCGGCGCCAATTCCGCCGTCATGGAAATGTGCATCGACAACCCGCGCGAGGGCTTCTCCAATATTTTCGATACCCATCCACCGGTCGAAAAACGTGTCGAGGCGCTGGTCAAATTCGCCGGCGGCCACGATCCCGGGCCGCTGGTGCTGGAAGCACCGGAGCAGCAGGCGCAGGTCGAGGATCAGATCCGCGCAGGAAGGCCCCTGGAGCAAGCCGCAGCAGCCGGCGCCGCAACAAGGCCCATGGGGACCGGAACCGGCCCCGCGCACCCGCGCCGGGCGGCCCGTGGGGGCCAAGGCAAAGTTAGGCCGGGCGCGGCCTCGGTGCGCTATCGTGCGCGAGGCTCATCGCGATGGCGGTACGAGCAAACCAATTATCAAACGCAAGTCGCACAATTAGTAGCCGTCGATCGCCTCAAAGTTAGGCAATGCGGCCATAAGTTAGGCAGCGCAGCCTCATGCGCATAGTAGACGAATCAATTAATCAAATACCTTTGCAGGGCCATTTCGCATTCCAGTCTGCGGCCTCCATGACAAATCGATTCAAGGGCATCGACCTGAACGGCCGCTTGGAAAAAATTGTTCCGCACATGGCCGTTGCGGAAAAATATGGCGGCGAGCTGCAGGACCTGCAGGCGGTTTGGGACAATCTGAGCCTTCTTGGCCAACTATCCGGCAGCGGCGCCGACATGAGCGACACGCGCCAGGCTTTTAGCGAACTCGCGTCCAGCCTGCTCAATCAATTGGGAACGGAAGCACTCAAGAAGTGCATTCAGGAAATCGGCTTCAAGGCCCAGGTCGCGATCAATATTCTGGTCAGAAACTTGTTCGAGCGAACCGCCGATATTGGCTTCCTCTCCAGCGACGAAGACATCCGCGCCTTTTTGCGCATCCCGCGCGACGCGGCCGAGCGGAACCACGCGCTCGAAGCTCTACGGCGTCGGTTTGATGAATATGTCCGGAAATATTCGGTCTATTCCGACATCATTTTGACGGACCAGCACGGCAACATCGTCGCCCGCCTGGATGAAGGCCCAACGGTCGTCGCAAGCTCGGATCCGCTCATCCATGAAGCCATAACGACCGCGGCCGGGTACGTAGAGAGTTTTGGCGAGAGCGATCTTGTCCCGAACCAAAAACACTCTTTGATTTACGCATTCCGCGTCACCGACGATGACGGCTCGGTGCTAGGGGTATTGTGCCTTTGCTTTCGTTTCGTCAACGAAATGGAATTGATATTCTCGAATCTCGTCGGCCATGACGATTGGACCGTCGTCACGATCCTGGATGCGGCGGGTCTCGTCATCGCCACTTCGGATCCATTTCATATTCCGCTTGGAGCGCGGCTGACCCCGGTTCTGAATTCCGATTTCAAAATCGTGAAATTCGGCGCGATGGAATATCTCACCACGAGCCGGGCCGCTCTGCCGTACCAAGGATATGGCGGACCCAAATGGTACGGCCACGCAATGGTTCCGCTTCGAGCATGCGTTTGAAACGGGCGAAACGGCCGCACACCCAGATATCGAACCGGCAGCTGATAGAACGCATCACGCATGCGTCCAATTTGTTCTCCGATGAAATTCGCCAAATACCTTCCAAGGCGGGGCGAATTCTGCGGGAATTGAACCGATCGGTATGGAATGGGAGCGTGCGTCAATCCGATGCATCTGAATCAAAGAACAGCGGCTTTTCGAGAATTCTTCTGAAAGAAATCAGCGACACCGGCGCGAAAACAAAGAACATCTTCGAAGGATCGATTGCCGATCTTCACCAGACAGTCGTGACGTCCCTGCTCCGCGACGACCAATATCACGCGGCATTGGCCATCGACATTATGGATCGCAATCTCTACGAGCGCGCGAACGACTGCCGATGGTGGGCGCTGGCGCCGGTTTTTGCCGATACGCTGTCCCGGACACACGTTCCGCTCAAGACGCCGAAGCGGTCGGGTCGGTTTTGCGCACCATAAACAGCCTCTACACTGTTTACACCAATCTCATCGTGTTCGATGCGGATGGCAATGTGGTTGCGACCTCCAATACAGCCAACGGCAATCTTGCGGGCGCGGTGCTCAGCGAAGAATGGGTCGCGCGCATCCTCGGTCTGCAAAACGCACAAGCCTATTCGGTGTCCGCGTTTGTGCCGACGCCGCTCTACGACGATCGCCCGACATATATTTATGGGGCCGCAGTTCTCTCCGCGCAAAACCGGAAAGCGGTCGGCGGCATCGGAATCGTATTCGACTCCGAACCGCAATTTGCCGCCATGCTGAAGGATGCGCTGCCGCGCGATGCCGCGAACAAAATCAAGGAGGGAGCGTTTGGAGTTTTTGTCGAGCCTGGCGGCCGGGTGATCGCCTGTTCCGATGAGCATTTCCGCCCCGGCGGCCAGCTTTCGATTGAAGACAGGTTTTTGTCCCTCGAGCCGGGCGTCGGCATTTCCGACGTTACCGTTATCGATGGCGTTCTCTACGCCGTGGGTGCGAAGGCATCTACAGGCTATCGTGAGTACAAGAACGGCGAGGACGGCTACGAGAATGTCGTCATCGCTCTCATCTTTACACGGCTGTGCGACGCTGATGTTGAGGCACGCAACTGTGAATGAAGTGGTTCGAAGCCCCTCGATCCGGTCGGATCGAATGCAGGCTGGAACCAAAGAGGATCTCGCGACCGTGCTGATAGGCCGGCGATGGTTTGCGGTCCGCGCGAGTGAAGTGATCGAGGCGATCGACAACGCAGGTATCGTGCCGCTACCGTTCATGCCGCCCAACATGGCCGGATGTGCCATGTATCGAGGCTCCACCTTGCCGGTGCTCGATATCGCGGACGACCTGGAGCCAAAGGCGGAGCGCGCATCCATCAAACGACCAACGAGGCAGATTGTAGTCATGACGTCCGCAAGCGGGGCGCGCTTCGGTCTGCTCGTCGACGGTCTTGGAGAGATCGTAGAAGTCCTGACCGGTCGCTTGACCGATCTCCCGCCTTTGGTCGCAAGCCAGAACTCGTTTGCCGACGCGACCATAGCGGTCGAAAACGGAGACAACGGCGGGCTTCTCACGGTCCTGCGCGCCGAACGGCTCTACGCGGGCATTTCGGTTACCGGCCAATCTCGCGGTCGAGCCTAATATCAGGCGCTAGCGGCGCCAGAAGCTGACACACCCAAAGCGCACTGAGTCCGCGCCTCGGCTAATGCCCCTCGAACGAGATCAGCGTGCGCACCGGCACGTCGAGCTTGCGCAGGCGCTCGGCGCCGCCGAGGTCCGGCAAATCGATGACGAAGCAGGCGGCCAGCACGTCGGCGCCGAGTTGGCGTAACAGCTTCACCGCCGCCGCCGCCGTGCCGCCGGTGGCGATCAGGTCGTCCACCAGCACGACGCGTTCGCCGGCGACCAGCGCGTCGGCATGCATCTCGATCGTGTCCTCGCCGTATTCCAGCGCATAGGCGACGCTCACCCTCTTGTGCGGCAGCTTGCCCTTCTTGCGGATCGGCACGAAGCCGGCCGACACCTGGTGCGCCACCGCGCCGCCGAGAATGAAACCGCGCGCCTCGATGCCGGCGACCTTGTCGATCTTCATGCCGGCCCAGGGCTGCACCAGTTCGTCGACCGCGCGGCGGAACGCGCGCGCATCGCCCAGCAGCGTGGTGATGTCGCGGAACATGATGCCCGGCTTGGGGTAGTCGGGGATCGAGCGGATCGAGACGCGCAGGTCGTTGTCGAAGGTGTTCATTGTTGCGGCTACTTCTTCATCCGCTCGACGAAGGTCTGACCGCCCTTCATCTTGTCGGCAGGCGGACATTCGACGATCTGCACGACAACGGCTTCGGCCGGCACGTTGCAGTTCTTCATTACCGCCTGGGTGATGTCGTACATCAGCGCTTTTTTGGTCGCTTCGCTGCGGCCGGCGACGAGATTGATGGTGATTTCGGGCATTAGCCCCTCCTGCTGTTCCCCTAAAGAAGCGCGCGCGGTCAAAATGTTCAAGAGCTGTTTATTTCGAACTGAACCAGCTAGTCTAGAGGCGCGCCGGTAAGAGCGGCCCGCGTGATTTGCGCCTATCGTATATAGCATGCAGCCGAAGTTACTCATCCTACTTGGTGCCGGCGCGTCGACCGGCTATGGCCCGAGCACGCAGTGGCTCACCAAGAGGCTGCTCGCCCGTCGGGCTCGGGCGCCTGGCGTAATGTTATTCCGCCGCATCGAAAGCGTATTAAGGCGTCGACGCGCGCTCATGCGCAAAAAATCGGGCTACAATACAGATGTCATTCCCGATCCAAATTTTGAGGAAATCATCCAGGCCGTCGACGATATCTTTACTCACATAGACGGCGAAAGCTTGCTCGGACCATTCATACGTCTAAACAGCGCATTAAACCCCCTCAAGCCGGAGTTCGAAGCGTTACAGTCTTTATGCATCGCGAGCGCGAAAATTCATTGTGCAAGAAACAGTCCGTTACTGTCAGGAGCTTCGAGCTCGAGATAACCCGCCCTTCGTCAGCGCGCTACGCGCCTTGGCCGACCGATCCCGCCTCCGTTTGATGTCGCTGAACTATGACGACCTTCCCGCAGCCGCCGGCATTCAGTTTTTCACGGGATTCGTTGACGACAACGCGTCGTATCAGAGATTTCTTCCGACGCAAGAGTGGCCGGAGGATATCCATACTTAGTGCCAGCTTCATGGGTCCGTGCTGTTTCGCCTCAAGCGCAGTGAAGAAACCGCGATTGTTCGATATCCGAATGCGCGCGCCGCGGCGCGGCAGAGATGGGTCGACAATGCAGATCGATACAGTTATCAGGACGGCCACAAGTCCGGCTTGTCGCCGATAATTACCGGTCTGCGCAAAACGGACGCTATACTAAACGAGCCATTCGCGACCTATTCACATAGACTTCGTACCGAAGCGGCGTCTTGCGATCGCTGGCTCATTATCGGATATGGCGGCGGCGATCCGCACATCAATCAAGTGCTTACGCAGGCCAGGGCACAATGGCGGCGGAGCGGCCAAAAGCATCGCGTACTTGTCGTTGGCTTTTTTGAACGGCAATTTGCAGTAAATTTCGCCACTTTGGTCTTCGAACCGGAAACCTTCGAATGAGCCGGTATACGCTCGCTATGGTTATGCGAAGACACCGACTACGATCCGAATAATCCGAGGATGTTTCGCCCCGGCGGCATTTCAAAATGGACCGACGAGGTTGCTGTGACACTCGACGGTGTTAATTTGGCGATGGGGTCGGGACTTGCTGAAGTGATGAAGTTTCTTGAACTTTAGATCGAACAGCACCGCGTTACGGCTGATTGGCGCCACCCAGCACCCTTCCCGCCACCGCATCGAGTTTCTTGATCAGCTCGGGATCGCGTGCATCGGGCGCCGTGATCAAAGCCGAGTCGAGCGCGCGGTCCGAGCCGATCGGGCATGGCTCGTGCTCGCGCGGAAAATCCTGCGCCAATCGCGCCACCAGCCGTTTGGCGTGTTCGGCGTTCTCCATGAGCACCTTGATGATGTCCTGAACGGTGACCGCGTCGTGGCCGGGATGCCAGCAGTCGAAATCCGTCACCATGGCGACGGTGGCGTAGCAAATCTCCGCCTCGCGCGCGAGCTTGGCCTCCGGCATGTTGGTCATGCCGATCACCGAATAGCCGAGCTGCTTGTAGGTCAGGCTCTCCGCCAGCGTCGAGAACTGCGGGCCCTCCATGCAGACGTAAGTGCCGCCGAATTTCGGCTCGATGCCTTCCAAGAGCGCCGCCTCGCCGATGCGCGCGCGAAGGCGCGGGCGAACCGGATGCGCCATCGACACGTGCGCCACCAGCCCTTTGCCGAAGAACGAGCTCTCGCGCTTGTAGGTGCGGTCGACGAACTGATCGACCAGGACGAAGGTCCCCGGCGGCAGTTCCTCCTTGAACGAGCCGCAGGCCGACAGCGACACCAGATCGGTGACGCCGGCGCGCTTCAAGTACGTCGATATTGGCGCGGTAGTTGATGTCGGAAGGCGACAGCCGGTGGCCCTTGTCGTGGCGCGGCAGAAACACGACCGGCAGGCCGGCGATATCGCCGATCCGCAAAGCGCCGGACGGCTCGCCCCAGGGGCTCGGGATGCGCTGCTCGCGTACGTTCTGCAGGCCCGGCAGATCGTAGATGCCGGAGCCGCCGATGATGCCGAGGACTGCTTTGGTCATGGCCGCCTAACCTTCCAAAAAACGAAGGGCCCCGCGCGCGCAATCAGGCTGAGTGGACACCGGTCAGCCGCCCGGATTGCGCGCTAAATGTAAAAATAAGAGCGCGGTCGGACGCAAAACCGGTACCCACTCTTGCTGACCGCGCTCTGGGGCCCGACGTCAAAAGATTTTGTGGCGCGCTAGTGCACGTCCGACCATACCTTCTTCTTGGTGAAGTAGAGCAAGCCGGCAAACACGATCAGGAAGATGAACACCTGGAAGCCGATGCGTTTGCGCGCGTCGAGATGCGGCTCGGCCACCCACATCAGGAAGGCCGCAACGTCCTTGCCGTACTGTTGCACGGTCTGCGGGGTCCCGTCGTCATAGGTTACCTGCCCGTCCTGCAGCGGCGGCGGCATCGCGGTGTTATGCCCGGGGAAATATTCGTTGTAGTGGCCGTTCTCCGGCAGCACGAAGCCCTTCGGCGGGTCCTTGTAGCCATTGATATAGGCGGCGATGTAGTCCGGACCCTGTTCCTGGTACTGCGTGACCATGTCGAAGACCCACCAGGGGAAGCCGCGGCTATAGCTGCGCGCCTTGGCCAGCGTCGACATGTCGGGCGGGGCAACGCCGTAAGTCGCCTTCGCCACCAACTCGTTGGCAAAAGGCGGCGGGAAATGATCGGCCAGCCGGCCGGCGCGCTCGATCTGATTGCCCTGGTCGTCGAGGTCCTTGACCTTGTATTCGGCCGCGACCGCTTCGGCTTGCGCCTCGGTGAAACCGGGGCCGCCCTCGTCCGCCAGATTGCGGAATGAAAGCATCTCCGCCGCATGGCAGTTCGAGCAGACCTCGCGGTAGATCTTGAAACCGCGCTGGAGCTGCGCCTGATCGTATTTGCCGAATGGGCCGGCGAACGACCATTTCTGCCGCGGCGGTGGCACCTGCTCGGACATTTGCGCGGAAGCAGGCTGCGCGACCGCGAGGAGCGACCCAGCCAGGACAAGGGCGAAGATGGTGCGCTGCATGCTCATGACCGTCCTCACGCCTTGGCGCCCAAGACCGATTCCGAAATCGAATTCGGCAGCGGCCTGGTCTTCTCGAAGATACCGAGCAGCGGCAAGACGATCAGGAAAAAGGCGAAGTAGTAGAACGTCAACACGCGCGCCAAGATCACGTAGATGCCCTCCGGCGGCTTGGTGCCGAGCCAACCGAGCCCGATGCCCGCGATGACGAACAGCCAGAAGAACTGCCGGTAGAGCGGCCGATAGCGCGCCGAGCGCACCTTCGACGTATCGAGCCAGGGCAGGAAGGCCAGCACGCCGATCGAGGAGAATAGCGCGATGACGCCGAGCAGCTTGTTCGGGATCGAGCGCAGGATCGCGTAGAACGGCAGGTAATACCATTCCGGCACGATCTCGGCCGGCGTCACCGCCGGATTGGCCGGGATGTAGTTGTCGGGATGGCCGAGGAAGTTCGGGATGTAGAAGACGAACCACGCGTACAACAGGCAGAAGCACACGATCAGGAAGCCGTCCTTCACGGTCGCATAAGGCGTGAACGGCACGGTGTCCTTGTCCGACTTCGGCTCGATGCCGGCCGGATTGTTCTGGCCCGTCACGTGCAGCGCCCAGACGTGCAGCACCACCACGCCGGCGATGACGAACGGCAACAGGTAGTGCAGCGCATAGAACCGGTTCAGCGTCGGATTGCCGACCGCGAAGCCGCCCCACAGCCAGGTGACGATGGCGTCGCCGACGACGGGAATGGCGGAGAACAGATTGGTGATCACGGTCGCCGCCCAGAAGCTCATCTGGCCCCAGACCAGCACGTAGCCCATGAAGCCGGTGGCCATCATCAGCATGTAAAGAATGACACCGAGGATCCACAGCACCTCGCGCGGCTCCTTGTAGGAGCCGTAATACATGCCGCGGAATATGTGGATATAGACGGCGAGGAAGAACATAGCGGCGCCGTTGGCGTGCAGGTAGCGCAGCAGCCAGCCGAAGTTGACGTCGCGCATGATCGCCTTCGACCGACTTGAAGGCGAGGTCGACCTGCGGCGTGTAGTGCATCGCGAGGATGATGCCGGTGAGAATCTGCACGCCGAGCATGAACGAGAGGATGCCGCCGAACGTCCACCAGTAGTTGAGGTTGCGCGGCGTCGGATAGGCGATGAACGAGGAATGGATCAGGCCGCCGATCGGCAGGCGCTTTTCGAGCCACTGCATTGCCGGATTGGTCGGCTGGTAAGTCGAATGTCCGCTCATGATCGAACCTTTGAGAACAATCCGTCGCGGATCAGCCGATCCGGATCTTGGTGTCGGAGATGAAGGCGTAAGGCGGCAGGAAGAGATTTTTCGGCGCCGGGCCTTTGCGGATGCGGCCTGCGGTGTCGTACTGCGAACCGTGGCAGGGGCAGAACCAGCCGTCGTATTCGCCCTGATGGGCGAGCGGAATACAGCCGAGATGGGTGCAGATGCCGATCACGACCAGCCACTGCTCGTGGCCCTTTTTGACGCGCTCGGAATCGGGTTCCGGATCGGGCAGGCTGGCGACGTTGACGTTCTTAGCCTCCTCGATCTCCTTCGCCGTGCGATGGAAGATGAAGATCGGCTTGGAACGCCAGAACACCTTGACGATCTGCCCGTCGGCGATCGGCGCCAAGTCGATTTCGACTGGCGCGCCGGCGGCAATGGTCGAGGCGTCCGGATTCATTTGCGCAATCAGCGGCACGAGGGCCGCCGCAGCGCCCACCGCGCCGACGGCGCCGGTGGCGATATAGAGAAAGTCGCGGCGCGAGTGCCCCGCCGAAGACACGGTCGTCACTTCTTTAAGTCCTCTCCCCCGGCTGGCTTAGTCTTCCGCCCGCGGCTTTAAGCCGGCAGAACAAGTCCCGCGGCGGCGGGGCGGACCGGTCGCGGCAGCCCTGCATGAGACAGGACGGCGCTGCGGTGCGTTTTATTGGCACCCTTGCGGTATTTGCGCAAGCCCGCTATCCGCGCCGTGTCCATAAGTCGCATAAATCGTTCGTCTAGAGCGGCTTACCGCAGGTACAATATCGATAGGCCGGCCGATGCGGATCGCCCTTTACGAGCCGGACATTCCCCAGAACACCGGGACGATTCTGCGGCTTTGCGCCTGCCTGGGGCTGGAGGCCCACATTATCGAGCCGGCCGGCTTTCCGGTCACCGACCGCGCCTTCCGGCGCGCCGGCATGGATTACCTCGATCGGGTCGCCATTACCCGCCACGGCTCGTTTCAGGCATTCGAGGACTGGCGGCGCGCCGAGCGGCTCAAACTGGTGCTGCTGACGACCGCGGCCGAAACCTCCTATCTCGACCATGCTTTCCGGACTGACCAGGTGCTGCTGGTCGGGCGCGAAAGCGCCGGCGTACCGGAGGCCGTACACGCTGCCGCCGATGTCCGCCTGCGCATCCCGATCGCGGAGGGCCTGCGCTCGCTCAACGTGGCGATGGCGGTGGCGCTGGTCGCCGGCGAGGCGCTGCGGCAGACGAGAGGCTTTCCACAATGATAAAATCGCCACCATGCCCAGGTTGTCCGTTATCGTCGTACTAGCCACGCTCCTCGCATTCGCCGCAAGCGACGCGCAAGCCGCGCGTCCGCTGCTCGCCGAACTGCTGGCGCGCACGCCCGTTAAGGGCTGCGAGTCGGCGATGAGCCAGCTGGCGCTGGAAGTTTGCCTGCGCAAAGCGCGCGAGCTCGACGCAACCGGTATCGCGATCGACTACGAGATCGCCGCCATCGACCGCGAGACCGCCGAAGCAATGTTCCTGGAAAACCGGATCAACGCCGAAATCCCCGCACTCGGCGGTTACGACGAACCCGGCCTCAACGCCTTCCAGAGGCGCGTCATCCGCCACGACGAACTGGCGAAAAAGTTCAAGGCCGAATTCCCGCTGTACCAGCAAAGGCAAAAGGCCTACGACGCCGCGGTCGCCGAGTTC
Source organism: uncultured Alphaproteobacteria bacterium (assembly GCA_963779345.1). GTDB lineage: Bacteria > Pseudomonadota > Alphaproteobacteria > Rhizobiales > Xanthobacteraceae > Pseudolabrys. The sequence continues at coordinate 14,254 of CAVZXY010000023.1, read as the reverse complement.
GACCGGGATTGCGCGCAAGGCTTTCACGCGGGCGACCTCGGCGGGGTCAAGGCCAAGCTTGGAATCAAGTGATGGATTCGAGCCAAATCGAAGCCCGCAAGACCCGCGCTCGAACCTGGTTCGAACGCTTGCGCGACGATATCTGCGCGGCTTTGGAGACGGTCGAGGACGCAGTGCCGGCCGGCGCACCGCTCGCCGACCGCGAGGCTGGCCGTTTCACGCGCACGCCGTGGTCGCGCACCGATCATAGCGGCGCGCATGGCGGTGGCGGCGTCATGTCGCTGATGCGCGGCCGCGTGTTCGAGAAGGTCGGCGTGCACTGCTCGACCGTCCATGGCGAATTCGCTCCGGAATTCCGCAAGGAGATTCCGGGCGCCGCCGAAGACCCGCGCTTCTGGGCTTCCGGCATTTCGCTGATCGCGCATCCGCAGAACCCGCACGTACCGGCGGTGCATATGAACACTCGCTTCGTCGTAACCAGTAAAGCCTGGTTCGGCGGCGGCGCCGATTTGACGCCGGTGCTCGACAAGCGCCGCACGCAAGACGACCCCGATACGCTCGCCTTCCATGCGGCGATGAAAGCCGCCTGTGACGCGCACGCGGCCATCGCGCCCTACGACAAATATAAGAAATGGTGCGACGACTATTTCTTCCTCAAGCACCGCAATGAGATGCGCGGCATCGGCGGAATTTTCTACGACTATCTGGAAACCGACTGGGATCAGACCTTTGCCTTCACGCAGGACGTTGGCCGCGCGTTCTTGGGCGTTTATCCCGAACTGGTGCGCAAAAATTTCGCGGCGCCCTGGAGCGAGGCCGAGCGCGACGAGCAACTGGTGCGCCGCGGCCGCTACGTCGAATTCAATTTGCTCTACGACCGCGGCACCATCTTCGGGCTGCGCACCGGCGGCAATGTCGAGTCGATCCTCTCATCCATGCCGCCAGTAGTGAAGTGGCCGTGAGTGAATTGATCTCCGCTCATTCCCGCAAAAACGGGAATCCAGTATTCTTGGCACTGGGTCCCCGCTTCCGCGGGGACGAGCGGGATTTGTGCGGCGCTTAGCGCAGCGCCGCCGCGATCATCACGACGCCGCCCGCGAACACCACCGCGTCGAGGATCGCGGTGTGCACGTGCACCGGCATGCGTTCGACAAAGCGCCGCGCCAGGAATGCGCCCGGCAGCGCGACGATGCCGATCAGCAGCGCGAAGGCCACCACCTGCGCGGTGAGCACGCCGGCAAAGCCGAACACCGACGTCTTTACCACGCCGATGACGATCGACACCGCGGCGTCGGTCGCGATCACGCCGGCGCCGCTCACCCCCGCCGCCATCAGCAGCGACAGCAGGATGACGCCGGAGCCGGCGGTGCCGCCAACCACCACGCCGTAGCCGACCGAAACGAGCGCCAGTCCGCCGTCGCCGACCGTAAAATCGCGCTTCTTCAAATGCCGCCGCAGGGGCACGCTCAGGATCAGCATAGTGCCGATCACCAGCGCCGCGCCGGCGCTGGAAAGCCGCGTATAGCCCCAGGCGCTCAGTGCGCATGTCGGTACAGCGCAGGCGGTGACGATCGCGGCGCGGCGGAAGTCGGCGTATTTGAAAAACGCGGTGAGCCGGCTCGTGTTGTTGAACAGCGCCGAGATGGCGATGATCGGCACCACCGGTTCCGCGCCGATCAGCGGCACCAGCACCAGCGGCATCAGCGCGCCGGTGCCATAGCCCGACACGCCGCCGACGACGGACGCGCACAGGGCCACGCCGGCGACCAGCGCGAGCTGATAAAGCGACACGTGCGCAAAGCCGGAGAGGATGTCCATGAGATCGACCGCGACGGCAAACGCGTCTATTGAACGCGTTTAAGCTGCGTGCCGTAGGCAGCTACCGGGGTCAAGCTGCGAACCCCGCGGCAATCCTCGCCGGCACGGGGGAATTGAGAAAAGATCAACTGCCGTAATGGTTTACGCAACCGCAAAACCGACCGACCATTGTACCCGAACTTCTCACTTTTTCTGCGCAACAGACACGGCGATGGCGTCGAGTTCTTCCGGATCGTCCGGAAAGCCTGCCGCGATCCACGCTTCCTCCGCCGCCGCAAGCGCGGCGCCGAGCGCCGGACCCTTCTCCACCCCGCGCGATATGAAATCCGCCGCCTTCAACGGAAACACCGGCGCGTTCCAGCGCTGCGGCAGGCTCGCCAGCGCGTGCCAGGCCTGATCGTGCGCTGTCGCCTGCGAGCGCGCCCAGGCCAGCAGCACGCGGTCGGTGTAATGCTGCGCGTGCAGGCGATAGAGCAACGCGCGCGCCGCCTGTTCGCCCGCCGCGGGTGTGATCTCACGCCAATGCTCGGCCATCGACGCCAGCCGCTCGTGCTCGGCATTGGCAAGCCGCAGCTTCTGCCATAGCCGTTCGGCGTCTTCGGCAACGGCGACGGCGAGCGCGCCGAGCCGGCGCACCGCGTTGGGTGCCAAGCCCGCCGCTGCTTCGACCTTGGCCATGTTCTCGAACGAGCCGAGATAGTCGACGCTGCCGACGACGCGCAACAGCAGGCCGGAATCGGCCATGGCGATCAGCGTCGGCACCGCGTGCGGCGCCACCACCAGTTTCATAAGTTCCATTCGCACGCGCTCGCGCGAGAGCTGGTCGAGCCCGCCGCGCCCGGCGATGCAGGCGGCGAGACCTTCGGTGTCGGGATGGCCGCCTTCACTATAGGCGGCGTGGAAGCGGAAGAAGCGCAGGATACGCAGGTAGTCTTCCTCGATGCGCTTTTGCGGATCGCCGATGAAGCGCACGCGACGCGCGTCGAGATCGGCGAGCCCGCCGACATAGTCGTAGACCGTGCCATCGCGCGAAGCCGACAGCGCGTTGATGGTGAAATCGCGCCGCTCGGCGTCCACCTTCCAGTCGCGCCCGAAGGCGACCTTGGCGTGGCGGCCGTAGGTCTCCACGTCCTGGCGCAGCGAGGTTACCTCGAACGGGTGTTTGTCGATGACGACGGTGACGGTGCCATGCTCGATGCCGGTCGGCACCGGCTTGAAGCCGGCGGCGGAAACGCGCCGCACCACCTCTTCCGGCACCGCGGTAGTGGCGACGTCGATTTCTTCCACGGGCAAACCGATCAGCGCGTTGCGCACCGCGCCGCCAACCGCGCGCGCCTCCTCGCCATTGCTGTCGAGCACGCCGAGTAGACGTTGCAGCGCGCCGCTCGTTAGCCATTCGGCGCCGGCGAGGCTGCGCGCGGTCTTGCCTGCGGTCATCTGGTCTGCCCCGGCACGAATTTGCCGTTCTCCATATGCGCCGGCACGTAGGTCGATCCCGGCGGCGCGCCGGTGAAATGCGCGAAGTAGATAAAACTGCCCACCACCAAGAGTAACGCGGCGATCGCGAGCCAGGCGAGGCGCGAGAGCGGCCACGACTCCGCGTCCAGCACACCGGCTTTCGTCGCCCCTAAGAACACCGCGTAGAGCACGAACGGCGCCGCGAACAGAGCAATCTCGGTGAAGCCGATGCGGATCATCGATAAATCCGTTCGTGCAGATTGCGCAGGATACCGGCGGTCACGCCCCAAATGTAGCGCTCGCCGAAGGTGATCGCGTAGTAGTGCCGCATCATGCCCTGCCATTCGCGCGCGTGGCGCTGCACGTTGGCCTGATTCATGACGAAGGAAAGCGGCACCTCAAAGCTGGCGTCCACCTCGCTGGTGTTGAGCGTGAGCGTAAAGCCGGGCTTGATCCGTGCCACCACCGGCACGATGCGGTAGCCGAGCGTGGTCATGTAGAGATCGAGATAGCCGAGCGGCTCGACGAGGTCGCGCTTAAGACCGATCTCCTCGTCCGCCTCGCGCAGAGCGGAGGCGAGCGGATTGTCGTCGCCCTTGTCGATCTTGCCGCCGGGAAACGACACCTGCCCGGGATGGTCCGGCAAATGCTGAGCGCGCTGCGTCAAGAGCACGGTCGGCTCCGGATGATCGACGATCGGCACTAGCACCGCCGCCGGGCGGACCGGGCGCACCGCCGCGATCTTCGCCATCACCGGATCGACGTCGTGGTCGCCGCGCGAAGGCGTGATGGTCGGATCGGTGAGACCCGGCGGGACGTCGAGCGTGAGACGCGCGCGCACCCGCGCGAAGAATTCAGCCGCCGTCATGGTCTGGGCCGCCCCACCCCGTGCATCATGCAAACTCTCTGAGTGCGCTCGCTTCCGCCATCGCGAAAAATTCGCCGTCGGAGACGACTCCGAACATCGCCTTGCCGCCAATAGCGCGTTCCTCGCCGAGTTCGACCAGATCGTAGAACAGCGCACGCGTCACCTTGGCCCACAGTTCGCGGTGGACATGCAGATAGGGCTTGAGGCCGCCGTTGCCGGCTTGCGGCTCGAAGCGCAAGGCGTGTCCGAGACCGGCCGCGACCCAGTCGCCGACATTTGTCCTAAAATTGAGAATTTGCCCGCGAGCATCATGTTCGACCCTAAGCTCGACGGCAAGGAATGGAACTTCTTCAACGATCAACCCCACCTTCTCCACAGGGGTGACCAGGAAATACTTGTCACCCTCGCGTTTGAGGACCGAAGCGAAAAGCTTGACCAAAGCGGGCCTGCCGATCGGCGTCTTCTGGTAGAACCAGGTACCATCGGCGGCGATCCGCATGTCGATATCGCCGCAAAAAGGCGGATTCCACAGATGGACCGGCGGCGGACCCTTGCGTTTTTCGCCGGTCACCGCTGTCACAATCCCATCCAGCCCGCCCTGCCCTGTCTTCGCCATTGTTTACCTACGTTATTCAAGCCGCCTCCGGCCTGTTCGCAACTTTGTGACTCAACCAATCTGGCCGCGGAAGATAGCGTAAGCTAGCCGCAGATTGAGGCAGATTCGGCCCATTTGGCGCAGCGAAATTCGCGCTGGTGTGTTTGTTGCATGGCGCTCCTGTGGGCCCAAAATTCTGCCCCAAGGGCAGGCGATGAAAGGACACGAGATCATGGCCTCGGCAAGCGGCGAAAACCTTGAAAAGCTCGAAGATATGATCGTGCGCGCGGCGGAATCCACGGCCGCCCATGTGCGCGCGGCAAAGGCCGCGATCGGCGCCGTGATCTTTGGCCAGGATATCGTGGTCGAGCGGGCGCTGGTCACCGTGCTGTCCGGCGGCCACGCGCTCTTGGTCGGCGTGCCCGGCCTCGCCAAGACCAAATTGGTAGAGACGATGGGGATTGTGCTCGGTCTCGACGCCCGGCGCGTGCAGTTCACGCCAGATCTGATGCCATCCGACATCCTCGGCACCGAGGTGCTGGAGGAAAGTCCGGGTGGCAAGCGCAGCTTCCGTTTCATCGCCGGCCCGGTGTTCTCGCAATTGCTGATGGCCGACGAGATCAACCGCGCGAGCCCGCGCACCCAATCGGCGCTGCTGCAGGCGATGCAGGAGCAGCACGTGACGGTCGCCGGCGCGCGTTACGATCTGCCAAAGCCGTTCCACGTGCTGGCGACGCAAAATCCGCTCGAGCAGGAAGGCACCTATCCGCTGCCCGAAGCGCAACTCGACCGCTTCCTGATGGAAGTGGACGTCGACTACCCGGACCTCGAAGCCGAGCGCAAAATCTTGTTCGACACCACCGGCGCGGAAGAAACGCGCCCCAAGGCGGCGATGAGCTCCGACGATCTGATCGCCGCGCAGCGGCTGGTCCGCCGCTTGCCGGTCGGCGAATCGGTCATGGAAGCGATCCTCAAACTGGTGCGCTCCGCGCGTCCGGGCCCTGAGGCCGGCGATCTCGGCAAACTGATCTCCTGGGGTCCGGGACCGCGCGCCAGCCAAGCGCTGATGCTGGCGGTGCGCGCCCGCGCGCTGCTCGAAGGCCGCTTCGCGCCGTCGGTCGACGACGTGCTCGAACTGGCCGAGCCCGTGCTCAAACACCGCATGGCGCTGACCTTCGCCGCCCGCGCCGAAGGCGAAACCATTCCGAATGTGATCGGACGGCTGAAAACGCGCATCGGATAACCGCAGATGGCCGAGCCCAGGCTCAGCGATATCGAGGCAAGCGCAGTTCGGCAGGCCACCGGCAGCGGCCGCACGCTCGCCGATGCCATGCCGCGGCTTATCCTCGAAGCGCGCCGCGTCGCGGCCACGGTCATCCACGGCCTGCACGGCCGCCGCCGCGCCGGCCCGGGCGAGAATTTCTGGCAGTACCGCCGCTTCATGTCGGGCGAGCCCGCTTCCAATGTCGATTGGCGGCGCTCGGCGCGCGACGATCATCTCTACGTGCGCGAGCGCGAATGGGAAGCATCGCACACGGTCTGGATATGGCCGGATCGTTCGCCGTCGATGGCCTTCGCCTCAGCGCTGGTGACCGACAGCAAGCTCGAACGCGCGCTGGTGGTGGCTTTCGCCTTGGCCGAAGTGCTGGTGCAGGGCGGCGAGCGGGTCGGCGTGCCCGGCCTGCTGCGGCCGACGGCCAGCCGCAATGTGATCGACAAGATGGCGCAGGCGATCCTGCACGATCCCTTGGAGCGCGCCAGTCTGCCGATGTCGTTTGCGCCCTCGCCACTCGCCGAGGTCGTGATGCTGTCCGACCTGTGGAGCCCGATCGGCGACGTGCAGCAGACGCTCTCGCAGCTCTCGGCCACCGGCGCGCACGGCCATGTAGTGCAGATCGTCGATCCGGCCGAGGAAAGCTTCCCCTATTCGGGCCGCGTCGAATTCATCGAACCGGAGGGCGCGGGCTCGGTCACCGCCGGACGCGCCGAGACCTGGCGTAACGATTACCAAGGCCTGGTGGCGCGCCATCGCGCGCAAATCCGCGCCGAGACTGACCGGCTGGGCTGGAGCTTCGCCGTTCACCGCACCGACCGGCCGGCCAGTGAATTGCTGCTCGTGCTGCACTCGCGCATGGGCACCCACATGCAGGCGACGTCCGTGAGCAGCCGTTACACGCCGGCGAATCCTGGGAGAGTGGCGTGATCGGCTCCCTGTTCGGTTCATTGCCGCTCGGCTTCGCGCAGCCGCTGGTACTGCTCGGCCTGCTCGGCCTGCCGGTCTTGTGGTGGTTGTTGCGGCTGGTGCCGCCGCGTCCGCGCCGCGTCAGCTTCCCGCCCGCCCGGCTGTTGTTCGAGATCGCACCCAAGGAGGAAACACCGTCGCGCACGCCCTGGTGGCTGATCCTACTGCGGCTGACGCTGGCGGCACTGGTCATCATCGCGGCGGCGGGCCCGTTGTGGAACCCGCCACTCGCCAGTTCGAGCCGCGGGGCGCCGCTCTTGGTCATGCTAGACGACGGCTGGGGCGCGGCGGCCTCCTGGGACGCCCGGCTGCGCGCCGCCGACGAACTGCTCGCGCGCGCCGATGCCGACAATCGCGGCGTCGCAGTTCTGCCGCTATCGGAGACCGCACGCGATCTCTCCTTACAGACCGCGGGCGCGGCGCGCGTGCAGATCAAGCAGCTCAAGCCGAAGCCCTACACGATCGACCGCACCGAGGCGCTGCCCTTGCTCGAGCGCTTCCTCAAGAGCGCGCCGGATGTCGAGATCGTCTGGCTTTCCGACGGCATCGATCTCGGCAAAGGCGGCGAGTTCATCGCCGACCTTGGGCGCATTGTTGGCAGCCATCCGCTCACGGTGGTCGCAGGCGGCTTGCCTACCCCGCACGCGCTCGCCGCCGCCGACAATGCGGCCGGCGCGCTGACGGTGAAGGTGCTGCGCGCACAAACCGGCGGCGCCGACACCGGGTTGGTGAGCGCCATCGATCTTAAAGGTTTGACGCTCGGCGAAGCGCCGTTCGCGTTCAAACCTGACGCGCCGGAAGCCGAAGCGGTGATCAATCTGCCGGTCGAGATCCGCAATGACGTGGCAAGGCTGGAGATCGCCGGCGAGCGCTCTGCGGGTGCGGTGCAACTGCTCGACAAACGCTGGCGCCGGCGCACCGTCGGCATCGTATCCGGCTCGGCCGCCGACCGCTCGCAGCCGCTGATCGGCGCCACGTATTACCTGTCGCGCGCGCTCAACCCGTTCGCCGACATCCGCCTCGCCGAGGGCATCGCGCCGGCCGAAGCGGTGAAGCGTTTTCTCGACCAGCATCTGCCGATGCTCATTCTCGCCGATGTCGGCAACGTCGCCGAGGCGCGCGACCCGCTCGATAAATGGATCGACAATGGCGGCGTGCTGGTGCGCTTTGCCGGCCCGCATCTCGCCGGCGCCGAAGACGACAACCTGGTGCCGGTGAAATTGCGCCATGGCGGCCGTATTCTGGGCGGCAGCCTGAGTTGGGAAAAGCCGCAACAATTGGCCGCATTCTCGCGTGATGGCCCGTTCGCCGGCATGCCGGTGCCGAATGACGTGACCGTCAACCGGCAGGTGCTGGCCGAACCGGATGCGCAACTCACCGACCGCACCTGGGCAACGCTCGCCGACGGCACGCCGCTGGTCACCGCGCAGCGTTACGGCAAAGGGCTGTTGGTGCTGTTCCACGTGACCGCCGATACCCGATGGTCGGACCTGCCGCTGTCCGGCACTTTCGTCGACATGCTCCGGCGCATCGTTGCGCTGGCGAACGCGACCGTGACCGCCGACAACGAAAGGACAGGCGACGCCACCGTTGGCGCCGGCCACGCCAACCAGGCCGTGCCGGCAACCCGCGTGCTCGATGGCTTCGGCGCCTTCTCGGCGCCGCCGCCGACTGCCCGCCCGGTGCCCGCGAACTTCAACGCGCGCGCCAATGCCGATCATCCGCCCGGCTTCTACGGGCCGCCCGACGGCCTGGTCGCGGTCAATACCCTGGCACCCAGCGACCGGCCGACGCCGCTCGATTTTTCGTCCCTCAACGCCCGCATCGACGTCTATCGGCATGGCGAGCCGCTCGACCTGCGTGGCCCGGTTTTCCTGGCGGCGCTCGCGCTGCTGTTGCTCGACGCACTGGTCGTGATCGCGCTATCCGGCGGCTTCGCCAGCATGCTGGCGCGCCGCCGCGTGGCAACAACACTGCTGGCGGCAGGCGTCCTTGGCGCGCTGACCCTGCCGCATCCGGCGCGGGCGCAATCGCTGCCGCCGCAACCGCCGGCGCTGACCGCGCAGCAGGAACAATTCGCCATGAAGGCGACGATGCAAACCCATCTCGCCTATATCATCACGGGCGACGCCGACGTCGACGCTGTCAGCAAGGCCGGCCTGCAGGGCCTCACTCTGTTTTTGGCGCAGCGCACCGCGCTGGAAGCCGGCGAGCCGATTGGCCTCGATCCGGCGCGCGACGAACTCGCCTTTTTCCCTCTGATCTATTGGCCGGTGTCGGCGAGCGCGGCGAAGCCGTCGCAGACCGCGCTTGATCGCATCGACACTTACATGAAACGCGGCGGCACCGTACTGTTCGACACCCGCGACGCGATCGATGCGCCGCCCGGCCCGGGCGGCGGGATGCAAGGTCCAGGCATGGTGGCGCTGCGCTCGATCCTGTCCTCGCTCGACGTCCCCGAACTCGAACCGGTGCCGCACGATCACGTACTCACCAAGACGTTCTTCCTGCTGCGTGACTTCCCCGGCCGCTTCACCGACGGCCAGCTCTGGGTCGAAGCGCTGCCGGAGGAGCAAGACGAGGATGTCAATCGGCCGGCGCGGGCCGGCGACGGCGTATCCTCGATCCTGATCACCTCGAACGATTTTGCCGGCGCCTGGGCCATGCGCCCCGACGGCCAGCCCATGCTGCCACTGGTGCCGGGCGAGCCGCGCCAACGCGAATTGGCCTTCCGCGCCGGCGTCAACATCGTGATGTACGCGCTCACCGGCAACTACAAGGCCGACCAGGTGCATATCCCGGCTCTGCTCGAACGGCTGGGACAGTAGGAGTTCGACGTGAATCTCGGCGTCTCATTCGCCCCACTGCTCCCTGCCTATGTGGTGTGGACCGCTTTCGGCATGGCTGTGCTGATTTCGGCCATGCTGCTGCTGGCGCGCAGCCGCGGCGCCGCAACGCGCGCGCTGGCGCTCGGACTGATGGTGCTCGCGCTCGCCAACCCGTCGTTGACCAGAGAAGACCGCGATCCGATCCCTTCGGTCGCCGCCGTCATCGTCGACAAGAGCCCGAGCCAGGATTTCGGCGACCGCAACGCGCAGACGGAAGCGGCGCGCGCGACGCTGGTGGAACGGCTCAAGCGCATTCCCGGCCTGGAAGTGCGCGTCGCCGAAGCGGGCGCCGCCGACGGCGAGACCGACGGCACGCGGCTGTTCTCGGCCCTGTCGGCGACGCTCGCCGACGTGCCGCCCGACCGCGTCGCCGGCGCGATCCTGATCACCGACGGCCGCGTTCATGACGTGCCGGCCGATGTCACCGCGCTTGGTTTCGCCGCGCCGCTGCATGCGCTGATCACCGGCCACAAGGACGAGATCGACCGCCGCGTGGTGCTCACGCAGACGCCGCGCTTCGGCATCGTCGGCCAATCGCAGACCATCGGATTCCGCGTCGAGGACCAGGGCGGCAAGGCCGGCACGGCGCAAGTCACCGTGCGGCGCGACGGCGACGTGCTGGAACAGCGCTTTGTCAACGTCGGCACCGAGGTAAAGGTGAACGTGCCGATCCCGCATGCCGGGCAGAACATCGTCGAGGTCGAGGCGGCGCCGCTCGACAACGAGCTGACGCAAGTCAACAACCGTGCGGTAGTCTCGATCGACGGCGTGCGCGACAAGCTGCGCGTGCTCTTGGTGTCGGGTGAACCGTCACCGGGCGAGCGCACCTGGCGCAACCTGCTCAAGTCCGACGCTTCGGTCGATCTGGTGCACTTCACCATTCTGCGTCCGCCGGAAAAGCAGGACGGCACGCCGATCAACGAACTGTCGCTGATCGCGTTTCCGACGCGCGAACTGTTTCAGCAGAAGATCTCCGAGTTCCAGCTGATCATCTTCGACCGCTACGCGCGGCAGGGCGTGCTGCCGATGATCTATTTCGACAACATCGCGCGCTACGTGCGCGACGGCGGCGCCGTGCTGATCGCCGCCGGCCCCGATTACGCCAGTCCGACCAGCATCTGGCGCACGCCGCTCGACGCGATCCTGCCGGCGGAACCGAGCGGCGACGTCACGGAGCAGCCGTTCCGCCCCACCCTCACCGAGGCCGGCAAACGCCATCCGGTGACGCGCGGGCTGGAAGGCTCCGACAGCAACCCGCCGCATTGGAGCCAGTGGTTCCGGCTGGTCGACACCAAGCGCAACACCGGCACGGCCGTGATGCAGGGCCCCGACGGCAAGCCGCTTCTGGTGCTGGCGCACGAGGGCGAAGGCCGCGTGGCGCTGCTTTTGTCCGACCACATCTGGCTGTGGGCGCGCGGCTATGAAGGCGGCGGGCCGCATCTCGATCTGCTGCGGCGGCTGTCGCATTGGCTGATGAAGCAGCCCGAACTGGAAGAAGAATCGCTGCGCCTGATCGTCAAGGGCCACGACATCACCGTGCAGCGCCAGACCATGGCCGACAGTGTCAACGACGTGACGCTCACCTCTCCGGCCGGCAAAAGCCGCACGCTGGTTTTGCAGCCGGCCGAGCCGGGCGTCTGGCGTTCGCAGGTCACCGCCAACGAACTCGGTCTGTGGCGCGCGACCGACGGCAAACTGACTGCGCTCGCCAACGTCGGGCCGGCCAATCCGCGTGAATTCGCGCAAGTCACATCCACCACCGACGTGCTGGGCGCCTTGGCCAATGCCACCGGCGGCGACGCGCGGCGGCTGGCGGACGGCAATTCGATCGACGTGCCGCGCGTCGTGCCCGTACGCAGCGCCTCGACATTCAAGGGCGAAGATTGGATCGGCCTGAAGATGCGCGACATCAGCGTGGTGCGCGGTATCGGCGTGCTGCCGATCTTCGCCGGGCTGATCGGGCTGTTGCTGCTGGTCGGCTCGCTCGCCGTCACGTGGGCCAGAGAAGGCCGTTAGACTTTTTTATTTTGCGCATGATCTTGTCCGAAAACCGGTTCCCACTTTTCGGGATCATGCGCTTACCCAATCCGGGCGGATCATCCCACCGACGCCGTCGAAAGCGCCGGGCTTGAGTTCGGCCACTAGCAAGCGCGCCGGATCGACCGGACCCGGCATCTTCACCAGGCCCTTCGGGATGCGCTTGAAGCCGGACTTGCCGTAGAACGGTTCGTCGCCGACCAGCACCACCAGCGTATGCCCGGCGGCCTCGGCGTCCTTCAAGGCGCGTTCGATGAGCTTGCCGCCGACGCCGCGCGCGCGGAACGGCGGCTCGACCGTGAGCGGCCCCAACAGCAGCGCCGGCGAGTCGCCGATGCAGATCGGCGTCAGCCGCACCGAGCCGATCAGCAGCGAGCCGACCCGCGCGGTGAACGACAGCGCCAGCACATGGCCGCGGCTCTCGCGCAATCGATAGGCGCTTTTGGCATAGCGGCCGGGACCGAAGGTGCGTTCGTGCAGCCGCTCGATCGCCACCGCATCGGCGGCGGTTTCCGGCAGGATTGTCAGGGCTAGTTCGCTCATTGCGTGCCGATTAGCACCTGGGCCGATTGAGGTCCATCGCCCGTGGCGCTTTCTATCCGGATTGCCTAGATGATAGCGGCATGAACGGAGGTTTTCGGCATGGGACTGCTGGTTGACGGCGTTTGGCAGCAAGACGGCGTGCGCACCAAGGACGGCCAATTCATCCGGCCGACGCCGCGTTTCCGCAACTGGGTGACCCCCGACGGCAGCGCCGGCCCCTCCGGCGAAGGCGGCTTTGCCGCCGAAGCCGGCCGCTATCACCTCTACGTCGCGCTGTCCTGCCCCTGGGCGCACCGCACCATCATCTTCCGCAAGCTCAAGGGCCTGGAGAACGTCATCTCGATGTCGACCGTCTCGCCCGACATGCTCAAGGACGGCTGGACCTTCAACAAGGACGAGGGCTCGAGCGGCGACGACGTCAACGGCAAGAGCAAGCTCAGCGAAATCTATCTGCTCGCCGACCCGAAATATTCCGGCCGCGTCAGCGTGCCGGTGCTGTGGGACAAGAAGCGCAAGACGATCGTCAACAACGAGTCGCCGGAAATCATCCGCATGCTCAATTCGGCGTTCGACGCCTTCACCAACGTCAACACCGATTATTATCCGCAAACCCTGCGCGCCGAGATCGACCGCATCAACGATCTGGTCTATCCGAACATCAACAACGGTGTCTATCGCGCCGGCTTCGCCACCGCGCAAGAGCGCCTACGAGGCGGCGTTCCGCAACGTGTTCGACGCGCTCGACGAGATCGAGCAGATGCTGTGCCCAGCACCGCTATCTCGTCGGCAACACGCTCACCGAGGCCGACTGGCGGCTGTTCTGCACGCTGATCCGTTTCGACGCCGTCTATTATTCGCACTTCAAGTGCAACTGGCGGCACATCTATGAATATCCGAACCTGTCGAACTACGTGCGCGATCTCTACCAGGTGCCGGGCGTCGCCGAGACGGTGAGCCTGCAACAGATCAAGCGGCACTATTACGGCAGCCAGCGCCAGGTGAACCCGACCGGCATCGTGCCGGTTGGCCCGCAGCTCGACTTCGCCGCAAAGCACGATCGCGGAAGGTTTGGTTAGTTTCCGCTCATTCCCGCGAAAGCGGGAATCCAGGATCCAAAACTCAGCCCTTCGACCCGCTTTCGCGGGGACGAACGGTTGTGGCTTCCAATTCAATTTTCAAACAGCCAAGCATCTTTCTTTACCCTCCCCCTTGTGGGGAGGGGAGCAGCCAAACGTCATCGCCCGTATTCTTTGCGGCGCCGGGTACGCCGTCGTCCCTGCCCCATTCGCGGGGCCCTTCTTCGACCCCCGGGGCAAGCCCGAGGGGATGGAGCGCCAAGCGGCGCACCAGTCTTCCGTCTTGCCGCGTTCCCGTCGCCAGGAACGCGGGCGCCTCTCGGCGCTCCATCGCGGCGTTCTCCTTCCGGCGCCGGGACCGCGCTTTCGACTCCGGTTCATAGCGGGCCTTTCGGTGTCTTGGCGCCAGTTCGCCTCAACGGCTTGTCGCGCCGCCCCACCTACTCGGCCGGCCGAGCCGGCCGCCGTCAGCGAAGCTCCTCGCGGGGACTCGTAGTGGTCCCGGGCGGAGCCCCGGCGCCGCCCGGGTGCGGGGGGCACGTTTCATCCCCCGCCCGCAGGCGCCGCATCCCCTCCCGCTGTCAGAACGTCTCATGACAACGCCCTCGGAAGGAGGTGATGTAATAGGTATATAATCATATAGGAATTAAGTCAAGAGGCGGATTTTGATGCCGGCAAGAAGTCAAATGTCGGCGCGCACGGCCAACGAATGTCCGTTATCGGGGGCAA
>CAVZXY010000022.1:0-101873 GCA_963779345.1 uncultured Alphaproteobacteria bacterium | reverse complement strand
AGGGCAGCGAATTTGAATTCGAGTGCGATCAGGTCGTGTTCGCTATCGGCACCAACGCCAACCCGATCATCGGCCAGACCTCGCACCTTCGCCTCAACAAGCGCGGCTATATCGCGGCCGACGATACGCTGGCGACGTCGACGGCGGGAGTGTACGCCGGCGGCGACATCGTCACCGGCGCCGCGACCGTGATCGAAGCGATGGGCGCCGGCCGCAAGGCCGCGCGCAGCATGAAGGCCTACTTGAAAATCCGTGATTCCAGCGACGACGCGGCGGCCAAGTCCGCCGGCACGTTCTTCGGGATCGACCTGCGCGAACGCAACTTCGCGCGCATTCGCGCCGCCTAAGGTAGCATTATGACAGACACTGTCGAAATCGATGCCAAGCCTCGTCCCCGCCCAGGCAAGGGCGCCCGTCCGGAGAAAATGGGCAAGGCCGCCGTCACGTTGAACGAGCATGTTGTCGAGATCGTCAGCGATTCCGGCGAAGGCGCGCAGCGCTGCGGCCAGACCTTCGGCGCAATCGCCTCGCAGATGGGCAACGGCGTGTGGACGGAGGAGATCATCCCGGCGGAAATCCGCCCACCCGCGCGCAGCGTCGCCGGCGGCAGCGGCAACCGCATCCGTATCGGCGCCGGCCGCATCACCAATGCCGGTAATGAGACCGACCTGGTGATCGCCTTCAACGAGCAAGTGCTGCTCGGCCGCGTCCGTACCGGAGAACTCAAGCCCGACTGCACGATCTTGCTGGAAAGCATGTGGCGTGAGAGCAAGGACCCGAAAATCGTCGAGTCTTATGTCGAGACCTACGAGCAACTGGTGAAGGCGGGCTACAAGGTCATCGAAATTCCGATGGAGACGGAATGCCGTAAGCTCGTGGCCGACGCGCGGCGCGGCAAGAACATGTTCGCGCTCGGAATCCTCTGCAACATTTTCAGCTTCGATCCTAAGCACGGCCATAAGCAGATCGCGGTCACCTTCGGCAAGAAAGACGCAAGCATTGTTCAGCAGAACGTGATGCTGTTGGACGCCGGCTACGATTGGGCCGAGAAGAATCTCGACTTCAAATATCGCATTCCGGCGACGCGCAGCACCGAGCCGCAGATCGTCGTCAATGGCAACACCGCGCTGGCGCTCGGCGTGCTCGCTTCGGGCATGGAAATCTGCGCCATGTATCCGATCACGCCGGCCACTTCGGTTTCGCATTATCTGAGCAGCGTGTTCGAGAAGGTCGGCGGCATCGTGCATCAGGCCGAGGACGAGATCGCGGCCTGTACGTTCGCGATTGGCGCCTCCTACGCCGGCAAATGCGCCGTCACCGTCACCTCCGGCCCCGGCTATTCGCTCAAGCAGGAGGCGATCGGCCTCGCGGTGATGGGCGAAATTCCGCTCGTCGTCATCAACGTGCAGCGCGGCGGTCCCTCGACCGGCCAGCCGACCAAGGTCGAGCAGGGCGACTTGATGACCGCGATCTTCGGCAGCCACGGCGACGCGCCCAAGGTGGTGCTCGCGCCGGGCACGATCGAGGAGTGCTTTTACTCAGTAATCACCGCGCGCAAGATCGCCGAAACGTTCAACATGGTGGTGGTCGTCCTCACCGATACCAGCCTCGCTTCATCGCAGCAGCCGTTCCCGCGGCCGCAATTCAGCGAAGCCTGGCTGGCGCCGCCGATCGACCAGAGCGAAATCCCGCCAGGGCTCAAGCCCTATGACTGGGACGCCAAGACTGGCTTGGCGCGCCGCTTTATCCCGGGCCAGCCCGGCGGCATGCACACGTTGACCGGCCTTGCGCATGACCGGTTGAGCCATGTCGCTTATGACCCCGACAGCAATCAAGCGGGCATACGCGCCCGTGCCCTCAAGCTCGCCGCGCTGCAACGGACCCTCAAGACGCCGACGGTGTTCGGCGGCGACAAGGGCGATCTCCTGGTCATCGGCTGGGGCAGCACCAAAGGCGCGATCGAGGAAGCGATCGAGAAACTGCGCGCCGAAGGCCGCAAGGTCTCGTCGCTGCATCTTACATTCCTGCAGCCGATGGCGCCCGGCATCAAAGAGATCATGCAGAAGTTCAAGAAGGTCATCACCATCGAAGGTAATTGGAGCGACGACCCGAAGGACGAGATCATCGACGAGAGCAATCGCCGGTATTCGGCGCTCGCCACCCTGCTGCGCTCGCGTTACCTCATCGACGTCGATTGCTGGAGCGAAGTACGCGGTGCGCCGATCAAGCCGGCGACCATCCAGCGCGTCATCCTCGAAAAATTGAAGCAGAAATAACAGGCCGACCATGACTATTCACGCCACCGAATGCCTCTTGCGGCTGCACGATCAGCACTACGAGCTTGAGGATTATCAGAGCGGCGTACCGCGCTGGTGCACCGGCTGCGGCGACAACGCCATTCTGGCGGCGGTGCAGCGGCTGTGCCGCGACGAGGATTTGCGGCCCGAGAAGACCATGTTTGTATCGGGCATCGGCTGTTCCAGCCGCTTCCCGCATTACATGAAGACCTACGGATTCCACGGCATCCACGGCCGCGCGCTGCCGGTGGCCGAAGGCGTCAAGATGTCGCGGCCAGATCTCAACGTGTTCGTGAATACCGGCGACGGCGACTGCTGCAGCATCGGCGCGGCACATTGGATTCATGCCATCCGCTACAACATGAACATGACGGTAATGCTGCACGACAACCAGATCTACGGTCTGACCAAGAAGCAGGCATCGCCGACGTCTCCGCTCGGAACCAAGAGCAATACAACGCCGCGCGGTAGCTACCTCGAGGGCCTTAATCCGTTGACCGTGACGCTTGGCGTCCAGAACGTTTCCTTCGTCGCGCAAGCGGTCGATTGGATACCGGAAGTGCTCTACGACATTATCCGAGCGGCCTACCACCACAAGGGCCTGTCGTTCGTGCGCATCCTGCAACGGTGTCCCGAATGGCTGCCGGACATATTCGAGCCGTTCATGCACGATCCAATGAAGACCATGCTGCTCACGCATGAAAATGGTCTGAAGCTCAGCGCGAACCTGTCCAAGGTCTACAAGAACCAGGAACAGCACGATCCCTCGAATATCAACCGGGCGCGCGAGATCGCCTCGCAGCACGACCCCATCCCGGTGGGCATCCTTTACCATAATCCGGAAGTGCCTGTTTACGAAGAGTTGCGCAACGCAGGGCAGCAGCGGTCAGCGAAGTACGTCAAGGCAGGTTTTGAATTGGAACTCGACAAGTTCACGGTCTGGCCGCAGGACGCAGACACCAAAGCTCAACCAGGCGCCTGAGGACTCGGCGGGCTCGGACAAAAACGACTAAGGCGAATTCAGCATGCAAGTAGAAACTCAAGCGCACATCGCGTTTCATCTCACGGGACGGATGCTCCAGGGCGAGGGCGATGCGCTGGCCCGTAGTGATCTGCAGCCGGCGATTTTCGCCGGCTACCGCGACCTGACGACGCTGCGCTACGACTTCCCGCTGGTGCTGCTTTCGGGCGGCGACGGGCAATCGGCGCAATCGCTGTCCGCGCTGTTCGACGCCGCGGCTCAGGCGGCCGCGGCGGATGGTGACGGCGAGCGCCTGCGCAAGCATGCCAGCCGGCTCGAGCGCGAGGTGCGCAAGCTGGTCGCGGGAGGCGCTACCGGGACTTTGTCCAGTCTTTGCGATGCCGCCGCCGCCAGCATGGGGGTAAAGAGTGACGATCTGTTGGCGAAAAGCGTGAAAAGCCTGCGCGCCGCGCTCAAGCAGGACGGCGAGGTCATCGACTGCGACAAGGCGATGCCGTTCAGGCTGTTCCGGCATGCCTGGCAGGGTCTGCAGAACCGCAAGGTGCAGAAATTCCGCGCCGAGATCAACAAGCTCATCATGAAGCTCTCCGACATCCTGACCGCGGATTTCGGAAATTCGAAGGAAGGGATGAGCGCGGAACGTCTGCAGGCCTCGATCGGTTCGGCGCACCGGGCGGCCTTCGATTTCGCCGCCATGTCGCGCATGCTGACCGCGTCCACGGTCAATGTGCCGATGGCGGAAAAGCGCCGCCAGCGTATCCGCGGGCTGCTCGCTGCGCTCCGCACGCAACGCTTTGTTCCGCCGGGCACCGACAGCGACAAGTGGATCGGCGCTGCCGAGCCTTACTCGTTTACTTTTAACTCCTGCACCGAAGCCGTCGCCGCCTACCGCGAGCGGCTCCCGAAAATGACCGAACTCGCCAAGGCGATGGCGGTTGCCAAGCTCGAAACGGACGGCGAATACAGCGAAGCGCGTCATGACACCTTCTTCGCCGGTTTCGGCGACAACGGCCTCGATGCCGACGACATCGCGGCCTTTCCCGATTATCTGATTTGCGTCGGCGCCGACGACCTGCGCGCGGCGGAAACGGATCTGATTTTGCGCGCTTTCGTCGCCGGTATGCCGGCCAAACTGGTCGTGCAGACCGACGATCTTCTGGAACTATCGCCGCTGCGCGACGACTACGTCATCGCGGGCCTGCGCGGGCGGGAACTGGCCAGCGCGGCGATCGGCTTGGGCGCGTCCTTTGTGCTGCAGTCGAGCAGCTCCAATCTGGTTCAACTCCGCGAACAGATTCAACGTGGGCTTGCCTATCGCGGACCGGCCGTATTCAGCATTTTTTCAGGCGCCAACGGCGGCAGCCTGCCGCCGTATCTTGCGGCTGCCGCGGCGGCCGAATCGCGGGCATTCCCGACGTTCGTCTACGATCCGTCGGCTGGCGCCGACTGGGCGTCGCGGTTCTCACTTGCCACCAACAGTCAAGTCGACGTCGACTGGCCGGTGCAGCGCGTCGACTATGAAGACGCGGAGCAGCAGCTGATTTCGGAGAACGTCGCCTTCACGCTGGTCGACTTCGCCGCCTGCGACCCGCGCTGCGCAAAGTATTTTGCCAAGGTCGCGCGCGCCAAGTGGACCGCCGACCTCATGCCGGTCGCCGAATTCCTGACGCGCGCGGCGAAAGACCTCGCCGACAAGGTGCCGTGCCTGTTGATGGTCGACGCTGACAATCGCCTGCAGAAAGTGATCGTCAACGACGCGCTGGTGCGCGAGGCGCGCCGTTGCGCCGACGCCTGGCGCAGCCTGCAGGAACTGGGCGGCGTGCATAATTCGCACGCGGCAAGAGTGCTCGAACGGGAGCGGAAAGTTTGGGCCGAGCAGGCGCAGGCCGCGGCCGCCGCGAGCCAGCAGACAAGTACGGTGGTTGCCGCGCCGGTCGCGGCGCCGGCCGCACCGGCTGCCGCCGTTGCCGCGCCCGCCGCCGCGGAAGCGGCGCCGGAAAAGGTGTCGGACGATGCCTATATCGAGACGGCGCGCTGCACCAGCTGCAACGAGTGCACGCAGATCAATGACAAGATGTTCGGCTACGACGCCAACAAACAGGCCTTCATCAAGGATGTGAATGCCGGAACCTATCGTCAGCTCGTGGAAGCCGCCGAGAACTGCCAGATCTCGATCATTCATCCCGGCAAGCCGCGCAACAAGAACGAGGCCGGGCTCGACGAATTGATCAAGCGAGCGGAGCCCTTCCTCTAAACCGATCCGCGCCATTCCATCCGTCAGGCGCGGCGGCTAGCCAACCGTCTCCACATCCCACGCTGGAGCGCGCTCGGGCGGATTGGCGATGCGGAGGCGACGGCCGCGCAATGCCGACATCCGCCGCATCTCGTCCTCGCTCAGCGAAAAATCGAACACGTTGAGATCTTCCTCGATATGCGCTTCTTCCAGCGGCCGCGGCACGGCGGCGACCATCGGCTGCTGGATCAGCCAGCGCAGGCAGACCTGGCCGATCGTCTTGCCGTGCGCCTTGGCGATTTCACCGACGACCGGATCGTCGAGCAGCTTGCCGCGCGCCATCGGGCAATAGGCGGTCAAGATCATGCCGTGCCGTTTGAGCGCCGCCAGCATGCGGTCCTGCGGCAAATAGGCGTGGTATTCGATCTGGTTGGTGATCAGCGGCTCGGGACAGACCTTGACCGCCTCGTCGAGCATGGAGATGGTGAAATTCGACACGCCGATGTGACGCGTCATGCCGCTGCGCTTGGCCTTCGCCAGCGCGCCGAGCGTCTCAGCGAATGGCACCTTGGGCTGCGGCCAATGCACTAGCAATAAATCGACGTAGTCGAGCCCAAGCGCCTTCAGGCTGGTCTCCGCCGAGCGCAGGAAATCGGCCTCGCGCGCGTCCAGTTCGGTCACTTTGGTGGTGACCCACAGGTCCTTGCGGGCGATGCCGCTGAGGCGGATGCCTTCGCCGACCTTTTCCTCGGTGCCGTATTTGCGCGCGGTGTCGATCAGGCGATAGCCGCATTTGATGGCGGAGGCGACCAGTTCGGGCCCGCGCTCCGGCAATTCCATAGTGCCGTAGCCGATCGCCGGCATATGCGCGCCGTGGGCGGCAAGCGTGAAGGCTTGGGGGGATTGCATCGGGGTCTCCGGCGGGAAGGGCGGGGCGATATTGTCGATCCGTCACCGATATGGTTAAAGTCCCTATCGCATTATCGCAACCGCAAATAATCGTAAATCGTTGAACGGCATCGGCGGCGGATCGCGAGCCGCGGCGACGGAGGATTGATCAGGTGGCAGCGCATGCCAAACGTAAACCGGCGAGTGGCCGGCCATCGCGGTCCCGCTTTGCCGAGGCCGGCGAGGGCGCCGTCGCGCGGCCGGCCGGCGTGCAGTCGATCGGTCGCGGCTTCGCCATTATTGAGGAAATCGCGCGCTGCCGCGACGGCATCGGGCTCGCGGAATTGTCGAAGCGCGTCGGCCTTCACAATTCGACCACCTTCCATCTGGTGAAAACGCTGGTGTCGCTCGGCTATGTGCGCCAACTTCAAGATACCAAGCGTTACCGCATCGGCCGGCCGCTGTTTGCGCTCGCCGCGAGTGCCCTCGACGAGATCGAGATGATGAGCCTCGCCACGCCCGTGCTCGAAGATCTCGCGCGCGACAGCGGCGAAAGCGCGCATTTTTCGGTGCCGATGGGCGACGCCGTAGTGGTCCTGGCGCGCACTAGCGGGCCGGGCGCCTTCCAATTGACCGACCGCGTCGGCGTGGTGCGGCCGGCCCATTGCACCGCGCTCGGCAAGATCATGCTGGCCGCCTTGGCCCGCGATCAGTTCAATGGCTATCTGCACCGCGCCGAGCTTAAAGCGCGTACGCCGAAGTCGGTCACCTCGGCCGAGCAGTTGGCGCGTGAGGTCGCCGAAGTGCGGCGTTCGGGTCTCGCCATCGATGACGGCGAATTCGATCCGGAAGTGCGCTGCGCGGCGGTGCCGGTGCGCGATTTCAGCGGCCGCGTGATGGGCGCTATCGGCATTTCCGGCCCGGTCTGGCGGCTGTCGATCGATGCCTTGCACGAGCGCGCGCGGCTGGTGCGCGCGGCCGCCGACCGGCTGTCGGCCGAATTCGGCTATACCGGCGAAGTGGAATCGCGCGTGAAGGCGGCGGTTTAAAAGGAGCGGCCTGATGTCTCGGCACAAGAATTATGTTCCCATGGGCGTGATCCCGGCGGCGCTGCTGCCGTTCGAAAACGATCTGTCGATCGACGAAGCGAGCTTCCGCAAGCATCTGCGCGACGTCGCCGCCGTCGAGGGCCTCACCGCCATTACTATCAATGCGCATTCGACGGAAGTTGCCTCCTGCACTTTCGACGAACAGCGCCGCGTGCTCGACATCGCCCAGGATGAGATCGGCGCCAAACTGCCGCTCGTGAACGGCATCTGGGCCGACGGCAGTCTCGAAGCCGCACGGCTGGCGCGCATGGCGGATGAAGGCGGCGCCTCGGCGCTGTTGGTATTCCCGCCGGCGCCGTTCACGCTCGGCCAGAATGCGGCGATGGCGCTGGCGCATTTCAAGCGCATTGCCGACGCCACCGATCTGCCGCTGATCGTGTTCCAGTATCCGCTGGCGACCGGGCAGGGCTATCCGAAGGAAACGCTGCTGCGCATGTGCGAGGAGATCCCGTCGATCCGCGCCATCAAGGACTGGATCGGCAACGTGCCGCACCACCAGTGGCACATCGACACCCTGCAAAACCTTTCTCGGCCTGTGAACGTGCTCACCACTCATTCATCGTGGCTGTTCGCGTCGCTGGTCATGGGGCCGAACGGTCTGCTGTCCGGCTCGGGCAGCGTCATCGCCGATTTGCAGGCGCGGCTGTTCCGTGCCGTGCAGGCCAATGATTTGGCCGAAGCGAAAGTTCTTGCCGACCGCATCGAGCCGACCGCGCGCGTGTTCTACGCCGACCCCTTCGTCGACATGCACAACCGCATGAAGGAGGCGCTGGTGCTGCTCGGCAAATTGCCGCGCGCCGTGGTGCGCCCGCCGCTGGTCAAGCTTGAGCGCGCTGAGATTTGGCGCATTCGCCTGGCCTTGATCGAAGCCGGTCTGCTCGACAAGAACGCCCGCGACGCGGCGTAGCAAAGAGCCCGCTCATTCCCGCGTAAGCGGGAATCCAGAGCGTCAATCGTCGGACTACGCGGTTTGTCGCCCCTGGGTCCCCGCTTTCGCGGGGACGAGCGGATGTATCACATAATCGCAAATTCCGTATTCTTCCGGTCGGTCACCAGCATGCTGCCCGGATAATGCGTGATGCAGAAGTCCGGCTTCACCGTCGCGATCACCGATTGCGGCGTCACCCCGCAGGCCCAGAACACCGGCAATTCGTCGTCACGCACCTCGACGGCATCGCCGTAGTCGGGCTGCATGATGTCCTTGATGCCGATCAGCTCCGGCTTGCCGATATGCACCGGCGCGCCATGCACAGACGGAAAGCGCGTGGTGATCTGCACGGCGCGGATCGTGTTTGCCGGCGTCATCGGCCGCATCGACACCACCATCGGTCCGTGGAACGGCCCGGCCGCAGCCGTGGCTATCGAGGTGCGGTACATCGGCACGTTGCAGCCCCGCGTGATGTGGCGCAGTTCGATGCCGTCGCTCACCAGCGCTTCCTCGAAGGAAAACGAACAGCCGATGACAAAGCTCACCAGATCGTCGCGCCAGAAATCGCGTACGTCTGCTGGCTCCGCCACCAGTCCGCCGTTGCGCCAGACGCGGTAGCGCGGCAGGTCGGTACGTATGTCGAGGTCTTCGCCGAGCGCCGGCACGCGCGGATCGCCCGGCGCCGACATGCCGATCAGCGGGCATGATTTCGGGTTGAGCTGGCAGAAACGCAGGAAATCGGCGGCGAGCGTCTGCGGCAGAATGGCCAGATTACCCTGCACAAATCCCGGCGCGAGGCCGGCGGTCGGTCCGCGACGCTTGTCGGCGCGGATGGCCAGCCGCGCCGCCAGGCCGCTGCCGGGCGGCGGCGCATCGTCACGGCGCATAGGCGTAACCGTCATCAGCCTCTCGTCCAATGATCGAAACCAAAGATGTGCGGCGCGAAGCCTACCATTGACGGCCGCGCGGTTCGAGGGTCTGCACAATCGGCGGGCAGCATCCGACCATGTGAGCGGCCATGCATCCATATTGAAATAGCGGTTGAAACTTGCGTCAGGATCGCGTTTGCTTATGACACTCATAAGGCCAAGAGCCCTTGAAGGGCCGGCAGGGAGGAATTGGCGATGCGGCCTTGTGCCGGCACGGTGGGGCGTGCGGTGTTCGGGCTTGTGGCGGTGCTTGTTGGGCGCGAAGCGCCCGCTGGCGCGCCGGGCGGCGTTGCCGCGTATTCCGACAACGGCTTGCTGACAATGTTTCGACGCCCGCGCGGCTGCGCGGGCGCGCGCTTTTCTATTCGAATAATCGGATCCTGGAGGGAGGACTGGCAATGACTGAAAAGTGGAAAGACGAGGCCTGGGCGCAGGACTTCTGGTACAGCGGCAAGGTCACGCGCCGCCGTGTCGTCGGCTGGGGCGGCGGCGCCATCGGCGCGATGATGCTGGTGCCGGCGCCCTGGCGCGCCGCTTTCGGGGCCGCCAAGGCCTACAAGGTCGGTTCCGAGCAGCCGCTGTCGGGTCCCGGCGCCATCGGCGGCAAGACCGCGGTGGTCGGCCTGCAAATGTCGGCCGATCGCATCAATGCGAACGGCGGCATCAACGGCCGGCCGGTCGAACTGGTGCTGGTGGACGATGAGTTCAAGCCCGATGTCGGGCGCCGGAAGAGTCAAAAACTGGTGGAAGAGGACAACATCGACGTCCACGTCGGCGGCTTCCTCTCCAATATCTGTCTTGCCTGCATGCCGGTGTGGCAGGAGGCCAAGATCGTCAACATGATCAGCGTGTGTCTCGACACCACGCTGACCACGAGCGCTTGCAACCGCTACACCTTCCGCCTGCACGACTTCGCGCCGGCGCAGGCGGTCGCCATGGGGCCGACGCTCGCCAAGATGGGCAAGAAGTGGCACCTGGTCTACGCCGATTACTCCTGGGGCCAGTCGACGCGCGACGCCTATGCCGCGGAAATCAAGAAGAACGGCGGCGAAGTGGTCGGCACCACTGGTATTCCGCTCGGCACGCCCGACATGACGCCGTTCCTGTCGAAGATCTCCGGCAATTTCGACGGTCTGTTCGGCATCTTCTTCGGCAAGGACGGCGTGACGCTGGTCAACCAGGCCTACGATCTCGGCTTGAGCAAGAAGTATAAAATGGCCGGCGACGGCTCGATCACCGAGCCGACCAATCTGTCGGCGCAGGGCCACAAGGTCGACGGCTTCACCGCCATCAACCGCTACATCCCGGTGTTCCAGGGCCCGCTCGACACGCCCTCGCACCGTAAGTTCTTCGACGAGGCCAAGAAGCGGCTGGTCAAAGTCGATCCGAGCGGTCCGCGCCCGGACAAATACGTGCAGTCGAACTACGAAGCCTTGAACGCGATGAAGATCGCCATGGAAAAGTCGAAGTTCGACAGCCGCAAGGACACCATGAAGCTGATCGAGGCGCTCGAGGGTCTTGAGGTCAAGCTGAGCGACGACTTCCCGCAGGGCGACAAGACCTTGCGCAAGGCTGACCACCAAGCCTTCCTGACCGAGTTCATCTTCGAGGTTCACAACGGCGACTACAAACTTCTCCAAGCGGTGCCGAAGGACAAGACCCTGGTGCCGCCGGCGTGCCACTTCCCCGCGGCGTAGGTGCGCGTGCAACAGTCGACCGTCATTGGCTCCCCGGCGCAGAGCCGGGGAGCCGCATCGGCCCCCATTCTGAAGACCCAGATGCTGTCCGTCCGCTTCGGCGGACTTTCGGCGCTCAACGAGGTCAATTTCGAGGTGGCCCGCGACGAGGTCCGCGCCATCATCGGGCCGAACGGCGCCGGCAAGAGCACCTTCTTCAACTGTTTGACCGGCGTGCTGCGGCCCTCATCTGGCCGAATCGTTTTCAACGGCGAGGACGTCACCGGCCTGCCCCCCAATGCGATCTCGCAAAAGGGCGTCGCGCGTTCGTATCAGATCACCAACATCATGCCGAACGCCTCGGCGCTGGAGAACGTGCGCATCGCCGCGCAGTCGCGCCGGCACGGCTGGAACCTGCTGCGCGATCATAAGAGCTTCCCGGACATCAATGAGAAGGCCGAAGCCGCGCTCGATTCGGTCGGGCTGCTGGGCAAAGCCGACGAGCTCGCCGCCAACCTGTCGCACGGCGAACAACGCAACCTCGAGATCGGCATCGCGCTCGCCACCGAACCCGCGCTGCTGCTGCTCGATGAGCCGACCGCGGGCATGAGCGCGGCCGAAACGCACGAGACGATGCAGCTCGTGCGCCGCGTCGCGAAGAAGAATTTGACCATCCTCATCGTCGAGCACGACATGCATGTGGTGATGGAGCTCTGCCACCGCATCACCGTGCTGCATTACGGCGCCGTTCTCGCCGACGGCACTCCGGAGGAAATCCAGCGCAATCCCAAGGTGCAGGAGGTCTATCTCAAGACATGAGCGCCGCCGTCGACATCAGCAGCGAGCCGCTGGTCCGCGTCGAGGACCTGCACACCTATTACGGCAAAAGCCACATCCTGCACGGCGTCTCGCTCGAAGTCGGCCCCGGCGAGGTGGTCGGGCTGCTCGGCCGCAACGGCGTCGGCAAAAGTACGACCCTGAAGTCGATCATGGGCCTGGTGCAGCCGAGCCAGGGTCGAATTCTTCTCGATGGCGCCGCCATAACCGGCCTCGCGCCGCATCGCCTGGCGCGGCTCGGCATCGGTTACGTGCCGGAGGACCGCCGTATCTTCCGTCTGCTCACGGTAATGGAGAACCTGCGGACGGGGTTCGACCGCAACGGCGTCAGCGACGAGCGCAGGAAGGAATTGCTCGACAAGGCGTTCACATACTTCCCGCGGCTGGCCGAACGGCGCAGCCAGCCGGGCGGCACACTGTCGGGCGGCGAGCAGCAGATGCTGGCGATCGCCCGCGCCATGATGCTGGAGCCGAAGATCATTTTGCTCGACGAGCCGACGGAAGGGCTGATGCCGCGCATGGTCTCGCAGATCCGCGAGATCATCGAGGTGTTACACAATGAAGGCGTCGCCATCCTGCTGGTCGAGCAGAACGTGCCGCTCACTTTGCAGGCGAGCCAGCGCATCTACATCATGGAGAAGGGGGCAGTGCGCCATCATTGCGCGGCCTCCGACCTCAAGGTCGACGACCCGGTCATCAAGCAGTATCTGGGAGTCTGAGCGATGGACGCGGTGATCCAGTTCTTCCAGAACTTCCCGCTCGACCTGTTATTGATTCAGACCGTGAACGGCATCGTCAGCGGCCTGATTCTGGCGCTGGTCGCCTCCGGCCTGACGCTGATCTTCGGCATCATGGACGTGGTGAATTTCGCGCACGGCGAATTGTTCATGCTCGGCGCCTATCTCGGCGTGGTGGTGATGGCGACGACCGGAAACTTCTGGCTGGCTCTCATCGTCGCCACGTTGATCGTCGCCATCCTCGGCGCGGCCTTGCAGGTCGTCACCTTGCGGCCGCTGATTGGGCGCGAGCCGCTCAACACCATTCTCGTCACCTTCGGCATTT
This sequence comes from uncultured Alphaproteobacteria bacterium, assembly GCA_963779345.1. Lineage (GTDB taxonomy): Bacteria > Pseudomonadota > Alphaproteobacteria > Rhizobiales > Xanthobacteraceae > Pseudolabrys. Next base: position 88,932 of record CAVZXY010000022.1, on the reverse strand, counting down.
CGCTGATCCTGCAGAACTTCGCGCTCTGGGAGTTCGGCCCGGTGTCGCGCAAGCTGCCCGAGCCGATCACCTCCCATTTCAATCTGTTCTACCTGCAATATCCCTGGTACCGCATCGTCATCGCGGCGCTTTCGGCCGCCATCATCGGCGGCTTCTGGCTGTTCCTTAAATACGGCAAGTTCGGCATCTGGATCCGCGCCACCACGCAGGACCGTGTGATGGCGCAGGCGATGGGCATTCCGGTGCCGTGGGTCTACACCGGCGTGTTCGCCATCGGCGCCGCCATGGCGGCGGCGAGCGGCGTGTTGTTCGGCCCGCTCGGCTCGATCAACCACACCATGGGTCTCGACTGGGTGCTCAAGGCCTTCATCGTCGTCGTGGTCGGCGGCATGGGGAACCTCGGCGGCTCGATCGCCGCCGCGATCTTCGTCAGCCTGCTCGAAGCCTACGCCGCGATCTGGGTTGACCCGTCCCGCGCGGTGATTGTTTCCTTCGTCGTGCTGATCCTCACTTTGCTGTTTCGTCCAACCGGCCTATTCGCGACACCAAAATGACAACCGCGCCGCTCGACAAACCCATGCCGCTCAGCAAACCCGGATTGAGCCACACGGCCGTTTATTGGATCGGTTTCTGCGGGGTCATGGCGGTGCTCATCGTGGCGCCGCTGGTGTTGCCGGTATTCTGGGCGAGGTTCCTGACCGAGATCCTGATCTGGGGCCTGCTGGCGATGTCGTCCGATCTGTTGATCGGCTACACCGGCATGATCTCGTTCGGCCATTCGGCCTTCTTCGGGCTCGGCATGTATGGCGCGGCCGGCGCCTTGCTGCACACCAGCCCGCCGAATTTGTGGGCCGCGATCTTCATGGGCCTCGTCGGCGCGGCTTGCGTCGCGCTGTTCGTCGCCTATTTCTCGACGCGCCTGCGCGACATCTATTTCGCCATCACCACGCTGATTTTCTCGCAGATCTTCTATGTCATCATCTTCACCTGGACGGCGGTCACCGGCGGCGAGAACGGGCTGATCTTCACCCGGCCGCATTTTTCCATACCGTTCCTCGTCGACGTGCGCTTCACCACCCAGACGATGCATTGGTTCGTGCTGGCGCTGGTCGCGGGCTCCTACCTGATCCTGCGCCGCGTCACCCGTTCGCCGTTCGGCATGGTGCTGCAATCGATCCGCGAGAACGAGGCGCGCACCCGCGCCATCGGCTATCCGGTCGAGCGCTACAAGATCGTCGCGGTGATGCTGTCCGGATTGTTTGCGGGGCTTGCCGGCGTGCTCTACGCCATCCAGAACGAGTTCGCCGCGCCGGATTTCGTCTTCTTCGTCACCTCGGGCGACACAGTGATCTTCAATGTCATGGGCGGCATCGGCACGCTGGTCGGGCCGATCGTCGGCGCCGGATTTTTCCAGCTGTTGCGCGAACTGATGTCGCGCATTTTCGGGGATCAGTTCCCGTACCTGATCCCGCTCGGCTTCATCTTCATCGCCATGATCATTTTCTTGCCGCAGGGATTGTTAGGCTTTGCGCGGCGGTGGCTGAACAAGTAATCCGCCGTTTCCGGGTAAAACAACGGCCCCGGTGAGGGGCCGTTGCGTAGCGAACTAGTCGTGGTCGTGGTCGCGATCATGATGCGTCTTCAACACCACAATGTTCTTGTGGTGCAGCACCACAATTTTCTTGTGGTGGTGATGGCGTTGCCAATCACGATCGTGATCGCGGTCGGTCTTGATGATGACCGCATTTTCGGCGCTTGCCGGGATGATTGGTAGAACGAATGCGATTGCAGCAAGCGCTGCAATCGCCAAAGTAATATTGCGCATTAGAATCCTCCTGGGGTGTTTTCATAGTGTCGGTATTCCCCAAGGGTTCAATTCAAAACGCGGTGAGACGTTCCATGAACGCACGTTCACGGGACCTTCATTTGCTCAAATCGGCGAGAAAGTTAATCGCAGCGCACCGTCATGCCGCCGTCGACGATGATCTCCGTGCCGGTGACGAATCGCGCCTCGTCGGAAGCGAGAAACAGCGCGGCATTGGCTGTGTCGCGGCCGTCGCCCATGAAGCCCGCCGGAATACGGGCGACGCGTTGCTTCAGCAGCGCCTCGACGTCGCCGCCGGCGCGCTGCTTGGCAAGGCGCGCCTCCACCATCGGCGTGTGCAGTTGCCCCGGCACGACGGTATTCACACGGATGCCCTTGGCGGCGTACTGCACGGCCACCACGCGCGACAGCTGGATCACGCCGGCTTTGGTCGCGGCATAGCCGACCTGGTTGGCGCCGGTGAAGCGGATGCCCGAGGTCGAGGCGACGTTGACGATGGCGCCCGACTTTTGTTTCTCCATGACCGGCAGCACGTGCTTGCAGGTGAGAAAGACGCTCGAGAGATTGTAGTCGATCTGACCTTCCCAGACCTCCTCGGGCATTTCGACCGGTCCGCCGTGGGCCGAGCCGCCGACGTTATTGACGAGAATGTCGATGCGGCCGAAGCGGTCGAGGCAGGCCTTCACCATGGCGGCGATGGAGGCGCTGTCGGTCACGTCGCAATGCTGCACCACGATCTCGCCGCCGGCGGCTTTCACCCGCTCGACCGTCTCGACGACGCTGTCGAGATTGCGGTCGACGGCGAAAATCTTGGCGCCTTCCTCGGCAAAGCGCACGCAGGTGGCGCGGCCGTTGCCCCAGCCCGGGCCGACGCAGCCGGCGCCGGTGACGATGGCGATCCTGTCCTGCAAACGTCCGCTCATGATCATGCCTCCTTGGCGGGGCCGAGCTTGCCGAAGCGGTAGAATCGCTGCGGATTGTCGACCATCAGATGCCTGCAACTCAGCGGGCTTGGGCGCGATCTGCATCAGCAGGTCGACCAGCACGCCGTCGTCGGGAATAGGCCCGTCGAGATTGGGATGCGGAAAATCGGTGCCCCAGACGCAGCGGTCGCCGAATTCCTGGACCAGTTTGCGGGCGAATGGCACGGCATCGGCATAGGGCGGGCCAGATTGTGGATTTTGCCGCGTCGCGCGATCGGCGCCGCTCACTTTGACCCAGAATTTCGGATCTTCCATCAGTCTGAGCAAATTGCGGAACGGCTCCTGGTCAAGGCCGCGCGAGGCATCGATCCGGCCCATGTGATCGATGACGACCGGCACGGGCGAGCGCCTGAGCGCCGGCGTCAGTTCGCCGACGCGATCGGCCGCCATATGGATCTGCAGATGCCAGCCGATATCGGCGAGCCGGCCGGCGAACTTGATCACCGCGTCGATCGGCGCGCCCTTGCCGAGGTGATCCATGTAGTGGAAGCGCACGCCACGGAAGCCTTGTGCGTCGCGGCGCTTGAGCTCGGCATCGGCGACATCGACAGGCATTAGTGCGACGCCGAGATAGGCGCCATGTTTGGCGGCGAGCGCGTCGGCGGTGGCGGCAAGGTCGAAGCCATGCGCGGCGCTGTGCACGATGACGCAGCGCTCGATGCCGAGAAACTCATGACGCGTGAACAGCGTCTCTTTCGGCGCATCGGACGGCACATAGCTGCCGCCGAAGGGATATCGCGCGCGCGGCCCGAACACGTGCACGTGGGCGTCGCAAGAACCGGGCGGCAGCTTCAGTTTCGGCCTGCTCGGCGTTGCCGTCCAGGATGGGAGGACGGCGGGGACATCCGCGGTTTGGGCCATGGCAATCCTTTACGACGTAGGCGCGCGCGTCCGCTCGAAGGCGGGCTCATGCGCGCTGAACCGGCTCAGCCATTCGACCAGGCCGGGGTAGGCGGCGCGCCAATCCACCTGCTTGCGCCAGTCAAGATAGCCGAGCGCGCATGATAAGCCGATGGAGACGATATCGGTATTTTCCGGGTCCGGCGGCGCCTTCTCGAAGGCGGCAAGGCCGCGCATGATCTTGCCGCGCTGATGCGCGAGCCAGCGTTCCGCCGGCGGCTCACCGGGGCGGAAGCGGCTGTCGTAAACGATCAGGATCGAAGCGTCCAAGATGCCGTCGGCGAGCCGCGCGCGCGTGAGCGCCTTGAAGCGGGCCTCGCCGCGCGCCGGCAGCAGGCGGTCGGAACCGGCGACATCGGCCAAGAATTCGACGATCACGCCGCTGTCGTAGATGGCGCTGCCGTCGGCGCGCACCAGGCACGGCATTTTGCCGAGCGGATTCTGCTGCCGCAGCGTGTCGTTGTCGTCGAGCGGATCGGCCGGCATGAGCATCACGCGGTCGCTCAAGCCCAGCGCGGCGATCGCCATGCGCACCTTGCGGCCGAACGGCGAAGTCGGCGTCGATGCGCAGCACGAATGTTTCAGGCGAGGACGCCATTAAGGCACTTTACCGGCCGATGAGAGCCGCGACGAACCCCGTCTTATTTGGTCACCGGCACGCCGGCATCCTTGATCACCGTCGCCCATTTCTTGGTTTCGCTGGCGATATAGGCGCGGAACTGGTCAGGCGTGTCGCCGACCAAAATCGCGCCCTGGCTGGAAAGCTTGGAGACCACTTCCTTATCCTTCATCGCCTCGACAGCGGCCTTGTTGAGCACGGCGACGATTTGCGGCGGAGTCTTCGCCGGCGCGACCATGCCGTACCAGTTCTCGGTGAGCAGATTCGGCATACCGGCTTCGGCGGTGGTCGGAACGTCGGGCGCGCTGGGAACACGCGTTGGCGAGCCGACGGCGATCGGCCTCAGCTTGCCGGCCTTGATCTGCGGCAGCAGGATCGGCAGATCGAGAAATACCATCTGCACCTGCTGGCCGAGCAGATCGTTGACCGCCGGCGCGGCGCCGCGATAGGGCACGTGGGTGATATCGATCTTGGCGGTGAGCTTGAGCAATTCGCCGGCGAGGTGCGGCATGCTGCCGGCACCAGACGAGGCGAAGTTGAGCTTGCCCGGTTCTTTTTTAGCGAGCGCCACCAGCTCAGCCATGTTGTGGGCAGGGACGCTGGTCGCGACCACCAGCATCTCGGGGACCTTGGCGACCAGCGTGACCGGCTGCAAATCCTTCAGCGAATCGTAGGCGACCTTCTCCATGCTGGGGCTGATCGCCAATGCGCCGGCGCTGACAATGCCGATCGTGTAGCCGTCAGGCGCCGATTTGGCGACCATGTCGGTGCCGAGCACGCCGCCTTGCCCGGCGCGATTGTCGATGACGATGGTCTGCTTGAGGATTTCCGACATCCGCTTACCAACGACACGGGCGATGATGTCGTTCGGCCCGCCGGGCGGGAAGGGTACGATCAGGTGAATCGGCCGATTGGGAAAATCCTGCGCCATAGCGGAGGCGGGGCACAGCAATGCAAGTCCAAGCAGCAGCGATCGGATGGCTTTCAAGGGCGTCCTCCAAAATTTGTTGTTACGAAGCCGATGCGCGCCGGCGGCTGACCGGCGGGGCTCCGCTTGTTCTTGGGCCCGCCAAGGGTAGCCGAGCGCGGCCGGCTTTGAAAGTTCTCCGGCGATACTCTTTCGGCATGGCAGGCAAAGTGCGATTGACGCGGCGACTACCGCGCGTACGGCTATCGAGACAACTGCGCCCCCGCCCATTGTTTGCTGCGCACCAGCGCGCGGCAGACTTCGTGCAGCAAGGCGCTCGCGTCCCGTGTCGCCTTCGGCAATTGTTTGTCGCGCAGCGTCACGATCGTGACCCTGGTCGAGAGCGTCGGGCGCACGATCGGATAGATCGTCAGCGCCTTGCGCTCGACTTCGTCCTGCACCGCGGCGTAAGTCAAAATGGTGTAGCCGAGGCCGTTCGCGACCAAGGCCTTGGCGAAGGCGACGCTGTCGGCCTCGATCTTGATGCGCAGCCGCACCCCATGCTCGACCGCGGCGTTCTCGACCAGCCGCCGGTTGGCGTGCGCCATGTTGGGCAGGATCAGCGGCAGCTCACCGAGGTCGCCGATGCGAAAGCTTGCCCGCGGCTTGCGGCTCCTGCCGTGCCGCACGGGCGGGCCGATCACCCACATGCGTTCGGTCAGAAGAGGGCTGATATCAAGCGTTTCGAGGTGCGGCGGGTTGTGCAGCATGGCGATGTCGAGCCGCTTCTCGACCAGCCACTCCTGCAGCGAACTGGCGACGCCTTCGCGCATGTGCAGTGTCGTCTGCGGCCAGGCCTTCTGGAAGCGTTCGGCGAAATGCGGGATAAGGATGCGTCCGGCCGCCGGCGGCACGCCGAGCACGATGCGGCCGCGCTGCGGCGAGCGATTGTCCTTGATCTCTTCGCTGGTCTGATGCACCAGATGCGCGATCGCCTCGGCGCGCTCGAGCAGCAGCGAACCGGCGGCGGAGAGGCGCACGCCGCGGCCGTGCCGGGTAAACAACGAAACGCCGAGCTCGTGCTCCAATTTCTTGATCTGGCGGCTCAGCGCCGGCTGCGCCAGGCGCAATTCCTCCGCCGCGCGGCTGACGCTGCCGGCGCGCGCGACTTGCATGAAATTGCGCAGTTCTTTGAGCTCCATGAGCGCCCGCTTTCACCTATACCGTTTGGGCATAGCTTAGGCCATGCGATACCACAGGCCAAGCGGCGCGGGGCCTGCCGGAAAGGCCGAGCCGAATTCCCGCGATGTGATAGAAACGCCACCGGCAAGCGGAGAGTTGGCGTAGCCATGAACGAGCAACGTGCAAAAAATGCAATCGATCTGCTGGTGCTGGAAGGCGACGGCATCGGTCCGGAGATCATGGCGGCGACGCTTGCCGTGCTGCGCGCGGCTGACGCCAAATTCGACCTCGGTCTCGCCTTCGAGACGGCGGCGGTCGGCTGGGCGGCGCATCGCGCGACCGGCACCACGCTGCCACCGGCGGTCATGGACAAGCCAAAGCCGCGGACGGCGTGCTGCTCGGCCCGGTGTCGCACAACGAATACCCGCCGGTCGCCGAAGGCGGCCGCAATCCCTCCGGCGAATTGCGTAAAGGCCTTGACCTCTACGCCAACATCCGCCCGGCGCGCTCGCGCGAGGGTTTTCCGCCGCGCTGCGGCAAGCCGGTCGATCTCGTCATCGTGCGCGAGAACACCGAGGGCTTCTACGCCGACCGCTCGATGTTCTTAGGCCCGGGCGAATTCATGCCGACGCCCGATCTCGCACTCGCCGTGCGCAAGATCACGCGGCTCGGTTCGACGCGGATAGCCGAAGTCCGCCTTCAAGCTGGCGATGCAGCGGCGCAAAAAAGTCACCGCCGTGCATAAGTCGAACGTGCTGCGTGTCTCCGACGGGCTCTTCCTCGAATGCGTGCGCGCGGTGGCTGCGCGTTACCCGCAGGTCAAATACGAGGAGCGCATCATCGACGCCATGGCGGCGCTTCTGGTACGTGACGCCAGCCAGTTCGACGTCGTCGTCACCACCAATATGTACGGCGACATTCTCTCCGACGAGGCGAGCGAGATTTCCGGGAGCCTGGGTCTCGCCGCCTCGCTCAACGCCGGCGACGCGCATGGCGTCGCCCAGGCGCAGCACGGTTCGGCGCCCGACATCGCCGGCAAGAACGTCGCCAATCCGGCCTCGCTGATCGGCTCGGCGGCGATGCTGCTCGCCTGGCTCGGCGAGCGGCGCGGGGAGAAGAAGCTTGTCGACGCGGCGCAGGCGATCGAAACCGCGCTCGACGCGGCGATCGCGAAGCCTGAGTGGCGCACGTCCGATTTGGGCGGCCCGCTGGGCACGGATGCGTTCGGGAAGAGGGTGGGTGAGTTGGTGGGGGGTGGATAGGCGAGATGGCCCCTTACCTCCTGTGCGCAGAGTGTCCGCTCTTCTCCGCAATTCGGACTGTCAGCCTCTTTCTGTCGCAAGGCTCTAGACTTTAATCCTAGGTATAATATCCTTGCATGTTCGGTCCGCCGAGGGCGCTCTCATGAGGCGTCATGATAGCGGGGCCGGATGCGGCGCCCGCGCGCAGGTTTCGCAGCCCTGCACCCGGGCGGCGCCGGGGCTCCGCCCGGGGGTACTACGGCCCCCTGCGAGGAGCTCGCTGACGGTGGTCGGCTCGGCCGGCCGAGTAGGTCCGCCGCTTCACCCGTGAAGGGTGGCGGCAGCGAAGGATCGAAAGGCACGCCGAAGAGTCAGAGCCGAAAGCGCGGCCCGGCGCCGGAAGGAGAACGCCGCGTGTGGCGCGCCGAGAGGCGCCGTGCATCGGCAACGATGCACGCACATTGAGACTGGCCGCGCCGCTTGGCGCGCCACCCCCTCGCTTGTGGCGGGGGAGAAGAAGTGCCCCGCGAAAGCGGGAGGGGCGACGGCCTACCCGGGGCCGCAAAGAATACGGGCGATGACGCTTGCCTTGGCGCATACCGGGCAAGCCCGGCATGCGCTGCGTTGGCTATTTGACAATTGAATCTGAGCAAGGCGGATGGGCGGTGCGATGCGCACAAGAGCGCTCACTGTAAGGAATTTGGGTCCCGCTTTCGAACGACGTGCCGGCGCTCAACGCCTTGTTCCGCGACGATGTGCGCACCGTCCGCAGGGGTTGGCCGGGACATAAGGGCGTTCACGCCCGTCTTAGACGGGCTATGCCCGGCCATGACAATTCACAGCGCCGCGACCGCCGACACTTCGATCAGAAATCGCTCCTGAACCAGGCGGTCGATCATCAGCAGCGTGTTGGGCGGATAGGCGCCGTTGGCGAACATTTTCGGAAATTCGCGCAGCCGCCAGGTCATGAAATTCGGGATGTCCTGCGAGTGCACCATATAGGTGGTGAACTCGACGATATTGCCCCAGCCGGCGCCGACCGATTTGAGCGCTGCCTCGATGTTGGCGAAGGTCTGCGTGCACTGCGCGTCGAAGCCGCCGTCGCCGGCGAGGTTGCCGTCCTTGAGCACGCCGACCTGACCCGCGATGAAGACGAACTCCGACGCCTTCACGCGGGTCATGTGCGAATATTGGCCGAGCGGCTTGCCGAGCGCGTCGGGATTGAGGATCTTGATGTCGGCCATCGTCAGACTCTTTTTCCGGCGCGCCGAGGCGCGTGCGATCCTAGTTCACGCTCACGCCGCTCGCCTTGATCGGCGCTTCCCACTTCTTGATTTCGCTCTTCACGTACTCGCCGAGAAAAGCCGGCGTCTGTTGGTCGGCCGGCACCACGGTGGCGCCGAGTTTCTGCAGCCGTTCTTTCACCGCGGCCGAATTCATCGCTTTGACCGCGGCGTCGTTGAGCTTTTTGACGACGTCGGCGGGCGCGCCCTTCGGCAGGAAGAGCGCGTTCCAGGTGTAGGCCTCGAAGCCCTTGACGCCCTGTTCCTCGCCCGTCGGAAGGTTGGGCTCGACCGGCGAGCGTTGCTTGGTCATCAGCGCGATCGCCTTCACTTTGTGGCTATCGATGAGCGCCTTCGCGGTGGACAGCACCTCGCAGAAGAAGTCGATGCGCCCGCTGATCAGGTCGGTCATCGCCGGCGCCGAGCCCTTGTAGGGGACGTGCGTGATATTCACTCCCATCGCCAGATCGGCGACGACGCAGCCGAGATGGGTGGCCGAGCCCGCGCCTGCCGAACCGAAGGTCATCTTCGACGCATTGGCCTTCGCGTAGGCGATGAAATCTTTCAGGTTGTTGGCCGGAAAGTCGGGCCGTGCAATCAACACGATCGGAACCTCGGCGACCAGCGCGACCGGGGTGAAGTCGGTGACCGCGTTGTAGAGCGGATGCTTGTAGAGCGTCTGGCCCTGCGCCTGGGTGCCGACGGTGCCGAGCAGCATCGTGTAGCCGTCGGGCTTGGCGTCGGCCACTTTCTTGCCGCCGGTCATGCCGCCGGCGCCGCCGATGTTTTCCACGATGACGGTCTGGCCGAGAATTTCACCCATGGACTGTGCCATGATGCGCCCGAGCACGTCGGTCGGGCCGCCCGCCGCGAAGGGGATGACCATGGTCAATGTGCGGTCCGGAAAACCCGCCGCGCCGGCCGTTGCGGTCAGCGCCAGCAATGCCGCGAGCGCGGCGCCGAAGATTGTCTTTTTCATCACTTCCTCCACGTTGTGCCGAGAGCCTTGTTGCGCTCCCTTTGGCGCCGGTCAAGTTTACCACTCGCATGATCCCGAAAAGTGGGTACCGGTTTTCGGAATAGATCATGCGCAATTGAGCATGGCAGCTATCCGACTTCGACGATCTCTTCCGGAAACTGGTGCAGCCGGTCGCCCGGCCCATTGCCGCCGATGAGGTAATTGTCGCACAACCAGTTGAGATAACCGGCGTGGGTATAGGTCGGGTGGACGACGATATTCATGTCCTTTTCGATGGTCATCGGCTCGTCGTTGCGGATCAGCGGCCGCTCGACCAGGTCGTATCCCTGGCCGTGGCAATAAAGCCGCGCCTCCATCGGCCGGCCGTTCTTGCGCATGAAGGCGTTAAAGGCGTCCCAGATGTCCTTGCAGGACGCGCCCGGCTTGAGCAGATCGAGCGTCATCTTGCGCGAGGCCTTGCAGAATTCGAGTTCGTCCTTCATCGCCTGCGGTACCTTGGCACCGACCACGCAGGAGCGGCCGAGCTCGGTGTACATGCCGCCGGGCCCGTTGTCCTCGACCAGGAGCGCGATCTGATCGCCCTTCTGGATCACCCGGTTCTGCAGGTGGCGGTTGGCGAATTTCGATGGGCTGCCGAGCGGCATCGAGGCGCAGAGATAAATACCATTCTCGCTGCCGTGGCACTGGCTGTAGTGCTGCGCGGCGGCGGCCACCTCGGTATCGCGCATGCCGGGCTTGACCGCGGCGAAGGCAGCGGCCATGGCGCCGTCCTGCATCAGCGCCGCGCGCTTGACCAGTTCCATTTCCTCCGCGCTTTTGATCACCTTGATGCGGTCGACCATGTCGGAGGCGTCGATGTAACGCGCTTTGGGAAAGGTGTGCTTGATGAAATCGAGCAGCGCAAACGACATCTGATAGGTGCCGACGTAGCCGATGGTGGCGTTGCGGAACGGCGCCAGCGCCTTGGCGGCCAGTTCGGGGTCGTAGTCCTTGGTGTAATGGGCCGAGGCATAGCTCGGCGTCGTCAGGATGCGTTCGACGCCGCGCCAAATCTGGTCGCCTTGTGTCTGGTCGCCCTGCGCGGTCGCTTCGCCGCCGCCGAACGGGCCCTGACACACCACCGTCATTTCGCCGTCGCGCGGGAAAATCACCGTGTTGGGATAGCCGTTGGTCGCCGGCATGTCGGTGAAATAACGAACGTAACCGCCCATATGGTCGTTGTTGTTCTGCATCAGCAGCACGTCGATCTTTTCGCGCTCCATGGCGGCGCGAACGAGACGCCAGCGCCGTTCGAGTTCGGCGGTGGAGATCGGCGTATTCAGGCGTTCCGACAAAGCCATGGATCATCCTCCCCAGGATGCAGGTTTGCGCACGATGTTGATCATGCTCTTGAGGTCGCCCGCCAGAAATTTTTGCATGTTGCCGGCGATGGTCGGCATGGCGCGATCCTCGTAGCCCTGCGAGTAGCCGCCGAGATGCGAGAAGATCGTCACGTTCTTGGTCTTCCACAGCGGATTGTCGCGCTGGCAGCGGCTCTTGCGAGAACACGTCGAGGCCGGCGCCGGCGATCTGGCCGGCTTCCAGCGCCTCGATCAGCGCCGGTTCGTCGACCACGCCGCCGCGCGCGACATTGACCAGAAACGCGCTCGACTTCATGACGGAAAATACCTTCGCGCCGATGATGCCGCGCGTCTCCGGCGACAGCGGCGTAAGCGCGATCAGGAAATCGAGCTCGGGCGCGACCTTCACCAGATCGTCACGATGCACCATGCGGTCGAAGGCCGGCGTCGGCCGCGGACTGCCGCTGATGCCGACCACCGTCATGTGCAACGTCTTGCAGATCGGCGCGAGGTATTCGGCGATCAGGCCGACGCCGAGAATGCCGACGGTCTTGCCGGCGAGCAGCGCCGATGGCCAGCGCTCCCAGGCGCTTTTCTCCTGCGCGCGCACCGAACGCGGCAGGTCGCGCGCCAGCGACAGCATGAACGCTATCGTCGCCTCCGACACCGGGGCGCCGTGGATGCCGCGGATGTTGGTCACCAACACCTCTTTACCGAGCGAGGGCAGGTCGACGATGTTGTCGACGCCAGTGCCGAGCGCCTGGATCCACTTCAGCTTGGGCGCGTCGCGCACCACATGGTCGGCCATCGGCGGCGAGAAGCACAGCAGGATGTCGGTGTCGGCGATAAAGGGCTCTACCAGGGTGTGGTGGCCGACCACGTTGATGGTCAGTTGCGGGAACTGTTCCAGCAGCATGGCCTTATAACGCGCCCGCATCGATTCCTGGACTTCGGTGAGGATGAGGAGATTTGGCATGGCGCGCTGGTATAATGGCAAACTGGGGTAAGGGAAATAACCGGACGCGGGTGACCCGTATCGTGGGTCTGGGCTAACATTCGGCGTCAATGCCGGTAGGAGAATGAGCGCTATGAATTCCATGCCGATCGATCTGGCGACCGTGGACTGGCTCTACGTCATCGTCCTGGCGCTGTTCGTCTTCCTCGCCACGCTGATCGCCAGCGTCCTGTCCTTCGGTCGCCGTTTCATGGGCGCCTTGTTATCGGCGATCCTGTTCGCCGCGGCTTTCGTGTTCTGGACCTATTACCCGCACCACCTGCCGCTGCCGACTGCGCTCAGGGTGCAGAACGCGGCGGCCCCGGCCGCGCCGGCGGCGCCTGCCGCTCCCGCCGCCCCGGTCAAACCGCGCAACCCAGTGACCGATATCACGCCGCCGGCTACTCCGGGCCCGCCGCCGGCGACCGTGCCGGCTGCTCCGCCGCCGCCGGCGCGCTAGGCTTGCGCCGAAGCGGCTTGTTGATGTTCTCTGACGGTCGAGTAGGGTTCAAATTGTCCGGGAAAGTGGGTGGAGTGGCATGAAGAAGGTCTATCCCGACGCGAAAGCTGCGCTGGCCGGTTTGCTCAAGGACGGCATGTTGATCCACGCCGGCGGCTTCGGCCTGTGTGGCATCCCCGAAACACTCATCCTGGCGATCCGCGATTCCGGCGTGAAGAATCTGACGGTGGTGTCGAACAATGCCGGCGTCGACGGGGCAGGGCTCGGGCTGCTCTTGGAGACCAAGCAGGTCAAAAAGATGATCTCGTCTTACGTCGGCGAGAACAAATTGTTCGCCCAGCAATATCTTGGTGGCGAACTGGAAATCGAATTCAATCCGCAGGGCACGCTCGCCGAGCGCATCCGCGCCGGCGGCGCCGGCATCCCCGCTTTCTTCACGCGCACCGGCGCCGGCACCGACATCGCCAAGGGCAAGGAAGAGCGCGTCTTCGACGGCGAGAAATACATCATGGAGCGCGGCATCGTCGCCGATCTCGCCATCGTGCACGCCTGGATGGGCGATACCGAGGGCAACCTCGTCTACCGCAAGACCGCGCGCAACTTCAATCCGATGATGGCGACCGCAGGCCGAGTGACCGTCGCCGAAGTCGAGCACCTGGTGCAGCCGGGCGACCTCAACCCCGATCACATCATCACGCCGGGCGTTTACGTCAAACGCATCGTCCACGTGCCGGACGCGACCAAACACATCGAGCAGCGCACCGTGCGCAAGCGCGTCGCCCCGGCCGGAACCGGAGAAGAGGTGTAACCATGCCCTGGACCCGCGATCAGATGGCCGAACGTGCGGCACAAGAATTGCGCGACGGTTTCTACGTCAATCTCGGCATCGGCATCCCGACGCTGGTGTCGAACTACATTCCCGATGGCATGACCGTGCAGTTGCAAAGCGAGAACGGCATGCTCGGTTTCGGTCCGTTCCCCTACGAGGGCGACGAGGACCCCGACCTGATCAATGCCGGCAAGCAGACCGTCACCGAGCTGCCGACTACCAGCTTTTTCTCCTCGGCGGATTCCTTCGCCATGATTCGCGGCGGCCATATCGATATCGCCATCCTCGGCGCCATGCAGGTCGCGGAGAACGGCGACCTCGCCAACTGGATGATCCCCGGCAAGATGGTGAAGGGCATGGGCGGCGCGATGGACCTCGTCGCCGGCGTCAAGAAAGTCGTCGTGGTGATGGAGCACACCGCCAAGGCCAAGGACGGCAGCGTTGATCCGAAGCTGCTGCACGCGTGCAACTTGCCGCTCACCGGCGCCGGCGTCGTCGATATGGTGATTACTGACTTGGGCGTGTTCGACATCGACCGCAAGAAGGGCGGCATGACGCTGATCGAGCTCGCGCCGGGCGTGACGGTCGACGAGATCACGCAGAAGACTCAGGCGAGCTTCAAAGTCGATGCGAAGCTGAAGCATTAGCCCGGAGCCGGTGCTCGCATGGAGGTCAAAGGCGCGGGGCTGCTGTATACATTGGCCACGCTGTCGGTGACCTTCGCCGGCTTTGCGGCGCTGCTGCTCATGCTGCGGCAGTCGGCCGGCGCCGGACTATCGGCGCTCGACCGTTTCCTGGCACGGACCGTGGTCGGCCATTACTTCTGGCTCGCTGCCGGCGCGATATTCCCTTCGGTTCTGAGCCTGTATGAGTTGCCCGAACCAGGGGTCTGGCGGGCTTCGGCCCTGCTGTTCGGCTTGCCGATGCTTTGGCTTTTGCTGACCTATGAGCGCCGCCGCACCGCCGCGACCGGCAAAGCCGCTCCACTACGAATTGTCATCATTTTCATGGGTTTCGGCTCATTGAGCGTATTGGCGATGATCGCTTATGTGTTCGCCAACCTCGCTCACCCGGCGGCGGCCTATGCGTCGGCGATCACCGTCAATTTTGTCACGCATGGGTACGCCGTCGTCACGGCGTTGGATGTGATTTTGAGCCAGCAGGCCGGTGCGATACCCAAGGACAGATGACGCGGTCTTGTGAAGCTGCTAGGCCGCGCGGCATATCAAGAAACTGAGTTAGCCGAGGAAACCCATGCTCTCCGACGCCGAGCGCAACAAGGCCGCCGATATCCTGATGGAGGCGCAGAAGCAGCGCAAACAGGCGGTGCAGCTGCACGTGACGTTTCCCGGGATCACCATCGACGACAGCTACGCCATCTCGACCATCGTCGCCGAGCGTAAGATCAAAGCCGGCTGCAAGCTGATCGGCCACAAGGTCGGCCTCACCTCGAAGGCGATGCAGCGCTCCTCGATGATCGACGAGCCGGACTACGGCTACATCCTCGACGACCAGATGATCGCCGACGGCGCCAAGGTGCAGCACGCCGACTATTGCAAGCCGCGCGTCGAGGTCGAACTCGCCTTCATCATGGGCAAGCGCCTGCAGGGGCCGGGCGTGGGCCTGACCGACGTGCTGCGGGCCACCGAATATGTCGTGCCGGCGATCGAGATCGTCGACGCCCGCATCCAGGATCAGCGCAAGATCGTCGACACCGTCGCCGACAACGGCGCCGCCGCCGGCATCGCGCTGGGCGGGCGGCCGGTCGGGCCGATGGACGTCGACCTGCGCTGGGTCGGCGGCATCATGTACCGCAATGCCGAGATCGAGGAGACCGGGCTCGCCGCCGGCGTGCTCGGCCATCCCGCGCTCGGCGTCGCCTGGCTCGCCAACAAGATCGGCCCGCTCGGCCACGCGCTCGAGCCGAGCCATATCGTGCTGGCCGGCTCGTTCACCCGCGTCGTGTTCGCGCAGAAGGGCGATACGCTGCACGCGGATTTCGGTACGCTCGGCGGCATCGCCATCCAGTTCGTTTAGCGCGCAAGAGAAAGCAACGCTCATGTCGACCGACTTCAAAACCAACGCCTTCAAGCACGCCATCGCCGCCGGCAAACTGCAGATCGGCCTTTGGTCGAGCCTGTGCAGCAACATCGCCGCCGACATCATCGGCGATTCAGGTTTCGACTGGATCCTGCTCGATACCGAGCATTCGCCGAACGAAATCCCGGATCTGGTCACGCAATTGCAGGCGCTCGAGACCGGCACCGCGACGCCGATCATCCGCCCGGCCTGGAACGACGCCGTGCTCGCCAAGCGCTGCCTCGACATCGGCGCGCAGACGCTGCTGTTTCCTTATGTGCAGAACGTGGAAGAGGCCAAACGCGCGGTTGCCTCGACGCGCTACCCGCCGCAAGGGGTGCGCGGCGTCTCGGTCGCCTCGCGCGCCTCGCGCTACGGCCGCACGGCCGGCTATCTGACCAAGGCCAATGCCGAAATCTGCGTGCTGGTGCAGGTCGAAACCCGCCTCGCGCTCGACCACCTCGAGGCGATCGCCAGCGTCGAGGGCATCGACGGCGTGTTCATCGGGCCTTCCGATTTGGCCGCCTCGCTCGGCCACCTCGGTAATCCGCAGCACGCCGAGGCGCAGGCGGCGATGCAGGACGCGGTCAAGCGCCTGAAGAAGCTCGGCAAGCCGGCCGGCATTCTCACCGGCAACGAGGAAGAGGCCCGCCGCTATATCGAGTGGGGTTATCTGTTTGTGGCGGTCGGTGCCGATGTCGGCCTGTTGGCCAAAAACGCCGATGCGCTGGCCAAGAGGTTCAAAGGCTAGCGCGGCGGGCGAGGGGCACGGGCTATTTAAGCATGGGCGAATCAGCGTAGATGGCGGGAGTAATCCAAAAACTCGTGCGTGCGCGTGATTGTGCACCTGCCGATCCTTGCCGGCTTATCCGTCCGGCAGGGCCGGCGCTCGCCACGGACCGCCCATGCCGGCTACGCTTGGCGTCCCAGATTTCGACGAACTGTCGCGCCAATGGCTTGCTCTCGCCGAGCGCCGGCTGGCTTATTTTTCCGAGCTTTATCGCAGCGGCCGCTGGCAGCGCTATTACACGGCGGAGGGTTTCGCCGAGCAGGTGGTCGATGTCATGAAGGCGGTGACGGTGTGGCGCGAACTGGTCGGGCAAAGGGTGGTTCAAGCTCCGGCTGCGGCTTCGGACAGCGACGAATTGCATCCCGTCGCATGAAGGCGGCGCGGGCAATGGTCTTGGCGGCGCTCGCAGTGACGGCGCCGATGCAACTGGCAGCCGCCGAAGACCTCAAGCGCGGCGAAGCGCTGCTGGCGCGCGAATGTGGCTCCTGCCACGCGCTAGGCAGCGGCGAGAGCCGAGACAAGACCGCTCCCGCCTTTTACACCCTCGGCAGGCGCTATCCGGTCGAGAATCTGGAAGAGGCACTGGGCGAGGGTTTCATGTCCGGCCACCCGGCCATGCCGGAATTCACGTTTGACGGCGACGATGTCGGTGACATCATAGCCTACCTCAAGTCCATCCAGCAGCCCTAGGCGCGTTCCACCTTCAAGAGTATCCGTCCCAAAAGTATTCATCCCATGAGAATCCATTCATGAGCAGTGCTCTCTTCTCGCCCTATCGCCTGGCCGGCCTCGAGCTTGCCAACCGCATCGTGGTGTCGCCGATGTGCCAGTATTCGGCCGACGACGGCTGCGCCAACGATTGGCATCTGGTGCATCTCGGCATGCTGGCGAATTCCGGCGCTTCGCTGGTGATCGTCGAGGCGACCCATGTCGAACGCCACGGCCGCATCACGCATGGTTGCCTCGGGCTCTACAGCGACGACAACGAGGCGGCGCTGGCGCGCGTGATCGCGCAGGCCCGCCGCATGGGCAGCGCCAAGTTCGGGATCCAGATCGCGCATGCCGGCCGCAAGGCCTCGGCGCAGCGTCCCTGGGAGGGCGGCGGCTCGCTCGGCCCCGAGCAGGATCCCTGGCCGACAATTGCCGCCTCGCCGCTGCCCTGGGGCGAGGGCTGGCACACGCCGCGTGAAGTCACCGAAGCCGACATGGAACGCGTGCGCGAGGCCTTTGTCTCCGCCGCGAAACGAAGCTTGCGCATCGGCTTCGACGAAATCGAGCTGCACTTCGCGCACGGCTATCTGGCGCACGGTTTCATGTCGCCGATCTCGAATAAACGCACCGATCAGTACGGCGGTTCTTTCGAGAACCGCATGCGCTTTCCGCTGTCGATCGCGCGGGCGGTGCGCGCCGCGGTGCCGAAGGGCGTACCGCTCGGCGCCCGCATCACCGGCAGTGACTGGCGCGAGGGCGGGCTCACCCCCGACGACGCCGTGGCGATTTCCAAGGCGCTGAAAGGTGAGGGGATCGATTTCATTTGCATCTCCTCGGGCGGCGTCACCGCCGACACCCGCAACCCGACCACACCTGGCTACAACGTGCCGATCGCTGGGCGCGTGCGCAAAGAAGCCGGCATCCCGACGCGCTGCGTCGGCCTTATCGTGAAGCCCGAGCACGCCGAGGAAATCGTGGTGAAAGGCGAGGCCGACATGGTGTCGATGGCGCGCTGTTTCCTCGACGACCCGCATTGGGGCTGGCACGCTGCCAAGGCACTCGGCGCCGAGGTGGCGCGGCCGGTGCAATACGCCCGCGCCGGGCCCAAACTGTGGGCGCCGGCTGCTGCGAAAGCGTGATCTAAACGGACGGTATGGAAAATTTCGTCTTTCTCGCCGTCTTGTTTGCCGCGCTCTGTCACGCCGGTTGGAACGCGCTGATCAAGATCGGCCTCGATCCACTCTCGACTACGACGCTGATCTCGATGGGCTCAGGCGTAGTGGCGCTGGTGTTGCTGCCGCTCGCCGGTTTGCCGGCCGGGGCGGCTTGGCCTTGGCTGATTGCGTCGGCGGTCATCCATCTCTTCTATTTCGCCGCGTTGATCGAGGCTTATCGCGTCGGTGACCTCGGCCAAGTCTATCCGATTGCGCGCGGCTCGGCGCCGTTGCTGACGGCGACGGCGACCACGCTCTTCGTCGGCGAAAAACTCGGCCTGATCGGCTGGGCCGGGGTCGCCGCGCTGGCCACGGGCGTTTTGCTGCTGTCGGCGCGCGGCGGTCGCGATCTAGTCAAGGTCGACCGCCGCGCCGTCGGCTACGCGCTGATGACCGCGCTCACCATCTGCGCCTATTCGGTGGTGGACGGCACCGGCGCGCGGCTTGCCGGCAATCCGAACGCCTATTCGCTGTCGCTGTTCGTCGGCATCGCGCTGGTCATGATGCCTTACGCGCTCTACCGCGACGGCCGCGACGTCATTCCGGCGATGCGGAAATATTGGCGGCGCGGCTTCGCCGGTGGCGCCTTGCAGGTACTGTCCTACGGCATCGCGCTGTGGGCGATGACGCTGGCGCCGATCGCCATCGTAGCTACCTTGCGCGAGACAAGCGTGCTGTTCGGCGCGGCGATCGCCGTCATCGTGCTCAAGGAGCCGCTGCGCCTGCCGCGCATCGCCGCCGCGCTGTTAATCCTCTGCGGGCTGGTGCTGCTGCGGCTACAGTAATCAAAGCGCCAGTTCCGGAAACGTCCGTTCGAAACGGTCGAGATCGGCCTCGGTATCGACGTCCCACAGCGCCGGCAACTCGATGCTCGTGGGCCCAAGCCCGGCTATGCGTGCGCGCGTCTCGGCGAGAACGGACGATGTACCCCAGGCGATTCCTTCAAACAATTGCGGATGCGCTCGGCGCGCGCCGATCATCACATAGCCGCCATCCTCGGCCGGGATGAGCACGACATCGGCATTGTCCAAGGCCGCCGCCGCCGTGTGCAGATGCGCCGAGGTGAGCGCAGGGCAATCGGTGCCGATGACCAGCGTCGGGCCGTTCTGCGCGGCGATGGCGCTGAGCATGCGGTCGCCGATGTCGCCGTCCGGCTGCTGCTTGAGCACGATCGGAAAACGCCGCGCCAAATCCTGAAACGAGGCGCGGTCGGCGTCGGGGCTGCACCACAGTGTCACCGGGCCGATCTCGGCCGCGGTCGCCGTTTCGACGGCGCGCTCGGTCAATCGCTCCTGCAACACGGCCGCTGCATGTGCGCCGATTGCCGGGATCAGCCGCGTCTTGGCCAGGCCGGGAATGGGTGCCTTCGCCAGAACGGCGATGGCGACAGGACTATCATTCGGCATAGCCGTAAACTCGCGCGAGACGGACCGGATCGGCGCCGAAATAAAAGGCGAGGCGCAGCTTCCACATCAGCAGAATGGTGCGCAACACGCCGTGCCGCTGCCAGCGCCGGCCCGAGGTGGTGACGCGCGCGGCAAGGCACAGCGGGCGGCCGATGCGCTTGAGCCGCGCCGACAGCGCCACGTCCTCCATCAGCGCGATAGGCGGAAAGCCGCCTGCGGCATCGAACGCGGCGCGGGTGACGAACATCGCCTGGTCGCCGGTGGCGATGCCGGAAAGCCGCGAACGCGTGTTCATCATCAGCGCGACCAAAGCCAGCAGGCCGCCGCCATCGAAGCGTACGCCGAAACGGCCCCAGGCGCAGCCCGTGCGCTCAAGCCCGTCGAGCACCAGACGGTCGGCGTCGTCCGGCAGGCGCGTATCGGCGTGCAGAAACAGCAATACGTCGCCGCGCGCGATGGCCGCGGCGGCGTTCATCTGCACGCCGCGCCCGCGCGGGCCGGCGATTACGCGGTCGGCAAGCGGGCACGCCAACTCAGGCGTACCGTCGCTGCTGCCACCGTCAACGACGATCACCTCTGCGCCGCGCGCCCGAATAGACGCCAGCATCTGCAAGGCGGCTTCGATGCCGGCAGCTTCATTGAGAACCGGCATGACAATGGAGAGTTTCATCGCGGCGTCGCCTGCGCGATGGTGTAATCCGGCCCATCGACGATGCGCGCGTAGTACGACGCATAGGCCGGCGAGCCTGGCGGCCAGCGCTTGCCGAAGCGGTCAAGAAAGGCGTCGTGATCGTAGGGCAGGGCGATGGCGTCGATGTGAACGCCGTCGCGCTCAAGTCCGTAGAGCGGCGGATGTGGCGACGGCGTGGTGGCGAGGCGCGTCACCACGCCAAAGCGTGTACCGCTGAAATTCGGCATGCCGGCGGCGCCATTGTTGATGACGGTCAGGCGGCCTCTGCCGAAGGAAAAATCGCGCAAGGCGGCGAGACAGGTGTGGGTCGAAGCGAACACATCGACTTGCGCGGCGCCGTGGATTTCATCGAGCCAACCCAGCCGCTTCGGATCGTCGAGTTCGGCCTGCGCAAAACGCCAGCCGGCGAGTGCGGTGGCATCGCCATGCACAATGCCGATGCGCAAGTCTCCGACCTTTGCCACCAAATGCATCGGCAAGCGGGCGAGCCGCTCCCGCGCCGCTGACGACGCCGCCGCTTGCAACAGGGCTAAGATCTCGTTCGAGCGGTTCACGGTGTCGGCGGACACGCTCGCCGGATAGGCGCAGCCGCAGCCGGCGCCGATATCCGCCGACCGCGCCAGTTCGGTCTCGACGTTGCCGCGCAACGCCCGATGCGGCGCGACGCCGCGCTCGACGGCCTCGAACCAGTCGGGTTCGGCGTCGAACCAGTGGAAATCGCCGTTGAACATCTGCGTCACCGGTGTGCGCTCTTGCGCCGCCAGCGTCTCGATCGCCGCCAGCGCAGCGAGACTGCCGTAAAGCCCGCCGATCACATAAAGCGTGTCGGCGGCGACATCCGGCGCACGCGCGAACACGCGCGGGGAATAGCGATAGTCGTAAGGGCAAACGCGTCCCGCGCCCCCTTCCGCCGGCACCAGCCGAAGATGTGCGGGCGAACCGTTCATTCCGCCGCCTCTCTCAAAGCGCCACCGCAACTCGATCCTTGGCCGGCGGTGCAGCCGTAGCAGTGGCCGGCGACGCGTATCGGATTGTCGGCAAGATCGTCGTCGAGCAGATCGGACAGATGCACGCGCGCGCGGGCGCCGCGCGCGAGCGGCAGATTGAGCATCTGGTTGAAGTCGCAGTCGTAGACGAAGCCGCGCCAATCGACCGAGATCAGATTGCGGCACATCACGCCGTCGAGATTGGCGTCGAGATGGGCGTCCTGCAGCAGTTGCAGGTAACCTTCGAACTCGCCTTTGTTGATCAGCATGGTGCCGAAGCGCTGGATCGGCATATTGGCGAGCACGAACAATTTGTTGAACACAATGCCGTAGCTCTCACCCAGCACGCGCTTGTAGTCGGCCTCGAGCGCTGCCTGCGGCGGCGGTAGCGAAGGGCCTTGCGGATTGTAGACCAGGTTGAGCGTCAGCTCCGGATCGCGGCCGTAGCCGTGCGCGTTGAGCGTCTTCAGGCCATTGATCGAGCCGTTGAACACGCCCTTGCCGCGCTGACGCTCGACATTGTCCTGCAGATAGCAGGGCAGCGACGCCACCACCTCGACTTGGTTTGCCGCCAGGAATGCGGCGAGGTCTTCCTGGCCCGGCTCACTGAGGATGGTGAGATTGCAGCGGTCCATCACTTTGGCACCGAGCTTGCGCGCGCCGGTCACCAGACGGCGGAAATTCGCATTGAGTTCGGGCGCACCGCCGGTGACGTCGAGTACGGCGATGCCCCGGCGCTTAACAAAGTCGAGCACCACGTCGGCAACCTCGGCCGACATCTCCTCGGTGCGGTTCGGTCCGGCATTGACGTGGCAGTGGAAGCAGGACTGGTTGCAGCGATAGCCGACGTTGATTTGCAATGTGTCGAGCTTGGCCCGGCGGATGGCGGGGAAGGGCACCTTGTCGAGCAGCGGCAGCGTATCGCGCATGGCAGTCCTCGATTTCGCCGCCAACTTGCCACGACGAGCGCGCCCGCGTCACCCCGCTAAGAATGGCGGCGGGACAAAATGCCGTGAGAAAAATGTGAATGTCATTTCACGGCGCATGACCTGCCTCCACTTTTCGGGGTCATGCGTTACCACGCCAGCGCGGTGGCGACCGGGGATTCGACGCCGATGCGGCCGAAACCCGGCAGCTTGACGCCGGGATGCCGCAGGTCGAGGCCTGCGACCAGGCCGAGCAGATCGACCTCGACGCCTTCGACCCAGCCGAGTTTCACCGCGGCGACGCCATAGAGATTGAGCTCGACGCCGGTGCGGCTGTCGGTGCGGCCGGCATAGAGGCGGTCGCGGAAATCGCGGCCGACCGCGTTCGGCGGCAGCGTCACGCCGAGTTCCGGCACCGCGCGCAGGATGGCGGCGGTGAAGCTGTTGCTGTTCGGCCCCGGCCAGATGCGGTAGTCGCCGGCGCGGTTGAAGCGATAGGCCTCGACCGCGGCCTCGATACGCGGGATCAGTTTTTCAGCATCCGGGCCGGATATATCGGCGATCGCCACCGGCCTGTTGCCGTACCAAAGCCCGTCCGGCGGCCAACCGTTGGTGCGGACCGGATTGCCCCAGCCGACAACGTCGTAACGGGTCCATTCGGCGGCGTTCGCGGCCTTGAACACGATCCAGCTATGGACCGCGAATATGCCCTTCCAGGCGCCGGCCTGGCCGGTGAATACGACGACGCGAGCGGGCTTGTAGTCCGTGGCCTTCGGCAGCAGGCCGGTCGACGACCAGTCGGCGTCGCGCCACGAGCGCGGGCCGTCGCCGACGGCATAGAACGCGGCGCGGGCAATTAGCGGCATTAGGAATACAGCGAATATCGCAAGCATGATGAGCTTTCGGCGGGAAGTACGGGTGGCCGGCATGCCGACTAGATAGGGATGCTTTCCGACCTAAACGTGGCGGTCAGTTCACCTGATTGCCGCTGATCTTGAGCTGCGGATAGCGCTCGGCGCCGGCAAGAGCGAGGTCGCCGGTGACCGCCTTGTGCCACTCCATGCCGACAATGGCGCCGTGCAGCGTGCCGGCGAACACGTTGCCGGAAATCGTCGCCACGCCGGCATTGGCCACCACCGACACGGCGACGCCGTAGCCCGCCTCGCGCACCACATTGCCGGTAATTGCGACGTTGCGCAGATATTGCCCCCAGCCGGCGGCGATACCGGCAAGCGGCACGCGCTCGATGACGTTGCCGCTGACCACCGTATCGGCTTCGACGCTGATGCCGTTGCCGGCTTCGCCGGGCCGCTGCGTCCGCAGATTGCGCACGATATTGCCGCGCACCGTGGCCAGCCGGCCGCCTTCGTTGAAATTGGCGATGGCAATTCCGGATTCCGCGCCGTCGATGATGTTGTCGGCGACCACCGCGCCCTGGAATCCGAATTCGGAAAAAATCGCCGCCTCGCCGAGGCCGGTGCAACTGTTGCCGATGATCTGGATGTTGGAGGAGGAATTGCCGCGGATCGCGGAAAAGGCGGCGTTGCGGATGTGGTTGCCGCGCACGATGACGTCGCCGGCGCGAAACACGTTGATGGCGTTGCCGTTCTCGCCGCTGCCGCCGGCGCGCGCGGCTGTATCTTCGATACGGTTGTCGGCGATGAGCGTGCCGTCATAGCGCTTGTCGCTCTGGAAGACGCGAATGCCGCCATTGCCGGACTTGGCGATGGTATTGGCGGCGATAATAAGGCTGCGACTGTCGTTGCAGAACAGCGCGTTGTCGGCCGTGCCGGTGATCGTGTTGTGCGTCACCTCGCCATCGCAATCTAGCAGCGTGACGCCGTTTCCGCCCGCGCCAATGACCGCACAGTCGGTAATGCGCACCGCGGCGACGTCATCGAAATGCACCAGAGCGCGGCCGTCCGGCAGCTTCTGGCTGCCGCCGTCGAGCGTGAGGCCGTTGAGCGAGACGGTCTCTGCGTGCTCGGCCGACAGCAGCGACGGCCCGTGGGTGAGGACCAGCCGGGTGGCGCCGCGCACGCCGGCAAGCTGCGCGCCGGCCGGCAGCGTGAGACCGCCGGCGCGGTAGATGCCGGGCGCCAGCATCAGCGGGGCCCGCGTATGTGCGGCCTGATCGATGGCGCGCTGCAGGGCGCCGCTCTGGTCGGTCGCCGTGCCCGGACGCACGCCGAAATGCGCGGCGTCGAGGCCGAAGGTCGACAGCGGCGCGGCTTTGGCCGGCGCAGCCAAGATGGCGGCAAGCGAGCCGAGCAGGATGGTGCGGCGGTTGGTGCTCATGTGCCGCGTATTATGCGGTATCCGTGCGCGGAGTGTGTTAACGCGCCGCCGCCGCGATAACCATAACGAGCCGCGCGCCGGCGCGGGCGAGGTCCTCCGCCGACAAATGCGGCTTGCGGCGACGCGGCCGCGGCGTGCGGCGGGTCATCGGGACATGCACGAAGGCGGCAAGGCGCGGGCCGTCGGGTTTGGTCGTGGCTTCGGTTCCCCGCCAACACAAATAGTTGCAGAGATAGCGGCCGGCATCGTGCGAGCGGGCGACCGGCACCCGGGCGGCGCGCGCTGCAGCAAGAAGCAGCATCGTCGGCACCGGCAAAGCGACAGTGGATGGACCGCCCGGCGCGATCTTCATGGTGCGCGCCGCGCCGCTTGCGTCGGGCAGCAGCGCTACGGCATTGCGCGCGCGGGTCTCGACGCGGAGCGCCTTTGCCCGAGGCGCCAGACCGAACATCAAGAGCGCATCCGGCTTGTGTTTGGCGATCAATTTGGGCAGCTCGCGGTCGACCGCTGCGTAGCTGGTCGGGAACACATGCGCGACAATGTTAACATCCGCCGGCCCCGGTCGCCGCATGCGCGCCAGCCATTCGACCAGCGGCGCGGTTGGATTGAACGGCGCGCCGGGAAATGGCCCGAAGCCGGTGACGAGGATAACGGGCATACTCGATTTTCTCCGTCGTCCCCGCGAAAGCGGGGACCCATACGCCGTGCCCTATCGAGAGGCTGCGGAGTTGGGTCCCCGGCTCTTGCCTCGCTCGGCCGGGAAGATAAATCTACACCCCTAGGAGCTCCGCGATCTCCTCCACGGCAAGCGTCGGCGCCAGCTTGCCGGCGGCGACCGCTGTCTCGGCCTGGCGCAGTTTGGTGCGCACCGCCGGATCGCTGCGCAGGCGGGCGGTCAGCCGCTCCTCCAGCATCGACCACATCCATTTCACCTGCTGCTCGCGCCGGCGCGCGGCCAATTCGCCCGATGCCGTCATCTTTTCCTTGTGCGCAACGATCTGCTCCCACAGCAGCGCAATGCCGTCGCCCGTGAGCGCCGAATAAGTGAGCACCGGCGGCGACCAATTTTCCGAACGGGGCGCCAGAATATTGAGCGCGGCGCGATAATCCGCCGCCGCCAGTCTGGCGCGCGCGACATTATCGCCGTCGGCCTTGTTGACCGCGATCATGTCGGCGAGTTCGACGATGCCTTTCTTGAGGCCCTGCAATTCGTCGCCGGCGCCCGGGATCATCAGCACCAGGAAGAAATCGGTCATATCGGCGACCGTCGTCTCTGACTGGCCGATGCCGACCGTTTCGACCAGGACCACATCGTAGCCTGCGGCCTCGCACAACAGCATGGTCTCGCGCGTCTTGGCGGCGACGCCGCCGAGCGTTCCGGAGGAGGGCGACGGTCGCACAAAGGCATGCGGGTCGACGGCGAGCCGCGCCATGCGTGTCTTGTCGCCGAGGATCGAGCCGCCAGTGCGGGTCGAGGACGGATCGATCGCCAGCACTGCGACCTTGTGGCCTTGCGCTGTGAGGAACGTGCCGAGCGCGTCGATGGTGGTCGATTTGCCGGCGCCGGGCGCGCCGGTGATGCCAAGCCGCACCGCCTTGCCGGTCGCCGGCAGCAGTTCCTGCACCAGCAGGTGCGCCTGCTTGCGGTGATCGGCGCGCTTGCTCTCGATCAGGGTGATGGCGCGGGCGAGCGTCGCGCGTTCGTCGGCTTTGATGCCGGCGGCGAGCGTGGAAGGCTTGGCTGCGCGCGCGGCCATCTCGCTAGCGGTGCTTGGCGTCATCGAGGCGGATGGCGAGCCCGCCGCCGGGTTTCTTCTTGGCCGCTGCGGCGCGCGCAAACGTAAAGAGTTGCTCGCGCGTCTCGATGCGGCAGGCGACGCCGCCCGGATGTTTGCATTGGGCGGTGCGGACGCCTGCGTCGGCATCGTCCTCGTCGATGGCGATCA
Organism: uncultured Alphaproteobacteria bacterium; assembly: GCA_963779345.1. Lineage (GTDB taxonomy): Bacteria > Pseudomonadota > Alphaproteobacteria > Rhizobiales > Xanthobacteraceae > Pseudolabrys. The sequence goes on along the minus strand of CAVZXY010000022.1, from coordinate 62,343 downwards.
CTTGATAAACGCCGTCGGCCAACGGATGCATGACCGCGTATTCGGCGAGTTGCGGGTGCCGCGCCGGCAACGACTGGATGATGTAGTCGCCGCCCTCGAACGGATGCACGGTGAAACCTTTGACGTCGTTCATGCCGTGGCCGGATTGCAGGTAGAGCTTGCCGTTCCAAGAAAACCGCGCATGCTCAGGATCGAGCGCGCGGCCGTCGCGTAGCGCATAAAGCTGCAGATTGAGCGTCGGCCCCAGCACCGGCTGCGCGTCGGGAAGGATCGGGCCGGAGGAATCGACGCAGCCCGACAGAGCAAGGCCGCAAAGCGCGACAAGGGCCGCGCGAACGAGAAAGGATTTCACTCGGCGGCCTCTTTCCCGTGGCCCAGACGTTTATTGAGGGTCTTGAGCAGCTTCTCGGCCGCTTCGGCGATTACCGTGCCGGGCGGGAAGATCGCCTCGCAGCCTGCCTTCATCAGCGCGTCGTAATCCTGCGGCGGCACCACGCCGCCGACCACGATCATGATGTCGTCGCGGCCTTGCGCCGCGAGCTCCTTCTTCAATTCCGGCACCAGAGTCAGATGCGCGGCGGCGAGCGAGGAAACGCCGAGAACGTGAACGTCGTTTTCGATCGCCTGGCGGGCGGCCTCCGCCGGCGTCGCAAACAGCGGCCCGATATCGACGTCAAAGCCGAGATCGGCAAAGGCCGAGGCGATCACCTTCTGCCCGCGGTCGTGGCCGTCCTGGCCGATCTTGGCGACCAGCAGCCTCGGCCGGCGGCCCTCCGCCGCCTCGAACGCCTCGACCGCAACGCGCACCCGTTCGACCGCGCCGGTCATGCCGACCTCCCGCTTGTAGACGCCGGTGATCGCTTTGATCTCGGCGCGGTGACGTCCGTACACTTTTTCCAGCGCCGCGGAAATCTCGCCGACGGTGGCCTTGGCGCGGGCGGCGTCGATCGCCAGCGCCAGGAGATTGCCGTTGCCGCGGTCGGCGGCTCGCGTCAGCGCGTCGAGCGCCCCCTTCAGCGCAACGGGATCGCGCTCCGCCTTGAGCCGCCTGAGCTTGTCGAGCTGCATCTGCATGACGGCGGAATTGTCGACCTTGAGCACGTCGATCGGCGCTTCGTCGGTCGGCTGGAATTTGTTGACGCCGATCACCGATTGGTGCCCCGAGTCGATGCGGGCCTGCGTCTTGGCGGCGGCTTCCTCGATGCGCAGCTTGGGAATGCCGGCCTCGATCGCCTTGGTCATGCCGCCGAGCGCCTCGACCTCCTCGATATGGCCCCAGGCCTTCTTCGCCAGTTCGTAAGTGAGTCTTTCGACATAATAAGAGCCGCCCCAAGGATCGACGATGCGCGTCGCGCCGGCTTCCTGCTGCAGCACAATTTGCGTGTTGCGGGCGATGCGGGCGGAGAAATCGGTCGGCAGCGCCAGCGCCTCGTCGAGCGCATTGGTGTGCAGCGACTGGGTCTGGCCTTGCGTCGCCGCCATGGCCTCGATCATGGTGCGCGACACGTTGTTGAACACGTCCTGCGCCGCCAAAGACCAGCCAGAGGTCTGCGAATGCGTGCGCAGCGACAGCGAGCGCGCGTCCTCCGGCTCGAATGGCTTCATCAGCTTGGCCCAGATCATGCGCGCGGCGCGCAGCTTGGCGATCTCCATGAAGTAGTTCATGCCGATCGCCCAGAAAAACGACACACGCGGCGCAAACTGGTCGATCGTTAAGCCGGCCTTGATGCCGGCGCGCACATATTCGACGCCGTCGGCGAGCGTATAGGCGAGCTCGAGATCCTGCGTCGCTCCGGCTTCCTGCATGTGATAGCCGCTAACCGAAATCGAATTGAACTTCGGCATCTCGGCTGAGGTATAGGCGAAGATGTCGGAGATGATGCGGATGCTCGGGCCGGGCGGATAGATGTAGGTGTTGCGCACCATGAATTCTTTGAGGATGTCGTTCTGGATCGTGCCCGACAGTTTCGCGTGCGGCACGCCTTGTTCTTCGGCCGCGACAATGTAGAGCGCCAGCACCGGCAATACCGCGCCGTTCATGGTCATCGATACGCTCATCTGGTCGAGCGGAATGCCGGAGAACAGCGTGCGCATGTCGTAGATCGAATCGATGGCGACGCCCGCCATGCCGACGTCGCCCGACACACGCGGATGATCCGAGTCATAGCCGCGGTGGGTGGCGAGATCGAAGGCGATGGACAAGCCCTTCTGGCCGGCGGCGAGGTTGCGCCGGTAGAAGGCGTTGGAATCCTCCGCCGTGGAGAAGCCGGCATATTGCCGGATGGTCCAAGGCTGCGCCGCGTACATTGCCGGATAAGGACCGCGCAGGAACGGCGGCTTGCCGGGATAGGTGTCGAGGAAGTCGAGCCCGGCGACGTCCGCCTCGCCATAGACCGGCTTCACCGCGATGCCTTCCGGCGTCTGCCACAGCGCGGCGGCGCCGTTGCCGGCTGCAACCGGCGCCTCGGCGAGATCGACCTTGGCGAAGTTGGGGACCTGACTCATTTGACCCCAAGAATATCATGCGCGGCCTGCAAGGTCGAAACCACGTCGCAGCCCACAAATATGAAGGTTTTCACGCCGGCCGCGAGCAATCGGGCCTCCAGCTCGCCGGGCCGTCCGGCGAGGTGGACGATGGCGCCAGCGGCCGTCAGCGCCTTGGCGGCGTCGGCAGCCTGCGCCTCATAGCCCTTATCGGACGAGCACAGGCAGGTGAGCTTGGCGCCGGAGGCCTTGAAGGCTGCGATCATTTCGGCCTGATCCTTGAAGCCGTCATTGCTCAAGGTCTCGATCCCGCCGGCCTCGTAAAAGTTCTTGGCGAACATCGCACGGGCAGTGAAATCGGAAATCTTTCCGAGATTGGCGAGGAACACTTTCAGCCGCGCGCCGGTCGCCTTCAGTATCGCGTCGGACTTGTCGCGCAAGACCTCGTACGGCTCCGCAAGGCGTATGCTCGGCAAGGGCTCGGCGGTCACGGCCGCCGCATCTTCCGTGGGCGTCGCGGCCGGTGCAACATCGAGCACGCGCGCGGCGTCCTCGTGCAGGTTCGGATAATCGCTGGCGCCTGTGATCGCGTCTTTGCGCCGCGCCGCCGCGGCCTGCCGTTTCGCCCGCACCGAAGCGACATCGCGTTGGACGAGTCCTTGCTCGAGCGCGGCCCAGGCGCCGCCCGCCTTGTCGTAGTTTTGGAAGAGCGTCCAGGCCGCCGCACACAGCTTAGCGGTCAAATCCTCGAGGGCGCCGGAGCCCGCGGCGGGATCGGCGACCTTCGCAAGATTGGATTCCTCGAGCAGAATGAGCTGTGTGTTGCGCGCAACCCGCCGGGCAAAGGCGTCCGGTAGGCCGATCGCGGCGGTGTGCGGCAGCGCGGCGATATTGTCGGCGCCGCCGAGGCCGGCAGCGGTGATCGCAATTGTGGTGCGCAGCATGTTCACATAAGGGTCACGCTTGGTCATCATGCGCCAAGCGGTTTCGGCCGCGACGGTGGCGGGTTTGGGAGCCAAGCCGCAGGCCTGTTCGACGCGCGCCCACAGTTTCCGGATGGCGCGGAATTTGGCGATGGTAAGGAACTGGTCGTCGTCGGCGGCAAGCCGGAAGTAGATCATGCTGCGTGCGGTATCGAGCGGCACGCTGCCGGCTTCGAGCGCGCGCAGACAATCCACCGCGGCGGCGATCGCAAAGGCAAGCTCCTGTGCTTCCGAGCCGCCGGCATTGTGGATGATGCGCCCGTCGGCCACCGCGAACGGCCCGCGAAATCCCTGTTCGGCGAGATTGAGAATTGCGGTCGCAACCGCCTTTGACAGTTCGCTCCATGGGCGCGGACTCGATCCGGTGGCGGCAAGCCCGCCGATCGGATTGATGCTCGCGCGCATGTCGACGGCCGCCGGGTCCAGCTCGCGGCTTTTGACGAAGGCGGCGAAATGTTGCACGGCCGTGCGGGTCGCCAGGCTGAGATTGAAGTCGATGGTGATGCCGGCGTCGAGCGCGACGCCATCGAGCAGGTGCGCCAGCGTCTCTGGCGTGGCATCTAGACCATAGCCATTGGCGTTGAGCGAGCCGGCGAACACGAGCGTCAGGCCGGTCGCGCCGCTTTTCAGGTCTTCCAGCGCCTGTGCATTGGCGGCTTTCGGATCGGGATGGTCGACGCGTTGCATGACCGTCCAAGGCGCGCCGGGGTTGCGCCCGGCGACTGGCTTCGCGTCGGCCGCGCGCGGGTAGAGCGGCTCGATGCGCAAACCGTCATAGGTCTGGCTAACCAGGCGCTTGTCGAACGAGGCACCCTTGAGCGCCGCTTCGACCAGTCTGCGCCATTCCGCCTCGTTGGTCGGCGGGAATTCGGCGGCAAGAGCCAGAATGTCGTTTGTCATATGGGCCAACCTGCCACGATCGCTCGAGGCCGCCAATATCTCAAAGCAAATGCCACGCCCAGTGCGCTCCGCCCGGCACATTAAGCGGCTAACAGAGTTAGCCGGGCAGGATTCGAGCCGACCTCCAAGGTCAAGGCGGATGTCAGCGACCGAGCCGTCCGTTCCAATCGCCGATTCGTCGTCATCCGAGCCCCGGCGGTCCGGAACGGACGGACTCAGGTTTTTTCTGCCGCGCACGCGGGAAGTGGTGACTCTGATCGCCTTCCTGAGCTTCTGCGTGAGTGGGTGCAGTGGCAATCCAGTCCACGCATTGTCAAGGCGTCAGGCGATTTCGCTAGTTTTTGGACTGCAGGGCAGCTAGCGCTTGAGGCGTATCTTCGGCGGCTCTCTTTGCCGTTGTCCTGCGGCGAATGAGCGGAAGTTCGGATAGCCTAAAGGCTACGGTTCCGAAGTTGGCCAAGCCAATCAGGTTGCGCCAGTTTATGACCGGCCGGCCGATCCAATAACCCTGCGGCCCGGCTACTTCCGATTCCAGGTGAACATCGACGACATCGAATAATTCCAGACGAAGCCGATCACTATACCGACAATTCCGTCGGGGAGCCACATTGCATTGGTCGAATAAATCCAGCCCGCAATGCCAACATTGGCGACAGCGCCGACCATGCAGATCAAATTGAAGCTCACCCACCCGAACAGGAGTCTCGTGCCGGTCAATCTCTGATCCCGGTAGGTGAGCAAGTTATTGAGCAGGAAGTTCGACGTGATCGCGGTAAACGTAGCTCCCGCTTGCGCGGCGACGAACCCAATATCGAAAACCTTAAACAGCAGTGCCAGCACGACAACGTGAACGATCACGCCAATGCTTCCAATCATCCCGAAACTGATGAATCGCACCGGGATGTAGCGTCCGATCGTCTTGTCGAGAAGCAACTGCAGAAACTCCCACAGCGCCATGAAGTCCAGTTTGCTTTCGCCGCGCTGACGTGCGCGGAACTGATATGGAATGTCTACGATCTTGAGCGGTCGGTCGCTGCTGGCTGTGATGTCCAAAAGAATCTTGAAGCCTATCGAGGATAGCTTGGTCGCCGCCGCGAGAAAGGCATCACGTCGCATCATGAAGAACCCACTCATGGGATCGCTGAGCTTTGTACCCGTGACGGCGTTCGCGATACGCGTAGCATACCGGCTCATGATGGCCCGATCGGCGTCCCAGTCGCCTATGCCGCCACCTTGCACATAACGGCTCCCGACCGCGAGGTCTGCCTCGGTTGTGGTCAGGACATCGAACATCCGGCGCAAAGCCTGTTCGTCGTGCTGGCCGTCGGCATCCATGACCGCGAAGATAGGCGAGGCAGTCGACATAATGCCTTCCACGCAGGCTGACGATAGTCCCCTCCGACCAAGCCGGTGGAGGCACCTTATGCGCGCATCGGCCCGCGCCAGCTGACGGACGAGCGAGGCGGTGTCGTCAGGTGAGTTGTCATCTACAAAGACGATCTCCCACGCGATCCCGGACAGCGCTTCCGAGACTCCGGCAATAACAGCCAAGACGTTATCGCACTCGTTGAAGGTCGGCACGATGATGGATAGCTCCGCGGCGGGCGCGAGCGCGAGGCCGGCAAAAGAGGCAAGTTGCGCGAAGGGCGACGAATGCGGCACGCCGACGCGATCGGAATTTTCGGGAACGTGCTCTAGCAAGCTCATGCGACGATCTTTCGCGGAGCATCCGCCTCCAGCGACCTTCGCGATTACCCTGCCCATCAGGATGGCTCGCGCTGGATTCCACCCGGCTACTGCCTATGACGGCAGGTATTAAAATTCAGTGCACTGCATTGCCGCGTTTTGTGGCAACTGCGGCGCGGCCGCATATTTGCAGGGCGCATTGCTATCGAGGCGGGAGCCGCTCGATGCCGGCCTTATCGGCCGCAGACGCCGCCTCGCGCACCGATTGCCCGCCAATGATCAGATCAGGCGCGATTTCGGCAAGCGGCAGCAATACAAAGGCGCGCTCGAACAGCCGCGGATGCGGCACCGTCAGGCCGAGTTCGTCGATGGCGAGATCGCCATAGGCGATGATATCGATGTCGGCGGTGCGCGGTCCCCAGCGCTTTTCGTGGGCGCGGTCGCGGCCGAGCGTCAATTCGACGCCTTGCGCATGCGCCAGCAGCTCGCGCGGGCCGAGCGTGGTCTCGACCGCGATGCACAGATTGATGAAGGGCGGCTGGTATTTGAAACCCCAGGGCGGCGTGCGGTAGTCGGAGGAACGCGCCGTCAGCTTGATCGCGATGCCGTCGCACAGCAGCGTCACCGCGCGGTCGAGAATGGTGCGGCTGTCGCCAACATTGCCGCCGAGCGCCAGCCACGCCGCGGTCATGGTTTGGAGTTGTCCCGCGCCCGTTCCAGCGTAACGCCGACGTCACTGAAAGTGGCGGCGATCGGCGCGTGCGGCTTGTGGATGGTCACGGTGATCTTGCGCACGCGCGGGAAGGCTTCGAGCACCGCGTCGGCGACGCTGCCGGCCGCGGCCTCGATCAACTTGTATTTCTGCGCGGTGAAGGCCGTCCGCGCGCAATCGACCACTTTGTCATAGGACACCGTATCGATCACCTTGTCCGAGCGCGCGGCGGCCGCAAGGTCGATGTCGAGATCGATGTCGATGGTGAAGGTCTGCCCGACCTTGCCCTCATACGGCATGATGCCGTGATAGGCATGCAGCGCCAGTCCGGCAATGAAGATGCGGTCGCTCATCGGGCCCTCTCGATGGCGGCGGCGACGCGCAGCGCCTGTACGGTCTCGGCGACGTCATGCACCCGCACGATCGCCGCGCCGTTTTTCACCGCCTCGAGATGGCTGGCGATTGAGCCGCCGAGCCGCTGGTCAGGCGCTGACGGCGTCACCACATTGATGAATTGCTTGCGCGAGGCGCCGACCAGAAGCGGAAGCCCGAAGCGTTTGAACGCGGCCAGCCGGGCGATGCAGGCGATACTCTGTTCCGGCGTCTTGCCGAAACCGATGCCGGGATCGAGCACGATGCAATCGCGGGCGATGCCGGCGCGTTCCGCCTGCGCCAGCGAACGCTCAAAGAACGCCTCGACGTCGGCGATGATGTCGAGCGCGGGGTCGGCGGCCTCGCGGTTGTGCATGATGACAACCGGCATGTCGTATTCGGACACGACCTCGGCCATCGCCGGATCGCGCTGCAGGCCCCAGACGTCGTTGACCATCGCCGCGCCCTGGTCGAGCGCCCAGGTGGCGATGGCGGGCTTCATGCTGTCGATCGAAACGGGCGTCTTGAGCTTGACCACGGCCGGCAGCACGGGGGCGAGCCGCGCCAGCTCCTCCTCGTAGCTCACCGGTTCCGCGCCATAGGGGCGGGTCGAACTCCGCGCCGATATCGATGATGTCGGCGCCCTCGGCGATCATGCGCTGGGCCTGGCCGATCGCTCCTTGCGGATCGACAAAGCGGCCGCCGTCTGAAAATGAATCCGGCGTCACGTTGAGGACGCCCATGACAAGCGGCCGCCGCTCGGCCAGCAGGCCGGCGAGCCAAGAGGGCGGGGAGTCGGCGATCGCCGCGCCGGCGGTATTGGGTTCGCGCTGCGGGCCCATGGCGTGAGGCTTTGCGCTGGAAGGCGCAGGGCTGTCAAGAAGCCGGGGATGCAGCCGCGGCCGGCTATTTATAGGTGATCTTGATCTGCAGCTTTTTGGCGTGCTCGATCCAGCTTCCGACCACTTTCTCGGACGGCAGGAAGGCAACCAGCTTCTGCTTCTTGTTCGCCTCGGCCATCGCCTTGGCGAGATTGGCCGGGTTGCGATACTTGAGTTCCTTGACGGTATCCACGCCCGCGGCCTGCAGCAGCCCGGCATATTCTTTGCGGATGCCCTTGACGCGCATGCGGTCGGCCATATTGGCCCAGCACAGTAATTGTTTTTCGTCGATCCCGGTCTTTTCGGCGAGCATTTTGCGGCCGCGCAGGGTCCGCGCCACCTCGAGCAGCCGTCCGGTCGACCGGATGCCCGCCGACTTGAAGATCGCGGCCGCCTCGCCGTCGATCCCGTCGATATCGGTGATGGGATAGGTCATCCGGAGTTCCCCGCCTGCTTCTTACTTCTGTCTTCGTAATTCGACCGAAACGTTCAAACGAACTGACTCAGGCCCGGAATCGAGCCGACGATCTCGCCGACGGCATCTTCGCCGGCTTTTTCGCGCGAAAAGGCGATGACTTCCTTGGTAACGGCTTGCACCTGACCCATGCTCAGCCCGGCCGCCATCATTTTGGTGCCGGCGCCCATCAGCCCGCCCATGGCGAACATGCCGCCGCCGGCGTCGCTGGCCTGCTGGGCTTGGATCAGCGCTTGCGCGCCGGGAAGTTTATCGATGAGGGGCTGTACTTTGTCGGGCGGACCTTCCTTGACCAGAAAGTCGAGGATGATGCCGACCGCTTTTTCCGCCGTCTCCCGATCGACGCCGACGTTGGCGACGAGACGCGCGATCAACTCGTCCATGATCCCCCTCAACGCATCCGCACTGCCGGCGGGTTGTTCCTATATTGAACGCCGTTGGTCGCGATGACAAGCGCGATGCTCTGACGCATCGATAAAGTTGCCCGCATGTGCGCGCACTGTCATTGCGTTATGTCAAGTAAAATGTCGCGCGGCGACATTCATGGCGTGACTCCCTCGTCGACGCTTCTGTGTACCGCGATGCAAGATTGCTCAATCGAAAATCCCTTCGGAAATGCTTTCTGCAGTATCCGAATAATCGCGGCTAGTCGTTTTGCGGCCGGCGGCGGTACATCGGCAGGTTATGCTTTCGAAAATCCGAAGAGAAAAGAAAAAAATTCACCGAAAACCGCCGGTCCGCCGCTTTAACTTGCCATTCGGCCGCAATTTGAAACGTTTGAGGGCAAGAGCAGCGCTTTTCAGCGCAGCAAAGCGTTGCTAGCTTGACTGTCCAGCCGACAGGAGCCCCGCATGAGCACACTCGACGCGGTCTTGAACCGCATCGACCAGGATATCGACCAAAGCGTCGAGCGTTTGTTTGCGCTGCTGCGCATCGCCTCGGTATCCACCGATCCGGCCTACAAGGAACAATGCCGGACCGCCGCCGAGCACGTCGCCGCCGACCTGCGCGGCATCGGTTTTGCCGCCGACGTGCGCCCAACCGAGGGCCATCCGGTGGTGGTTGGCAAAACCAACGGCGTTTCCGGCCCCCGCGTGCTGTTTTACGGTCATTATGACGTCCAGCCGGTCGATCCGCTGAACCAGTGGAAGACCCCGCCGTTCGAGCCGCGCATCGAAACGCTGCCAGGCGGCCGCAAGATCATCGTCGCGCGCGGCGCCTGCGACGACAAAGGCCAGGCCATGACCTTCATCGAGGCCTGCCGCGCCTTCAAGGCGGTCACCGGCAAGCTGCCGCTGCCGATCACCACCATGATCGAGGGCGAGGAGGAGTGCGGCTCGAAGAATCTGTTCAAATTCGTGCGCGACAACGCCGCCGAGTTCAAACTCGACCTGGCGCTAGTCTGCGATACCGCCATGTGGGATGCCCAGACGCCGGCGGTGACCACCTCGCTGCGCGGGCTGGTCTATGAGGACGTCAAAATTACCTGCGCCGACCGGGATTTGCACTCGGGCGTGTTCGGCGGCGCGGCGCAGAACCCGATCCGGCTGCTGGCCAAGATCCTCGGCGCGCTGTGGGACGACAATGGCCGCGTCACCATCCCCGGCTTCTACGACGGGGTGAAGGATCTGCCGGCCGACATCAAGGCCGACCTCAAATCGCTCGACCTTACGCCGGAAAAGTTCCTCGGCCCGATCGGTCTGAAGACGCCGGCCGGCGAAAAGGGCTACCTGCTGCTCGAACAGATCACCACGCGGCCGACCGCCGAGATCAACGGCATCATAGGTGGCTATACCGGCGAGGGGGCGAAGACCGTCATTCCGGGGCAGGCGTCGGCGAAGGTCTCGTTCCGGCTGGTCGGCGAGCAGGACCCCGAAAAGGTGCGCGACGGCTTCCGCGCCTTCGTGCGGGCGGGCCTGCCGGCCGACTGCCAGGTCGAGTTCGGCAATTTCGGCTTGGCGCCGCCGCTGCAGCTCTCCTTCGATAACCCGGCGCTCAACAAGGCGCGCGCCGTGCTGGCCGAGGAGTGGGGCCACAAGGCGGTGGCGGTTGGCGCCGGCGGCTCGATCCCCATCGTGGCGGATTTCAAGAGTGTGCTGGGGATGGACTCGCTTCTGGTCGGCTTCGCGCTCGACGACGACCGCGTGCATTCGCCGAACGAGAAGTTCGACCTTCAACTGCTACCACAAGGGCATCCGGTCCTGGGCGCGCATCCTGGCGGCGCTGGCGGAACCATAAGGCGTGGCTCCTCCGCTTCTTCAACTCAAAGAGATCGCGCTGACCTTCGGCGGCACGCCGCTGCTCACCGGGGCGGAGCTGTCGGTATCGACCGGAGAGCGCGTGTCGCTGGTCGGCCGCAACGGTTCGGGCAAGTCGACGCTGCTCAAGATTGCCGCAGGTCTCGTCGAGCCCGACCGCGGCAGCGTATTCGTGCAGCCCGGCGCGGTGGTGCGCTATCTGCCGCAGGAGCCGGACTTTTCCGGTTTCGCCTCCACCTTGGCTTACGTCGAGGCCGGCCTGCGGCCGACTGACGACAGCCACGCCGCCCGCTTCATGCTGGAGCAGCTTGGGCTGACCGGCGCGGAAGATCCCCCGCATCTCTCTGGCGGCGAAGCGCGCCGCGCCTCGCTCGCCCGCGTGCTGGCGCCGTCGCCCGATATCCTGCTGCTCGATGAGCCAACCAATCACCTTGACCTCACCACCATCGAATGGCTGGAGCGTGAGCTCGACGGCCGCCGCACCGCGCTGGTCATCATCAGCCATGACCGGCGCTTTCTGTCGACGCTATCGCGTTCGACGGTCTGGCTCGACCGCGGCACGACGCGCCGCATCGAGCGCGGCTTTGGCCATTTCGAGGAATGGCGCGACCTGCTGCTGGCAGAAGAAGAGCGCGAGCAGCGCAAGCTCGACCGCAAAATCGTCGCCGAGGAACATTGGATGCGCTACGGCGTCACAGGGCGGCGCAAGCGCAACATGCGCCGGGTCGGGGAGTTGCAGGCGCTGCGCGAAGCGCGCCGCACCCACCGCGCCGCCGCCGGCAACGCCACCATCACTGCGGGATCGGCAGCGCCATCCGGCGCGCTGGTGATCGAAGCGAAGGGAATCGGCAAAAGCTATGGCGACCGCGTCATCGTCAGCGACTTTTCCATCCGCATTCAACGGGGTGACCGCATCGGCATCGTCGGGCCGAACGGCAGCGGCAAGACCACGCTGATCGGCCTTTTGACCGGCGCTTTGCCGCCCGACAGCGGCACGGTCCGGCTCGGCTCCAACTTGGCGGTCGCCACGCTCGACCAGCATCGCGATAGTCTCGATCCTGACGTCACGGTCGCCGAAGCGCTGACCGGCGGGCACGGCGATACCGTGATGGTGAATGGCGCGCCCAAGCACGTCATCGGCTACATGCGGGACTTCCTGTTTTCGAGCGAGCAGGCGCGCACGCCGCTCGGCAAGTTGTCAGGCGGCGAGCGCGGCCGGCTGATGCTGGCGCAGGCGCTCGCCAAACCGTCGAACCTCTTGGTGCTTGACGAGCCGACCAACGATCTCGACATGGAGACGCTGGACGTGCTCGTGGACATGCTCGGTGATTATCCCGGCACGGTGCTCTTTATCAGCCACGACCGCGATTTCCTCGACCGCCTGGTGAGCGGCGTGATCGTGCCCGAAGGCGACGGCCGCTGGAGCGAATATGCCGGCGGCTATTCCGACATGCTGGCGCAGCGTGGTGCCGATCTGACCCGCGAGCAGCGCAAGGCCGAGGCGCCGAAGGCGGCCAAAGCGGCGGCGCCCATTGCCCCGCGGGCGGCGAAACAGCGCATGACCTTCAAGGACAAGCACGCGCTGGAGACTTTGCCGAAGACCATCGTCGCCCTGCAAATCGAAGCCGGCACCCTGCAGGAAAAGCTCGACGATCCCGGCTTCTACGCGCGCGACCGTGCCGGCTTCGAAAAGGTCACCGCCGCGCTCGGCGAACTGCAGCACCAAATCGCCGCGGCCGAAGAACAGTGGCTCGCGCTCGAAATCCTGCGCGAGGAGATCGCCGGCGGCTAGCTCAAGCCTCGAATAGTTCGTCGACCGTGAACGCGCGCGGAATCAGCTTCTGCCGCACGCTGTAGTCGATGACGATCTCGAGCGAACGGCGGTTAGCTTCGATGCCGAAACGCCAGGGATCGAGCGGGCCGCCCTCCGGCGGCGGCACGGCGCGGCGGCTCTCCTGCAGCACGCGGTAGATATCCTTGACGACGTCCGGCCGCTCCTTGGCGATAGAGGTGCGCACCACCACCATGTGATTGATCGGCACGCCGCCGTGCGTCTGCGCCCATTGGCGCGACACAGCGTGGGCGTCGGGGATGAGCGGTTTGAGGCGCGGGTCGGGCAGCGTGTCGCCGACGATCGCCGCATCGAGCTCGCCGTCAAGCAGCATCTGCACCAGCGTCTTGCCTTCGGGGGCGCGCGTGACGAATTCGGGGTCCTTGTATTCGGCAAGATGCGGGACTTCGAACGTGATCCAGCGGATCGCCGTGTGATCGACGCCGTAGTCGTCGGCGAGGAAGCCGCGTACCCAGGCGCCGGTCGTCACCGTATAGGCGCGCACGCCGACGCGCTTACCGGCAATCTCGCTGGCTTTCAAAGGTCCGTATTCGGGGTTGTAGGCGATGGTGTGGTGTTGGCCGCGGCCGAGCACCGTCGCCGGGATCAGCACGTAGGGCTTGCCGTAGGTCTTGGCCTGCAAGTACGTGACGATGGCGAGTTCGGCGACGTCGAACTTGGCCTCGCGCACCAAAGCCTTGAACGCGGTGTTGGGCACCTTGACGTCGGCGAAGTCGAACTCGACCAGATCGGACTTGACGGCGCCGCTCTTGAGCGCCTGGGCGTTGGGATAGTTGCCGAGCAGGGCGGACAGCTTGAGCTTGGCCATCGTATCTCCATCAGTCCTTGAGCGCGGGGTAGAGTGCCTGCGCGGTCTTGGCGAATATCCAGTCGCGGTCGGCTTGCGGCAGCGAGGCGAGCGACTCGCGCGCGGTCTTGAGCAGCGCGGGCAGGGTGCCTTCGCTCGACGGATAGTTCGAGCCCCAGGCGAGCCGTGCTGCGCCGAATTCGGCGACGAGTTTGGCAAAGAACGTTTCGGGCGTCGCCTTGCCGCGCCGCGCTTCGGCGAAGATGCGCGGCGTCAGCTTGAGGAAGACGTTCGGGTAACGCGCCAGTCCGGACAGGCTGGCAGCGGCCGCGTAGGGCGGGCCGTCTTCCAGCACCGGCCGCGCGCAATGATCGAGAATAATCCGCACCTTCGGAAAGCACTCGGCCATGCCGATCGCCTGCGGGATTGCCTTGGCCGACATCTGCAGGCAGATCGACAGCCCGAGTTCCCCGGCGCTTGCCCATGCCGGATAGGATTTCGGATCGTCGAGCCAATTGGCCTGTTCGGACATCGTGCTGCCGAAGGTGAACAGTCGTAGGCCGGTCAGCCGCTTTGCGACCCAGAAGCGCATGCGCTCGGACGCATCGGGCGCCAGCACGTCGACTGAGAACACGCCGGTAAAACGCTTGGGGTACGCCGCAACAGCGTCGGCGACGTAGGAATTATCGTGCCCATAACAGGTCGAGGCCTGCACGATCGCCGCCTTTTGCACACCGGCCTCGTCCATGGCCGCGATCAGCTTCTCGACGGTCACCGGCCGGGTACGCGACCAGTCCGACTGATGGCCGCCGAGCGGCGCCAAAGGATAACGCTTCGCGTCGCTGGCAATGATGTGCGGATGAATATCGATCGTTGAATTCGTCATTCGCGGCAATCCGGCTTTGCCGGCGCAACTGCGCCGATTTTGCGCGAGCCGTCAACGGGGCCCAGCGGCGGGACGCCCTGCGCGCGGCGCATTGTCAGCTCCGGCGCCCCTTCGTATGGTCGACCTGGGTTGTCTGCTGCGAGGAACGATGCCGGTATCCAGCACATTTGTCGCCGCGAAATTCGCGCGCCGGCTCGTCTACGCGGCCTGTTGCCTAGCCGTGGCGGCTGCTGCCGTGGCGCCGTGCCACGCCGAAGAAATGGAGCATTATCCGTCGCGGCCGGTGCGCATTATCGTTCCCTACGGCCCCGGCGGCATCGCCGACGTCACAATGCGGATGGTGGCCAAGCAACTCAGCGAACATTTCGACCAGCAATTCTTCATCGACAACCGGCCGGGCGCGGGCGGCATTCTCGGCATGAAGATCGTTCAGGAAGCGCCGCCCGACGGCTATACGCTGGCCATGATTGGCGGCGGGCTCACCATCGCCAAGGCCCTGTTCAAATCTTTGCCTTACGACATCGAGACCGATTTTATGCCGATCTCGACCACGGCGTCTTACGGCCTGGTGATCGCAACCAAGGCCGGCTCGCCGCTCAAGACGGTCAAGGATATTATTGTGGCCGCCAAGGCCAATCCCGGCAAGCTCAACTTCGGCACGATCAACGCCGGCAGCACGCAGCATCTGTCGGCCGAGCTGTTCCGCATCATGGCCGGCATCAACGTCACGACGATTCCCTACAAGACGACGCCGGACCTGGCCTTGGCCGTGCTGCGCGGCGATATCGACGTCGCCTTCGATTATTATCCCGGTCTGCAGTCGCCGATCGCCGAGGGCCGCAT
This sequence comes from uncultured Alphaproteobacteria bacterium, assembly GCA_963779345.1. Taxonomy (GTDB): domain Bacteria; phylum Pseudomonadota; class Alphaproteobacteria; order Rhizobiales; family Xanthobacteraceae; genus Pseudolabrys. The sequence continues at coordinate 47,224 of CAVZXY010000022.1, read as the reverse complement.
GGTGGCGGTCGCCACGACGGGAATCGAGCGGGCGGCCAATCTGCCGAACGTGCCGACGGTGATCGAGAGTGGCCTGCCCGGCTACGAGGTGACGAGCTGGAATGGGCTCGCCGCTCCTGCCGGCACCTCTGACGACATTGTCTTTCTGCTTAACCGTGAGGTCGGCTTGGCGCTGAAGTCTCCCCAGATTCAGAAGTACTCGACGAAGGCCGGCATGGATGCGCGCGGCATGTCATCGAAAGACCTGACCGCGCGCATTAAGGCCGATGTCGAAAAATGGACGCAGCTGATCGCCAAAGCTGGCATCCAGAAACATTAGCGCCTGCGCGCTACTTGAGTTGATCCGCCACCTTGTCGATGCCGGCTTGCGAGCAGACGTCGTCCTTGCCGGGCGAGCCCGAGACGCCGACCGCGCCGACCACTTCATTGCCGGACTTGATCGGCAGCCCGCCGGCGAGCGCCAGCACGCGGCTATATTGCAGCGAGCCGACGGTGTCCGGCCGATCCACCAGGCGTTTGGCGAAGGCGGCTGAGGGCTGGCTGAAGGTGCGCGCGGTATAGGCCTTGCGGTCGGCGCCTTCGGGCGTGTGCAGGCCGGCGCCGTCGCCGCGGATCATGGCGATCTGCAATCCGTCGCGGTCCTCCACCACCACCGACACCTTGAAGCCCATGCTTTCGCATTGTGCCAAAGCCGCATTGGCGATGGTCTGGGCCATGGCCAGCGAAATATTCTTCTGGCTCACCAGCCCCTGTGCGTAGGCGGGCGACGACAGCGCGGCGGCGACGGCGAAACTAGCGAGACACTTCGACAACGGCGACATGAAACAACCTCCCTGGCATGGTCAGGGCTCAAATGGCCCCTTGCCATAAACATACCCCGGTGCGAGGCGCTTTATCTGCGTTTATGCAAATTTAAGCGAAGGGTCAGTTCTTCAGCCGGTAGCCGGTCTTGAAGATCCAGGAGATGACGCCGAGGCAGATGCCGAGGAACACGAGAGTCATGGCGATGCTCACCGCGGGGCTGACGTCGGCGATCTCGAAAAAGCTCCAGCGGAAGCCGCTCACCAGATAGACCACCGGGTTGAACAGCGCGACCTTTTGCCAGAGCGGCGGCAGTACGCTGATCGAATAGAACGTGCCGCCGAGGAACGTCAGCGGTGTGATGATCAGCAGCGGCACGATCTGCAGCTTCTCGAAGCCGTCAGCCCAGATGCCGATGATGAAGCCGAGCAGGCTGAAGGTAACCGAGGTCAGCACCATGAAGGTCATCATCCAGAACGGATGCGCGATGTGCAGCGGTACGAACAGCACCGAGGTTGCCAGGATGACGACGCCGAGGATGATCGACTTCGACGCCGCCGCGCCGACGAAGCCGAGCGTGATTTCGAGGAACGAGATCGGCGCCGACAACAGCTCGTAGATGGTGCCGATAAATTTCGGGAAATAGATTCCGAATGAGGCGTTCATGACGCTTTGGGTCAAAAGTGTCAGCATGATCAGCCCCGGCACGATGAACGAGCCATAGTTCACGCCTTCGATCTGCGAGATGCGCGAACCGATCGCCGCGCCGAACACTACGAAATAAAGCGCGGTCGAGATGACGGGGGACACGATGCTTTGCGCCAGCGTGCGGCCGGTGCGCATCATCTCGGTCTTGTAGATCGCGGCGACGGCGCGAAGGTTCATGGCGCGCTCTTGGGTTCGCTCTTGGGTTCGTTGACGAGGCCGACGAAGATCTCCTCGAGCGAGGACTGGTCGGTGTGCAGGTCGCGGATGCGCACGCTGGCTTTGCTCAATTCGCCGAGCAGTGTGGCGACGCCGGTGCGTTCGGCCCTGGTGTCGTACTCGTAAACGAGTTCATGGCCGTCGCCGCCGATCGTGAGGTTGAAGGCGGACAGGCCGGCAGGGACCGCGGTCAACTTGTCGACGACCTGGAGCACGAGACGCTTTTTGCCGAGCTTGCGCATCAACTCGGCCTTCTTTTCGACCAGGATCATTTCGCCATTGTTGATGACACCGACGCGGTCGGCCATCTCCTCGGCTTCCTCGATGTAATGCGTGGTGAGAATAATAGTGACGCCGGCGGCGCGCAGCGTCCGTACCACGGCCCACATGTCCTTGCGCAACTCGACGTCGACGCCCGCCGTCGGTTCGTCGAGGAACAGGATCGTCGGCGCGTGGGAAAGCGCCTTGGCAATCAGAACGCGCCGCTTCATGCCGCCTGACAATTCCACGATCTTGGCGTGGCGCTTGTCCCACAGCGACAGATCCTTGAGCACTTTTTCGAGATAGGCCGGATTCTTCGGCTTGTTGAACAGCCCGCGCGACATCGTGACCCCGGCCCAGACGGTCTCGAACGGCGCCATCATGATTTCCTGCGGCACCAGCCCGATCTGCGCGCGCGCGGCGCGGTAGTCGCGGATGATGTCGTGGCCGCCGACGGTGACCTTGCCTGCGCTCGGGTTGACGATGCCGCAGACGATGCCGATCAGCGTGGTCTTGCCGGCGCCGTTGGGGCCGAGCAGGGCGAAGATCTCGCCCTGTTCGATGTCGAGATTGATGTCCTTCAGCGCCCGGAACCCGGTTGCGTAGGTCTTCGACAGATTATTGATGGAAATAATCGATGGCATGAATACGTTGAGGGTTCCGCTATGACGCAACCGCATATAGGTGCCCAGGCTCGGGCGCGCCAGCTTGAACATGCGCGGGTTAGCATGTCAGGCCAGTGCCATAAGCTCGTTCAAATCCACCAGTTCCTGGCGCGGGGGAAAATCGAAATACTCGTCCGGCATCTTGCCGCGATTGACCCACAGCCCGCGGAAGCCGACCGAAACGCTCGCCATCACGTCCCAGCGGTTGGACGAAACGAAGGTCACATCTGCCGGTTTGCAGTGGAAATGATCGGTGACCAGCGCATAGACCTCGGGCCGCGGCTTGAAGATCTTCAAACTATCCACCGACAGCACGGCATCGAGATCGCCGCCGACGTCGGCTGCATCCACGGCGCCCTTGAGCATATTGGGCGAACCGTTCGACAGGATGCCGGTCTGATGGTCCTTCGATTTCAAGGCGCGCAATGCCGCGCGCGCATCGGCAAAGGCGTCGAGCCTGAAGTAGGCTTCGAGCAGTTTCGGCCGCAGTGCCTTGTCGACGGAGGGAAAGCGCGTCAGCGCATAGTCCAGCGCCCGCTCGGTCAGCGCCCAGAAATCGACGTAGCGACCGGCCAGCGTCAACGTCCACGAATATTCGAGCTGCTTGGCGCGCCAGGTCTCCGACATGCGGTCGGCCTCGGGGCCGGCCTCGGCGCGGAAGCGGGCGATGGCCGCGTGTACATTGAACAGCGTGCCATAGGCGTCAAATACGAAAATGGACATCGATTTCTCCCATCGGAAATTCGCATAGGATTTTACGGCGAGGCTGGCGTAGCATAGCGTGGGCGCAACACGCCACGCAGGAGACGATCACATGGCCGCGAGCCCGGCGCTGTCTGCGACTTTGTCCCCGACGTTGTCGCCGACCTGGACCTTTATCGACGGCGACTGGCATGAGGGCAACGTGCCGATGTGGGGCGCGCGCACGCACGCGATCTGGCTCGGGTCGTCGGTGTTCGACGGCGCCCGTGTGTTCGAGGGCGTGGCGCCCGACCTCGATCTGCACTGCGCCCGCGTCAACGCCTCGGCCAAGACCATGTATCTCAAGCCCACCATGACGGCCGAGGAGATCGCGGGCCTCACGCGCGAAGGCATGAAGAAATTCCCCAAGGACACCATGCTCTACGTGCGGCCGATGTATTGGGCCGAGCGCGCCGGCCCGCAGGCGCTGCCGCCCGACCCCGACTCGACGCGTTTCGCGCTGACGCTCTACGATTTGCCGATGCGCAAGCCGGACGGCTTCTCCATCACGCTGTCGCCGTTCCGCCGTCCGACCTGGGAGACCGCGCCGGTCGACGCCAAGGCTGGCTGTCTCTATCCGAACAATGCGCGCGCGCTGCTCGAGGCGAAATCGCGCGGCTTCGACAACTGCGTCGTCTGCGACGTCGCCGGCAATGTCGCCGAACTCGCCAATTCCAACGTGTTCATGGGCAAGGACGGCGTCGTCTTCACGCCGATCCCCAACGGCACCTTTCTCGCCGGCATCACCCGCATGCGCACCATCGGTCTCATGCGCGACGCCGGCATCGCGGTCGTCGAAAAAGTGTTGCGCTACGCCGATTTCGAGAGCGCCGACGAGATCTTCGCCACCGGCAACGCCTCCAAGGTGCTGCCGATCAATCGCATCGGCGAGCGCTCGCTCCAGCCCGGCCCGCTCTACCGCAAGGCGCGCGAGCTTTATTGGGCCTACGCGCATTCAGCCGCATGACGTGGGTTCTCGATCGCGTCGGCCGCCTGATCGCCGGCTATCTGCAGAAGCCGGCCTATGGCTACGAGCCGTTCACGCCGGCCGACCCGGCGGCGCTGCGCGCCTGCATCAAGCCCGGCGATATCCTGCTGATCGAGGGCCGCAACCACATTTCCGGCATCATCAAATATCTCACGCAGTCGACCTGGTCGCACGCCGCGCTTTATGTCGGGCCGATCGCGGGCCGGCGTACTCGCCGGAGGGCGAGCCGTGCGATCTGATCGAATCCAATTTGGACGACGGCATCGCCGGCGCGCCGCTGTCGCGGTATTTCGTGTATCACACCCGGATCTGCCGCCCGGTCGGCCTGTCGGCCGAAGACCGCAAGGCGGTCTGCGACTACGCGGTCGAGCGCATCGGCCTGCAATACGATCTCAAGAACATCATCGACCTGGCGCGTTACCTGGTGCCGCTGCCGGTGCCGCAACGCTGGCGGCGGCGCATGATCGCGCTCGGGTCGGGCGATCCCACCCGGCTCATCTGCTCGGCGCTTATCGCGCAGGCCTTCGCCAAGATCGGCTATCCGATCCTGCCGGAGATCACGCGGGTGGAAAGCGAAAGCGCGCGTCAGGAGATCTATCACATCCGCGACTTGTCGCTGTATACGCCGCGCGATTTCGACATCTCGCCGTATTTCGCCGTGGTAAAGCCGACGATCGAGACCGGCTTCGACTACAAGACGATCAAATGGGTGGCCGGCGATGCAACTCGCATCGGGAGCGAAGTTCATGGACGAGCAACGACCGCCTGACGACGACGGCGAGGAAACCGAGCGTGAGCGCCGCATGACCAATTTGTTCCTGTTAGGCGCCGCCATCCTGGTGGTCGGCGGCGGCATCTGGCTGGTCAACGCGCTGGTCGATGCACGCAAGAGTGAGGAGTGTTTCGAATCGGGTCGGCGTAACTGCAATCCGATCAGCGTGCCGGCGCGCGATGGGGACCGGCAATGATGCTTGTCTATGTCGGCAACGCCGAAAGCCAGAGCGTGACCATCTTTTCGCTCAGCCCCGACGGCGCGCTGGCCCCGGTCGATACCAAAGCGGTTCCCGGCCCGGCCAAGCCCGGCAGCACGATGCCGATGGCGGTCAGTCCGGACAAACGGTTCCTCACTGTCGGCCTGCGCAACGAGCCCTATAGCGCGGCGACCTTTGTAATCGATGCTAAGACCGGCAAACTTGGCTTTGTCGGCAGCGGGCCGCTCGCCGATGCCATGGCCTATATCGGCACGGACCGCAGCGGAAAATTTCTGCTATGCGCCTCCTATGGCGGCGGCAAGATCGCGGTCAATCCGATCGGCGGCAATGGCGTTGTCGGCCCGACGCTGCAGGTAATCGCCAACCAGCCGAACGCGCACGCCGTCATCGCCGACCGCGCCAACCGACACGTGCTCTATTCGAGTCTCGGCAACGACACTGTCGGCCAATTGATGCTCGATGCGGCAACCGGAAGGCTCACGCCGAACGATCCGCCGACCGTGAGCGTCAAGACGAAAGCTGGCCCGCGCCATTTTCGCTTCTCACCCGACGAACGCTTTGTATACCTGTTGTGCGAACTCGACGCCTCGATCTACGTTTTCCCCTACGACGTCTCGACCGGCCGCCTCGCCAAGCAAACGCAGATCGTCAGCGCGCTGCCCAAGGATTTCTCCGGCAAGCCCTGGGCCGCCGACATACACCTCACGCCCGACGGCAAATTCCTCTATGCCTCCGAGCGGACGTCGAGCACGCTCGCCGCCTTTCGCGTCGACGGGAAAAGCGGCGCGCTTGCGCCGATAGCCTCCTATCCGACCGAAAAACAGCCGCGCGGCTTTGCCATCGATCCGTCCGGTCGCACGCTGCTGGCGGTTGGGCAATTGTCGAACAGTCTGACCAGCTACGCGATCGAGGCCGAGCGCGGCACGTTGCGCCCGCTCAGGCAATACCCGGTCGGCAAGAACCCGAACTGGATCGAGATTGTGAGTTTGCCCTGAGCGGCCTTGCCGACGGGCAGGCGGTTTTATGCGCCGGCCGCGACTGTCCGGAAGGCGGCGCGAATAGCGAGGTCGCGGTTACGCGCTCTGCCTAGTCGTGATCTTGGATTTCCGAGCGGCTTGCGGCTTTGGCGGCTTGATCAACATTTGCTCAAGCGCCTGCATGTTCCACTTCCTGAGAAATCTAATCGCAAAGCCATTCGGAAGATGGCGCACAACACGGCCGATGACTTTTCCGACGGCGATCGGCATGCCGATCACGGGAATGATGTCGGCGGACACGGCGGCGCCAGTCGGCGACATGTCAATGACAAAACATGTCGGCGTGCTGCCGTCGGCGAGAATCAACGTCGAAAGCGGCTCGCGCGGCACAACGCGCTTATGCTTTCTGCGATTGGGCGCTTCATCGTTGATATGTTTTTCATACCAGTCGATTTTGCTGGCCAGTCGGCCTCGCTCTTCGTCGGTTGCCTTGATGTCCAATTTGAATCCGCGATGGACAACATCTACCAGCGGGCCTTTCAACTCACCGAATTCGTCCGATTGAACGATGATCTCCTCCCCGACATCGCCGATCACCGGGGCGGTCAGAACAATCGTCTGGTCTGTAATTTTCTCGATCCGGCAAACGAAAAACCGGCGCTCGGTTTCGCCGGGATCGCGCTTGTTGCCGATATTGTAACGTGCCGTTATGACGCGCAGTTCCTCGCGGTGCCCTGAGGCGCCGTCGCCGAACAAGGTCTCCTTTATCGCCTTCAAAACGGACATAATTTGTCACCCAGAAGGTACTTTTGGCCTAAGGTTGTTTAAAAACAATTGTAAATCGCTGACTTTGATGGCCGCCGCGCGGGACCGTTATCAATGCGCTACTCGCGTTGATGCATTTGATTAAAATTGTATCGAAATTCGGCTGGGCTCATGGTGCGTTCGCTATGGCTAGTATCGTTTTCAACGCGAAGACCGAGACCGCAATTGGGAAATCGTCCAATTCACGATTTGATAACCTGAGCCGAATTTCTCATCACGGCGGCGGCTCGGTCAGCAGCTTCTCCGGCCGCGCGCCGCGCATGTCGTAGACGCGGGCGTAGACGACGCCCTCGCGCTCGATCGCTGACCAGGATCGGCGCCTTCAGGTGCCGGCAATAGAACGTGCCGAGCGACATCACGAAGTCGGCGCTCTTGCTGTCGAAAGTTGTTTCGAATTGCGGCCCCAGTTCCTCTCGCGCCGACGACTGCGGGCCGCAGATCGCCACCACCCAGCGCCGCCCTGGCGGGGGATGCTCGGCGCTGTCCGCGAGCCGGGCGCGCAATTCGTCGGCCGCCTGTTTGAAGGCAAGGCCCCAGTAGTCGAGCATGTAGCCGTGCTGCGCCACCCGCACGCCGCCCGATAGCGCGTTGAAGTAGCTGTATTCATAAGGATGCAGCCGCGCCATGCCGATCACCGGCAAGGCGACGCCGGCGATGAACATGGCGGCGAGCGCGCCGAGCGCGGCCTTGCCATGCCGGCGCGCGCGCCCGGCAAGCCAGGCGATCGCGAGTCCGCCGAGCGCGGCAAAGGGCGGCACCACGAAGATGAAATGGCGCAAGCCATTATAGAGCGCCGGCCGCGCCGCCATGGCGAGCGCGACGGGGAAGATCGCGGCAAGCGCCACGAACGTCAGCGTGGCGCGGCGGTTGAGCGGCACGCTGCCGCGTGCGGCGGCGATGAAGGCGCCGGCCGTGCCGATCAGCCCGAGCGCCAGCATGAGGTCCGGCAGCGTGAGCATGAACAAATGCGGCAGGTAGCTCGCCGGCATGTCGGGGACGGGGATCAGCCGGCCTTCGTACAATTCGTCCCACGGCTTTTCGAAAAACGTGTCGAAATATTCCGCCGCGTGCAGCGGATTGAGCGGCGATCGCACTGACCACGGCCACAGCAGGCCCATGATCAGATAGCCGAGCACCAGAGCCGGCAGCAGCGTCCAGAGGAATTTGCCGCAGCGATGCGCCGCGTGCTTCCAACCCGTGGCGCGGCTTTCCATTGCAACGATGAACAGCAGCGCGGCGAGCGCGCAAGGCGCCGCGATGCCGGCGAGCACGCGCGAGCCGAAAGCGAGGCCAAGGCCGACGCCCGCCAGCACGACCGTGCGCACGTCAGGCTTCGGATATTCGTCGAAGGCGCGCGTGAGGCCGAGGACGAGCACCGCCATGGCGGCGGCGAAGGGCGCGTCCTTCGCGTTCATGAACATGTGGCCGTAATAAAGCGGACAGGCGGCGAGCAGCACCAGCGCACTCAAGCCGCCGAGCGGTCCGCCGATGCGCCGGCCGAGCCGCCAGGTCACGAACAGTCCAAGGATGCCGACCGCGGCGCCGACGAGGCGCCGCGTCTCGAACAGACTGAACGGCAGCACTTTGGCGGCGAGCGCCGCCGCCATATCGAAGCCGCCGCCGTATTTGTAGAGATTGACGAAGGAGAGCGCGCGCGTGTCGGTAAAGCCCGAGCCGTAGAGCTTGAGCAGCAGGTCGCCGTATTGCGAATGGGTGTAGTCGTCCCAGCCGAGCCCATAGTCGCGGAAGGTGAATCCGGCGACGACGGCGACGGCGAGGAGGATGAAGACGGCGATGCGATCGGCGGAGAAATAAGCCGATCGCATGCCGGACATCGTTCGCTCAGAACAAGACAAAGAAATTGCCGAACATCTGCAGCGAGAAAATCCAGAAGGAGAAGATGTTCGGCGCCTTCTTTGCGGCCGCAGTCACTTCGTGGCCGCCGTGAGCATCTCCTCGACGTGGTCCCAGTTTACCAGGTGATCGAGGAACGCTTTGAGGTAATCAGGCCGCCGGTTGCGGTAATCGATGTAATAGGAGTGTTCCCATACATCGCAGCCGAGGATCGGCGTGGCCCCGTGTACTAAAGGGTTCTCGCCGTTCGGCGTCTTGGTGATGGCGAGTTTGCCGTCCTTGACGGCGATCCAGCACCAGCCGGAGCCGAATTGGGTGGCGCCAGCGGCGGCGAAATCTTCCTTCATCTTGGCGACGCCGCCGAGGTCGGAGTCAATTTTCGCCTTGAGTTTGCCGGGGATTTTGTCGCCGCCGCCGCTAGGCTTCATCCATTTCCAGAAATGAATGTGGTTGTAGTGCTGCCCCGCATTGTTGAAGAGGCCAGCGTTTTTGCCGAACGAGCCTTTGACGATGTCCTCGAGCGATTTGCCTTCCAACTCGCTGCCGGCCAGCAGCTTGTTGCCATTGTCGACATAGGCCTTGTGGTGCTTGTCGTGGTGAAATTCGAGCGTTTCGCGCGACATATGGGGCGCCAGCGCGTCATAGGCATAAGGCAGTTCGGGCAGCGTGAACGACATCGGGTCCTCCTCGATCCATAAAACGATGATTGGGAAATAGTTCGGTTTCCAGGGGAAACCGGAATGTCCCGGGCGAGTTCCTCAATCAAGTTAATTAGGCCCTGGCGCGGGCGGGGGCAACGCCTTGGCGGTGGTGCGGTGCGGAAAGTCGACCGGTCGCTATGAACCAAGGCCCTGGAAATGCCATAGGATAGCCGCCGGCGGCAATCGGCCGCGCCGGCGCGATCTAACTAAGCTGAGGGCGATCACGACGCGTTTGACATTTACTGTTGCAGGCGCTGCCGGGAGCGGCCAAAATTCGCCGCTGCTGGAAGCCCTTACCGGGAATTTCAACGACTGATAATTGGCGGTTTACACGAGGTTCTAACGCGTATGTCAGTGCTATTAATTGTTGTCGGCGTCCTGGTCGCGGCGGCGGGCGTCGGGATGATCGGATACGGCATTCCGATCAATGAATTCAGCTTCGGCAACACTCTCATCGCCGCGGGAACCACCGCTGTGGTTGGCGGCATCATCGTCGTCGCCATTGGCGTCGCGGTCGGCCACTTGCAGCGGCTTGCCGAGATGCTGGCGGCGCGTCCCTCGGAACGGCCCAGCCGGCCGCCTGAGGTATTCGAGCCGCCGTCCAGCGCGCGCGCAGCGCCTGCGCCGAACCGGATTCCCTTTCCGCCAAGGTCGAAACCTCCGGCGTTCGAGGTTCCCGAAACGATCGCCGCGCCGCCGCCGCTGCATGCCGCTCCGCCTGCCAAAGAGCGCTCAACTCCAATTGCCGCTCCGATGCTGCGCAATCCGGACACGCCGGCCGCTGCAGTGGAACAATTCGACGTCCAGGAATATGCGGCCGTTTCGCTGTCGCCGGAGGAGCCGATGGCTCCGCCTGCGCCACCCGAATTAGCTGTGCCGGTACCGCTACCGCCGGAAAGCACCATTGCCCCACCGGCGGCCGAAAGGGGCGCGGCACCACCGGTGGCCGTTGAAGACGAGCCTTTGCGCTCAATGCCGCAGCCGCCACCACCACGCGTGGAGCAGCAATCGCAATCGAGTTATTTCGATACTATGTGGCCGGTCGAGTCGCGGCCGGTAAAACGTGCAGCCATTGATGAGCCCAATTCCGAGCCGAAACCGGCGCTGTCGCCTGCGTCTGCGGCGCCAGGCGAACCCGCCGCGATCTTGAAATCCGGCGTTGTCGACGGCATGGGCTACACGCTCTACGTTGACGGCTCGATCGAAGCTGAACTACCGAACGGCACGCTGCGATTTGCCTCGATCAACGAACTGCGCGACCATCTCGCCAAGAGCGCGTAAGCGCGCGCGGACGAGCCGATGCCGCCGATGCGGGCGGCATTGTTGGTCGCGCAAGCGGCTGTTTTTGCTCGACAACGTTGTAATGAAGTTTCAAGTCAAACCGAGCGTTTGACGATCTTCTTCTTGCGGTAATCTGACTTCGATAGTAATCTTCAAAATATAAAGTGTGGGCGCAATACTCGTTATATTTAAGACCCTGGATCCGCCTGGGCGATTTCTTCTTTCGTATCAGGTCCGCGGGCTGCCCGGCTCGACGGCCTTAGTGAGGCAGCTTCCATGAGCGATGCAGCGGCTGGAAATCACATTGAATTGACCGCGAAAATCGTGTCCGCCTATGTCAGCAACAACACAGTGGCGGCCGGTGATATCCCCGGCCTGATCAGCCAAGTGCACGCCGCGCTGACGCGGGTGTCGGGCAAATCCGGCGACGCTCCCTCCGAACCGCTGCGGCCGGCGGTTTCGGTGAAGAAGTCGATTACGCCCGAATACATTGTCTGTTTGGAAGACGGCAAGAAGTTCAAGTCCCTCAAACGGCATCTGCGCACGCAGTACAACATGACGCCGGAGCAATATCGGGAAAAGTGGGCGCTGGGCGCCGACTATCCGATGGTCGCGCCGAGCTACGCCGCCGCCCGCTCGCAGCTCGCCAAGCAAATGGGCCTCGGCCAACAACGCCGTCGGCGCGGCGCCAAGTAAGCGTCCGCAAATACCCGTTAAGGGTTCCGGTTGCGGCCCCATCGCGGCTATTCTTATCGTCCATAATCAAGCGGATGATATTCCTAAAATCTGTGGATAGGCCATTGCCAAATTTTCGCCGGCGGTGTATCGGAATTTAATCCTATATTTCCGCTGGAGCGAAGTGGCAATGACCCCCCATCAAGCTTTCTGTATCTCCCTATCGTGCATCTACATTCGCTGCGATGGCGCGGCGTCGCAGGTTCAGTCATGAGCGCAAAGCCCATCAGTGCCAAGCCGATGAAGGCGGGCGAACCGCAGGCGCCCACGATCGACGCGTTCCGCAGCCAGCATCTGGACGTGGCTGAACGGCAGATCGCGACCGAATACGGGCGCTCGAACGTCACCGTCGACGAATCCGAAAGCCCGCTCGCGTGGCTTGCACGCCGGCGCGGGCGCAATGGGCGCGCCTTGATCGAGCCACATCAATTTCAAGCTGGCGAGCGGCTGCGCGCCGATTTCACCTGCGCCCACATGATGCCGCGGACGACGTCGAACTGGTCGAGACCGATCCAATCCGCCCGCCGCGGCGGCGAGCGCGCCGCCGGCTTCACCGAGACCATGATTGCGGCACGCGGTCGCGTGCACCAGGCGCTCGACGCCGCGGGGCCGGAATTCGGCGGGCTGCTGCTCGACGTCTGCTGTTTCCTCAAAGGCCTCGAGGACATCGAACGCGAACGGGCTTGGCCGTCGCGTTCGGCCAAGGTCGTGCTGCAGCTCGCGCTCGACCGGTTGGCGCGTCACTACGGCTATGCGGCGCAGGTCCGAGGACCGGCTCATGCGGCGATCCGCACTTGGCTGGCTGACGGCGCGGCGTTCAGCGTCGATGGGGCATAATCAGGCTGGCGCCAGCGCCGCCTTGGCTTCGGCGCGGATGCGCTCGATCATCGAGCGCAGGCCATTCGATCGCTGCGGCGTGAGGCCCTCGCGCAGGCCGATGCGGTCGAACAACTCGAGCGCGTCGATGTCCAGAATTTCGCGCGCGGTCTTGCCGGAGTAGAGCGCAATCACGATGGCGATCAGGCCGCGCACGATATGGGCGTCGCTATCGCCATCGAAGGTCAGCGTCGGGCCGGCGGCACCGTCGGGTTTTACATGTGTCAGCAGCCAGACCTGGCTGGCGCAGCCCCGCACTTTATTCTCTTCATTGTGGGCGTTTTCCGGCAGCGGCGGCAGCGAGCGGCCGAGCTCGATGACATAGCGATAGCGGTCGTCCCACTGATCGAGCAGCGTGAAATTCTCGATAATCTCGTCGATGGCTGTCATACGCCAATATATAGGCCGGTCCCCGGCGATGGCCAAAAAAGATGGCGCAGACCAACGAGGCCGGCGAAAACGTCGATAAAGTCGATGTTTAGACGGCCGGGCGGCCGGCCCGCGCCTCGCGGCGTGGCGGCAGTGGAACCGGCGCGTGCCAGGACGGCTGCATATCGGCCGCGGTCAGCGTTCCTTGGCCGGACGCCGAGACGGTGACCACCTTGGCGGTCGTCTTGTCGGCGGGCGCAGCTTTCTCGCTCAGCGTAGCGGAGATGAATTCGTAGATCGTGCGCGCGCCCGCTTCGGCCTTGTGGCCGATCGCGACGGCGACCTTGCCGCCGACCGCACAAGCGTCAGGCTGCCGATCGCAGAAGCCACGCACATCGGACACGGCGGCGCTCGCCAGCGTCACCGCCTGCTTGGCATCGATGTTGGCGTCCGGCGACGCTGTTTTTGTGCCGCTCGGCAGCAGCACGCAAACGACACCCAGCCAGAAGGCCATCCGCAGCAGGAAAAACATAAGCCTACCCGTTATCCCCGGCGGCTTTTCCACCGCCTTTGAACTAAACCGTAGCAGACAGGCTTGAAGCTGTTGTTGGCATTGAAGGGAGGTTTTTGGGCAAAATTGACGCGAATACGACGCAAATTTTAGTCAAATTTGACAGTGTCGAATTTGACTAAAATCTTAAGCATCGGCCTGCGGCGCATGTACTAGAGCGTTTCCGAACAATCGCGCATGGTTACCGCGTTGGTAATGTTTGGCTTGCGCAGATACGCCCGCGCGGCAACAGAAATTTCACCATGCCTGGAGAAACGAACCGGACATTGGCCCGCAATGGCCCAAAGGCGCCGGCAAAAGGCCCGTATCGGGCGCGCCTTAGCTTTCGCTTAAGCGGCTCTGGCTACGATTCCCATTACGAAAAAGGGGCGCGTCTGTTCGCACAAGACGTGAGACAGGAATTGTGAGTTTCCTCACACCAGTGTGGAACTACGTCGACGCTTTGGTGCACCCGTCGGCGCAGCAGGATGCGTTGATGGCGGCGCGTCACCGCGCCTTCATCGCGCCGCGCCTGCTCGGCAGCTTTGCCGTGCTTGCCGGATTTCCGGTCTATATCGCCTTTCGCGGCGTGCCGAATGGGCTCGAACTGGGCGTGTTCGGCTGGCTAGTGGCGCCGATTCTGATCGCCTATTTCCTGTCGCGCACCGGCCGTTACGAAAGCGCGCACGTTATGTCCTCGCTCTCGCTCACCGGTCTGGTGGCGGTGGTGGCCTGGTTTACCGGCGGCATTGCTTCGTTCGCGGCGATCTGGCTGGTGGTCGTACCGCTGGAGGCAGCATTATCGGCCTCCCGCCGTGTGGTAGCGCTGGCGTCAAGCTTCGCACTCGCCGCTGCCGCATTGTTGCTAAGCCTCAGCGCGCTCGATATGCAGCCGCCGGCGACCATGCTGGCAAGCGAGCATGGCGTGCTCGCCGCAATTACGATCATTTCCGCGGCGCTCTACGCGACGGGGCTAGCGCTCGGCGCCGAGCAACTCACGCGCACCGGCGCGGGACTGCTCAATGCCGAGGAGGAACGCTATCGACTGCTTGCGCGTCACATGACCGATGTCATCACCCGGCATGGGCGCAATGGCGCCGTGCTGTTCGTTTCGCCTGCAGCCGAACCGCTGTTCGGCGTGCGTGCCGGGGAGCTTGCCGGTCATGGCCTATTCGACCGCGTGCATGTAGCCGACCGGCCCGCTTATCTGACCGCACTGGCCGACGCCGCCGCGCTCGGCGAAGACCGCGCGGTTGAGTTTCGCATTCGCCGCGACGGCGACACGGAGCCGTATGGTGGACATTTTGCCTGGATCGAAATGCGCTGCCGCCCGCTCGATCCGGTAGCCGCTGCATCTGGCGAGCGCGAAGTGGTGGCGGTGCTGCGCGACGTGAGCGAGCGCAAGATCCACGAGCGCGCGCTGGAGATTGCCCGCAAGGAATCGGAGCGTATCAACAGCGCAAAAAGCCGCTTCCTCGCCACCATGAGCCACGAACTGCGCACGCCACTCAACGCGATCATTGGCTTTTCCGACATGCTGAGCAGCGACTCGATTGAGCTTGATGCCGCGCGCGAACGCGAATACGCCAAGCTGATCAACGATTCCGGCCATCATTTGCTATCGGTGGTCAACGGCATCCTCGACATGTCGAAGATGGAGAGCGGCAATTTCGAGATTACGCCCGAACCGCTGGTGCCGGCGCAAGCGATCAGAAGCTGCTGCGATCTCCTGGCGCTCAAGGCGCAGGAAGCGGGCATCGAACTCAAGACCCGCATTGCCGCCGATCTGCCGGAAATCGTGGCCGACCGGCGCGCGGTCAATCAGATTCTCATCAACCTTATTTCCAATGCGATCAAATTCACGCCGCGCGGCGGCCGCATCAGCGTAAGCGCGATCTGCGATGGCGCACGGCTTGCGGTGACTGTCGAAGACACCGGTGTCGGCATCGGTGAGGCAGACCTGCCGCGGCTGGGCGAGGCCTTCTTCCAAGCGCGCGCGTCCTACGACCGCCGGCACGACGGCACCGGCCTTGGTCTGTCGATCGTGAAGGGCTTGGTGCGCCTGCATGGCGGCGATATGGATATCCGCAGTCGCCTAGGCGATGGCACGCAGGTAACGGTGCGTTTGCCGATCGACTGCGAAGGCGTCCACCCGGCCGCCGAGCCGATCAAGCTGGTTGCCGAGCGGGTCGGCGAATGCCCCGTGGCCACCACAATACAGGTGAAGAAAAGTGCGTAGCCGCAGCAGACGCGGACAAATGGCCGAAAGCGATGGCGGTGCCGGCAGGCTGGCCGTCGCGATCGGCCGTCATCCGCGCGAATTCGTCGGGATTTTAATGGCGACGGCCGCAGTCCTGGCGATTTTCATCAATGCGCTGTTTTTGCAGCATGGCCCGCATCCGGCGCCGTTCTTCGCGGCTCGTCCGCAGCCGGTCCACCAAGCGCCGGTGGTGTTGCCACGTCCGCGCGCGGCGGAATCGGCGGCCGCGCCGGCCACGGTCGCGCGCAGCCAGACGCAGGTCGTCGGCGACATCCAGCGCGAACTGAACCGCAAGGGCTTCTACGACGGCGCCGTCGACGGCATCTGGGGAGCCAAGACCGATGCAGCCGCACGCGATTTCGCGCAGGCGGCCGGGTTGAAGATCAACGTCGACGCAAGCGAATCCCTTCTACACGCCATCGTTACCTCGAATTCAGTCGCCCAGCCGGTACGAGCCGTCGCGCCGGCCCGCAACGACCCGATCGCCGAATTGATCGCGCCGACTAAGCAGATCCTTGCGATTCAGCGCGCATTGGCCGATTTCGGTTACGGACAGCTCAAGCCGACCGGCGTCTACGATGCAGCGACCAAGGCGGCGATTGAGAAATTCGAACGCGACCGTCAACTGCCGGTGACTGGCCTCATTTCCGAACAGCTCATAAAAGAGTTGTCGGCCATGACCGGCCGGCCGCTGGAATGAATGGCGGTTCGCTCGGGCCCCGTGTTACTGAGGGCCATGCGACTGAAATCCGGAATCTGGGTGGCGGCCTATCTGCGCCGTTGCAATGTCGAAGGCGCCTTCGCGGCGGTGCGCCGCCGCGGCGCCGAGGAAGCCGGCGCGGTTTTCATCAAGATCAGCCGGCTCGACGGCACCGCCATTTTATACGGGCCGGCGGCGCAATCGACCTTCGATGAGGCGCGACCCGCGGGCCGTCTGTTCACCGCCATGCTTGGCGGCGACAAGCCGGTGCCGGAGGCCGACATCGAAGCCCGCCTGACGCGGGAGAGCCGCTTCGATCCCGACATATGGATTGTTGAAGTCGAGGATCGCGCGGGGCGAACTTTCCTGGATGACAACGTCGTGGCGTGATGCCGCCTATTTCCCGGCGGTCTTGGTGCGCGAGGGCTGCGGCAGGCGGCGCGGTCGGAATGGTATTGTGCCGGGCTCGACAGCGAGCGGGCATCGCGGCGCTCGTCGTCCCAATGCACCGGCGCGTGCGCCAGCCGCGACTGGCCGGCCGTTTGGCGCCAGATTGTCAGCATGTGTTCGGCCGCGGACGGCGCGAGTTCATCGTAAAGACGCGCGAGGTCGTAGACCCGCTCGA
Organism: uncultured Alphaproteobacteria bacterium; assembly: GCA_963779345.1. Lineage (GTDB taxonomy): Bacteria > Pseudomonadota > Alphaproteobacteria > Rhizobiales > Xanthobacteraceae > Pseudolabrys. Next base: position 30,099 of record CAVZXY010000022.1, on the reverse strand, counting down.
CCGATTGACCGATTGCCGGATTGAGGAACAGCAGAACCCGGTGGAGCACCGCGGCCGGCATGCCGAGCGCACGGGCGGCGACCACGAGCGGCTCGCCGGAAGGATCGCGCGTGATGCGCTCGGCCAGCGTCCGGCTGACGCTGAGCACGCGTTCGAGCATGCGGGAAAATTCGCCGGGGTTGCGCTGCAGGGCCGCGTTTTCCAGGCGGCGGATTACTTCGGTCGAGGCCAGTGTCAGGCGTGCGGCCGTTTCGGCCTCGACGTCGAGATTGCTCAGAATCAGGCGGCGTTCGTCGGTGCTTGCGGCAAAGAATACCTCCAACAAATCGGTGCGGACGGCCGGCTTCGCCACGGTCCGTGTGGTTGCCGGCGCGACCGGCCGCGCGGCGGAAATGCCAAGCCTGCCAAGGATCGCCGCCGGTGCGGCGGGGTAGGCCGCCAGCTTGTCGGCGACGACGGCGAGCGTAGCCGCGTCGACGGCGTCGATCAGCCCGCGCGCGAGCTCGACGAATTGGGTTTCTTCCTCGGCGTTATGGGCCGGTTTCTGCACGTAGAGGTCGGTGATCACGCGCAATAACGTCGGACGAATATCGACCCCATCCCGGCAAGCCAGATCGACCAGACTATCGAGCGGGGGGTACGCGGACGGCTTCGCCATGACGTTACGTATTTTACCGGGCTATGACTTCTCACATTAGTCGCACCGCGTTAGCAGACCGTTAACCTTGCAGCCCGTTTAATTGAGAAAAGGCGCCGACCCGGCGGTTCCGATCCAGGCATCGCGCCGCGGCGGCAAGGGGGTTGCAATGGGCGAAGTTATCCAGTTTCCCGACGAAGCGGGGTACGCGCGCGGCGGCAGATATGTCGACGCCAACACGGAACCCGCGACCGTCATCATTCTCCCGGTGATCCGCGTCGAACGCGACATCGATGGCTCCAACGGTCTCGAGCCTAATACCGGCAATACGCCCGGCCGCCGCCGCCGCCGCCGCCTCTCGCGTTGAATTTGACCGGCCTCGAGGTGCCGATGCGACATCCGCCGCAACCGGTGGTGACTCGGGCACTCGTTATCGGCCGATATTTTTTTGTCGCCGCCGCCTTAGCGTCGCTCGGCGCATGCGGTACCGCCACCGGCGATTTTGGCGAAGTGCGCCCCACGCTCGCCAGCGACATTCACGCTTGGACCACGCCGCTTGCCGGCGCCGCAAAGCCTACCCTGGCATCGACGTTCGAACTGACCGACGATGAGCGTCAACTGCGCGATCTCTCGCGTCCGCTGATCGCACCGCCCTATGCAGGCCAAGAGTGGTATTCCGTTTTGGCTGAGATTGGTTTGGCCAAACCCCAGCACCAGGTGGTGACTCGCGCCACCTACGCGACCCAGCTATTGGCGTCGCGCTATCACTCGCCCTCGGCGCGCTATGCTCAGTTGATGGACGATGTCCGCAACGACACCACCCGCTTGCCGGAATTCTTCGAAACGGCGGGGCGCGTGCTCGACATGGATGCGAAGCGGCAAAAGAGCCTGGATTTCGTGTCCGCACTATCGCCCGCTGAACGCAAGAGCGCCGAAGCGCGTATACGAGAGAATGCGTCGATCGTTGCGTTGGTGCGCGAAAAATTACTGCAGCGCGAATCGTCCTATCGTTATGCGCTCGAGCGCCTGGTCGTCGCGACGCCGTCACCGCAGGCGGTCCAGGTCGAGCGCGCTATCGATCGATTGCAAGCCCAGATCGCGCGCTATCAATCCCCCGCGCCGACTTGGGTCCGTGAGCAAAATCTTGCGACGGCCCGCTGACTATTTCGTCTCTTCGGCTTGCGTGCATCGCGCGGCGGCGATCGCGTTTCGCGCCATCGGCATCAATCCAGGTTCCGGCGCCAGCGCGCGGATCGCGATCAGGCCGGTCAGCGTCGGCGATTCCACGATCAGCCGGTCGGCGGCGGTGACATCTTCGTCTTCCGGCATCTGGTTATGTTGGTCCACTGTCATCAGCTCGAGTTCAATGACGCGCCGGCCCGCCGCGCGGTCGTTGATGGCGTAATAGGCCACGTCGTACCGCGTATAAAACGAGACCGAAGTATAGGCGAGACTGACCGGTACGCTGAGCTTCAACGGGCCTCGCGAAAGATCGTAGCGGCAGACGGCGCTGGCGAAGGCCGGATCCATGAACGGCATCGGCTCGGATTGCGGCGTTGGCGCCGGCAATGCGGTCACGGCATTGACCGGCACGATACGTTCCAGCCGCGAATAGGCGTCCTGCGTGGCCGTGCGCGGCAGGATGATGATCGTCGCAAGGTGCACGATCCCCCCCAGCACGGCGCCGCCTAGGCCTAAAAGCAGCCAACGGATCATGGGCAGCCCCTGACCTTGACGCTGGGCATCGGCACTTCGCGGCCGGCCTTGGTCGATACGCCGACGGCGGTGTCGTAGAGACGCAGTACGAGAATGTAGCGTTCGACACCGCCGGTCGGTAGCCAGTTGCCCGGGCTCGCGCGCGGTGCCACGACGATTTTGAAACTGCCGTCGGCATGGCGGACGATTTCCTGGCTGCTGAAACCGAAGCGATTGGTCGAATTGGCCACCAGTCCGCCGTCGGGATTATAGAGCGTCAGCGTCCAGAATCGAGCCGCCGGAGTGACGCCGGCGAGGACCACATCGCACCGTCCGTCGAGCGGGCGGCCATTGTCGTCGGCCGAGGCGGTAAATGCGACGCCGTCGCCGAGCGCCGTCGGCAACCGGCCGATGCGCGCAATCGAAGCCTGCGCGTACGGATCGGCATCGACGGTTCCGGTCTTCGGCCAAGCCGTCCAACTGCCGATCGTCAAAGGCCCGAAGGCGTTGCCGCGGGTCAGCGCGAAATACGTCGCACCGAGGCCGACGACGGCGGCCATAGCGAGGGCAAAAAGCGATCCGAGAAGTAGCCGCACGTTTCGTTACGCTGGCGGTGAGGGGGAAAACCTTGATTCGCGAAAGGGAGACTACGCCGGGTGCTGACGCGCGGCTAATTAGTTCCGGCTGCCGAACGCATGCCCCTCCAAGGCGGTGGCGAGGGCATCGCCTTTATTCGGGATGGTGGCCTGTTTTTCCTTGCCGGCGGAGACGGTCGGCGGCAGCGGCCCCATGGCGCGGTTGGCGTCATCCATCATGCGCTCGACACGCACGAGAATATCGGCTCCCCGCTTGCTGAGGACGGTGGGACGCGGCGGCGTCGCCGGCGCGCCGGATTTCGATTTGACCTCGGCGATGGCCGGCTCCAGACGTGCAGGCGGCACGGCAACCCCGGGAAGCTGTTTGATCTCGATGCCCTGGTGCGCGTATTCCATGATGTTGTGCCAAGTCATCGCCGGCAGCGCGCCGCCGGTCATGCGGTTGGTCGAGGTATAGTCGTCGTTGCCCATCCAGACGCCGCAGACGAAATTGCCCGTGTAGCCCATGAACCAGGCATCGCGATAGGCATTGGTCGTGCCGGTCTTGCCGGCGGCGGCAATGCCGTCGAGGCGCGCGCGCCGTCCCGTGCCGTTCTCGACGACGCTGTTCATCATCTTGATCATGTCGGCGGCAACGTGATCCGGCAGCACGCGCTTCGGCTTCGGGCCGTCGCGATCGTAACGCCAAACCAGCTTGCCGTCGCCGGTGCGCACCTCGAGGATTGCGTGCGGCGTAACTTTCATGCCGAGATTGGGGAACGTGCCGTAGGCGCCGACGTGATCGATCAGCTTTACCGCGTCGGCGCCGATCGGCAGCGACGGCGTATCGGGCAGTGGGGTGGTGATGCCCATGTCATGCGCCGTCTTGATGATGCGGGCGCGGCCAAGCTTGGCGTTGCCGTCGCCGACCACGACCGACAGGCGCACGGCAATGGTGTTGATCGAATGGGTGAGCGCGGTGATCAACGTCATCGCACCGCCATAGCCATGGCCGTAATTGTGCGGACACCAATTGCCGATACAAATCGGCGCGTCGACGACAATCGAACTCGGCTTGAGGCCGTGCTCGAGGGCAGTGGAATAGACATAGGGTTTGAACGAGGAGCCCGGCTGGCGCATGGCGTCGGTGGCGCGGTTAAACTGGCTGGCACCGTAATCGCGTCCGCCCACCATGGCGCGCACGGAGCCATCGACATCCATCAGCACGGCCGCGGCCTGTCCGGCGTGATATTCCTGGCCGTATTGGCGCAGCGAATTCTCGACCGCGCTGTCCGCCGCATGCTGCAGATTGACGTCGAGCGCGGTACGCACCACGAACACGCGCTCGGTCATCGATTTTGGGAAGGTGTCGACCAGTTGCTTCACTTGGTCGAAAGCCCAATCGAGATAATAGTTCGCCGCGTGATCGTCGCGGCGGTCGACGGGGGTGGCGGGGTTGCGGCGGGCGCCGAACACCTGACCCTCGGTCATGAATCCGGCGTCGACCAGATTGTCGAGCACGACGTTGGCGCGGGCGCGCGCCGCCGGCAGATTGACGTTGGGCGAGAACTTCGACGGCGCCTTGAACAGCCCGGCGAGCATGGCCGCTTCGGCGAGATTCACGTCGCGCGCCGACTTGTTGAAGTAGTACTGCGCCGCCGCGTCGACGCCGAAGGCGCCGCCGCCCATATAGGCGCGGTCGAGGTACAGTTTCAAAATCTCGTTCTTGGTCAGCCGCGCCTCCAGCCATATGGCGAGAAACGCTTCCTTGATCTTGCGGTCGAGCGTGCGCTCGTTCGACAAAAACAGGTTCTTGGCCAACTGCTGCGTCAGCGACGAGCCGCCCTGCACCACGCCGCCGGCGCGCGCGTTGGTGATAAAGGCGCGCAGCGTGCCGCCGACGTCGATGCCGAAATGGTCGTAGAAGCGGCGGTCCTCGGTGGCGAGCACGGCCTTGATCAGGTGGTCGGGGAACTGGTCGAGCGGCACCGAATCGTTATGGCGGATGCCGCGGGTGCCGACCTCGTTGCCGTAGCGGTCGAGGAAGGTCACCGCCAGTTCCGACTTCTTCAGCCAGTCGTCGTCCGAGGTCAGCTGGAAAGCGGGCATGGCGAGCGCCAGCATCAGGATGGCGCCGACGGTGCCGAGCGTCGCCGCCTCCGAAGCGAATTCGCTCAGCGCCCGCCGCCAGCCGGCGACGTGGAAGCGGTCCATGAAGGTGGAAAACCGCTCATAAGTTTCGCGCAGCGCGGTGTAGCTGCGGAACAGGCCGGAATCGACGCGGGCGTCGAAGCCGAGCAGCCAATTCTTGATTTTCGGCTTCCAATCGGCCGGAAAAAGGTCGCGCAAGGGGTCTTGCTCGCTTTGGGCTTGGGGCGGTCGCCGCCGCGGGCCGATTTTAGCCGATCGGCCGGACGCGGGCCAAGGCCGCCGCCTCGGTCAATACACGGCAAGATGAACGCCAATTGCGGTAAAAAGTGGCCGGATTTGGCCCGCGTCCCGCGCGGGAAAGGGGAACCGCCGCCCATGACGGAATCGCCTCAAGGGGCTACAAGGCGCCGGAAAGGACCCCTTTAATGCCCGACGACAAAGGCCCTGAGCCGGCCCCGTTCTGGCGCACCAAGCGCCTCGGCGAGATGACGCAAGCCGAATGGGAGAGCCTGTGCGACGGCTGCGGCCGCTGCTGCCTCAACAAGCTGATCGACGAGGACACCAACGAGACCGTGTTCACCGACGTCGGCTGCAAGCTGCTGGACGGGCAGACCTGCCGCTGCACCGACTACGCCCACCGCCAGGCCAAGGTGAAGGACTGCGTGCGGCTCACGCCGCGCAACGTGCGCCGGCTCACCTGGCTGCCGCCGACCTGCGGCTACCGCCTGGTGGCGGAGGGGCGCGACCTTTACTGGTGGCACCCGCTCAAGTCTGGCGATCCTGAGACGGTGCACGAGGCCGGCGTCTCGGTGCGCGGGCGCGTCACGGCGAGCGAGAAGGACGTGCCGGACGAGAAGCTGGAGGAGTATATCGTGAGTTGGCCGGGGAAGTGGCCGAAGGGGGCGAAGCGCAAGCGCGCCGTCAAAGGCAAATGAGGGCGCGCATCGGCGCGGCGCCGGCACGGGTAAACCGAGGACGCTCAAAATAAGGATAACGAGCGCTTAAATTCCCGGCCCAATGCACGCCTTGGCTGGCTTTTTCGGTCAAAGTGCCGGAACCCAATCTTCATGTATTTTCTGTACAAATTGCCCCCGATCACGGGGCAAATCCAAACGTGCAATTGCGAGTCCGAAACAAGAGGCTGTCTCCCTATCGCCTCACCAGTCTGATCCTCGCGACGATCCTGACAGTCGGGATATTCGTCGGCGGCAATGCCGCTCTATTATTTCATTTGTATCAAGACACCTTGAGCGACGTTCAAGTCGACCTGCAACGTCAAAGCCTGACGCTGTCGGAGCTGATTGAACGGACGTTCCAGTCCGTGGACCTGGCGCTGGACACCCTCGCCAACAAGATGCGCGCCGACGCCGACGATTCGAGTCTCAAGAAGTTTTCGGATCGTGAGACCTATCGTTTCCTCAGAGGGGAAATGGCTGGCTTGCCACAAATCGATACGCTCGGTGTCCTCGACGCAAGTGGTCGCAGGGTCACTCACTCTCGTGTCTGGCCGAGCGAACCCGTCGACCTCTCGGGCCGACAATATTTTCAAGCTCTCAAGCAAAACGCGCAATCGGCTTCATATATAAGCGACCCGCTACAAGGAGTCTCAAGCGGACAATGGAGCATTATCCTTGCGCATGCCGTCCGGACGCCGTCGGGTGAATTTCTTGGCGTTGTATTCAGCTCAACGGTTCTCAAATATATCGAGGATCTCTTCCGTTTGACCTCGCTTGGCAACGGATATGCTGCAACCTTGCTCAAGATGGACGGCACCTTGTTGGCTCGATATCCGATGGCCGGAAGGGTCGGAATGGTTGCGCCAGTCAGCACCTTAAGAAAACTCGGTAATTCGAGATCGGCAATTTCCCGCTCCGTCAGCCCGGTCGATCACCAAGCGCGTATCGCTGCGGCCTACAGGCTCACGAGCTTTCCTCTTGTCGTCGTCGTCACCCAAAACGAAGACGCGGCGTTCTCGGCTTGGCGAGCAACGGCTTATCGAATGAGCATCGGCACGGCCGCGGTCGTTTCCCTGCTCATCGTTGCCGCCTTTTTGGTCGCCCGCTCATGGCGGACTCAGGACCGACTCAATGCAGCGCGTGCGCAAATTATCGAGTCCGGGAAAAACCGGGCGCTTGCCGAAGCTGAATTGAAGCGGCAGCGCGATGTGGCGTCGCAGAACGTGCGCTTCAATGCGGCCGTTGAGAACATGTCGCAAGGTCTGTCGATGTGGGACGCACAGAAGCGCCTCATTGTCTGCAATAAGCGCTACGCCGAAATATACCGGCTCAGCGAAGAGGAAACGAAGCCGGGCACGGACCTTGCGAAGGTCCTCGCGGCGCGGGTCGCGCACGGAACCGGCAGAGAAGACTGCAATACCAAGATCGGCGAGTGGGTTGACGAGATTACTCAGAGAACCGCCAACCAGTCCGCGGCCAAGCTGACCGACGGCCGGTATGTCTCCGTCACGCATTGCCCGATGAGCGACGGCGGCTGGGTGTCGACGCACGAGGATGTCACAGCGCGTCGGCGGGAAGAGGAAGAGTTGGATGAAACCAAGAAATTCCTGAATTCGATTATCGAAAACATCCCGGTTGCCGTCACCGTTAAGGACGCAAATACCCGAAAATTCGTGCTCGTCAATCGACGATTTGAGGCAATGCTCGATTTGCCGCGGGGAGAGCTCTTGGGTCGGGACGCGTTTGACTTTTACTCCAGCGACGCGGCGAAGCTGATCGATAAATCCGACAGCGAATCGCTGAAACCCGGTGTCGGTGTGATATCGGCTGAGTATGAGATCGAAATGCCGCGGCGTGGAAATTGCGTTTTGGCAACGAGTCGGATCGTCGTCCGCGACATCAGGGGCGAGCCGAAATATCTCGTGGTGGTGATTGATGACATCACCGAACGCAAAAAATCCGAGCAACGCATATCGTTCATGGCGCATCATGACATGCTGACAGGCCTCGCCAACCGGGCGGCCGCAGCCCAGCGAATTGAGGAGGCTGGTGCGCGCCATCGTCGATGGGGCGAGCCATTCACCGTCTTGTTGCTCGATCTTGATCGGTTCAAAAACGTCAACGACACGCTGGGCCACGGCGCCGGTGATGAGCTGCTCAGAGAAACAGCGTCGCGGCTGAAGTCGGCCCTGCGGGAAACGGATTTGTTAGCCCGACTTGGTGGTGATGAGTTTGCGATCGTTCAGTTAGGCGAGAGCGAGCCACGCCAAGCTGCGATTGCGCTCGCCGATCGCCTCATCGAGCTCATTTCCAAGCCATATAGCATCGAAGGCCATGAAGTTAATATTGCGACCAGCATCGGCATCGCCTTGGCGGCTGAGCACGGGACAAACCCGGAAAGCCTTTTGAAGATGGCCGACATGGCGCTGTACAAGGCAAAATCAGCCGGCCGAAATGGGTACTGCTTTTTCGATCCGACGATGAGCGAGGCCATTGCGGTGCGGAACGAGCTTGAGAAAGAGCTCCGCCGTGCGATTCAAAATAATCAATTCGAATTGCACTATCAGCCGATCGTCGATGCGAAATTGCGAAATATCTGCGCTGCAGAAGCTCTCATACGATGGCGACACCCGACCAAAGGTTTGATCCGACCAGATCAATTCATCCCGATTGCTGAAGAGAGCGGTTTGATCTCAGAACTCGGCGAGTGGGTACTAAACAGCGCTTGTCAAGAAGCGGTGCGGTGGCCGAGCAACGTCCATGTGGCGGTCAATCTTTCGGCAGTTCAGTTGCGTAAGCGCAATCTTGCCGAACTTGTCGACCGTGCGCTTACAAACTCTGGTCTAGATCCCAGGAGATTGGAACTCGAAATAACAGAAACCGCACTAATCGAATGGGCGGCAGATTGTTTGCCTGTTCTGCGGCAACTTAAGGAGCGTGGGGTTGTCATCGCTCTCGATGACTTCGGGACCGGGTATTCATCACTCAGTCATCTAACGATGTTCCCCTTCGATAAAATCAAAATCGATAAATCATTCACGCAAAATATCGATAAACGCAGGGACTGCGCTATTATCGTTTCAGCGACGCTCACCCTTGCGCGCGGTCTTGACATTGTCACAACGGCAGAAGGCATTGAGACGGCCGAACAAAGCCGACTTCTGCAAGTGGCTGGCGTTTCTTCGCTGCAAGGCTATTTCTTCCAGCGGCCAGTTCCCGCCTCCGAAATCGATTTCGGTGTCGTCTTTGAAGCAGAAATGAAGGTTGACGCTGCCTAGGGCCTCGCACGAATCGGAAAATCATAAGCCTCGCGCCGCCCGAACGAGAAGTGCCACCATTCGCGGAAGTAATTGCGGAAGCCGCGCTTGCGCATGGCGGCGACGAGGAGCGCGCGCAGTCGCGCCTGTTCGGGCGTGATCGCGCCGCTCGCGGTGTGCGCTCTGTCGTCGAAGCAGTCGAAGCCGGTGCCCATGTCGAGCGAAGTGTCCGGAGTGCGTTGGTCCGCCGGCCCGGTGCAGGGGCCGTAAGCCGCGTGCGGGTCGAAGGCGGCGGCCGGCGGCGCCGGCAAGGGCACCAGCGTCAGATCGACGGCGATGCCTTCGGAATGCGCCGAGTGCGACGCGATATAGCCGTCGGCGAACAGCCGGCGTTTGTCGAGCTTGGGGTAGAAGCGCTTGGTCGTGCCGTCGTCGGCGCGCGTCGCCCAGCGCGCGAAGGCGGCCACGGCGCGCGTCGGGCGATAGCAGTCGTAGACCTTGAGGCCAAGCTGCTGCTTGGCGAGATCGGCCGCGACACGGGCGAGCGCTTCGGCCGCCGCGCGCCGCAGCACGCATTCGGCCGCGTCATAGCCGGGCAGGGGCCGGCCGGTGAAATTGTTCGCCCCCGCATAGCGCATGTCCTGGGCGATGCCCGGCGCGACGTCGCGTAGATAGACGAAGCCCGGCGGCAGCCCGGCGGCCAGCGCCGCCGCGGGCGGCAGCAGCGCCGCGAAAGCTGTCCAAGTTCCCCTGCGCCAGACGTTCCGCTTCGCAAAATGTGACATCGGCAGGAACATAGCACCTCCGCGCCCGGCGCCATTGCGCTTTGGCCGCCCGCGCGGCATCTACGCGCGATGAACGTCCATGCCCACCATAGCCGCGCGCTGACCCATCCCGAGATCAGGACTATCGTGCTCGGCATCATGCTGGCGATGTTTCTGGGCGCGCTCGACCAGACCATCGTTGCCACCGCGCTGCCGACCATCGGCCGGCGCTTCGGCAATCTGGGCGACCTGTCCTGGGTGGTCACCGCTTATCTGCTGACCGCCACCGCGGTGACGCCGCTCTACGGCAAATTGTCCGACATCCACGGCCGGCGCGCGCTGATGCTGATCGCCATCGTCGTTTTCGTCACCGGCTCGCTCATCTGCGCGCTGGCGCCGGGCATGAGCGTGCTGATCGCCGGCCGCGCGGTGCAGGGGCTCGGCGGCGGCGGGCTGATGGCGCTGGCGCAGACCATCATCGCCGATATCGTTTCCCCACGCGAACGCGGCCGCTACCAGGGCTATATCGGCGCGGTGTTCGCGACTTCTTCGGTGGGTGGACCGGTGCTCGGCGGCTTTTTGACCGAGCATCTCGACTGGTCGCTGATCTTCTGGATTAACCTGCCGCTCGGCCTCGCCGCGCTCGGCATGACGTCGAACGTGCTGCGCCGCGTGCCCTATCATCCGCGCAAGCACAAACTCGACGTCGTCGGCGCGCTGCTGATGATGGCGGCGGCGGTGGCGCTGTTGCTGGCGCTCACCTGGGGCGGGCGCAAGTTCGACTGGATTTCGGCCGAATTCGGCGCGCTGCTGCTCGCCTCGGCGATCCTGTGGGGCCTGTTCGCCTGGCGGCTGGTCAAGACGGAGGAACCGTTTCTGCCGCTCACCGTGCTTGGCAATCCGGTGGTGCGCTGCGCGGCGCTGGCCGGCGCCTGCAACATGGCCACGCTGGTCGGCATGACGATTTTCGTGCCGCTTTATTTCGAAACGGTGCTGCATCTTTCCGCCGGCCAGTCCGGCCTGGCGCTGATCCCGCTGATGGGCGCGACGGTCGCCTCGTCGACCATCACCGGCCGGCTGATGATGCACATGGTGCATTACAAGCGCGTGGCGCTCATCGGCTTGGTGGTGTCGTTGCTGGCGCTGGCCGCGCTCGCGATCTGGCCGGCCTCGATGCCGACGGCGCTGGTGCTGTTGCTGCTCCTGGTGATCGGCTCTGGTCTCGGCACGCTGTTCCCGATCTCCACCGTGTGCATGCAGAATGCGGTGACGCAGCACCAGATGGGCGTCGCCACGGGCGCTGCCAATTTCTTCCGCTCGCTGTTTTCGGCGCTGGTGGTGGCGGTGCTCGGTGCGATCGTGCTCGGCGGCCTCGGCGGCGTCACCGGCATGTCGGTGGAAATGCTGGCGCGCGCGGCTTCCGCGCCCGAACTCGCCTACGCGTTCCGCTTCGTGTTCATGACCTGCGCGCTGGTGCTCGCCTTCGGCATGGCGTTTTTGATCGCGATGGAAGAGCGCGTGTTGAAAGGCCCCATGCCGTCGCCCGCGGCCGAGGCTACCGGCCCGGCGACGCCGATCCCGGCGGAGTAAAAAAACCCCGGCCGCACGGCCGGGGTTTTGGCAAGTTCGCCGCCTGACGGCTATGGCACTTGTATCGTTTTTAGCCTTGGCCGACCGGCATGGCGATGAAGCGCGTGGCCTGCGCGGTTTTCACCCGCATCAGCACGTCGTGTTTGCCGCTGTCATGCGCGGCCGTAATCGCCTGGCGCACGTCGTTGACGTTCGCGACGCTCCTGCCGCCGACATCGAGAATGATATCGCCGGTCTGAAAGCCGCGCTCGGCCGCGGGACCGTCCGGATCGACGCTAACCACCGCGACGCCTTTGCCGCCGGCGCCGGCAACATCGCCCGCGGGCGCCAGCGTCAGGCCGAGATGGGGCACGCCGTTTTCCGAACTCTTGCTGCCGACCTCGGCACTAGCCGTATGTTCGTTCGGCATCTTGCCGAGGGTGAGATCCAGGTTCTTCACCTCGCCTTTGTGCACCAGCGTGAGCTTGATCTTGGTGCCTGGCGCCATCATGCCGATAGTCTGCGCCAATTCGCGCGAGCCCTTGATGGGTTTATCGTTGACGGCGGTGACGACGTCGCCGGCGGCGATGCCGGCCTTGGCGGCGGGACTTGCCGATTGCGGCTGATCGACCAGCGCGCCCTCGGCTTTCTTCAAGCCCAGGCTGTCGGCGATGCCGGCGGTGACCGGCTGGATCTGCACGCCGAGCCAGGCGCGGTTGACGAAGCCGTGTTCCTTGAGTTGCGCCACGACCAGCTTGGCTGTCTGCGCCGGGATGTCGAAGCCGATGCCGACTGAGCCGCCGGACGGCGAGAAGATGGCGGTATTGACGCCGATCACGTTGCCGTTGACGTTAAAGGCCGGACCACCAGAGTTACCCTTGTTGATCGGCGCGTCGATTTGAATGTAGTCGTCATAAGGGCCGGATCCGATGTCGCGGCCGCGCGCCGAGACGATGCCGGCGGTGACGGTACTGCTCAGGCCGAAGGGATTGCCGACCGCTACAACCCAGTCGCCGATGCGCGGCTCATGCTGGGCGAATTGCACATAGGGGAAGGTCTTGTCGGCATCGACTTTGATGAGGGCGAGGTCGGTTTTCGGATCAGTGCCGATCACCTTGGCCTTGTAGGTCGTGCCGTCATCGGTCTTGATCTGGACGGTCTTGGCATGATCGACGACGTGGTTATTGGTCACCGCGTAGCCGTCGGGTGAAATGAAGAAACCCGAGCCCAGGCCGGTAATCAACTGCTTGCCTTGAGGCATCCCGTTCGGCATGCCCGGGAAGCCGAATTGCTGGAAGAATTTCTCCATCGGCGAGCCGGGCGGGAAGGGATTGCCGTTGTTGTTGCCGTTCGAGCTCATGCCGTCAGTGTCGGCGGACCGTTCGATGCGGACGCGGACCGAGATGACGGCGGGCTTTACCTTCGCCACAAGATCGGCGAAGCCCGCTGGCGCGTGCTCGACGACGGCCGCCTGCGCGGCCGAAATAGGCGCGAGGTTGAAATCGCGATAGGCCGCCGGCGCCGCGGCAACGACAGCAAGGCCGAGGCCGGCCACAGAAGCGAGCAGCGCGAGGCGCCGGGCGCGGAGGAATTTGTTTTGAACGGGCGGGGTGATTTGAGGCATCGCTAAGTCTCCTTGAGGAATTGATAGGGAGCGTGACGCACGCTCGCTTGCGCCTAGATAACGTGCGTGCGCATTACGATGGCCTGTCTTTGGCGTTTCATTTTTGTAATGTGCCGCGGCGCACGAAAACGGCGCGGAATTTCAAGGAAAAATCGCGCGTGAAATTTTTGTCATGAAAAATTTGTCATGCGCTCAAGCAAAAATCCCGGCCACGCGGCCGGGGTTTTGCGTCTTTCGCAAGCAAATCGGCGGAATTATTCGCAATATTTGCAGGGCGGGAAGTCGCGCGAATAAACCGGCTGCGCCAGGAATTTCGCCTTGTCGTAGGTCCAGAATTCGCTGACCGCCGGATAGGTCTTGATCACTGTGTTCCAGAGCTCGTCTTTCGGATAGCCGAACATCTTCTTCTTCTCGACCTTCTTGATGTAGATGTTCTGGATCGGGCTCTTGGTCGCGAGATCGAGTTGCACCGGACCGCGCGGGGCGTCGAGCTTGATCGTCGCCATGGTCTTGATGAACTCGACCGGCCCCGGATATTTGCCTTTGTGCTTGGCCAGCGTCAGGTCGATCCATTTCGCTGCGGCGTAATTGACCTCGGAATAATAGGACGGCACCTTGCCGTACTTGGCGCGGTAGTCCCTGACGAATTTTTCGTTGGCCGGCGTCTCCAGGGCGGCGCTGTATTGCAAAGCCGATACGTCGCCGATCACCTCGTCGCCCATGAAGGGCAGGGCGAACTCGTCATAGCTCGTGCCGCCGCCGACGATCGGCTTCTTGTTGCCGGAAGCGCGCAGCTGCTTGGGGAATTGCAGCGACATCGGGCCGACCATGAGCGTGAAGATGGCGTCGACGTCGCTCTTGAGCGTCGGGATGTAGGGGCCGAAGTCCTTGGTGCCGAGCGGCACCCATATCTTCTGCACGATCTTGCCGCCGCAGTCCTCGAAGCTCTGCTGGAAGCCACCCGTCTGCTCGTAGCCGAAGGCGTAGTCGGCGGCGACGGCCGCGATGCGCTTGTAGCCGTGGTCGCAGGCCCACTGGCCGAGCGGATGGTTCGGCTGCGAGGGCACCCAGCCGGAGAGCACAAGATAGGGATACTTGGCGACCTGCCGCTGCGCCAGATCGTCGGCGGTCGACACGGTGCCCATGTAGAGCATCTTGTATTCGGTCGAGACCGGCGCCAGTGCATAGGCCGAGGAGGCGAGGACGGCGCCGACCAGCATGTCGACCTTGTCCTGCAGGATGAGCTTCTTCGCCTTGGTGACGTCGACGTCGGGCTTGCCCTGGTCGTCCTCGACGGTGAAGGTGACCTTGGCGCCGCCGAGCATGCCGCCGTGCTCGTCCAGATACATCTGGAAGCCGTTGACCATGTCGGTGCCGAGCTGCGTGAAAATGCCGGTGCGCGGCGCCAGGAAGCCGATGTGCAGATCTTCCGACCGCGCCGGCGAAGCCGTTGAAATCCCAAGCAGGAATACGCTTGCGAGCAGCGGCAATGAGCGATGCATGATGTCCTCCCAAAACCGGCGTCCGTCTTTTGCGGCGCTGCGGCTTGCAGCACGCTAACCTGCAACGCGCCGCGGCGGAAGCCGTGGGCGAAGGCCCAACAAACGAAAACCCCGGCCGCATGGCCGGGGTTTTGCATTTCATATCAAGCCAAGTGCGCGTTTATTCGCAGTATTTGCACGGCGGGTAGTCGCGCGAATAGACCGGCTGGGCGAGGAATTTGGTCTTGCCGTAGGTCCAGTACTGGCTCACGGCCGGATAGGTCTTGATCACCGTGTTCCAGAGCTCTTCCTTCGGATAGCCGAACATCTTCTTCTTCTCGACCTTCTTGATGTAGATGTTCTGCACCGGGTTGCGATCTTCGAAAGACACCGGTCCGCGCACCGCGTCGATCTTTTCCGCCGAGGCCATGTCGATGAATTTCTCCGAGCCCGGCCACTTGCCGCCGGCCTTCTTGATCACGTCATCGATCAGTTGCGCAGTGGTGTAGTTCGACTCCGAGAAGTAGGACGGCACCTTGCCGTACTTGGAACGATAGGCCTTGACGAAGGCTTCGTTCTTCGGCGTCTCGAGCGCCGCCGAGTACTGCAGCGCGGAGACGTCGCCGACGACTTCGTCGCCCATGAAGGGCAGCGCGAACTCGTCGTAGCTGGTGCCGCCGCCGAGGATCGGCTTCTTGAAGCCGGAGGCGCGCAGCTGCTTGGGGAACTGCAGCGACATCGGGCCGACCATCATAGAGAACACCGCGTCGGCGTCCGCCTTGATGTTGGGGATGTAAGGGCCGAAGTCCTTGGTGCCGAGCGGCGGCCAGATCTTCTGGATGATCTTGCCGCCGCAGGCTTCGAACGCCTTCTGGAAGCCGCCGACCTGTTCGTAGCCGAAGGCGTAATCGGCTGCGACCGCGGCGATCTTCTTGTAGCCCTGGTCGCAGGCCCACTGGCCGTAGGGGTGGTTGGGCTGCGACGACGACCAGCCGGTGCGGAAGAAATAGGGATATTTCGAAAGCTGGCGCTGCGTGAGATCGTCGGCCGCCGGGATCGAGGCGATGTAGATGGTCTTCAACTCGGTGGACACCGGGGCGAGCGCGTAGCCGGTCGAGGCGAGCACGCCGCCGATGAACATGTGCACCTTGTCCTGCAGTACCAGCTTCTTGGCCTTGGTGACGCCGGCGTCGGGCTTGGCCTGATCGTCCTCGACGATGAACTTGACGTCCATGCCGCCGAGCTTGCCGCCGTGCTCGTCGAGATACATCTGGAAGCCATTGACCATGTCCTTGCCGACCTGGGCAAAGATGCCGGTCATCGGCGCGATGAAGCCGATGCGCAGTTCTTCCGCGCGCGCGCTTGAGGCGGCGGTGAGCCCGGCCGCGAGCGCGGCGCCGAGCAGTAGAGTCGATGCGTGTCGTAATCCTCTGGTCATTGTTCTCCCTCCCGAAAGGGCGATGCCGCTTCCCTTCGGGGGAATGCGGACGCCTGAAAGCCTTGAGCCGGCGGGGCAAGGCTAGCTCAGGGCGGTGGGGGGAGGAAGCCCAAAGCAAGCGCGGTAATATATGACGCAGCCCAGTCGCGGCTGTGAATATTCGTTATGTGAAAACGGACGGGTAACCGGCCTCACGCCACCCTAATCGCCGCCCACAAGCTGCGCGACTTGCGGTCCGCCGCCATCCACCAGCCGCAAGTGCCGAGCACGAGCGTGGCCAGCACCGGGCCCGACAGCCAGTCCCGGACAGTCAGTGTCACCGGCAAGGCGATGGATAACTAGCGCCACTGAGACTGTGACGGTGCCAAGCGGAAGCTCATGCCGCCAGCTAGCATCCCGAAAACCCCACCGCCGCCGCGAAAAAACATCGTTAACCGACCGTTAACGTCCTTGTGGCCTGCTTGCCGCCGGGTGCGACGGCGACGCGCCGCGCAATAGATGCGCGCGGCGGGTCCTGCGCCGGCGGTTGCCGGCGCCGGTCACGGAACGTCATGACCGACACCGCCACCTGGGCGCCGCGCGTGGCGCAAGAGCAGAAGCTTCGCGATCTCAACGCGCTCCGCGCCGCGGGGCGCGCCGGTATCGATACGAGAATCGAGCGCGCGGTTCTTCTCAACGCGCTGGGGCGGCGCGCCGAGGCGCAGCAGGCCTTTGTCGAGCTTCTGCTCGAAGCGCCGACGCATTTCAGCGCCCTCAACGAATTCGCCACGGCGCTGTCGTCGCCAGGCTTCACCGCCGCCGCGTGCCGCGTCTATGCGGAAGCGGTCGCACATCATCCCGCGAACGCCGTCGGCCACATCAATCTGGCCAACCTGCTGATGCACGGCGGCGACCTCGCCGGAGCGCGCCGGCACTACGACCGCGCGCTCGAAATAGATCCCGATCATGCGCAGGCGCATCAAGGTCTCGGCGCGGTGTTCGCGGGGCTTGGCGACCGCGCCGCGGCGCAACCGCATTTCGACAAGGGCTCCCGCGCCAACTTCATGTCGCCGCTGCCCTATCGCGGCGACAAACCGCCGGTCCATCTGCTTCTGCTGGTGTCCTCGGGCAGCGGCAATATTCCGGTGGCGTCGTTTCTCGACGACCGCATCTTCGCGACGACGGCGATCGTCGCGGACTATTTCGATATGTCGCGGCCGCTGCCGCCGCACCGGATCGTCTTCAACAGCGTCGGCGATGCCGATCTCTGTGGCCCTGCGCTCGACGCCGCGGTCCGCTTGACTGAGAGGACAAGCGCACCGGTCATCAACATTCCGTCGCGGGTGATCAAGACCGGACGTGCCGCAAATGCCCGGCGGCTGCGTGAGGTGCCGGGCGTCATCACGCCGCGCATCTTCGCCGTGGCGCGGAGCGTCCTCATGGCGCCGGATGGCGCGGCAATACTGGCGCGGCAAGGCCTGTCATTTCCGCTGTTGCTGCGCTCTCTGGGATTTCACACCGGCCATCATTTCGCGATGGTCGACTCGGCGACCGAGTTGTCGCCGGCGGCGGCTGGCCTGCCGGGCGACGAACTGCTCGCGATCGAATATCTCGACGCGCGCGGAGGCGACGGCCAGGCGCGGAAATACCGCGCCATGATCGTCGACGGCGAAATCTATCCGATGCATCTGGCCGTTTCGCCGCGCTGGAAGGTGCATTACTTCACCGCCGATATGGCGGAGCGCGCCGATTATCGCGCGGAGGACGCGGCGTTCCTCGACGACATGGCCCGTGTCATCGGCGACAAGGCCGTCGCCGCGCTGCGCGCGATCGCGCGGCGCCTCGGCCTCGATTACGGCGGCATCGATTTCGGCCTGAGCGCTGAGGGCGACTTGCTGCTGTTCGAGGCCAACGCGACCATGGTCGTCAACCCGCCGGACCCCGACGCGCGCTGGGCGTACCGCCGTCAGGCGGTGGACAGGATTCTGGACGCAGCGCGAGCGATGTTGCTGCGCCGGGCGATGGACGCGACGGCGTCATCGGCAGCATGAAAATTCATCCGCGTCCGCCGCTCCATGCGGTTCACTCGCGGCGAAATGCGGCAAGACGATTATAGGGCGCGGACGCAAACGGTTTCTAACCCGAAAAAGCCAGGCGGACCGCCAAAGTCTAACATGAAAAGAAGACCCCGGTCTGCGGAGGACAGACCGAGGTCTCCTTCTCTTAGGTGCTTGAGCCCTTAGCCTTTTGTCGCAACTCCGTCAGTGTAAACACCGATCGTAAACGAGCCTTAGGATATAAATATCGATCGCGTTAGTTCGTAACGGCCCCAGATAAAAACGGAATAAACGAGCCGCTTCCACGCTTAAAATGGTCGATTCCAAGGGCATCCACCCAGTGGAAGGTGGGATGCGTGCGAGACAGCACAAGGCGGCATCGTGCTGTTGCTGGAGTGGACGTCTATCCCCATTGGCTATTCTGAAAATCAAAGCGAGCTGTGCGTCGATGCCGCGCGGCTATTGCGAGGCTGCCCGCTTATCTTACAATTATACCATGTAGAATCGATGATTCGTCGTTGGGAGAGGGTGTATGCCGCATCTCGCCATCGGTCTTTTGGCGTGCGCTTTGCTTGCCGTCGCGGCTTGCTCAATGGAGACTGCTCAAAAAGATCCTAAACTGGTTTGCGCTGCAAAGGTTCACAAAAACTACGACCCGACACGGATGGATGAGTGCATTGACGTGTGCAAGGTTTGCAGCGGTGGGACCACGATCAGTTGCACGATGGCCTGCAGGCTCAAAGGCGCGAGCTGATCCGTCGCGCAGTGCCGGAAAAGCGGCCCTGAGAGTTTTTGAATAGACAGAAAATTTAATTGGCTTGACGCTCGGCACACAAAGAATGACCGCCTCGCGGCGATCACGTCGAAATCCGATCAGGAGTTTTGATCGCGCGGCTTCGACAGCAGAACGCTCTCGGCGTCAGGTGATGATTGTGATGATTGCCCGGGCGCGCGCGATTCTGCGCTCGCATTGCTCCCACGGCGCCAACTCGCACGTCTCCACGTCCGGGCAGGAAAGCTCGCATGGCCCTTCATCCGCGACGCCTGGAATTGAGCGGGAAACGAGAATTCTCTTGGCCCATTCCAGCATTTTCTTCCCCGGTTACCCGCGAACTCAAGATAGGCCGCCGAAAGGGGCGCGCCTTGTGACAGATCAAATGGTGTTTGGCGGCCATGCTTTGGGGCATCCGGATTGAGTCGGAAAATCGGACATCGGGCCGTGCGCTCATGAGTCAGCGCTCGAACAGGACGACCGCGAATCGAGCCTCCGCATCCAACGAATCATTGGCGCCAGGAGCAACCCCATACCACCGCGCCGCGGATGCATAGCGTCTTTGATATACATCATGATGGCTGTTACCGCCCTGACCGCAGTCGCCGCACCGTTTAAGCGCGTGTCATTTGATGCGCGTAGGAAGCGGGAGTAGAACGGCGCGATGGAATCGAACGCTGGTCGAGGTCGGCCGATGTCGCCGGGACCTGTGCGCGCATCGTTGGCGGCGTTCGTTCGCGCGGGTCTCCGCCCGCGCGGCATGCTCGCCCGCGCCATCGTATTCGTGCTCGCCGTCAAACTGATCGCGGTCGCCGGCATGATGATCTTCCAGCATTTCGCCAATCCGAACGTCACCGATGCCGCGGTCATCGACCGCGTGCTCGGGCCGCCGTCACGGCCGTGAACCAAGAAGAGAGACGACCATGGAACACATCGATCCGGTAAGCCTGGCGCGGCTGCAATTCGCCATGACGGCGCTCTATCATTTCCTGTTCGTGCCGTTGACGCTGGGCCTGTCGTTCCTGCTCGCCATCATGGAGAGCGCCTATGTGATGACCGGCCGGCTGATCTGGCGCGATATGACGCGCTTCTGGGGCAAGCTGTTCGGCATCAACTTCGCCATGGGAGTGGCCACCGGCATCACCATGGAATTCCAGTTCGGCACCAACTGGGCCTATTATTCGCATTACGTCGGCGACATTTTCGGCGCGCCGCTGGCGATCGAAGGCCTGATGGCGTTCTTTCTGGAATCGACCTTCGTCGGCCTGTTCTTCTTCGGCTGGGACCGCATGAGCCGGCTCGGCCATCTGGCGGTGACCTGGCTGGTGGCGATCGGCTCCAGCCTGTCGGCGCTGTGGATCCTGATCGCCAATGGCTGGATGCAGAATCCGGTCGGCGCGCAGTTCAACCCCGACACCATGCGCATGGAGCTGACCTCATTCTGGGATCTGATGTTCAATCCGACCGCGCAATCCAAATTCGTGCACACTGTGAGCGCCGGCTACGTCACCGGTTCGATCTTCATGCTGGCGATCAGCGCCTATTACCTGCTCAACAATCGCCACCACGCCTTCGCCAAGCGCTCGATCATCGTCGCCTGCGCCTTCGGCCTCGCCTCGTCGCTGTCGGTGGTCGTGCTCGGCGACGAGAGCGGCTACACGGTGACGGAAAACCAGAAGATGAAACTCGCCGCCATCGAGGCGATGTGGAAGACCGCGCCGGCGCCGGCGCCGTTCACGCTGTTCGCGGTGCCCGATGTCGCCCACCAGCGCAATTCCTTCGAGATCAAGATTCCCTGGGCGCTCGGCATTGTCGCGACGCGTTCGTTCGATACGCCGGTGCAGGGCATCGACGATCTGGTGGCGCGGGCCAAGTCGCGGATCAAGAGCGGCCTGGTCGCTTATGACGCGCTGGAGCGGCTGAAGGCCGACCGTAAGGACTCGAAAGCCAGCGTCGATCTCGACGTCCACGCGCACGATCTCGGCTACGCACTGCTGCTCAAGCGCTACGTCGCCGATCCGCGCAAGGCCGACGAAGCCCAGATCGACAAGGCGGCGGCCGATACGGTGCCCGGCGTGGTGCCGCTATTCTGGAGCTTCCGCGTCATGGTGGGGCTCGGCTTCTATTTCATCGCGCTGTTTGTCACCGCCTTCTACTACACATCCAAACTCGACTTCTCGCGCAAATGGCTGCTGCGGCTGTTCCTGTGGTCGCTGCCGCTGCCGTGGATTGCCGCCGAGGTCGGCTGGTTCGTCGCCGAATACGGCCGTCAGCCGTGGGCGATCGACGGCGTGCTGCCGACCTTCCTGGCGTCGTCTTCGGTGTCGTCGGCGCAGGTGCTGTTCACGCTCTGCGGCTTCGTCCTGTTCTACTCATCGCTCGCGGTCGTCGATTTCATCCTGATGCGCAAATATGTGCTGATGGGGCCGGTCGAGGCGCTCGGTCAGGAATTCACGCCTGCGCCACACCCAGCGAATGCATCGTGAAGGAGCGCCGTCATGTCCATCCCCGTCGATTATGAAATCCTTCGCGTCATCTGGTGGCTGTTCCTCGGCGTGCTGCTGATCGGCTTCGCCATCATGGACGGCTTCGATCTCGGCGTCGCCACGTTACTGCCGTTCGTGGCGCGCAGCGACAGCGAGCGGCGCGTCGCTATCAACACCATTGGCCCGGTGTGGGAGGGCAACCAGGTCTGGCTGGTCACCGGCGGCGGCGCGGCCTTCGCGGCGTTTCCGCCGGTTTACGCGGCGTCGTTTTCCGGTTTCTACATCGCCATGTTCCTGGTGCTCGCCACCTTGATCCTGCGGCCGGTCGGATTCGATTTCCGCAACAAGTTCAAGGATGCGCGCTGGCGCACGTTCTGGGATTACGCGCTGTTTGCCGGCGGGCTGGTGCCGTCGCTCGTGTTCGGCGTTGCCTTCGGCAACCTGCTGCAGGGTGTGCCGTTCCGCATCGATTCCGACATGCGCATATTGTACGAAGGCGGCGGGCTGTTGGAGCTGCTCAATCCGTTCGGCCTGCTGTGCGGCTTGGTGTCGGTCGGCATGCTGACGACGCACGGCGCCGTCTATCTGACGGTGAAGGCGGACGGTCCGGTGAAAGAGCGGGCCGCCGCATATGTGCGCATCGGCGCGCTGGTGACGGTCGCGCTGTTCATCGTCGCCGGGCTTTGGACGGCGTTCGGCATCAATGGTTACGTGATCACCAGCGCGATCGTGGTCGACGGCCCGTCGAACCCGCTGTTGAAGACGGTCGCGCAAGTGCGCGGGCATTGGTTCGCCAACTTCGCTACCTACAAGTGGATGATGCTGGCGCCCGCGCTCGCCGTTGTCGGGCCGCTTCTCGCCATCATGTTCACGGTGAGCCGGAAGGCCGGCCTTGCTTTCGTCGCCAGCGCCATCGGCATCTTCGGCGTGATCTCGACGGCGGGCGTGAGCATGTTCCCGTTCCTGATGCCGTCCAACATCATGCCGCAGGCTTCGCTCACGGTGTGGGACGCGACCTCGAGCCGGCTGACGCTGTTCGTGATGCTGCTGGCGACGCTGATCTTCCTGCCGATCGTCCTCGCCTATACGGGCTTTGCGTTCCGCGTGATGCGCGGCGTGGTCACCGCTAAAGAGATCGAAGCCAATTCAGCCAATCACTACTAGAGCGTGCCGGAAAATGCTCTGAGGGAGCAAAATCGATGTGGTATTTCGCCTGGATCCTTGGCCTTGGTTTTGCCTGCGGCTGCGGCATTCTCAATGCCGTGTGGCACGATCATCAATTGCCGAACGAGACGATCAAAGACTAAACGCAAAAACGACGCTGCTTGAGCTTTCGTCTCTATGGCTTGCTAGCGCAAGTGCCACTGGTTTATCTTGCCTGTATAATTATTCGGACAAGCCGACTTTGCGAAGACCTTCGGAGAATCGGGCGACGTCTTCCGGCCGGCGAAGCGGCCACAGGCCGACAAATTTGGTCTTGCTCACGCTCGGATCGAGCTCGCGCAAACGCGCCATGGCCTTGTTCTATTCTTCAGTTCGTCCCGCTAGTGAAAGGCTCACGGCAACCATTAGCACCCCGGTGATATAGTTAGGGCCAGCTTTCTCGGCCGCTGCCGCTGCTTGTTCATATTGGCCCGCGAAGAAATGCGCCAAAGCGATGCCATTATGCACTATGAAACTGAGCGGATCGAGCGAGCTCAGGCGAATGGCCTGTTGCAAATGCGCGATGGCGGTGTCTTGGTCACCGAGAAATACCCGCGTGTAGCCGCTAAAACGCCACGCTGCCGCCAAATTCGGATTGAGCGCGATGGCTCGGTCGATCAACGCCGCTCCATGGTCTAGTTCGCCGACAACGAAAGCAAGCGCAAAACCGGCTTCGGATAAGCGACAGCGTCGTCGCGGCCAACCTCCGCCGCCTTGCGCGCGAGCGAGGCCGCTTCAGCAGTTTCATGCGCACGATCGCCAACCCAGCCATTGGCTTTACGCCAGACATAGCAGTAGGCCGCCATCCCGTACGCCGCGCCGAAGTTGGCGATCGATTTCAGTCGCCTTGCCGAACAAGCGCAGCGCCTCATCGACAGTCTCTTTCTTGCCCTGATAGATGCTCGCCATGCCGCGCAGGTAATAGTCATAGCATCTAGGCTATCGGTTGACTTGCGCTTGGCTCGGTCGATCTCGGCCTGCTCCAACTTTGGAGCGATCGCGCCGACGACGCTGGCAGTGACTTGATCCTGCAAATTAAAGATGTCCTCGACGCCACCGTCGATTCGATCCGCCCAAATATGCGCCCCAGTCGTGTATCGATGAGCTGTCCGGTAATGCGGACGCGGTCGCCAGCTTTGCGCACGCTGCCTTCAGCACATATCGACGCCGAGTTCGCGGCCGACCTGCTTGATATCCACCGCCCGTCCTTTGTAGACAAACTCGAGTTGCGCGCGATCACAAACAGCCAGCGAATGCGCGAGAGCGCGGTGATGACCTCTTCCACCATGCCGTCGGCGAAGTATTCCTGTTCCGGTCGCCGCTCATGTTCTGGAACGGCAGAACCGCATCGAGGCCTGTCCGGCAAGGCCAAGGCTGCCGCCTCCCGCCGAGCTTGCGTTCCGCGCAGGCGATGCCGGTTCGGGCGCCGCCGATGGGCTCGCTCCGGCCAACAGTTCGCGAGGCGCTTGAGTTTTCCGTCTCAGCAAAATATCGCCAACAACCACCGCGACGCCGAACAGCATCAAGAGAAGACGTGGATCGAGGCCGAACGCCCATGATTTGAGCAGATCGGCGAGATGTGAAGGCGTGCAGAAGTTCCACGATCCAGTGCTCCGGCGTAAAGCCGGTGAGCATCAGGAACAGACCGCCGATCAACGCATTCGATAAATGTTCCCGAACGGTTGTGAAAAGTTTCTTTCCTGCGCCGCCCCTTGCGTCGTGACTCATCCCCAATCCGGATTTTACGGCCCCGTCGGATAATCAATCGCAATCGCAGTATCAAATTTAACATAACCCAACGCCGCGCCAACCGGACTGCCCCTTATTTACGTCGGATTTTCGAGGCTGAAGGTCTCGGAGCGGGCGTCGTAGGCGAAAGCTTCCGAGAAGCGCGCCCACGCGACGACCGACTGCAACGTCTGCCGGGCGGATTCCGTGGTCATGTGGTCCTCCAGCTCATCGCGGAACCGGCTTCTTGGCGCCGTATGATTGGCGCGCTCCTGCAGCACGCGCCGAATATGCGCGGCCAGTGGCACATGGTCCAGAAGCTGACGCTGGAACAGCTTCTTGCGATCGTCGACGCCTGCTTCCGCGAACTGCTTGCCGATATCGGTCAGCCGAATGTCGCCGCCTTCGATCTCGGCGAAGCGCAACAGCTGCAGCGCTTCGGCGACCGGAAACAGGTCGTCCACCTCCATCTGCAACGCGCTTGCGATCACCGGAAGGTCGGCTTTGCCGTTGTAGGGGGCGCCGGCGACCGCCTCGATCAGGCCGGCGAGTGTGTTGGCGGACGCTCGCGGCAAAGTCATTTCGATGCCCATGCCCGGGATACCCGGCGTGACGCGCGTT
Organism: uncultured Alphaproteobacteria bacterium; assembly: GCA_963779345.1. Lineage (GTDB taxonomy): Bacteria > Pseudomonadota > Alphaproteobacteria > Rhizobiales > Xanthobacteraceae > Pseudolabrys. Next base: position 5,106 of record CAVZXY010000022.1, on the reverse strand, counting down.
GGCGGCGCGGCGGGGCGGGCGGTGAGGGCTACATAGATGCGCTCGACCAGATCGCGAAACGCGGGTTCGACGCGGCTGCGCGGATGGTGCAAATCGACCTTGAGTTCCTCGACGATGTGGCCGGGGTCGCGCGAGAACACCAGGATGCGGTCGCACATCAGCACCGCTTCCTCGATGTTGTGCGTCACCAGGATCACGCCCTTAATCGGCAGCTTGCCTTCGATCCAAAGATCGAGGAAGTCGGTGCGCAAGGTTTCCGCGGTCAGCACGTCGAGCGCCGAGAACGGCTCGTCCATCAGCAAGATGTTGGGATGCACGACCAGGGCGCGGGCAAAGCCGACGCGCTGGCGCATGCCGCCCGACAACTCACGAGGGTAGGCCGACTCGTAACCGTCGAGGCCGATCAGATCGATGCCGGCGAGCGCCCGCCGGCGGACTTCGGCCTCGGGCAGGCCGAGCGCTTCCAAGCCGAGCTGCACGTTCTCCAAAACGGTCAGCCAGGGAAACAGCGCGAAGGTCTGGAACACCATGGCGATGCCCGGCGCCGGCCCGGTGATCGGCTTGCCCTGGTAGTCGATGGTGCCGGAGCGCGGTCGCGCCAATCCGGAGATCAACCGTAGCAATGTCGACTTCCCCGAACCGGAACGGCCGAGCAGACCGACGATTTCGCCTTCTTTGAGCGTCAAATTGATATCGTTGAGGACCAGCAATTCTTCGCCGTCCGGCTTGGGAAAAGACTGGCAACAGGATTGGATTTGCAGCAATGCGTCGCTCATGATCCTACTCCCGTCATCCGAGCCGGAATTTTCGTTCGGCGTACCAGTAGAGCGGGCGCCAGAACGCCCGGTTGACGATGACCACGTATAAACTCATCACCGCAATGCCAAGCACGATGCGGGAAAAATCGCCCGCTTCGGTGGCCCGCGCGATATAGGCGCCAAGGCCGGTCGCCTGCAACTTCGTATCGCCCCACGAGGCTACCTCGGCGACGATACTGGCGTTCCAGGAGCCGCCGGACGCGGTGATGGCGCCGGTGACGTAATAGGGAAACACCGCTGGCAGCGCGATCTTTTTCCACCACAGCCAGCCGCGGACCTGCAGGTTGGCGCCGATGTCGCGCATCTCGGACGGGATCGAAGACGCCCCGGCAATGACATTGAAGAGAATGTACCACTGAGTGCCCAGGATCATCAGCGGACTGAGCCAGATATTGGGATTGAGTTTGAACACGACGATTGCCGATACCGCAATCGGAAACAGCACGTTGGCCGGAAACGCCGCCAGGAATTGCGCCACCGGCTGAACAAATTGCGTGAGCCGTGGCCGCGTTCCCACCATGACGCCGATTGGCACCCAGATCACGGTGGCGATCGCGATAAGAACGATCACGCGGCACAGCGTGGCTAAGCCGGCAACAAACGCCTCGGCAGCGTCCGGCAGCGAAATGCCGGAAAAGACGAAAACCCAGACGCGCCACAAAGCGAGAGCCGCCACGACAACGACAAAGCCGGTCCACAGGCGATCGCCCCAACGACCGCCCGGGCCGGACAATTTGGCCGCCGCTTGGGAGCGATTGCTCAGAAACGACCACTGATAGGACAGCCGCCATAGCCTGGACAGGCGGTCGGTCAAAAGCCCGTGCACGCGCGAGCGGCGCATCACGTCGAGCACCCATGACCGCGGCGGAAACACCCCCGCTTGCTGCTCGAAGCGGAAGCGGTCCGCCCAGGCAACCAGCGGACGGAACAGGAGTTGATCGTAAAGCAGGATAACCACCAGCATCGCCCCGATCGCCCAACCGACCGCGGCCAGATTCTTCTGTTCGATGGCCAGCGCGATATAGGAGCCGACGCCGGGCAGCGTGACGGTGGTATTGCCGACGCTGATCGCTTCGGAGGCGACCACGAAGAACCAGCTCCCCGACATCGACACCATCATGTTCCAGATCAGCTGCGGCATCGCGAACGGCGCTTCGACGCGCCAGAAATGCATCCAGGGCGAGAGCCGCAAGGTGCGCGAAGCTTCCACCAGCTCCACCGGCACCGTGCGCAGCGACTGGTAGAAGCTGAAGGCCATGTTCCAGGCCTGGCTGGTGAAAATCGCGAAAATGGCGGCAAATTCCGCTCCCAGGACCCGGCCGGGCGCGAGCGACATGAAAAACACGACGGTGACCGAGATAAAGCCGAGGATCGGCACCGATTGCAGGATATCGAGCAGCGGCACCAGCAGGACCTCGGCGCGCTTGCTCTTAGCGGCGAGCGTTGCGTAGGTGAAGGTGAAGATCAGCGAGAGCGCGAGCGCCACCAGCATGCGCAGTGTCGTGCGCGCGGCATATTCCGGCAGATTGGCCGGATCGAGCGACACCGGCGTCATCTGCAATTCGGACAGCGGCTGCAGCAAATGGCGGCTTGCCTCGGCGAAGAAGACGAGCAGGGCGAACGTCAGCAGTATCGCCAGCACATCCCAGCGCGTGCCGACGCGCCCGGCTTTCTCAACGGAGATGGGGATGCTGCCGCGCATGCGCCTCGCAGTCCGGGCCGGTGGTACAGTTCGAACCCGCCGCGGATGCGAGCGGGGGGTGGCTCACGGTGAACGAACCCGTCGCCCGATCATGCGCCTCGCGCCAGCACTTAAAATGACATCGCGACACAAGCAAGCAGATAACGCCGGGCGAGGGGCGTTTACCGGCGCCCCCCTAGCGGTGCAACAGGCGCCCTCCGAACCGGCGCAGCCGCTGGCTCACGCGCACCGCGGCTTCGATGCCCGCCAGGCTCATCAGGCCCGCGCCATAAAGCCACTGCGCCAGTCGCAAAATGAAGGCAGCAAGGATCACAACGGCGCCGGCAGCGTAAATCGCCGAGCGATGGGAGACGTGAGGCCGGCGTGGGCGCGACCGGCCATGAAGCGCCGTCCGCGTCGTGAACCTTGCCGGAGCAAGATGCAGCATTTTCCAAATATCCGAGCGCCGCGCGTCGGCGGCCGCCAGAAGCATGCGCCCGCCCGCGTATAAATTCGAGGTGGAATGCGGCTTCTCGTCATAAAGACGGTATAAAGCCGCTCGGGCTTGCATCTAGGCGCGGCCGCGCGACGATGAACCTGCGCCCGAGTGGGCGCGACGAATGAAGTATCCATCCCAGCGGGGGCAAACCGTGCGGATCAAGACCAGACTGCGCTCGTTGTGTCTCGCCGCCTTGGCGGCGGCGGCATTGACGGCCATCGCTACCAATGCCGGCGCACAGGCGCCAGGTTGCGGCGCCCCGAATACCGACGGGATCGCCGGTTGCACGGCCATCATCGACAATCCATCGGCGACGGCGCAGGAGCGCGCCAAGGCCCTGCGCATTCGCGGCATCATCCACTTCCGGCGCGGCGCCTACGACGATGCAATCGCGGATTTCTCCGCCTCGATCGGGCTCGATGCGACCAACGTCGCCATCTACGTCAATCGCGCCGGCGCCTATCAACGCAAGCGCGACTACGGACGCGCCATGGCCGACTACAACCACGCGGCCGCGCTCGATCCGCAGGAGCCCTGGGTCTTCCTCGAACGCGGCATCGCCTATTATCGGATGCACGACTTCGTCCATGCGCGTCAGGATTACGACGAGGCGATTCGCCTGAACCCCGGCGTTTCGACGTTCTTCCGGCGGCGCGGCGAACTGCGCAAGGACCAAGGCGACCTTGCCGGGGCCGGCGCCGATTTGGAGGCTGCGCTGCGGCTCGACCCGCGGGACGTCCTCGCCTATCTCGCGCGCGGCAATCTCAACGCCGCGCAGCACGACTACGACAAGGCTATTGCCGATTACGACAAGGCGCTCGCCATTAAACCGGATTCGCCGCAGCTTGCAGCGCTGGTCTATTCAGCGCGGGCCATGGCGTCGGTCGACATGGGCAACATCAAACGCGCGCTCGACGACTACGATGCGCTGCTCAAGATCGAACCGGACAGCGCGCTCTATCTCCAAGGGCGCGCCTTCACGGCTTTCGCGGCCGGCGATTTTGCCGCTGCTGCCGCGGGATTCGGCAGCGCCGTGCAGAAAAGACCGGAATTGTCCTATTCGGTGATCATGCGCTACGTCGCGCGCTCGCGCCTGGGCGAGCACGATACGCCGGAATTGCGCCGCAACGCCGAGGCGCTCGAGCGCAACGCCTGGCCGTGGCCGCTGATCGGCCTGTTTCTGGGCGAGGTGACGCCGGACGAGGTGCGCGCGACAGCACGGTGCAGGCGATCGGCGAGGGCGCCGAGCGGCGCAAATGCGAGGCCACGTTCTTCCTCGCCGAATACGACTTATTGCACCGAAGGCGCGACGAGGCCGTCACCCTGATGCAGGAGGCGGCCAAAAGCTGTTCGTCCGACGCGTTGGAGCGCAACGCCGCCCGAGGCGAGGCCAAGCGCCTCACCCCGTAAGCGGCGCGTTCAGTTCTTGATGAACGTGCCGGCCGCGCAGTTCCGAGACGGCCTGCTGCAGTTCCGCCTGGGTATTCATCACAATGGGCCCGTACCAGGCGACCGGCTCCTCGATCGGCTTGCCCGATACCAGCAGGAAGCGGATGCCGTTGCTCGCCGGCCTGCACGGTGACCTCGTCGCCGCGGTCGAACACGACCAGCGAACGGTCGCCGGCCGGCTCGCGGAACAGGATCTCCTCGCCGCCGACCTGCTTCTCGCTGAGCACGCCGAACGGCTTCGACGAAGAAGCGAACTTGCCGTCGCCCTCGAACACGTAAGCGAAGGCGTGGCGCTCGGTCTCGACCTTGAGCGTCTTGCGCTTGCCCGGCGGGACGTAAACGTCGAGATAACGCGGATCGGCGGCGACGCCTTCGACCGGGCCTTTTTTGCCCCAGAACTCGCCGCAGACGACGCGCACGTGGGTGCCGTCGTCATCGGTGACCTCAGGGATCTCGGCGCCTTTGACATCCTGGTAACGCGGCGCGGTCATCTTCAGCGACGAGGGCAGGTTGGCCCAAAGCTGGAAGCCGTGCATGCGGCCTTGCGTGTCGCCTTGCGGCATCTCCTGATGCATGATGCCGCGTCCGGCGGTCATCCACTGCACGTCGCCGGCGCCGAGCGAGCCTTTGTTGCCGAGACTGTCGCGATGTTCGACATC
>CAVZXY010000021.1:0-41078 GCA_963779345.1 uncultured Alphaproteobacteria bacterium | reverse complement strand
GGTGTATCTGGCATCCGACGAATCCGCGATCACCACCGGACAGGTAATATCGGTCGATAGCGGCGCGACGGTTGTTTAGCGATGCTGCCTAATTGTCCGGTACTTTGACTTGACTCGCAATTTCCATTACCCGCAGCGCCACCATGGCATCCCCAAGCAAATCCAGGCGCAAAGCGAAGGCCAAGCCAAAAGCCAAGGCCCGCGCCAAAGCTAAGACCACACACAAATCCAAGAAGGCGGCGCGCAAGACGGCGCCAAAGGCCAAAGCCAGGCCGAAGGCAAAGGTATGGCCTAAGCCCGTCGGCGGCCCCAAACCTGTGCCGAAGCCTGCGCCCAAATCTCCGCCCAAGCCTTCGGCCAAGGCCAAGCCTATGTCTAAGCCGGCGTCAGCGCCTTTCACCGTGGACAAACCCCTGCACCTCTTCGCTGCCATGCTCGCTCGCGTGCGCGCGGCAACCGCTCCGTTGCTTGGCGCGGACTCCGACCTCGCCCGCGTCGTGGTCGAGTTGCCGCGCGATCCGGCCCACGGCGACATGGCGACTAATGCCGCGATGGCGCTGGCCAAGGACGCCGGCCAGAAGCCGCGCGAGCTGGCCGAGAAAATCGCCGAGCGGCTCCGCGCCGACGATCTCGTCGCCAAAGTGGACGTCGCCGGACCCGGCTTCATCAACCTTGCGCTCAAGCCGCACGTCTGGGGCGAGGAACTGCGCGTCGTGCTGGCGGCGGGCAAGGATTACGGCCGCAGCGACTTGGGCAAGGGCGAGAAGATCAATGTCGAATACGTCTCGGCTAACCCGACCGGGCCGATGCATATCGGTCACTGCCGCGGCGCGGTCTTTGGCGACGCGCTCGCCAATTTGCTGGCCTTCGCCGGTTACGCCGTCACGCGCGAATATTACATCAACGACGCCGGCGCCCAGGTCGATGTCTTGGCGCGCTCGGTATATCTGCGGTACCGCGAGGCGCTCGGCGAGGACATCGGCGCCATTCCGGAAGGCCTCTATCCCGGCGATTACCTGCGCGAGGTTGGCGGCGAACTCGCCGCCGATCATGGCTTCAATCTCACTACTATGCCGGAAGCCGAATGGATGCTGATCGTGCGCGACCGCGCCATTCACGCGATGATGGCCGATATCCGTAACGATCTGATGCGGCTGCGGGTGGTGCCGGATGTATTTTCGTCCGAGCGTGCGCTGATCGAGGGCGAAGACGGCGATCTGTTTTTTCCCGCGCTCGCGGCCGACGCGCCGGAAGCGGCCAAGGCGAAAGACCAGGTCGCCGAAACGATCAAGGATCTGCGCGCGCGGGGCTTGGTCTACGAAGGCCGCCTGCCGCCGCCCAAGAGCGGCAATCTCGAGGATTGGGAAGATCGCGAGCAGACGCTGTTCCGCTCGACCGGTTTCGGCGATGACGTCGATCGCCCGCTGCTCAAGTCCGACGGCAGCTACACTTATTTCGCCACCGACATCGCCTACCACAAATCCAAGTTCGACCGCGGCTTCCGCAGCCTGATCGACGTCTGGGGCGCCGATCACGGCGGCTACGTCAAACGCATGCAGGCGGCGGTGAAGGCGGTGAGCAACGGCGAGGCCGCGCTCGACGTGAAGCTGGTGCAGCTCGTGCGGCTGTTGCGCGCGGGCGAGCCGGTGAAGATGTCGAAGCGGGCGGGCGAGTTCGTCACGCTGCGCGAGGTCGTCGAGGAAGTCGGCAAGGACGCCGTGCGCTTCGACATGCTCTACCGCAAGAACGACGCCGTGCTCGATTTCGACCTTGCCAAGGTGATCGAGGCGAGCCGCGAGAACCCGGTGTTTTATGTCCAGTACGGCCACGCCCGCGGACAATCGGTGTTCCGCAATGCGCGCGCCGAGGTGCCCGATCTGCCGGCTGCGGCGAATGAGCGCGCGCAGTGGCTCAAAGATGCACCGCTCGACCGGCTCGCCGACTCCGGCGAGCAGTCGATCCTCAAGCGGATCGCGCTTTTCCCGCGTCTCGTCGAGGCCGCGGCGCAAGCCCATGAGCCGCATCGGATTGCATTCTATCTCTATGAATTAGCAAGTGAATTTCACACGCAATGGACGCGGGGAAAAGACTTGCCTCATTTACGCTTCATTATACAGAATGATCCAGAAACCACTTTGGCCCGGCTCGCTTTGGTGCAGGGGATCGTCACCGTGCTGGCCTCAGGTTTGGCGTTGCTCGGGGTCGAGGCGCCTGATGAAATGCGCTAAATCTTGTTGGGCCGGGTGCGGCGCAAGTCGGCCGGCAGATTGAGCCAACGGGCGAGGGGACGACCGGGGACCGAATGGCAGACGACCAGAAGCAGCAGTTGTATCGTTCGAGTGAAGCGTCAACGCGCGGCACGCGGCCCGCCGCATCCGCGACCGGCAGCGACCCGCTCGCCGAACTGGCCCGCCTGATCGGACAGACCGACCCCTTCGCCGAATTCGATCGCCAGAACGCGCGCCGCGCTGCTGCGCCGCCCGCCCCGCCTGCCGCGCCGCCGCCGCCAAGTTTCGGACCTTCCGACTATTTCGATGCGCCGGCGGCGCCGCCTCCGCATCCGGCCACGCTGCAGCCGCAGGCCTATGCGCCCCCGCCGCTGCCTCCCGGCCGTATGCGCCAGCCTTATGCCGCCGACGGACACTATCCGGCCGAGCATGAGATGAGCGGCCATCCGGCCGACGAGCACGCCGGTTTCGACCCGCCCGCGTACCATCCGGGTCATGCGCAGCTGGAAGCCGAGGAAGAGGGCTACTATGAGGATGGTCATCCGCCGAAACGGCGCATGGGCATCATGGCCATCGCCGCCGTGTTTGCCTTGGCGGTGATCGGAACCGCCGGTGCGTTCGGTTATCGCGCGATTTTTGGCGGTTCGCGGTCTTCTAGCCCGCCGCCCGTGATCAAAGCCGATACCGCACCGAGCAAGATCGTGCCGGCAGCCGCGAGCAAAACGCCCAACAAGTTGATTTACGACCGTGTCGCCGATCACGCCCAGGACGAAAAGCTGGTGTCGCGCGAAGAAAAGCCGGTCGAAATAAAAACGATCGGGATTCAGACCAATCCGGCCAATCCGGTGGCTTCGCCTTTGCAAGGCGCCGTCGCGCCGCAGTCGGCGGCCGGCAGCGGTGTCCTCTCGAGCGAGCCGAAGAAAGTCCACACCATCGCCATTCACCCCGATCAGCCCGGCATGGGTGCCAATCAACCGATGACAGCCGCTTCGGCTCCGCCGCCACCAATGCCGGCGCCCGCTCCGGCGCGACCGGCACCGGTGCGGGCCGCGAGCAATCCGCCCGCCGCGGCTAATCAGCCGCCGCCGGCGCCCCAGCATCCGGTGGAAGCCCAAGTGGCTCCGCCTGCGCAACGCACTGCTGCGGCGGTCACCCGAAACGCGCCGCTTTCGCTGAATCCAAACGCGGCACGCGAGCGGGCGCCCGTCCGCACAGCGGCGGTCACTCCTCCTGCGCCCGCCGCCGCTGCCGCCCATCCGGGCGGCGGCTATGCCGTGCAAGTATCGTCGCAGCGGAGCGAGGCCGAGGCCGAGGCCGCATTCCGAGGCCTACAAGCAAAGTTCCCCAAGCAATTGGGCGGCCGCCAAGCCTTGATCCACAAAGTGGATCTCGGCGCCAAGGGCACCTACTACCGCGCCATGGTCGGGCCTTTCGCCAACGCCAGCGAGGCGGGCGAATTGTGCAGCGGCCTCAAGGCAGCCGGCGGCCAGTGCCTTATCCAACGGAATTAGCCTGCCTTTGCTTGAACTTACCCCGGGCACGGGCTAATCCGCGCCGATGGCGGCACGCGCATTCATCACAGGCTTGAGCGGGCTCACAATTACCGCCAATGAGCGCGCGTTTCTCCGCGAGGCCCGGCCGTGGGGCCTCATCATCTTCAGGAGAAACGTGAATACACCGCAACAAGTAGCTGAATTAACAGGGGCCTTCCGAGACATCGTGGGCTGGGAAGCGCCTGTTCTGGTGGACCAGGAAGGTGGCCGGGTGCAGCGCCTTGGCCCGCCGCAATGGCCAGCCTATCCGCCCGGCGCTCGCTATGGGTCGCTCTACGACCAAGAGGTTTCGCGTGGTCTTTCGGTGGCTCGGCTCGGAGGTCACTTGATCGCGGCAGACCTCGGTGTTCTTGGGATCGACATTGATTGTCTTCCTCTGGCCGATGTTCTTAGTGCCGGCGCCGACCCGGTGATCGGCGACCGCGCCTATGGATCGGAACCGGGCAAGGTCGCGGCCATCGCCGGGGCGATCGCCGAGGGCTTGCTGGCCGGCGGTGTCCTGCCCGTGGTCAAGCATCTGCCGGGGCACGGCCGCGCCACCGCCGACAGCCACCTCAAACTGCCGGTGGTCGACACTGACCGGGCGACCCTGGAGGCGACGGATTTCGCGGCGTTCCGGCCGCTGAACCGACTGCCGCTCGGTATGACCGCACATGTTGTGTTTTCTTCTATCGACCCCGATGCGCCGGCCACGACTTCGGTCACAATGGTGCGCGAAGTGATTCGCGGGTTTATCGGGTTCCGAGGTCTGCTGATGAGCGACGACGTCTCGATGAAGGCGCTGTCGGGCACGATCGAGGAGCGCAGCCGCGCCGCGTTTGCCGCCGGCTGCGACGTCGTGCTCCACTGCAACGGCGATCTCGGCGAAATGGCCGCGGTCGCCGGCGCGGCGCCGACGCTCACCGGCGAAGCGGGCGAACGCGCCGAGGCGGCGCTGGCGCGACGCAAGGCGCCGGAAACGTTCGATGTGGATGCCGCGCGCGAGATTTTCACGCAGATGGTGGCCAGCGAGCAGCCGTCGGCGCAACGGAAGACCGGTTCATGACGCCTGAGGACTTTGACACCACGCTGGAAACGGATCGCGGCACCACCGAGCCGGCGATGATCGTGGACGTGGAGGGTTTCGAGGGCCCGCTCGATCTTTTGCTCGCGCTGGCGCGGACGCAGAAAGTCGATCTGGCGAAGATCTCGATCCTGGCGTTGGCCGACCAGTATCTCAGTTTTATCGAAGCGGCGCGGCGGGTGCGGCTCGAACTGGCCGCCGATTATCTGGTGATGGCGGCCTGGCTCGCGTACCTCAAATCGCGCCTGCTGCTGCCGGAATCGGCGCCGGGCGAGGGGCCGAGCGCGGAGGACATGGCACTGGCACTGGCGCATCGCTTGCGCCGCCTGGAGGCGTTCCGCGACGTGGCGAGCCGCCTGATGGGACGGCCGCAGCTCAACCGCGACGTCTTCGCGCGCGGCGCGCCCGAGCCGATCGACGAGGTCAAGCAATCGGAATGGACCGCGACGCTGTACGACCTGCTCAGCGCCTATGCCACGCAGCGCGCGAAAAGCGTGCTGTCGCGGGTGCGCTTCAAGAAGCGCACGGTGTGGTCGCTGGCCGAGGCGCGCGCGGCGCTCGAGCGGATGATCGGCATGTCGACCGACTGGTCGCGCATCGATTCGTTCCTGATTTCCTACGTGGTCGAGCCCGCGCTCGCCGCGACCGTCATGGCGTCCTCCTTTGCGTCAGCACTCGAGCTGGTGCGCGAAGGTCTCGCCGAGATTCACCAGAAAGAGTTGTTCGCGCCGATCTACATGCGCAAGCGGGTTGGCATGAACGGAAATGCTGCGACGCATGACGCGCAAGAAAACGCATAAGGAGACGGAGTCGATGCCGAGCGTGGCCAAGAAGCTCGTTATTGTCCAAAACAACGATGCACCGGCCGCGGAGCCGGTTACTGCGCCGCCGGTCGAACCGGCCGCGCGGCCGGAAGAACTGCGGCTGCTCGAAGCGCTGCTGTTCGCCGCGGGCCAGCCGCTCGATGAGGCGACGCTGGCGCGCCGGCTGCCGGACGGCGTGAATGTGAAAGAGGCGCTGGCCGCACTCAAGGCGGAATACGCCACGCGCGGCGTCAACCTCGTGCGCGTCGGCCGGAAGTGGATGTTCCGCACCGCCGACGATCTCGCCTGGCTGCTCACCAAGGAAACGGTGGAGACGCGCAAGCTCTCGCGTGCGGCGATCGAAACGCTCGCCATCATCGCCTATCATCAGCCGGTGACGCGCGCCGAGATCGAGGAAATCCGCGGCGTGGCGACCGCCGCCGGCACCCTCGACGTGCTGCTGCGTACCGGTTGGATCCGCCCGCGCGGACGGCGCAAGGCGCCGGGCCGGCCGATCACCTACGGTACCACGGAACAGTTCCTCACCCATTTCGGGCTGGAGGAGGTAGGCGATTTGCCCGGCCTCGAGGAGCTCAAAGGCGCGGGCCTCTTGGAAGGCACCATGCCGTCGGGCTTTGCCGTGCCGATGCCGTCCGACGACTCAACGCTTCGGGACGACGAGGAGCCGCTGGACCCGGGCGATCTCGACTTAGGGTTAGCGCCGCCGCCCACGCGCGGGGGCTAACCGCACGGAATTCAACGCAAATATCGCCGCTGCCGCGACATGAAGGCCACATTACAAAGGCCTGAAGTCCTTGTTTTTGCCACCTGCGAAGCCTAGTTTCAGGTTAAATCACAGGCGGGACGCGCACCGGACGAAGTCGCCGCCGCGGAGGGTTAGGCAATGGGTTCATTAAGTATCTGGCACTGGATGATCGTCATCGTGGTGGTGATGCTTCTGTTCGGCGGCCGCGGAAAGCTGTCCAATCTGATGGGCGATTTCGCTCAGGGCATCAAAGCGTTCAAGAAGGGCATGTCGGAAGACGACACGGCGCAGGCCAAGCCCGAGCCGACCAAGAGCATCGAGGCCGGCACCGCAGCGCCGAAGACGGAAACCGAGCGCGCGCGCTCTTAACGGCGCCGGCTGCCGCAACGCGATCTGACGGGCGTCAGCGCCTGGAGTTGACCTATCCATGTTTAATTTTGGTTGGGGCGAGCTCGTCGTCATCGGCATCGTCGCGCTGATCGCGATCGGGCCCAAGGAGCTGCCGACCGTTCTTCGCACGCTCGGCCAGTGGATCGGCAAGGTTCGCCGCATGGCCAACGAATTCCAGGGCCAGTTCCAGGAAGCGCTGCGCGAGGCCGAATTCGCCGACCTCAAGAAACATGCGGACGACATTTCGAGTTCGGTGAGCGAACTCGGCCAGATCGATCCGATCGGCGATATGCAGAAAGACGTCGAGCGCACCTTCGACGAAACGCCGCCGGTCGAGCCCGGTACCGAAGCAACCACCGAGGCCGCCGCAACGCCGGCAGCTCTGCCGGATGCTGGCGTGGCGCTGCCGGACGTCCAGATGCCGCCGCCGGAGCCGCCGGTTGCCGTCACCTCCGAGGATATCGCCGCCGCCGAACCGCCGCCCGCTGAGAAGGCCGGGAGCGGGGCATGAGCGAGCAAGACGAAGCTGAGATCGAGGCGAGCAAAGCGCCCTTGCTCGACCATCTGATCGAGCTGCGCTCGCGCCTGATCAAGGCGCTCATCGCCTTCGGCGTGATGTTCGCGCTCTGCTTCGTCTTCGCCAAGGACATCTACAATGTTCTGGTCTGGCCGTTCGTGTGGGTGGCGGGACCGGAGAATTCGAAATTCATCTACACCGCGCTGCTCGAATATTTCATCACGCAACTCAAGCTCGCGATGTTCGGCGCCGCCTTCCTGTCGTTTCCGGTGGTGGCCGCGCAGCTCTATATGTTCGTCGCGCCCGGGCTTTACCGTAACGAACGCAAAGCCTTTCTGCCCTATTTGATCGCGACGCCGATCTTTTTCACGCTCGGTGCCCTGGTGGTCTATTTCCTGGTGTTCCCGATGCTGGTGCGCTTCTCGCTGCACATGCAGCAGCCGGGCGACGCGCATGACGCCACCATCACGCTGATGCCCAAGGTCGGCGAATATCTGTCGCTGATGATGACGCTGGTGCTGGCCTTCGGCGTGGCGTTCCAACTGCCCGTGATCCTGACGCTGCTCGGCCGCATCGGGCTGATCACCTCCGACCAGCTCAAGTCCAAGCGCCGCTATTTCATCGTCGGCGCTTTCATCGTGGCCGCCGTGCTGACGCCGCCCGACGTGCTCAGCCAAATGTCGCTGGCGGTGCCCTTGATGCTGCTGTTCGAGGGTTCGATCTGGTCAGTGCGGTACGTAGAGAAGAAGGCGAGGGCCGAGGAAGCCGCCAAGGCCGCGGCCGAAGCGGCATCGGCTAGCGCCAAGCCCGCGGAGTAGGCGATTTAACGCTCATTGCCGCGAAATCGGCGACTCATCGCGTGAGCCGGCATCGTTAGGATTGGATGCCCGTATTCGCGGGCATACGCGGAAAACAGATACTCACTTCCGCATCCCCCCGATTCCGACTAAAAGCCCGTCATGTACGACATCAAATGGATTCGCGAACACCCGGACACCTTCGACGGCGGCCTGAAACGGCGCGCGATCGAGCCGTTAGCGCAATACCTCATCTCGATTGACGAGCGCCGGCGGGCGATTACCCGGGTCCTCGAAATCTCGCAGGCCACGCGCAATTCGGCCTCGAAGGAGATCGGCGAGGCCAAACGGGTGAATGACGAAGCGCGGGTTGCGGAGCTCATGGCCAAAGTCGCGGAGGCCAAAGAGTTGATCCCGCGACTGGAACGCGAGCAAAAAGAAGTCGAAGAGGAGTTGAAAAAAGCGCTGTCGGAAATCCCCAACATGCCCGCCGACGATGTGCCGCTCGGCATGGACGAGCATGGCAATGTCGCGCATCACAAGTCGGGCGTTAAGCGCGATTTTGCCTTCAAGCCCAAGCAGCATTTCGAATTGGGCGAAGCGCTCGGCATGATGGATTTCGAGCTGGCGGCCAAGCTTTCCGGCGCGCGTTTTGTGGTGTTGCAGAAAGGGCTCGCGCGCATGGAGCGCGCGCTCGGGCAGTTGTTCCTCGACACGCATACGAGCGAGAAGCATGGCTATACGGAGGTCAGCCCGCCGCTTTTGGTGCGCGATGAGGTCATGTTCGGCACGGCGCAATTGCCCAAGTTCGCGGAAGATCAATTTCAGGCGATCCACGAAATTACCTATAATGACTTTGTCGATCGCTTCATGAAGAAGTACCGCGACGAGTTCTTTGCGCCAAAAGAGGCCGGAGCGGCGCAGAGCGATCACCAACCCGATCCCGATAGCCTCAAGGCCGAAATCCTGCGCGATACGGCGGATCGGTTTTGGCTCATTCCTACGGCGGAAGTGCCGCTCACCAATCTGGTGCGTGAAGCGATCGTCGATGAAGACAAACTACCGATGCGGTTGACCGCCTGCACGCCGTGCTTCCGCGCCGAAGCGGGCGCCGCCGGAAAAGACACGCGCGGCATGATCCGCCAGCACCAGTTCACCAAAGTTGAACTGGTCTCGATCACCGCCCCGGAAAAATCCAAAGAAGAGCACGAGCGCATGCTCGCTTGCGCTGAGGAAGTGCTGAATAAACTCGACCTGCACTACCGCGTGGTCACGCTGTGTACCGGCGACATGGGCTTTGCCTCGCAAAAAACCTACGACATTGAGGTCTGGCTGCCGGGCCAGGACATGTACCGCGAGATTTCTTCCTGCTCGAATTGCGGCGAGTTCCAGGCGCAGCGCATGAAGGCCCGCTACAAGGGCAAAGACGGCAAGGTGAAAGGCTTCGTGCACACGCTCAACGGCTCCGGCGTCGCCGTCGGCCGCGCGCTTATCGCGGTGATGGAAAACTACCAGGACGAAAACGGCGCCATTGCGGTGCCGGACGCGCTCAAGCCCTACATGGGCGGCATGACAAAGATTGAGCGCAAGGACCTGTAAAAGTAATGCGTATCCTCATCACCAACGACGACGGCATCCATGCGCCGGGGCTCGAAGCCTGCGAAAAAATCGCCCGTGAATTGTCCGATGAGGTCTGGATCGTGGCGCCGGAAAGCGACCAGTCCGGCGTGTCGCATTCGCTCTCGCTCAACGATCCGCTGCGCCTACGCGAAGTCGCCGACAAGCATTTCGCGGTCAAAGGCACGCCGACCGATTGCGTGATCATGGGCGCCCGGCACATCATGAAAGACATGCCGGACCTTGTGCTGTCCGGCGTCAACCGCGGCCGCAACGCCGCCGAGGACGTGACCTATTCGGGTACGGTTGCCGGCGCCATGGAAGGCACCGTGCTCGGCATCAAGTCGTTCGCGCTGTCGCAAGCCTATGCCGCCAGCACCAAGCGCGTGCCGCATTGGGACACCGCGATCAAATTCGCCCCCGATCTGATCCGCCGTGTGCTCAAGACTGGCATGCCGCGCGACGTGCTGGTCAACGTCAATTTTCCGGATTGTCCGCCGGATGAGGTCGCCGGCGTCGCCGTCGTCACCCAGGGCAAACGCGACCAGGAACTGTTGCGTATCGATGCGCGCCACGACGGGCGCGGCAATCCCTATTACTGGATCGCGTTCGGCCGCGGCGGCATTGCCGGGGCAGTGGCGGGCAGCGATCTTTATGCGCTCAACGAGAAGCGCATCTCAATCACGCCGTTGCGGCTCGACCTAACCGACGAGCCGTTCATGACCAAGCTGGCGAACGTCTTCAGCTAGGCACCGCCAGCAGGCTCGCGAGTGCGGTTTTGAGCTGCTGGGCCTCGAATGGTTTCTGCAATGCCGGATGACCACGATAGGGTTCGGGCAGGCCGTGTTCACCGTAGCCGGTGACGAAGATGAAGGGCAGGCCGCGCCTGGCGAGGATTTCCGCGACCGGAAAGATTTCCTCGCCGTCGACATTGACGTCGAGAATGGCGGCGGTGAAGTGGCCCGTGGCCGCCTGCTCGCGCGCTTCGGCCATGGTGCCTACGGCCGCGGCCACGTCGTAGCCGAGGTCGGCGAGCATATCTTCGAGGAGCATCCGGATCAGATATTCATCCTCGACGACAAGCAGGCGCATTATCGCTCTCGAGGCTTCGATCATCACCATGTCCCAGTCCACAACGCCTAGGCGCGGCGCCGGGTTCCATCGAAAGAACCCCCGAAGCCGCGAAGCTTACATGAATTGGGGGCAAACGTGCTAAATTCGCGCAAGGATGAGGGGTGGGCCGTGGCGACTGGACCCTATTACGGGCAGGGCGAAAACCGCATGGAATTCCTGCTGACGCTGCGCCGGCGCGGCATCAGCGACCAGGCGGTGCTGCGCGCCATGGACGAGGTGCCGCGCGGGCACTTCGTCGAACCGGACTTCGCCGACCGCGCCTATGCCGATCAGGCGCTGCCGATCGAGTGCGGGCAGACCATCAGCCAGCCTTATGTGGTGGCCTATATGACCGAACAGCTGGCGCTCAGGCCGCATCACCGCGTGCTGGAGGTGGGCACCGGCTCGGGCTACCAGGCCGCGGTGCTCTCTCGTCTGGCGCGCGAGGTGGTGAGCATCGAGCGCTACCGCACGCTCGCCGAGCAGGCGAGGGCGCGGCTCGCCGAACTCGGCTACGACAATGTCGAAGTCGTCACCGGCGACGGCTTTGCCGGCGTGCCCGAAAAGGCACCCTACGACCGCATCATCGTCACGGCCGCCGCCGAGGACGTGCCCCAGGCATTGCTCGATCAACTGGCGGATGACGGCGTCATGATTTTGCCGGTCGGGCCGCACGACGGAGCGCAACACATTATCAAGCTTACCAAATCGCAAACGGGAACTTCTCGCGAAAACTTAATTGCGGTGCGATTCGTGCCGTTGCTGGCCGGGCAGGCGCAGGAATTATGACTTTCGTTCGATGGCGGCCGTGGTCCGGCGCAGGCGAGCACTGTGACATTAATGTTTGCACGCAAGGCCGCGTGTAACGAACTGCTAATTCTTAAAACCTTATTTACTCGCTGCTGCTTTATTTCGAAGTCTAGCATTGTTGCGTATGAGTGAGTAACCACATGCACCGCTCCAACGTGCCGTCTCGCTCGCGTGTCTGGCTGCGAGTGGCGGTCCCCGCTCTTATGGGCATCACCGCCGCCGGTTGCTCCAACTCCGCGCGCTTCGACTCCAACCCTTTCGCCAGCGACCGCACGGCCGTACAGCAGGACTCCACCGGCTCGATCGCGACGCGTCCCGTGTCGCGCGTTGACGCGCAGCCGCTGCCGGCGCCGAGCCGGCCCGCGACCGTTGCCGCGACGGGCTACTCAACGGGTGCCCAGGGCCTCGGCGCTTACCGGCCGACGACGCCCGAATACACCGGAACGGTGGCGGCCCGTCGCGCGCCGCCGGCCGGGCACTGGACCTGGGACGGCGGCTCGCCGGTGACGGTCGCCCGTGGCGAAACAATCGAAACCATCGCGCGCAAATACGGCGTGCCGGCATCCGCTATTAGAGAGACCAACGGTTTCCGCGAAGGCGCGGTGCTGCGGACCGGTCAACGCGTTGTCATCCCGCGCTACGTCACAGCCACCGCCGCCCGCGCGTCGGCGCCACAGGCGCCCATGAAGCCGCGGACCGCCGAAAGCGAGCACGTCGTCGCGCCCGGCGAAAGCCTGATCGGCATCGCGCACAAGCACGGCGTCACGCTCGTGGCCTTGGCGCACGCCAATAATATCCAGCCTTATGCCAAGGTCAGCATTGGCGAGCGCTTGAAGATTCCGGGAGAGCATCGCGTCGCCGAGCGTCGCCCGACGACGCCCGCGCCGCAAGTTGCGCAGCCGCGCACCGTTCCAGCGACGAAAGTCGCCAACGTGCCGGTCGAGAATGCGCGCATCGCCACGCCCGAAACCCACACCGGCGCCGAAGTCGCGACCAAAAGCGCGGAAGCGGTCGGCGCCCTGCCGAGCTTCCGCTGGCCGGTGAAGGGCCGCATCATCGCCGCCTTCGGTCCGCGTCCAAACGGCGGGCAGAACGACGGCATCAATCTGGCGGTGCCGGAGGGTACGCCGATCAAGGCGGCCGACGACGGCGTCGTCGCTTATGCCGGCAACGAGCTCAAGGGTTACGGCAACCTGGTGCTGATCCGCCACGCCAACGGTTTCGTGTCGGCCTATGCCAATGCCAGCGAGTTGCTGGTCAAGCGCGGCGACACCATCAAGCGGGGGCAGGTGATCGCGCATGCCGGCCAGACCGGCAACGTCACCTCGCCGCAACTGCACTTCGAGATCCGCAAGGGCTCGACCCCGGTCGATCCGACCAAGTATCTCGGCGGCGCGTAAGTCCAGTCAGAACTTCCGCGTCATGCCCGGCCTTGTGCCGGGCATCCACGTCTCTGCGTCCAGGGAGGTAAAGCGTGGATGGCCGGGACAAGCCCGGCCATGACGGCGCCAAACTAATCCTTCAACGCCACGCCGAGCCGTCCGGCCAGATCCTGCACGAACTGCCAGGCGACGCGGCCGGAGCGCGAGCCGCGCGTTGTCGACCATTCCAGAGCGTCATGATGCAACGCTTCGCCGTGCATCGGAATTTTATAGTGCGCGATATAGCCCTCGACCATCGCGAGATATTCGTCTTGGCTGCAGCGGTGGAAGCCGAGCCAGAGCCCAAAGCGGTCGGACAGCGAGACTTTTTCTTCCACTGTCTCGCCCGGATTGATCGCAGTCGAGCGTTCGTTTTCCATCATGTCGCGCGACATCAGATGGCGGCGGTTCGAGGTGGCATAGAAAATCACATTGTCCGGCCGACCCTCGATGCCGCCTTCCAAGAGCGCCTTGAGCGATTTGTAGGTGGTATCCTCGGCGTCGAACGACAGGTCGTCGCAGAATACGATGAAGCGGTAGCTTGCGCCGCGGATGATGGCCATCAAGTCGGGCAGGCTTTCTATGTCCTCGCGGTGGATCTCGATGAGTTTGAGCGGCGCGCTCGTGCCTTGGCGCGCCAGCGCGACATTGACGCCGGCGTGCGACGCCTTCACCAGCGACGATTTGCCCATGCCGCGCGCGCCCCACAAGAGCGCGTTGTTGGCGGGCAGCCCCTTGGCGAAACGTTCGGTATTCTCGACCAGCACATCGCGCACGCGGTCGATGCCCTTGAGCAGCGACATCTCGACGCGGTTGACGCGTTTGACCGGCGTGAGACGTCGGCCGTCCGGGTGCCAGACGAAGGCATCGGCAACGGTAAGGTCGGGCGCGGCCGCGCGCTGCGGCGCCAGCCGTTCGAGTGCATCGGCGATGCGCACGAAGACGTCCGTACCGTCAGCGGCGGCCGCCTTGGCTTTCGATTTGGACGGAGATTTCGACTTCGACTTGGCCATGCAGCGGTCTCTCGGGAAAACGCGCTGCTCTTAGCCGGGCGGCGTTGCCCCCGCAAGCCGTCCGACCGGGAAACGGCCAAAAATGGCCTATTTCCCCGGGGTCTAGCGGCGTTGCAATTGGAGCGGCGGCCGCTATAGTCCGCGCGAAATTGCGTTTTGCGCCGGGCCGTACGCGTCCGGTTCAGCCCCGAAAACCAAGCAAGGGAAGCTTCGATGTTCATTTCGACCGCGTTCGCGCAGGGATCGCTGTTCGGCGGGGCAGGCGGCGATAGCGGCAATATGGTGATGTCGCTGCTGCCGTTCGCGCTGATCTTCGTCATCATGTACTTTCTGATCCTACGCCCGCAGCAGAAGCGGGTGAAGCAGCACGCCGAACTGGTCAAGAACGTGCGGCGCGGCGATACCGTCATCACCAATGGCGGTTTGGTCGGCAAGGTCACCAAGGTGATCGACGACGACCAGATCGAAATCGAGATTGCGGACGACGTGCGCATCCGCCAGGTACGGTCGATGATCACCGATGTCCGCGCCAAGGGTGAACCGGTGAAGGACGAAGCGGCGGCCGGCTGATTGCCGGGCCGCAAGTTTTCAACGTTCGTTTTCCGGATCAAGTCGGGACGTCATGCTCTATTTCACGCGTTGGAAGGCGGCGGCGATTGTCCTAACGGCAGTCTTCATCTGCCTGTTCGCCGTTCCCAATTTTCTGCCGGAGAAGATGGTGGCGAGCTGGCCAAAATGGGCGCAGCGCCACGTCGTGCTCGGCCTCGATTTGCAGGGCGGCTCGCATATTTTGCTCGAGGTCGATACCAAGGCCGTGCGCAAGGAGATGCTGCAGTCGTTGCTCGACGATATGCGCCGCGTGCTGCGCGAGGGGCGCATCGGCTATACCGGACTCGTCGTCAAGGGTAACAGCGCCGAAGTGCACATCCGCCAGGGCTCGAATTCCGACCTTGCTCTTGAGAAGCTACGCACGCTGTCGCAGCCGCTCGGCGGCATCCTCAGCGCCACCGGCCAGCGCAACATCGACGTGACCACCGAGCCCGGTAGCGTCATCCGGCTTACCTATACCGATCCGGCCATTGTCGAGCGCGTGCGCCAGGCGGTCGACCAGTCGATCGAGATCATCGGGCGCCGCATCAACGAGCTCGGCACCGTCGAGCCGCTGATCCAGCGCGAAGGCACCGACCGCGTTTTGGTGCAGGTGCCCGGCCTGCAGGACCCGACCCGGCTCAAGCAGTTGCTAGGCAAGACGGCCAAGCTCGACTTCCGCATGGTCGATACTGGCGCGTCGGCGGAGCAGGTGCCGCCGGATGACGAGCTTCTGCACGGTACCGGCAAGGACGCGGCCCAGACCTACCTCGTGGAAAAGCGCGTGCTGGTGTCCGGCGCTGATCTGACCGATGCGCAGCCCGGCTTCGACCAGCGCAGCAGCGAGCCGATTGTCTCGTTCCGCTTCAACACCTCCGGTGCGCGCAAGTTTGCCGAGGTGACGCAGCAGAATGTCGGCAAGCCCTTCGCCATCGTGCTCGACAACGAGGTGATTTCGGCGCCGGTGATCCGCGAGCCGATCCTCGGCGGCTCCGGGCAGATTTCCGGCAGTTTCACCGTGCAGAGCGCCAACGACCTCGCCATCCTGCTGCGCGCCGGCGCGCTGCCGGCGCCGCTCACCATCATCGAGGAGCGCACCGTCGGCCCCGGCCTCGGCGCCGACTCGATCGCCAAGGGCAAGATCTCGTCTTACGTCGGCGCGGCGATGGTGATCATCTTCATGCTGGCGACCTACGGCTTGTTCGGGCTGTTCGCCAATATCGCGGTGGCGATCAACGTCGCCATGATCTTCGGCGTATTGTCGATGCTTGACGCCACGCTGACGCTGCCCGGCATCGCCGGCATCGTGCTCACCGTCGGCATCGCGGTCGATAGCAACGTGCTGATCTACGAGCGTATCCGCGAGGAGGTGCGCGGCGGCCGCACGCCGATCAACGCCATCGATGCCGGCTTTACCCGCGCGCTCGCCACCATCCTCGATTCCAACATCACCACCTTCATCGCTGCCGCGGTGCTGTTCTATATCGGCACCGGCCCGGTGCGCGGCTTTGCCGTGACCCTCGGCATCGGCATCATCACCACGGTGTTCACCGCTTTCACCCTGACGCGGCTGATCGTCGCCACCTGGGTGCGCTGGCGGCGGCCGCAACGCGTGCCGATTTAGGGGGACTATTCTTGCGCCTGCTCCGCATTGTCCCCGACAACACCAAATTCGATTTCATGCGCTTCCGGCGCATCAGCTTTCCCATTTCCGCGCTGATGTCGATCCTGGCAATTTCGCTGTATTTCTTCCACGGCCTGAATTTCGGGATCGACTTCAAAGGCGGCACGCTGATCGAGGTGCAGACCAAGGCCGGCAATGCCGATCTCTCGAAAATGCGCGCGACGCTCAGCGCGCTCGGCCTCGGCGAAGTGCAGCTGCAGCAGTTCGGCGCGCCTAACGACGTGCTGATCCGCATCGCCGAGCAGCCGGGCGGCGACGAGGCGCAGCAGAAGGCTGTGACCAAGGCGCGCGCTGCATTGGGGGACGCCTACGACTATCGCCGCGTCGAGGTGGTCGGGCCGCGCGTGTCCGGCGAGCTGTTGTCCTATGGCGTGATCGGGCTTGGCTTGGCGATTTTCTGCATTCTTATTTACCTCTGGTTCCGCTTCGAATGGCAGTTCGCCCTCGGCGCCATGATCGCCAACGTGCACGATATCGTGCTCACCATCGGTTTCATGTCGGTCACGCAGATCGATTTCGACCTTACTAGCATCGCGGCGCTGCTCACGATCCTCGGCTATTCGCTCAACGATACGGTGGTCATCTATGACCGAATTCGCGAGATGCTGCGGCGCTACAAGAAAATGCCGATGCCGGAGCTACTCAACGCCTCGGTCAACCAGACGCTGTCGCGCTCGGTCATTACCCACGTAACCGTGTCGCTGGCCCTTTTGTCGCTGCTGTTGTTCGGCGGCGAGGCGATCCATTCCTTCACCGCCACCATGATGTTCGGCGTGGTGCTGGTCGGTACCTATACGTCGGTGTTCATTGCCTCGCCGATCCTGATCTATCTCGGGGTCGGGCGCGGCGGCGACGCGTTGACCCGCGCGGGCGACACGAAAAAAGAAAAACCCTGACGATGGCGGCTGGCGCCGAGGCCCCGCATCTGCCTTATCCGGTGCCGATCGACGCCTATGGCAATGGCGGTTTCCGCTTTGCCGCCATGTCGCACCGTGGCTCGCTGCTGTGCCTGCCGGACGGCATCTGGGCCTGGCCGGTCAAAGCCGTGAGCGAAATTACCGAGGCGGCGCTCAAGCCGGTGTTCGAGCGGGCGGATGTCCTCGACCTTTTTCTCATCGGCGGCGGGCGCGATCCGTTCGCGCTGCCCGAACCGCTACGGGCGCGCTTCCGAGCGCTGTCGATTACCCTGGATTTCCTGGGTACCGGGCCGGCGGCGCAGACCTACAATATTCTGCTGGGTGAAAAGCGCCGCGTCGGGGCGGGACTGATCGCAGTCGAATAACCTAGACTGATCCGATGAACAATTTCGAGCACTGCGCCGCTTTGGTGCGCGAGGCCGACCGGGACCGCTATCTCGCCGCGCTGTTCGCGCCGGTCGAGCGTCGCGACGCGTTGTTTGCTCTCTACGCCTTCAACGTGGAGATTTCACGCGTGCGCGATCTGGCGCGCGAGCCAATGCCGGGCGAAATCCGGCTGCAATGGTGGCGCGAAGCGCTGTCGGGCGAGCGCGCGGGCGAAGCGGTATCGCATCCGGTGGCGGCGGCCTTGCGGGAGACGCTCGCGCGTTATGCCCTAACCGGCGACCGGCTTATCGCCCTGATCGACGCCCATGTTTTCGACCTCTACGACGAGCCGATGGCGACCGTGACCGATCTCGAAATCTACGCCATCAAGACGCAGTCGGCGCTGTTCGCGATGGCCGCCGAAATCCTCGGCGGCCGCGGCGGCGAAACCGAACTGCTCGCTCTGGATGCCGGGATTGCCTATGGCATCATGCGGGTATTGGAAAATTTCGCGCGTCACACCGCGCGCCAGCAGCTTTATGTCCCGATGGATGTGCTCAAGCGCCATGGCATCGACCGCAACGCGGTTTTTGCGCGGCAGGGCGGCGCGGCGCTGTTGGCGGCGCTCGCCGAGATGCGCGCACTCGCGCGCAAGCATATGGCCGCGGCGCATGCAAAGCTCGGCGCGGCGCCGGACATCCTGCCGGCTTTGCTGCCGGCGGCGCTTGTCGGGCCGACCCTGCAACGCATGGATCGGCGTAGCTACGATCCGCTGCAGTTCAAGCCGCTCGCCCCCTGGCGCCGGCAATGGCTGTTGTGGCGCGCGGCGCGGGATCCGAGCCGGATATTCGGGGCGTGACTACTCCGCCGCGGCGGCCGGTAATTCGCCGGCAATCCAGCGTTCGAGATCGGCCAGCGCACGTTCGCTCAATGCCGACTTGCGCGCGAGGTTCTTGGCCGAGCCGCGCCCGAATTTGCGGCCTTCCGGCGCAACGGGCGCGGCGATCGGGGGAAACAGACCGAAATTGACGTTCATCGGCTGGAACGACGAGGGCCCTGCGTCGATGGTTTCAATATGGCCGCCGGTGATGTGCGCGAGCAGCGCGCCATGCGCCGTGGTCGGCGGCGGCGCGCTCGGCGTTTCGCCGCGGCGTTCGGCGGCGGCAAAACGCGCCGCAATGAGCCCGATGGCGGCGGATTCGACATAGCCCTCGCAGCCGGTGATCTGGCCGGCGAAGCGCCAGCGCGGATTGGCTTTGAGCCGCAGCGTCTCGTCGAGAAGCTTGGGCGAATTGAGGAAGGTGTTGCGGTGCAGGCCGCCGAGGCGCGCGAATTCGGCGTTCTGCAGGCCGGGGATACTACGGAAGATGCGGGCCTGCTCGCCGTGTTTCAACTTGGTCTGGAAGCCGACCATGTTGAACAGCGTGCCGAGCGTGTTGTCCTGGCGCAGCTGCACGACCGCATAGGGCTTCGCGTCCGGTGCGCGCGGATTGGTCAGTCCGAACGGTTTCATCGGTCCGTGCCGCAGCGTTTCACGGCCACGTTCGGCCATCACCTCGATCGGTAGGCAGCCGTCGAAATAGGGAGTGGAAGCTTCCCAATCGTGAAACATGGTCTTGTCGCCGGCGATGAGCGCGTCGACGAAGGCATCGTATTGTTCGCGAGAAAGTGGACAATTGATGTAGTCGGCGCCGGAGCCGCCGGGGCCGGTCTTGTCGTAGCGCGACTGGAACCAGGCTTGATCGAGATCGATCGACTCGCGGTGCACGATCGGCGCGATGGCGTCGAAGAAGGCGAGCGCGTCCTCGTCGGTGAGGGCGCGGATGGTGGCGGCGAGATCGGGCGAGGTCAGCGGACCGGTGGCGATGATGACGCTGTCCCAATCCTGTGGCGGCACCGCGACTTCGCCGCGTACGAGCGTGATGAGCGGCTGTGCCGCCAGCGCCGCCGACACCGCGGCGGAGAATCCATTGCGGTCGACCGCCAGCGCGCCGCCTGCGGGAACCTGATGGGCGTCGGCTGAACGCATCACCAGCGAGCCGAGCTTTCGCATTTCGGCGTGCAGCAGGCCGACCGCGTTGTGGTCCTTGTCGTCGGACCGGAACGAGTTTGAGCACACCAGTTCGGCATAGCCGTCGGTCTTGTGCGCGGCGGTCGCCCGCAGCGGCCGCATCTCGTGCAACACCACCGGCACGCCGGCCTGCGCGAGTTGCCAGGAAGCTTCGGAACCGGCGAGGCCGCCGCCGATGACGTGGACGGGTTTCAGGGTCATGGGCCGAACCTAGGCGCAGGCCCTGGCATCGGCAACTGCGCAAACGAAAACGCCCGCGGCGAGCGCGGGCGCTTTTCAGGCAGATAGGTGACCGTTTAGCGCGGGTGCGCGGCGTTCCAGGCCACCCGATGGATATCGGAGCGGCTGATGCCGATGTCGGCGAGTTCGCGATCGCCCAGACGCGACAGTTCGGTCAGGCTCTGGTTGTAGCGCTTCCACTGCCGGATCAGGCGGACAAGGTTGGCAAACATAGCAAGGTTCTTTTCTGATGAATTCGGCCGCAGGCCGGTGTTTTGATTTGCCTGCAAAATAGGGAAGTTCAGGTGAATGAAAAGCAATAATGTTGCGCCGCAGCACTGCATAAATCGCATACCTTAAGCAACTGATTGTTAAGGGGAACGGGAATTTTCAAGCAATTTCGGCTTTCGTTTGGGCCGCTTGCTCTGCGCTACCGGTATTCCTATGTCCCGGCGTCCCAAAGCGGCCCCTGTCGTGTAGATTGCCGGCAGGATTGGGGAGGAAAACCATGAAAATCCGGCTGCTCCACGCCGCCGTCGCAGGGCTGCTCGCGCTCGCCGCCATGTCTGCGGCAAATGCCGCCGACATCAAGGTCCTGACTGCCGGCGCCTATAAGCAGGTCGCGCTGGCCCTGGTGCCCGACTTCGAACGGCAAACCGGCCATAAGGTGGCGGTCGACAACGGCACCGCCGGGCAATTGAAAAAGCGCATCGCGGCCGGTGAAGCCTTCAACGTCCTGGTGATCACGCCGGCGGCGATCGACGAATTGACCAAGGCCCGCAAGCTTGCCGCCGGCAGTGAGATGAAGCTCGCCACCGTTGGCATCGGCGTTGTTGTGAAAGAAGGCGCGCCCAAGCCTGACATAAGCACCGTCGACAAATTCAAACAGGCGTTGCTCGCCGCCAAATCAGTCGCCTATATCGATCCGGCGAGCGGCGGCTCGAGCGGCATCTATATCGACAAGCTGCTGGTGAAACTCGGCATCGCCGACCAGATCAAGCCGAAGGCAAAGCTCAAGCAGGGCGGCCACGTCGCCGATCTCATCGTCAGCGGCGAGGCCGAACTCGGCATCCACCAGATCAGCGAGATCGTGCCGGTGAAAGGCGCGTCGCTGGTCGGGCCGCTGCCGAAGGAAATTCAGAACACGACCACTTATGCCGTGACGCTGAGCGCGTCGCCGAAAAACAAGGGCGCCGCCGCCGCGTTGATCAAAACCTTGTCCGGTCCGGCGGCGGGCGCCGTACTTAAATCAAAGGACATGGAGCCGGCTCAGTGAAACCGTCATGGCCGGGCTTGTCGCGGCCATCCATGCCTCGCTGTTCCATCAACGCTTGCACAAAGACGTGGATGCCCGGCACGAAGCCGGGCATGACTATGGCAGATGATTGCTGAAACTGTTTCCAACCCGATCGACCGCCGCATCGTCATCACCGCGCTGGGCATCGCGCAAATCCTCGCCTGGGGCACGTCGTTCTATTTCCCCGCGGTGTTTGCCGGGCCGATTGTCGCCGACACGGGATGGTCGCTCGGCTGGGTGGTCGGCGGCACGTCGATTGGCTTGCTGGTCGCCGGGCTGATCTCGCCGCAAGTCGGCCGCATCATCGATCTGCATGGCGGCCGGCCGGTGCTGTTGGCGAGTTCGCTGTTTTATGCGGCAGGGTTGATCGGCATCGGGCTTGCGCCGGCGCTGCCGGTTTACCTTGTCGCCTGGGTGCTGCTCGGTATCGGCATGGGCACGGGGCTTTACGACGCGGTGTTCGCCGCGCTCGGCCGCATGTACGGCAGCGAAGCGCGCACGCCGATCACCAATCTCACGCTGTTCGGCGGCTTTTCCAGCACGGTGTGCTGGCCGCTCAGCGCCTTCATGATCGAGCATGCGGGCTGGCGCGCCGCCTGCTTCATCTACGCCGCGCTGCATCTTTTCGTCGCGCTGCCGTTGCAAATGGCCGTGATCCGTCGCGCGCCGAAACCGGTCGTCACCATCACACCGCACCAGGCGGCGCCGGCTAATGCGCCGCCGCGCATCGCCCACGAAACCTTGATCTTCGCGCTGCTGGCGCTGGTGCTCTCGCTCGCCGCCGGCATCGGTTCCATCGTGGTGGTGCACTTGTTGATCTTCCTGCAGGCGAGGGGCGTGGATTTCGCCGTGGCGGTCAGCCTCGGCACGCTGTTCGGTCCGGCGCAGGTCGGCGCCCGCGTCATCGAGCGGCTGTTCGGTGCTCGCTATCACCCGATCTGGACCATGATCGGTTCCTGCACGCTGATGGCGGTCGGGCTGCTGCTGCTGGCCGGCCATTTTCCGCTGCTGGTGCTGGTCATTATGCTCTACGGGGCCGGCTACGGCATTTCCTGGATCGGCCGCGGCACGCTGCCGCTGGCGCTGTTCGGCCCGGTGCGGTTTCCCCGCCTGATGGGCAAGCTCGCTTTCCCCAGCCTGATCGTGCAGGCACTGGCGCCGTCGTTGGGCGCTCTGGCGATCGAAGCCAGTGGTGCCGATGCGACCATCGGCGTATTGACGCTGCTGGCGCTGATCAATGTTGTGCTGATCGGCCTGTTATGGGCGGTGTGCCGGCCGCGGGCTTTGGGCGCGTGACAATGCTGAACCTACAGACGCTGCACTTCGAGGATCTGACGGTCGGCATGACCGAACGGCTTGCCAAAACCGTGGCGTCTTCCGATGTGGTCGGCTTCGCCGAGGTGACCGGCGACCGCAATCCGATCCATTTGTCGGAGCACTTCGCCGCCAAGACGCCGTTCGGCACCCGCATTGCGCATGGGCTCTATACTGCGAGCCTGATCTCGGCGGTGCTCGGCACGCGTCTGCCGGGACCGGGCGCCATTTATATTTCGCAGACGTTGAATTTCCGCGCGCCGGTCAAGATCGGCGACACCGTCGAGGTGAGCGTCGCGGTTGCCGAGTTGATGCCGGAGAAATTCCGCGCGCGGCTCGCCTGCACCTGCAAGGTCGATGGCGAGATTGTGCTGGACGGTGAAGCCTGGGTGAAAGTTCCCTCGCGCTCGGCCGGTGGCCGCCCGCTACCGCGCCTTTAATCTTTGGGTCATTACCTTTGCGCTGGATCAAAGTTCGGCACGGATATTGCGAGCATGATGCCTCAATCTGCCTGGAGGTAATTCGTGCCGAATCTTCAACCGCAAAAGATTCGCGAGAACGGTCGGCGGGCGAAACGTTTGCCGGAGCCCAAGTCGTCCGATTGGGTAGGGCTGTGGTCGGTGTCGCTCGGCCTCGCGGCTTTGCCGGTCGCCTCGATCGTGTATTTTGCGGGACGCAACAACATCGGCGCATCCTTCATTCTGTGCGGAACAGCGGCCATGATCGCGCTGATCATGCGCGCCGGCGCCAATCCGAACGTCTAGCCGAACATTCAGCTTCCTGACGGCGGCGCAAAGAAGCAGCGCGGTGAACCGTCCGGACGCTTGCAGCGCCAATAGGCGCCGTCGGGCGAGGGCAGCGACTGGCTGTAGGGCACGACCTCGTTGAGATTTTCCTGGCGCGTCGGGCCGTCTTCCGCGTTGCCGGTCACGGCCATACCATAAGTGACCGGACCCCGCACCGAATAGCCGCCAACGCCAGCCTTCACGGCACCGGGTGCAACCACGCCACAGTCTTCGGCACCGCAGCACCATTCGCCGGCAGGATTTTTATAAGCGCCGCGATTGATCCAGACGTCGTGGGCGAGCGCGGCAAGGCTTAACAGGGACAGCGAGAGCACGAGCAGTGAGTGTACCAAGTTTCGCAACATCGGTGGCCTCCTCGAAGTGGCCCGGCGTGGCGTAACTCAAGTCTCTTTTCTGCTCCTCCTTCTCCCGTAGCGGTCGCCGGCTTTGTCCGGCGCCGGCACACCCGTTACGCTCAACCTTGTGAACGGTTGTGACGAATCGGATGAGTTGAAAAATGCTAGCACGGTCTACCAGCGGGAGGCAGTAATGTTGTGCAATGCGGAATAACTGATATGCAGAGAAAGCAGCGGAGGAAATGGGCGGCGTTACGGGCAGGGCGCTCGAATCTTGGGCAGCCGCCCGATGGTTCGACAAAGCGGGAGCGGGCGAGACTCGCACGATGACACACTACTCTTGGCAGCTTTGGCGCGACAGGCGCGGCCGCTTGTCGCCGTTACGCATCGGCGCACTCGCTCTTTTGTTTTTCCCGCTCGCCAAGGCGCTGTTCGACTCGGAGGCGATCCTGCACGGCGCGCGCCCGCTCAATGATGTGATCCATCGGGCCGGGTTCTGGGCCTTGGTGTTCCTGGGCGTGACGCTTGCGGTGACGCCGTTCCGGCGCATCATGCGCTACGGCAATCTGATTGACGTGCGGCGCATGCTCGGCGTCGGCGCATTTTGCTACATCGCGGCGCACCTCAGCCTGTTTTTCACCGACCAGGGCTTCAGCCTCGCCAAAGTCGCGCACGAGATAAGCCATCGCTGGTATCTCATTGTCGGCGGCACGGCCTGGCTCGGATTGGCGACGCTGGCGGCGACCTCGACCGACGGCATGGTCAAGCGGCTCGGCGGCCTGCGCTGGCGGCGGCTGCACATGGTGGTCTACGGCATCGCGCTCTTGGCGCTCATCCACTAT
Source organism: uncultured Alphaproteobacteria bacterium (assembly GCA_963779345.1). GTDB lineage: Bacteria > Pseudomonadota > Alphaproteobacteria > Rhizobiales > Xanthobacteraceae > Pseudolabrys. The sequence continues at coordinate 16,548 of CAVZXY010000021.1, read as the reverse complement.
TTTCAACAGACCAAGGCCGACGTCACCGTGCCGGTCTTTGCCGCTAGCCTGTTCCTGTGGCTGATCGCCTACCGGCTGGTCGCGTGGTGGCAAGGCGGCGGCGAGTTGTCCACCGTCACGCTGCTCCTGCTGAGCATCGCGGTGTCGGTACTTACGTTCATTGGCGAGGCGGTCGGCATCGGCATCGCCTTCCATGTGTCGCCTATGCGGGTGCTCGACGTGGCGTTCGATTTTTCCGCCGGCATCAGGCCGGGATGGGAAGTGCTGGCGGCGGGGCTCGTCGCGGTCGTGGTCGATTTCGTGTGCGCGCTTGGGATCAAGCGTTCGCCGCGCTCGCGCGCCGTCGCGGCGGAATAGGGGCGGGGAATGGCTACCTTTGTCGTTGCGCACGGCGCCTGGAGCGCCGGCTGGGCCTGGAAGAAGATGCATCCGCTGATGATCGCGCGTGGGCATCGGCTGGTCACGCCGACCTATACCGGGCTTGGCGAGCGCGGGCATCTGGCGCGTCCCGACATCGATCTCGAGACGCACATCGTCGATATTCTCGGGGTTCTCAAATTCGAGGATCTGACGGACGTCAGGCTGATCGGCCATTCCTACGGCGGCATGGTCGCGACCGGCGTCGCCGATCGGGAGCGGGAGCGCATCGCGCGGCTCATCTATATCGACGCCTTCGCCCCCGACGACGGCGACAGCGTGCTCGATTTGCTGCCGGCCTCCGCGCGGGCGCAGCGCAAACCATCGTCCGACGGCTTCATTCCTCCCGTCGATATGCCGCCCGATACTGCGGCGGAAGACCGCGCCTGGTGTGCGCCATTGCGGCGGCCGCAGCCGGCAAAGACCTTCGAACAGAAACTAAAATTGCAGAACGGCGCGCTGACGCTGCCGCGCCACTACATCTACTGCACGCGGAATGCTCCCGACGACCGCTTCCGCCGGTTCTATGAGCGCGCCATGCGGGACGGCTGGGGCGTCACCGAAATCGATTCAAGCCACAACCCTCACATCACCTGTCCCGAGGCGCTGGCCGATCTGCTCGATCGCATCGCGGGCTAGATTTTGCGGCTGTCATAGGCCCAATGCAGCAATGCCTGGCGCTGGCGCCGCCGGCATAACAGGTCGCCGGGCTCGCAATGTTTCTGGATCTGCCGGATATGACGGCGGATCGCTTTCCAACGGCCGATCTGTCGTGCGTCCTCATCCGGCATGCGGCGGCCCATGTAGTAGCGGCAATACCACTGGAACCAGCCGCGCGGATCATCGGGATGGAGCCAACCCCTGCGCCGCCATTCCGACAGCGGCTGGCTGGCATCGACGCCGAAGAAATTAAGCGACGGATCGCGTCGGCGCGGCGAAAGCTTGCCGCGCGCGAACCAGCTTTTGGGGAACTCGCGGCGGCAGTCGGTCATGTATTTGCCGCCGAATACGCCGAGGCGCAGCATCTCGGCCGGAGTCAGTTGCGGCTTGAATTCCGGGTCGAAGCTGCGCCCGACGGCTGTGCTGAGCACGTAGCGATAGCCCTTCTCCATCTTGTCATTGACGGTAACGGTGCGTTTGCGCATGGCGGCAAAGCCATGCCGCGCCGCTTGCGCCATGTCAAAGCGGAATTGGATGAGCGGGGCTAGCGTATTGCAGTTAAGCGAATGGGAACGTTCATGACGAAAATCGCCATCGTGGTCGGCAACCCAATCCACGGCAGTTATTGCGAGGCGCTGGGCGAAGCCTATCTGCGCGGCGCGGAAAGCGCCGGGCATGAGGCGAAGCTTTTTCTCCTTTCCCGCATGAAATTCGAGCCCGTGTTGCGCGAGGGCTACCGGCGCGAACAGCCGCTCGAGCCCGATCTGGTGGTGGCGCGGCAGGCGTTGCACGCGACCAATCATTTCGTCTTCATATTTCCGCTCTGGTGCGGCGACATGCCGGCGATCATGAAGGGCTTCATTGAGCGCGTGCTGCAGCCCGACCTGCTGGCGATCCAGGCCAGCCACGGCAAGGGCACCTGGAAAATCTTCAAGGGTAAATCCGCGCGCATCATCATGACGATGGGCATGCCGGGCTGGTTTTATCGCTGGTACTACGGCGGCCACGCGCTCAAGCTACTAAAACGCAACATCCTGCATTTCACGGGTGTCGCGCCGGTGCGTTCAAAAATCTACGGCATGGTTGAGGAGATCGGCGACGAGACGCGCAAACAATGGCTGCGTGAGGTCGAAGCGCTTGGGCATCAGGCGCAATAAACGCAGGCTTGTTTATGTTCGCTAGCCGTCGCCAGTCCGCTGCGGCGCATCAACAGTGGTTTGATGTTGTTGGCGGCGTTGATCAGCTGCCGATCATCCGAACGCGCACCGTGAAGGGCGACGCCCCAATGTCTTAGCGAAGGGTAAGGATTGCGTTGCTCATTAGCCCAGTAAATCGTCGTATTCCGGATGTTTTGCAATGTAGCCGGCGACGAAGGGGCAGAGCGGTTTGACCTTCAGCCCTTGGGCGCGGGCGATGTCGAGCAGGCCGCGTACCAGCGCCGAGCCAATGCCGCGGCCGTTGAGGGTCGTCGGCACTTCGGTGTGCATAATTGTGAGGATGTTGCCGTCGCGCCGATAATCCGAAAACGCCACATGGCCATCGGCGTCCAGTTCGAAGCGGTGGCGGGCGGGGTTGTCGCGAACGTTATTGGACACAGTCACTATCTCTGCACAATCTGGGCATAGCTGTAACATCGTTTGGAACCGTCCTCATTGCAAGGTGTCCCATGGCAGATCTAACGCTCTATCACGCCGCGCCGTCGCGCTCGTCCGTTACGCTCTGGATGCTGGAGGAACTCGGCCAGCCTTACGACCTCAAGCTCCTGAGCCTGAAGCAGGGCGACAATCTGAAGCCGGACTATCTCGCCATCAATCCGATGGGCAAGGTGCCGGCGCTCAAGCATGGCGATACGGTGATCACCGAGTTGGCCGCGATCTGCACTTATCTCGCCGACGCGTTTCCGCAAGCCAAGCTTAATGTACCCATCGGCACACCGCGCCGCGGCGTCTATCTCAAATGGCTGTTTTTCGGACCCGGCTGCCTCGAACCGGCGGTGATCGATCGCGCGGCGCCGCGCAAGGAGGAGGCACGGCGCGCCATGCTCGGCTATGGCGATTTCGACACTACCATGAACGTCCTCGCCAAGGCCGTGGAAAAAGGCCCTTGGCTGATGGGCGAGCAGTTCACCGCCGCCGACGTGGTGATCGGCGCCAATATCCGCTGGGGCATGATTTTCAAAATGATCCCGGAGCGCAAGGAATTCACCGACTATGCGGCACGCATCGCGGCGCGTCCCGCGGCACAGCGCGCGAAAGCGAAGGACAAGGAGCTGGCGGCAAAGGCGGCGTAACGCTTTGTATCGCCGCGGCGCACAAGCCGGCGATATTAATCGCGCAAAATCGCCACCGAAAAGCCTATGTCCGAACAAATGTCAGATTGCTTCGTTCAGGGCGCATTCACATCCCACAAACGATGGTGCGGCATCGTGGGCTTGCACCGGGACAAGAGCCGTCAGCAATTCGGCTGAAGGCTTTGCAATCAAGACTAAGCCCACCCCGAGAGGAGCGCCGATATGCTGAAGAAGATTTCGCTCGTTTTATCCGTGCTTGCCGCGCTCGGGTTCGCGTTTTCAATCGCGAGCCCGGCTAATGCGAAAGACAAAGACGACAAGAAGGTTCACGTCAACAAATCCGTGCAGGTGAACAAAAACGTTCACGTCAACAAAAATGTTCACGTCAACCGCAATGTTCGCGTCAACGGGGCGGTTCACAACAACTTCGTGGTCGGCAGAACGTATAACGGCCACATCTGGTATGGTCACCACCGCCACTTCTGGCATGGCCGGTGGTACGACTACGGCGTCGGCCCGTGCTGGATCAACGTCGACGGCGAGTGGTTCTGGAACATCCTGGCTTGTCCGATTTGAAAATCTGACAAGCGGCGCTAGCCGCCGCGCGCTCAGTCGCCCAAGCCGGTCACCGCCGGCTTGGGCGTTTCATTGTCGCATCCGGCGCGCGATTTTATTTGCCGTGGACCAGGGCGACGCCGCGCACGGCCGCGGCGCGGTCAAAGACGGTTGGCGACAGACGCCGGGCAGATTAGGCTCGCGCATCCGCATAACGCATTTCGATTCTTCGAAAGGACGGCGCTCGATGAAAATGCTCTGCGTCATAGTTGGCATTGCCTTGCTCGTGGTCGCCGGAATTTATTTCGTGACCCCGGCCGACACGCTGCCGACCTTTTTTCCGGGGCACGAGGCCGGCGTGATGCGCGTGCACATGAAGCACGCCATCGTCTCGGGCGCTGCCGGCGTGGTGTTTCTCGTGCTCGGCTGGTGGTTTGGAAGGCGCGCGTGATGCGAATAGCATTCATGGCCGCGACTATGCTGCTCACTCCCGCCGCCGCGCCGGCTTTGGCGGCGCCGCACCCGCTGCCGGGCCCGCACGGGCCGCCGAACATTCCCAACCCTTACGTCTGCAAGGTGCTGCCGCGCTATGGCGGCGGCCAGTGCACGACCGTGCCCTATCCGCGGCTCGGCGCGCCGTGCACCTGCGAAGGCGAGCGCGGCCCGCGCCGCGGCGTGGTGTCGACGCGCTAGGCGCGGCGCCCGTCAAACGCGGCAAGGAGCAAGCTGGATGTCTAAGTGTTGGCTGACTGCCGCTGCGCTGCTGGTGCTGCTGCCCGCGTCCGCGCAGGCCGGCTGCCTGTACAAGCCGTTCGAATTCCATCCGGAGAAGAACGACGGCGTGGTGGTGGACGTCATCGTCGACGCCGGCTCGTCCTGCACGCATAATTTCGGCAAGGGGCAGGGCTACAAGTTCACCGGCATCAGCTTCCTGCATGAGCCGGAGTACGGCAAAGTGGTGGCGGCCGGCACCAACCGTTTCATCTACACGCCCGACAAAGGCTTCAAGGGCAAGGACGCCTATGTGTTCAGGATCTGCGCCACCAAAGGGGCGCAGAAAGGCTGTTCGACGGTCGCTTTCGTATCGCAGGTGAGGTAGGCGGACCGGGCCTGGGGGAGACGGAACCCGCCGATCGAATGCGCGCAGGCCCATGCAACCAAACCCGCGGGCTCGTGCGTTAACACCGGTAGCCACGGAGGAACCCGACGATGCGTTTTGTGCTCTGCGTTCTGCTCGCCACTGCGGTGTCGGGCCCTGCTTTCGCCGCCAAGGACACCCTGAGCCTGTCGCAGGCGCAGGCCGCCGCCGCAAGAGGCGACCAGAACGCCGCAGCGGCCGTGGCAACCACGACCGACCAGCAGACCTGCCTGCGCGAATGCGCCAACCGCGGCTACGACAAACGGCATTGCGACAGCGGCTGCCGGCCGGGCCTGTGCCATCCGAACGGCGACACGCCGTATTGCGTGGCGCAATAGACGCACTTGCTATCCGCCATTGCCGGGATCGATCGCGCCGGAAGACGAAGATGCGCTGGCCTTGACGCGCGCGATCCAGTCCTCGACCGCGGCGATCGCCACGGGCGCCTGGGCGCGCAGATCCTCGTAGCTGACGCCCTGCTGCTTGCCGCCGAGCATGAGGGCGACGCCGCCGCGCACCTCGTCCGGCACCAGCGGCGCGCGGCGGCGCAGGCAGGAGCGCGGATCGCGCCGGCATTGACGCGCGCGGCCGCAGGCGGCGTTGCGGCACAGGCCCCACAGGCAGGCCATGTCGCTCATCCAGCGCAAAGTCGGGATGAGGGCGGGATCGTTGGAGTCGTCGTGCTTCATCGCGTGGTCTCCGTTCTGCATGTCGGGCAAGCTCCATCGTTCTCGCGGCCCGGACGCGCCCGAGTTTTCCAGGGTGGCCCCCGCCTGAAACAGGCGAGGGGGACGGCGCGCCAAGGGGCGCATCCAGTCCTTCTGTTCACGCGGGCTTTTGGCCCGCGTGGCGCCTCTCGGCGCGCCGTCTCGGCGTTTTCCTTGCGGCGCCGGGACCGCGCTTTCGGCTCAGCTCTTGGCGTGCCTTTCGGTCCTTCGTTGCCGCCACCCTCCACGGGTGAAACGGCGGACCTACTCGGCCGGCCGAGCCGACCGCCGTCAGCGAGCTCCTCGCAGGGGGCCGTAGTACCCCCGGGCGGAGCCCCGGCGCCGCCCGAGTGCGCACCCCTGCGAAGGGCACGCCCGCGGGCGCCGGCCCGATCCCCGCGAGCCGGAGCAACCGGTTCGCGCCCCTCACGGGGCCGGGGGGTATAGTGATAGCTACAAAAGTAGGCCACCTTTGAAAAAACTGGCAGTGTCCTAATTTGATTTGAGCGCCATCGCCGCAGCTACAATAGCTGCTGCGCCAAAGGTCATAAGGAGTGCTAGCCAAACCCGATAAGCTGACCACTTGGCGATTCCGGTACCCGGCGGAGGCCGAGCGTGGATAGGCTCAATATGCTTACTTCTTTCAATCAGCTCCAATAATTTTGAATAATGGACTTCAAGGTGCCGATGTTTTGCCAATAGTTGCACGGAAGCGAAAGCGGTTATCAGGATTAGGAAACTGGCAATTAGGCGCCCATCTTCAACCCGTCGCCAAATGCGATGACGAATAGAAATGCTTGACCTGTCAAACTAAGGATTGGGGTCTGCCACACCATCGTATCCTGATTTATTCGCATGTTGGCGAGTAATTGATATTGCACGGCATCTATTTTCTCATGATTTAGTTTTGTCATGAATCCCTCCCTTGCGATGCTCCAGTACAATAGCCGCCCGCGCCGCTTCCCCCGGCGAGGTAACCGGCGGCGGGAATAATACAGCAATGAACCGCCGCTTATCACTCCCCTCTATCGAGGCCCCCTGACCGATCAATCAACTCGATCGGGCAGTTTGTTGCCGATGGCACTGCGCAATTGTTCCTCGTTATGATCACTACGTTTAAGCGCGCACCAATCTAGCGGTTGCACTCAAGATTAAAATTCGAAAGCGCGCTTTCCTTTTCAGATTGCGCTGATTTAAGATCATCTTGAGCGGATTCCAATTCATCATGTTCGCTATCGTAGCCTCCGGGTTCAGAATTATCTTGAACGCGCAACGTGTCGAAAATGCCTCAGCGGAATGGTATTGCAGTGAGGTTACCGTACAAATTTATTCGACACGTAGTTATATATTGTGTGCTTGCAGCTATGTAGGTTTTTAATGTCAGTCGCAACTTACTAGAAAACGCAACAATATAAGAAAGAATAATACAGGGCGCGCTGGTATGGCTTAAGTACAATGCATTCGCATTTGGAATTGTGCTGGCCCCGTCGTTGATTCAGGTGTACTCTTTTTAGTTGTGCCGCCGAAAGTTCTAGTGTCGCGGACTCGAACACTTCGCGGGAGCTAATCATGCGGGCATTTTTGAAAGTGCTTTCTTCAGTAGCAGTTCTTGCCGTAGCCGTCTTTAGCGCGTCCGCAATTGCGGACACATGGCGCGGCACTGCGCCTTTCTGTGACGGCAAATGTTTAGGTGGTGAAACTCAGATCGGAGTAAGCGATTACGGCGATGGGGCTTACTGCGTAACGGGCCATAAGGTTCTGTGTCGAAACAACACTCCGAGCTGCCCAGTGCGCGAGACAAAGACTAACTGTTATGGCGTCGTGCTGATGTGTGACAATGGCTTTTACGAGTCGCCGACACAGAACTGGCACAGTTGCAATAAATACGTCTGCGGAGCCTGCATCGGTATCTCTTCCGCGGGAGTAGGAGGCTTGGTGTTTACCGCCGACACTTGCAAGCAAGGCTTCGTGTGGAGAGAGGCGACAAAAGACGACCATGTGTGTGTCACACCCGCGACAAGGACGCAGGCCGCGAACGACAATCGCGCGGCCGCGAGTCGACGCGCTGGAGGCGGAGCATATGGACCGGATACATGCAAACAGGGGTTTGTTTGGCGAGAAGTAGTACCGTCCGATCACGTGTGCGTCACACCGCAAGTCAGAGCCGCTGTCGTTGCCGATAACAGTGCCGCGAGCCAGCGACGAGCGGCTGCCCAGCCTTATGGCCCCGATACTTGCAAGCAAGGCTTCGTGTGGAGAGAGGCGATTAAAGATGACCATGTGTGTGTCACGCCCGCGACAAGGACGCAGGCCGCGAACGACAATCGCGCGGCCGCGAGCCGACGCGCTGGAGGCGGAGCATCCGGACCGGATACGTGCAAACAGGGGTTTGTTTGGCGAGAAGTAGTACCGTCCGATCACGTGTGCGTCACACCGCAAGTCAGAGGCGCCGCCGCGGCGGACAACAGAGCGGCGGAGGAGCGCAAGGCCAGGGACTGACTGAGCTTGGAACCGTCCACCTGTCGGCCGCGATTGGGCGTGCATCTTGGTCACTGCCAAGCGGGCTTGCTTGCCGCGCGGCGCACGGAGCCCGTTTAGCAATCGCTAATGGAGGAAACGCGCTATGGCTCGTGACCCGCTGATGAAGCCTAGCGCGCGGTCACATCGAAGCGTACGTTGCACATCGTCTACTGGGAGGATGTGCCATGACATGCACAATCAAGGCAGTCCTGATTTTCAGTCTGCTATTTCCATCGATAAGTGCTTTTGCTGACTGTATCGGCTACTCCGGCCCCCGAGGGCCTTGCTACACTGGTCCCGGCGGTGGGCTTTACACCGGCCCTGGAGGCGGCGCTTACACCGGTCCCGGTGGTGGTGCATACACTGGCCCTGGCGGCGGAGCGTACACGGGCCCTGGCGGCGGCGCATACACTGGTCCGGGCGGTGGGCTTTACACGGGGCCCGGCGGTGGTGCGTACACCGGTCCTGGTGGCGGAGCGTATACTGGGCCCGGCGGCGGTGCTTACTCCGGCTGGTCTGCTTCCCAATAATTGGTCCATCCGCAGGGCAATTTTTTCGGGCATTCTGAACCCAGCGATGGAGGGATGCCATGAAGCGGAAGCGGTTTACCGAGGAACAGATAGCCTTCGCTCTACGCCAAGCCGAGAGTGGAACTACGGTTGAAGAGATCTGCCGCAAGATGGGCGTGTCGGAACCGACGTTCTACCGGTGGAAGAAGCAGTTCGTCGGGATGGGCGTGACCGAGATCCGCCGACTGAAGCAGCTCGAGGAGGAGAACGGCAAGCTGAAGAAGATCGTGGCCGATCTGACTTTGGACAAGACCATGCTTCAGGATGTATTGCGCCGAAAGTGGTGAGGCCCTCCGTTCGGCGTGAGGTCGCAGGCCATCTGCAGAAGGCCTACGGCGTTAGCGAGCGGAGGGCATGTCGCGCCAGCGGCTTCCATCGATCGACGCAACGTTATCGTAAGCGCTCCGATCCCCAGACGGCGCTCCGCATGCGGCTCAAAGAGCTCGCCGCTACGCGCGTCCGCTATGGCTATCGCCGACTTCACATACTGCTGCGACGGGAGGGCTGGGTTGTGAACAAGAAGCGTATTTATCGATTGTATCGCGAAGAAGGGCTGATCATCCGGTCCAAGCTGCCGAGGCGCAAGCGCGCTTGGCGTTATCGCTCCGATCGCCCCACGGCAGGCGGACCGAACGAGATCTGGGCGATGGATTTTATGGCGGATCAGCTCTTCGACGGGCGTTCGTTCCGGATTCTGACGATCGTGGACTGCCACACCCGAGAGGCCCTTGCGATTGCTCCGAGAACGAGTTTCCGGGCCTTCCAAGTGGTCGACGTTCTCGATCAACTCATCCGCTCGCGCGGCAAACCGCAGAGCCTGCGCGTAGACAACGGCCCGGAGTTCGCCGGCCGGATGCTCGATCAATGGGCTTATCTGAACGCCGTCGAGATCGACTTCTCACGGCCAGGAAAACCCACAGATAACGCCTTCATCGAGGCATTGAACGCGCGCGTGCGCGCCGAGTGCCTCAACGCGTCATGGTTCTTGTCGATGGCCGATGCCCGCGACCGGATTGAAGAATGGAGGTGCCAGTACAACGAAGATCGACCTCACTCAGCGCTCGGCAACTTGACGCCGAATGCCTTTGCCGCCCAAGCTAGCAAAGCTCGAAAAGTTGCCTAGATCCCGGCCCACAAACGGGGGGCAGACCAGAATGACTTAAGCCAATCAACCCAGTGTCGCAAAAATATTCGATAGTTTGCTTCACTGATGCGAAGCACATTTATTCCGATTAACTCCTCTGCATCGTCATATTTTCCACTCACAAAAGCATACATGCGAACTGGTTGGCCGTAACTAGTCCGGCCATTTTCATCGAGATAAGCAATGCCACCATGAGCCATTGCATTGCGGAGAACACTACACCACTGCGATGTTGGCATTTTGCTGGCCCTTACGGCGGCCCGTTTCGTGCCGAGTTCAACCACAAGATCATCAGGGAGTGGCCGTGCAATATTAAATGGTGCGTGGGTAGCGAAGCTCCAGGCGTCATGGATATAAAAAGGCGCTTTATGAAACTCTTCTCCGCCAAGGATGGTGGCGACTGCTTCAGCGACAACGGGATTGATATTGCGATCATCAGCGTAGCCCTGCTCAATAGCGTTCTTGTGCCGCTCCATCCGCTCCACAGGTAGGTTGACGACAGGCATAGACATTGAAATCAAGAATGTCGTTGTAAGTGAGCCCAGCTCTGGTTGTTCGGCTTGCAAAATCTTTTCAGCATACGGCCAAAGTTCTTCAATCAGCTGCGAGCAGCGCTGCGGTAGTTCCAAACTGTAATGGAGGGGATTGCCCATGACAGAAAGTCTCCGTATCAATTCTGACGGCGGCTCTTACTCCGCCGCCTGCTGGCCCTTCTTCCGCTTGCTCTCCCGCCCCATCCGCCTTCGCCCTGCGGGCTACGGCGGACAAGGCACCGGCTTATTCCGCTGCTTGAATGCGCTTCTTTGGCTTTTCCTGCCTGTTCAGCACCGGCTTCAAAAACTGCCCGGTGTAGCTTTGGCCTTCGCCCTGCGGGCTTTCGCCCTCGCTCTTCGAGCTACGGCGGACAAGGCTTCCGCCAGCCGCCGTTACTTCGCCGCGACCGGCGTCAGCTCAAACACGCGGCCGTATTTCGCCGCTTCGGCGACGTTGCCAGCGCGCAGGGCGAGCATGACGGTTTCGAGCTTGCGCGCGTCGTCGGCCGACATGGTCGGCGACCAGCTATCGTCGCTGTAATGCAGTTCGATCTCGACCTCGGCGGCGTATTTGCCTTCGTGGATCAGCTTGGTGGATTTTCTTGTCATCGGCTACTCCGTCGTCTGAAGTCGCTTTCCCACAGTTTCGGGTCGGGCCGGTAAGCCGTGACGATGACGGCGGGGCGGCGCTCATTGACCGGAAGCGCCCATACGACATGGATAGGCCGCCCGTGCCCGTCGTATTGCAGCGTTAGAACGCTGGGGCCGCGGTCGCGGGCCGGATAATCCTCCACCACGACGGCCGTCGCGATCCCGGCCACTGCGTCGTCGATCAAAATATCATCCTTGCGGAGTTCCGCAAAGCCGTGCTCGGAAACATGCAGGTCGCCCGCAAGTACGAGCGTTTGTATCCGGCGCAAGGTCTCGCTCATTGCCGCTACCCCCACCCCGGAGCTCCGCGCCGACCCCCCCACAAGGGGGAGGGTGAAGAAGTATCACTCCGCCGCCTCGATGCGCTTCTTGCCCGCGCGCGGCTGGCGGCCGAGAACCGGCTTCAAAAATTCCGCCGTGTAGGATCGCTTGACCTTCACGATATCCTCCGGCGTGCCCTGGGCGACGATCTCGCCGCCGCCGTCGCCGCCTTCCGGGCCGAGGTCGATGATCCAGTCGGCGGTCTTGATCACTTCCAGATTGTGCTCGATCACCACCACCGAATTGCCGGTCTCCACCAGCTCGTGCAGCACGTCCAAGAGCTTCGCCACGTCGTGGAAATGCAGGCCGGTGGTCGGCTCGTCGAGGATATAGAGCGTGCGGCCGGTGGCGCGTTTCGACAGCTCCTTGGCGAGCTTGACGCGCTGCGCCTCGCCGCCGGACAGCGTGGTGGCCTGCTGGCCGACATGGATGTAGTCGAGGCCGACGCGGTGCAGCAGCGCCAGCACGTCGCGCACGCGCGGCACCGCCTTGAAGAATTCCAGCGCCTCTTCCACCGTCATGTCGAGCACGTCGGCGATCGACTTGCCCTTGAACAGCACTTCGAGCGTTTCGCGGTTGTAGCGCTTGCCCTTGCAGACGTCGCAGGTGACGTAGACGTCGGGCAGGAAGTGCATCTCGATCTTGATGACGCCGTCGCCCTGGCAGGCCTCGCAGCGGCCGCCTTTGACGTTGAAGGAGAAGCGGCCGGGCTCGTAGCCGCGCGCCTTGGATTCGGGCAGGGCGGCGAACCATTCTCTTATTGGAGTGAAAGCCCCCGTGTACGTGGCCGGGTTGGAGCGCGGCGTGCGGCCGATCGGCGACTGGTCGATGTCGATGATCTTGTCGATGTGCTCGAGGCCCTCGATGCGGTCGTGCGGCGCGGGGGCGAGCAAGGCGCCGTTCAACTTGCGCGCCACCGCGTTGTACAAAGTGTCTATTAGTAACGTCGACTTGCCGCCGCCGGAGACGCCGGTGACGCAGGTGAACAGGCCGAGCGGGATCTCGGCGGTGATGTTCTTGAGGTTGTTGCCGCGGGCGTTGACGATCTTCAGCGCGCGGCGCGAGCGCGGCTTGCGTTCGGGCACCAGCACGCTGAGTTCGCCGGAGAGATATTTTCCAGTCCATGAGCGCGGCGCGGCGATGAGATCGTCGACATTGCCTTCGGCGACGACGTGGCCGCCGTGGATGCCGGCGCCGGGGCCGATGTCGAGCACGTGATCGGCGGTGCGGATGGCGTCTTCGTCGTGTTCGACGACGATCACGGTGTTGCCGAGGTCGCGAAGCCTTTTCAATGTTTCGAGCAGGCGGGCATTGTCGCGCTGGTGCAGGCCGATCGAGGGCTCGTCCAGCACATAGAGCACGCCGGTGAGGCCGGAGCCGATCTGCGAGGCCAGCCGAATGCGCTGGCTCTCGCCGCCGGACAGCGTGCCGGAGGCGCGGGCGAGGGTGAGGTAATCGAGGCCGACGTCGACCAGGAACTTCAGCCGCTCGCGAATTTCCTTGAGCACGCGCACGCCGATTTCGTTCTGTTGCGCATTGAGCTGCTTCGGAATCTCGGTGAACCATTCGCCGGCCTTGCGCACCGACAACTCGGCGATTTCCGAAATGTTCTTGCCGCCGATCTTGACGCAGAGCGCCTCGGGCTTGAGCCGCGCGCCGTGGCATTCATGGCAGGGCACGTCGGTGAAATATTTCGCCAGGTCCTCGCGCGCCCACTCGCTCTCGGTTTCCTTGAAGCGGCGCTCCAGATTGGTGATGACGCCCTCGAACGGCTTTTTCGTCGTGTAGCCGCGCAGGCCGTCGTCATAGACAAATTTGATGTCGTCCTCGCCGGAGCCGTAGAGGATGGCGTCCTGCGTCTTCTTCGGCAGGTCCTTCCATTTGGTGTCGAGCGTAAAGCGGAAGTGCTTGGCCAGCGCGTCGAGCGTCTGGATGTAATAAGGCGACGACGACTTCGCCCAGGGCGCGATGGCGCCCTTCTTCAGCGTGGCGTCGCGGTCGGGGATGACGAGGTCGGCGTCGATGTGCTGCTCGACGCCGAGCCCGCCGCATTCGGGGCAGGCGCCGAACGGATTGTTGAACGAGAACAGCCGCGGCTCGATTTCCGGAATGGTGAAGCCGGAGACGGGGCAGGCGAATTTCTCCGAGAAGATGAGGCGCTCGGCATTGGCGTTGCGGCCGCGATTGGCGGTGGCGCCGCTCGCTTTGGTGTCGGCGAGTTCGACAACGGCCAGCCCGTCGGCGAGCTTGAGGCACTGCTCCAGCGAGTCCGCCAGCCGCGTGCCGATGTCGCCCTTCACCACCAGGCGGTCGACCACCACGTCGATGTCGTGAGTGAACTTCTTGTCGAGCGGCTTCACGTCCTGGATCTCGTGGAAGGCGCCGTCGATCTTGACGCGCTGATAGCCCTTGCGCAGGAAATCGGCCAATTCCTTTTTGTATTCGCCCTTGCGGCCGCGCACGACCGGCGCCAGCACGTAGATGCGCGTGCCCTCCGCCAGCGCCAGCACGCGGTCGACCATCTGCGACACAGTCTGGCTCTCGATGGGCAGCCCGGTCGCCGGCGAGTAGGGCACGCCGACGCGCGCCCACAACAGGCGCATGTAGTCGTAGATCTCGGTGACGGTGCCGACGGTCGACCGCGGGTTCTTCGACGTGGTCTTCTGCTCGATGGAGATGGCCGGCGACAGGCCGTCGATCTGGTCGACGTCCGGCTTCTGCATCATCTCCAGGAATTGCCGCGCATAGGCCGACAGGCTCTCGACGTAGCGGCGCTGGCCCTCGGCATAGATGGTGTCGAAGGCGAGCGACGATTTGCCCGAGCCGGACAGGCCGGTGAACACGACCAGCTCATCGCGCGGGATGGTGACGTCGACGTTCTTGAGATTGTGTTCGCGGGCGCCGCGGATGGTGATCTGGCGCGCGTCGCGGGCTCTCTTGCTGGAAAGGTCGGCCATTACGGACTTTCGCGGGAACGTGAGCACGGCAAAATACCGGCACAGAGGCCGGCGGCGAGATATCGAAATAAGAACATAGGTAGAACAGAGCGGTTTCGCTAGCCCCGCCATCGCCCCACAATGTGAGGGATGGGGATAACCGGGGACGCCCGGTGACGACAGAGCATGTGATATTCGGAGGCCGGAGCGAATTTTATGGCTAGGACAAAGGAATTTGAGATCGTCGCCTTCGCGACGGCCAAGGCGTGGCGGCAATGGTTGGCCAAAAATCACGCCGCGTCGGACGGAATCTGGCTGCGGTTATTCAAGAAAACGTCGGGTGCCGCCTCTGTGACGTATGACGAGGCGCTGGACGAGGCGCTCTGCTACGGCTGGATCGACGGCCAACTTAAAAGCGGCGACGAAAAATCATGGCTGCGAAAATTTACACCGCGCGGGGCCAAAAGCACTTGGTCGAAGAAGAACCGAGGGCACGTCGCGCGCCTGACCAAGTCCGGCAGAATGACGGCCGCCGGGCTTAGGGCCGGCGCAATGGCCGGCCCTCGCAGGATTTTGTGGCGGCGCCGCGTTCTGCGGCCCCGTTCAGGTTTTGCTGCCGCCGCGGCTAGAAGTGATAGTTCAGTCCGGCGCGCACCAAGTTGGTCTTGAAGGTCACGTCATTGGCGGTGCCGCAGGTGGCCACATCGCACGACGCCTTGCCGAGATCGGCATAGAGATATTCGACCTTGGCCGACCACGCGCCCGCGAAGGCGTATTCGACGCCGCCGCCGGCAGTCCAGCCGACTTTGGTCGCGGTTTGCGATGCGCCCAGCGCGTCCATCTTGACGTCGCCGAAGGCCGCGCCGCCGGTGACGAAGGGCATCCAGCGATCAAACGCAAAGCCGAGGCGGGCGCGCGCGGTCGCCAACCAGTCGTTTTTGGTCTGACAGCAGCCGGTGGCGTCGGTACCCTTGATCCAACTGGCGTCGATGTCGCCTTCGGCGCCGACGACCAGTTGGCCGATCTGCAGATTGTAGCCGGCCGTGCCGCCAGCCAGCGCGCCGCTGATATCGAAGTCGCCGGTGGTCGCGCCGGTCGCCGTATTGGTCCAGCTCGATTTGCCCCAGCCGTAGCCGCCATTGATGCCGACATAGAAGCCGGTCCAGATGAACGGTGAGGCGAAAGCGTATCTTGTGGATGATTCGAACTGTTACTTTTGCGCCACAGAAAATGCGTTTATTGAGCCGAATCAGTTGCCTAATGGTTAAAATGAATTAGAACAAAAAAAGAACAAGATTGTGTCCCGATAATTCGCTGCGACCCGGGCATCGCTAAAGAAGCCCTGTGGATTAAGGCCGAACGCGCTTGCCGCATGGGGGCCGAGGTCTAGGGTGCAAAAGTTAATTTCGGGGCCGCGCGCGGCGGGCGGCCCTTTACCGGCGAGCGGCGGCGGCTTCGAGAGCGAGGCCGCCGGCCGCCAATCGCCAGGCGGAGAGCATCATGGCAGGTAGCGTCAACAAGGTGATCCTGATCGGCAATCTCGGCAAGGATCCGGAAATCCGCCGCACCCAGGACGGGCGGCCGATCGCCAATCTCAGCGTCGCCACCTCGGAAAGCTGGCGCGACAAGACCACCGGCGAGCGCAAGGAAAAGACCGAGTGGCACCGCGTCGTTATTTTCAACGAAGGCCTGTGCAAGATCGCCGAGCAGTATCTCAAGAAGGGCTCGAAGGTGTATCTGGAAGGCTCGCTGCAGACGCGCAAATGGACCGACAAAGACGGCCACGACAAATATTCGACCGAGGTGGTGCTGCAGGGCTTCAATTCGCAGCTCACCATGCTCGACACGCGCGGTAGCGGCGGCGGGGCGAGCGCCGACAGCGGCGATGACTTCGGCTCGAGCGGCCCGAGCGTTGCGCGCGAGCGCAGGCCGGCAATGGCCGGCGCCGGCAAATCGGCCGACATGGACGACGAGATTCCGTTCTGAGACTGGCTGCGACGCTCGGTTCTATCCGTCGTCATGCTCGGCAATAGCCGTCCGAAGGACGGCGTCGCTTCGCTCGCCTATGTGCCGGCCATGACAAGCAATTGCATCACCCCGCCAGCGC
>CAVZXY010000020.1:0-349310 GCA_963779345.1 uncultured Alphaproteobacteria bacterium | reverse complement strand
GGCGCGCGCGCCGTCGATGACGAATTGCACGGCAAGCGCCGCCAAGAGCACGCCGAGCAGGCGCGACAGCACCACATTGCCGGTCGTTCCCAGCAGCGCCGCGACGCGCGCGGCCAATGTGAAGACGACAAAACACAGCGCCAGCACCACCGCGATGACGCCGAGCAGCAGGCCCAAACGCGTGAAATCGCCGCCGGCGCGGCCGGCCAGCAGCACGCTGGCGGTGATGGCCCCGGGGCCGGCCATCAGCGGAATGGCGAGCGGGAAGGCGGCGATGTTGCGCACGCGCTCCTCGATGGCTTCTTCCGCTTCCTGCGATTGCCGTGCGATGCGCACGCCGAATACCATTTCCGAGGCGATCGAGAACAGCAGCAGCCCGCCGGCGATGCGGAAGGCGGGCAGGCCGATCGCCAGCGTGCGCAGCAGCCAGTCGCCGATCAAGGCGCTGCCGGCGAGGATTGCCGCCGCGATCAGGCAGGCGCGCAGCGCCACCGCGCGGCGCGAACGAACCGGCAGGCCATGGGTGACGGCGATGTAGCTCGGTACCAGACCGAGCGGATCGACCACGACCGCGAGCGTGACCAGGGCGGAAATGAGAAATTCGAACGGCATGTGTTTCGCGTAGCGGCGGTGTGCGGCGGGGTCAAATTGCGCGGCCGCGGCCGCGCCGATCTGCGGCCCTTTTGCGGCTCGCCCAGCGGCTTTTCCAATCCGCTATAAACAGTTGAAAAATAACACAAAAATAGCCGGTATTGGAGTCGATTTCAGGTGGCCAAGCGAGGGTGAATCAGCTAGAAAAAATCGCACGTAGATTACGCCCAGGAAGCAGCCTTTGGCCGACACTGAAAATCCCAAATCGGGGGACGCAGGTCCCACCGATACACGCCCCGTCTCGATCACCGAGGAGATGAAGCGCTCGTATCTCGATTACGCCATGAGCGTGATCGTATCGCGGGCGCTGCCGGATGTGCGCGACGGCTTGAAGCCCGTGCACCGCCGCATCCTGCATTCGATGAACGAGCAGGGCCACACGCCCGACAAGAAATACGTCAAATCGGCGCGCGTGGTCGGCGACGTGATGGGCAAATATCACCCGCACGGCGACCAGGCGATCTACGACGCGCTGGTGCGCATGGCGCAGGATTTCTCCATGCGCCTGCAGCTGATCGACGGGCAGGGCAATTTCGGCTCGGTCGATGGCGACCCGGCCGCGGCCATGCGCTACACCGAATGCCGGCTGGCCAAGCCGGCGATGGCGCTGCTCGACGATATCGACAAGGACACCGTCGATTTCCAGGCCAACTACGACGGTAACGAGCACGAGCCGGTGGTGCTGCCGGCGCGCTATCCCAATCTGCTGGTCAACGGCGCCGGCGGCATCGCCGTCGGCATGGCGACCAACATCCCGCCGCACAATCTGGGCGAACTGATCGACGCGTGCACCGCGCTGATCGGCGACCCGGCTTTGAGCATCGACGATCTCAACAAAATCGTGCTGGGGCCGGATTTCCCGACCGGCGGCATCATTCTCGGCCGCGCCGGCATCCGCAGCGCCTATCAGACAGGCCGCGGCTCGATCGTGATGCGCGGCAAGGTCGCCTTCGAGACCATCCGCAAGGAACGCGAAGCCATTGTCGTCACCGAGATTCCCTACCAGGTGAACAAGGCCTCGATGGTCGAGCGCATCGCCGAGCTGGTGCACGAGAAGAAGATCGACGGCATTTCCGACCTGCGCGACGAGTCGGACCGCGACGGCTACCGCGTCGTGATCGAGCTCAAGCGCGACGCCGAGCGCGACGTGGTGCTCAACCAGCTCTACCGCTTCACGCCGCTGCAATCCTCGTTCGGCGCCAACATGGTGGCGCTCGACGGCGGCCGCCCGCTACTGATGACGCTGAAGGACATGCTGGTCGCCTTCATCGCCTTCCGCGAAGAGGTGGTGTCGCGGCGCACCAAGCATCTGCTCGGCAAGGCGCGCGACCGCGCCCACATTTTGGTCGGTCTCGCCATCGCGGTCGCCAATATCGACGAAGTGATCAAGCTGATCCGCGCCTCCAAGGATGCCAACGAAGCGCGCGAGGCCTTGATGGCGCGTGAATGGCCGGCGACCACGGCGGCAACGCTGATCGAATTGATCGATGACCCGCGCCACAAGGTGTCGCCAAAGGGCACGGCGCGGCTGTCGGTCGAGCAGGCCAAGGCCATCCTCGACCTGCGCCTGCAGCGCCTCACCGCGCTCGGCCGCGACGAGATCAAGGCCGAACTCGACAAGCTCGCTGCCGAGATCGCCGATTACCTGGAAATCCTGCGTTCGCGGGCGCGCATCCAGACCATCATCAAGGACGAACTGGCGAAGCTGAAAGCCGAATTCGCCACGCCGCGCCGCACCGTGATCGCGGAACAGGAGGCGGAGGTCGAGGACGAGGACCTGATCCAGCGCGAGGACATGGTCGTCACCGTCTCGCATCTCGGCTACATCAAGCGCGTGCCGCTCTCGACCTATCGCTCGCAGCGGCGCGGCGGCAAAGGCCGCGGCGGCATGCAGGTGCGAGAGGAGGATTTCGTGTCGCGGCTGTTCGTCGCCTCGACGCACGCGCCGCTGCTGTTCTTCTCCTCACGCGGCAAGGTCTACAAGGAAAAGGTCTGGCGGCTGCCGCTCGCCGCGCCGCAGGCCAAGGGCAAGGCGCTGATCAACATCCTGCCGCTCGATCAGGGCGAGACCATCACCACCATCATGCCGCTGCCGGAGAACGAGGCGGAGTGGAGCGGCATGCAGCTGATGTTCGCCACCACCAAGGGGATCGTGCGCAAGATCGCGCTCGATCATTACGCCGAGGTGCGGCCGTCGGGTCTTAAAGCCATCAAGCTGGAAGAGGGCGACTCCATCGCCGGCGTCGAGCTGTGCACCGACAAGAACGACGTCCTGCTGACGACGCGCGACGGCCAGTGCATCCGCTTCCCGGCGGACAAGACGTCACTGAAAAAGGGACGCGACACCATCGGCGATTTCGGCATCAAGCTGGCCGAGGGCGACGAAGTCATATCCATGACCGTGCTGGCGCATGTCGCCGCCACTCCTGAAGAGAGAGCGGCGTATCTCAAGCGCGCGAACGCGGTGCGGCGCGGCGGCGAGGAGGACGAGGAGGTCGCCGTCGAGGAGGATGCCGAGGGCGAGGCCGAGGCGGAAGCCGCCGGCGCCATCGAACTCGGCGAGCAGCGCTATGTCGAACTGTCGGCGGCCGAGCAGTTCATCCTGACCATCTCGGAGCGCGGCTACGGCAAGCGCTCCTCGTCCTACGAATACCGGATCACCAATCGCGGCGGTAAAGGTATCGTCGCGATGGGCATCTGGGAGGGCAAGAAGGGCCAGGAGAAGATCAAGGAAAAGATCGGCCGGCTGGTCGGCTCGTTCCCGGTGGAAGAGAGCGATCAGGTGATGCTGGTGACCGATCAGGGCAAGCTGATCCGCACCACCGTCTCCGGCATCCGCATCGCCGGGCGCTCGACGCAGGGTGTGATCGTGCTCAACACGGCGGAAGACGAGCACGTCGTGTCGGTCGAGCGGCTGAGCGAGGAAGAAGAGGATTAAGCTTTTTTCTTGCCTGCACAAAGCAAAAGGCCCCGGCGGAAGTCCGGGGCCTTGTTGCATTAAGACGTGCCATTCAACCGCCGAAACGATAGAGCACTGCTCCACGGAACAAGTGGAATTCGTGGTTGGCGACGACCGGGAAGGCGGCCTGGGTCAACGTGTCGCCGTTGCCGACATTGACATAGAGATATTCGCTGCGCGCCATCAATCCGGGACCAAGCAGGCCGAAGAAAGTGAACGGGGTCTCGATGCCGCCACCGACGGCATATCCCGACAGGGTCTTGGCGGAAGAAGCGGTTGGAAACAACGGATTCGAATTGTCGGAGTGCCACGATTCTTCGTAGTTCACCCACGCTCGCGCCGCCGGTCACGTAGAGCAGGGCCGGTCCGGTTGAGTAACCGAGGCGCGCGCGCGCGGTCGCGATCCAACGCGTATTCAGTTTGTAAAATGCATTGGGACTATCGTAATCGCTAATCGAGTGATTGATCCCGAGCCAGCTGAAATCGCCTTCGACGCCGGCAACCCACTGCGGTGCGAATTGCCAGTTGTAGCCGGCAATCAATCCGGCGGTGTAACCGGCGCTGCCGCCGGTGTTGCCGATTTCGCCGATCGCCACCGTCGGGTCCGTCGAGGACACGCGCGTCTGCGGCGAGGCCGTTCCGCCGACCGCGCCGATGAAGAAGCCCTGCCAGTGCTCCTGCGGCAGCGGTGCCATTGGCTTGCCGCCGAAGAGATAGTTTACGCCGAAACGTTGGACCAGATAGCGATGCTTGTCAGTTTGCAGGAAAGAACCGGCGCCGGTCGGCACGGGATCACCGGAGCCGACGTCAACGAAGAGCGATTCAGATTTGGCGGTCCAGTTTCCGCCGAGCCGCGTTTCGACGCCGGAGCCGACCGCATAACCGAGCTTGGTCTTGCTGCTTTCGGCGGAGAATCCGGGCGGGTTGAATACCTGATCGTCGAAGTGCACCCAGGCAGCGCCCGCTGTCACATAGGCGAGGGTCGCGCCCGTTGACGTATAACCAATGCGGCCGCGCAAGGTGCCGAGCGAGGATGTCTTCGAATTGACAGTGAAATCTTGGAAGTTCGGTGCGCTATGGCTGAGCCCGAGCCAGCCGATGTCGCCCTCGATGCCGGCAACCCAGTGCGGATCGAATTGCCAGTTGTAGCCAACGGTAGCGCCGCCGGTGAAACCGCTGCCGAGATAGTCGATCTCGCCGGCGACCGCACCAGTCGGGTCGAGGCCATGCGAGCGGTTGAGGCCGACGCCGGCATAGACGCCGGCGTAGAGGCCGGTCCAACTCCATTGCGGGGCTGGCGGCGCCTTATAGACCGGCGCTTTTTGCGGCATGTCCGCAGCAAAAGCGGGCATCACATACAAAGCGGCGACGGCAATTGCGGCTAAAACCGAGTTTTTCACAGACCGGGCTCCCGACGAATGCAGGCGAAGGTAGCATAAACTACCATATTCACGGGGTGCCGTTGTGGCCGAGCGGCAACATCCCCTGAAATTCGCCACAGGCGAGAGCCGCTGTGCCAGGTTAAGCAGGGCAGACAATGAATCCGCAGCTCTTCACCGCCTTCCTGCTGATCACCGTGGTGCTGTTCCTCACGCCGGGGCCGATCGTCACGCTCACCATCGCGACGGCGGCGAGAAGCGGCACGCGCGCCGCGCTGTTGTCGGTCGCCGGCGCCACCACGGGCAACGCGCTGCTTATCACGGGCATCGCACTCGGTCTTGGCTGGATTCTAAAAGCGTCGGCCGAGGTGTTCGATGTGCTGCGTTGGGTCGGCGCCGCCTATCTGATTTGGCTCGGCATCCAGGCCTGGCGCCACGCCGGTTCAACCGCCGAGGGGGCGCCCCCGGGCGGCCATGTTTACGCGTGGCGCGGCTTCGTGGTGGCGATGACCAACCCCAAGTCGATCGCGTTCTTCACGGCGTTTCTGCCGCAATTCCTCGATCCCGCACTGCCGGTTGGCCGGCAGTTGGCGGTGATGGGCATCTGCTCGGTGGTGATGGGCGGCGTTCTCGATTCCGGCTGGGCCGTCGCGGCCGGATTAGGTCGCGACTGGTTCATGAAGCCGAAGCACAACCGGCTGCTCGGACGCCTGTCCGGTATCGTGCTCATCGGCGGCGGCATCTGGCTGTCGCTGGCGCGGCGGCCGGGCTAGCGCTCGTCCAAATCTGCTGCCAGATCAAGCGACGGCGAGGTCGGGCGCTTCCCTGGCGTCCGCCACCGGCTCGCGCTGCTCCCGCGGCTTCGCCCGCTTCGATGTGGAATACGCCAATCTGCTGGTCCATGGCCGCCGCCTGCAACTCCAGCATTTTGGCGGTCGCCGCGCTCTGCTCGACCAGCGCGGAGTTCTGCTGCGTGATCTCGTCCATCTGATTGAGCGCCTTGTTGATCTGCTCGATCCCGCTCGACTGCTCGATGCTGGCGGAGGCGATTTCGGATATGGTCGCGGCGACTTCCTTGATCGATTGAACCATCTCGGTCAACGCGTTGCCGGCCTTGTCGGCGAGTTCGACGCCTTCCTGCACCTGGCTGTTGCTGCTCGTGATGATGTCCTTGATGTCCTTGGCGGCTTGCGACGAACGCTGGGCGAGGCTGCGTACCTCCGAGGCGACGACGGCAAAGCCGCGGCCCGCTTCGCCGGCGCGAGCCGCCTCCACCGCGGCGTTGAGCGCGAGCAGATTGGTCTGGCGCGAAATCTCGTCGATGACGCCGATGATCTCGGATATCTTGCCGGACGATCCCTTGATCCTGGTCATGGCCTCGACCGTCTTGGCCACCACCTGGACGCCGCGGTCGGCAACATCGCAGACGCCGGTCGCGGACTGACTGGCGTGCTGGGCATTTTCCGCGTTTTTCTTGGCGGCGGCAGCGATTTGTTCCATCGCGGACGAAGTCTGCTCGAGGCTGGCCGCCTGTTCCTCGGTGCGTTGGGATAGATCGGAAACGCTGCCCGAGATTTCGCCCGAGGCGTTGGTGACCTCCCGTGTCGCGGCGACGATCGCGCCGATCGTTTGCCGCAGCCGTTCGACGGCGGAGTTAAAATCGTCCCTGACCTGCCGGTACGCGTCCGTGAAACCGTCGTTCAGGCGCACCGCGAGATTGCCTTCGGAAAGCCTGGCGAGGCCGTTGGCGAGGGCTTCGACGACCTGTGCCTGCTCCTCGGCGGCTTTGGCCTGCGCGCGCGAATTGCTGGCGCGCTCCTCGCGTTGAGCCTCCTGGAAGTGACGCTGGGCATCGCGCGCCTCCTGGCGCTGCTCCGCCGCTTCCCTCTCGGCGGCCTCCTTGGCCTTGGCGGCCTTGCCGAGTTCGAGCACCGCGTCGCGCATCTCGCCGATCTCGTCGGCAGATCGCGAACCCGCGGTCGTCGCGGCACGTTCAGCTGCCGCCAGGCGCGGCACACCGATGAACAGGATGCCGATGATCTTCCCGTGCGACAGGATCGGCTCGTAGATGGCGAAATGCGGCGCGCCGAAGATGTTTGCTTCGCCGCGAAAGGTTTTGCCTTCCTTCAGCACCCGCTCATAGACCGGGCCGGCCGCCAGCCGCGTGCCGACGGCGCGCGATCCGTCCTCCTTGTGCACATTTGTCGTGACGCGCTGGTCTCCCATGAATATCGTCACGAGGGTGCCGTCGCGCTTGCCGATGCCGTCGACGAGCGCAAAGTCGTTGTTGACGGGTTTGTCGCCGAAGAAGAGCGCATTGTTTTCGAGCCGCGGCTCGCCACGCGCGACGAGCGTCTGACGCAGGTCGTCGAGATGGACATCGAGGGAGGCGAGCGTCCTGGCGTCGATTTCCTGTTGCGTCGTCGCGAGGGCCATTTCGACGAGTTCGCGCCTGATCGTGCCGATCGGGGCGAGGATGCGTCTGATCAGGAAGAACATGACGAGGCCGGCGAGAAGGATCACGCCGGCGCCAGCGAAAAGATTCATCCGCACCAAGTTTTGCAGAACGCTGAAGAATTCGGCCTTCTTCACGCCGACATAGGCGATGCCGATCACTTCATTGCCGCTCAGGATCGGCTGGTAGATCGTGAGATAGATCTCACCTAGGATGTTGGCCTCGCCCCGATAAGTCTTGTGGTCGCGGAACACCGAGTCATGAGCGGGCCCCGGGACGAGCTTGGTGCCGACCGCGCGCGATCCATCGGGTTTGCGCACGTTCGTTGAGACCCGCAAATCGCCGAGGAAGATCGTCGCCGTTCCTCCTGCCACCGCCTCGACCTGGTCCACCGGCTCGGAATTGCCGTTGATCGGCGTCGTGCCGAAATACAGTTTGTCGCCCTTGCGCGATGGTGCGCCGTATTTGGCGAGGATCGAATCGAGCAGCTTGATGTTGATCGAGAGATCGTTCTGGGCGCGCCGGTACATTTCGTCCTCGGCGATCTTCACCGACGTCCAGATCGCCACGGCGACGGCCGCGGAAATGCTGAGAACTCCGATCAGCGTCAGACGCGATACGATGCCGAAACGCGGCACGAGTTTCCGCAGGCGAGACCGGATCGACCGTGTCGCGGGCGGCGCGCCCGTCGCAGGGGAGGCGATAACCAGATCGGGCATGCCGGCAACTCCCCTCGGAAATTCGGATCGGTCGGCAAGACGGCACCGGCACGATGGCCATGCGTCCTTACGAACCGGAATTGCAACTATTCCCAGGCCACGCACTAATCGATATGGACTCTAAATCCGCGACGAGCGCGTCGTGGGTCGCTCCCCATCGAGTCCAATCGAGGTAGATAGATGACCCAAAGTTGGTTAACGGCCGGTAACGAAGGGAGGCCGGGCGCCCGGCTTGACCGGCGAGGACGCCGCCTCATTCACTTCGGCTTCAAATTGAGCGCCTGAACGATCGGCTTCCATTTCCCGGTCTCGGCCGCCATGCGGTCGGCCAGGTCCTGCGGCGTTGGCGGCGGCATTGAGTTTGGCGACGATGGCCGGCGAGATGCGGCAGTGTGCCGATGCCGCCGGTCGAATAATTCAGCTTGCCCGGATTGGCCTTGGCATAGGCGACGAACTCGGCGACGGTTTTGAACGGCAGCTGCGCGTTGATCACCAGCAGCTGCGGCGTTTCGGCGATCAGCGCGATCGCCGCAAAGCTCGACGCGTCATAGCCGGCATTGGCATAGATCATCGGGCTCATGATCAGCCCGCTCGCCGCCGACACCATCAAGGTGTAGCCGTCCGGCCGGCGTCGGCACGATGATGCGGATGGGGTGGTCGGGATAGGATTGGGCGAAAGCGGGCGCGGCCAACAACGTCGCAAAAACGGCCAGCACAAACCGGCGCATGGCGTCCTCCCTGCGGGATCTTGGATGTCCCTGACGGGGGAGCCTAACGCGCCGGCCGGCGGGCGGCTAGTTGAGCCGGTCGGTAGAGACCAGCCGAACCTTCGGGTTGCCGAACGGCGTGCCGACGCAGCGCAGATAGGGCCATGCGCGTTGCGCGCACGCATGCATCGGCGCGGCGGCGGCCTGCGGCAGCGGGTTGGCGTTCACGTTGGTGGTCGGCGCGGACAGAATGGTGATCGCGGCGGCGATAGCGGCGGCGACCATGACGGCGGTGGTTGTTTTCAGCATGACGGCCCCCTGTTTTGGCGTCCTAACCGTTCGTCGCATGTACGCAGCAACAGGTTCAGTGGATGAAGCCGTTTCGGCCGAAATCGTTCGATCAAGCGCCCGTAACAGTCTTGCGAGCGGCCGGGGGCCGGGTTAGACCCCCTAAATGCCGCGAAACGCCCTCTATGCCGGGTCTTTCGACCCCGTCACCAACGGCCATCTCGACGTGATCCGCCACGCCGTGCGGCTCGCCGACCGGCTGGTGCTGGCGGTCGGGGTCAATCCGGGCAAGGCACCGCTGTTTTCCGCCGAGGAACGCGTCGCCATGCTCAAGGAGATCTGCGGGCCGATCGCGCGCGAGGCCAAGTGCGAGCTGGATGTCGTGACCTTTTCCGGCCTGGTGGTAGAGGCCGCGCGCAAGGCGGGCGCCACCATGCTGATCCGCGGCTTACGCGACGGCACCGATTTCGACTACGAGATGCAAATGACCGGCATGAACGAGGCGATGGCGCCGGACGTGCAGACGGTGTTCCTGCCGGCCTCGCCGATGGTGCGCCCGATCACTGCCACATTGGTGCGCCAGATCGCCGGCATGGGCGGCGACGTTACCGCCTTCGTGCCGGCCGCCGTGGCCGAGCGCCTGAAGAAGAAATTCGCCGGACGCGCCGGCGCCTGACATCCGCAAATCCCGGGGACATTTATGACAGACCGCCGATCGATCCTGACGCTTGCCGTTGCGTTCGCGACCGCCATGTTGGCCGGGCCGGTGTTGGCGCAATCGCCGAACCTCGCCAACCCCGCCACGCTCAAAGAGCCGGCGCCGGCGACCTACAAGGCGAAGTTCGAGACCAGCAAGGGCGTCTTCGTCATCCAGGTCACCCGGGCATGGGCGCCGCAAGGCGCCGACCGGTTTTATAACCTGGTCAAGAACGGCTTCTTCGACAACGTGCGGTTTTTCCGGGTGATCTCCGGCTTCATGGTGCAGTTCGGCATCAACGGCGATCCGGCGCTCTCGGCCAAATGGCGCGACGCCAACATCCGCGACGACCGCGTCACCCAAAGCAACAAGCGCGGCATGATCACTTTCGCCACCGCCGGACCGAACACGCGCACCACGCAGGTGTTCATCAATTTCGCCGACAATACCAATCTCGACGGCATGGGTTTCGCGCCGTTCGGCAAGGTCGTGTCCGGCATGAACGTGGTCGATGCGCTCTACGCCGGCTACGGCGAGGGCGCGCCGCGCGGGGCCGGGCCCGACCAGGGCCGGCTGCAGACGGAAGGCAATGCCTATCTCGCCAAGGAATTCCCGCGCATGGACTTCGTGAAGAAGGCAACGATAGCGCCGTAAAAAGGTTTTCAGTCTGCCGCCGCGCGGCGAGGGACGGGACGACGGGCACAAAACAGCGGGTTTAGCGATGCGGCGGGCTCACGTGCTCCTTGGCGTTGCCGCTTTGGCAGCCACCGGCACCGTTTGCCTGCAGCCGGCGACCGCAACAGTGGATCATCTTTTGTTAGCGCAAAATACCGAAGTGCAGCCGAGGGCCGAGCCGGGCAAATCCGGGCGCGAATTGAATACGCTGAAGGATATTTATGACGCCGTCCGCCGCTGCTACCGGCCGCCCAGCCTCGATCAGTCGTTTCCGGGCATGCGCATTACCGTGGAGTTCACCTATTCGCGCACCGGCGATCTCTTCGGCAAGCCCCACATCTTGTTCGAAACGGCAGGCATTTCGCCGCAACACCAGTCGGCCTACCGCGCGGCGGTGGCGTCGGCGCTGGTGCGCTGCGCCCATCTTCCCTTCAGCGAGTCGCTCGGCAATGCTGTCGCCGGGCGCATTCTAGCCATGCAATTCTTCGACGAACGCAACCTCAAACGAGCGGAGTACACATTATGGCCAAGCCCGAAGATACGCTGACGTTGGAAACCACCCAAGGGCCGGTGGTGATCGCCATGCGTCCCGATCTCGCGCCCGGCCACGTCGCGCGCATCAAGGAACTGGTCAAGGAAGGTTTCTACGACGGCATCGTGTTCCACCGCGTCATCGACGGCTTCATGGCGCAGACCGGCTGCCCGGAGGGCACCGGCACCGGCGGCTCGGGGCAGAAGCTCAAGGCCGAGTTCAACAAGGAGCCGCATGTGCGCGGCACGGTGTCGATGGCGCGGGCGCAGAACCCGAATTCGGGCGACAGCCAGTTCTTCATCTGCTTCGACGACGCCCGTTTCCTCGATGGCCAGTACACCGCCTGGGGCAACGTGATCGAGGGCATGGAAAACGTCGACAAGATCAAGCGCGGCGAGCCGGTCGACAACCCCGACAAGATCGTCAAGGCGACGATGGGGGCGTAGTTCCTTCTACCCGCGTCTACCGTACGTCGTCGGGCCGCCGCGCCAAAATATGGCGCCGGCTCCAGATGGCGTAGGCGGCGAGGGCGAAGGTTGCAGCGGCGCCGGCGTCCGTGACGGCGCCAAAAAACTCGTAACCGCGGCCGAGCGCGCTGAACGTCACGGTCGCGAGACCGACGGCAATACTTGCCACCATGGCCGGACCGAAGCGCAGAATGTCATTCCGCGCGCGGAACGTCAGGTGGAGAAAATACGCCATCACCAACGAGGCGAGAATTGCCGTCGACGCACTCATACTCACAACGCCTCCGCAGCGCGGGGGACTGAACGGCTGACTATACCCTTTATGACGCGAGACCGGCTAATGCCTTCTTACCGTCCGCGGTAGGATCGCAAACTTGGCGGTTTGGGCCGGAATGCCGAAAAACGGCTTGGTTCCGGGCACTTAAAGGGGGCGGAGTTGCCTGTCCCGGCGGGCAGTGGCACTGAGGATCATGCGTACCGATCTGTTCGATTTCGACCTGCCGGCCGACCGCATCGCCTTGCGGCCGGCGAGCCCGCGCGGCGCCTCGCGGCTGCTGGTCGTGCGGCCGGGTGCGACGCCCGAATTCGACGACCGAAACATTGCCGATTTACCCGACCTGCTGCGGCGGGGCGACTGCCTGGTGGCCAACGACTCGAAGGTGATCGCGGCGCGGCTCACGGGGCGGCGGATCGGGCGCGGCGCGGAGCCGGCAATCGAGGCGACGCTGCACAAGCGGCTCGACGGCTCGCATTGGCGCGCCTTCATCCTCGGCGCCAAGAAAGTCCAGGTGGGCGATACCTTGCGCTTCGGCACCGAGGGCAAGGTCTGTTTTCTGGGCGAACTCGATGCTCAAGTTTCACAGAAGGATGAGGGAGGAGAGGTAACCCTTTCATTTTCCTTCCATGGTCCGGTGCTCGATCAGGCCATTGCCGAGCGCGGCGCGATGCCGCTGCCGCCCTATATCGCCGCCCGGCGCGAGCCGGACGAGCAGGATCGCAGCGATTATCAGACGGTGTTTGCCCACGACGAGGGCTCGGTGGCGGCGCCGACGGCCGGCCTGCATTTCACCGACGATCTGCTGGCGCGCCTGAACGCGCGCGGCGTCGGCTTGGAGAAAGTGACGCTGCATGTCGGCGCCGGGACATTCCTGCCGGTGAAAGCCGACGATATCGAAAATCACAAAATGCACGCCGAGTTCGGAACAGTTTCGCGTGAAACAGTTGAGGCTCTTAATGCAGTACGTGAGAAGGGTGGGCGCATCGTCGCGGTCGGCTCGACAGCACTGCGGCTGCTTGAAACCGCAGCCGGTGAGGACGGTAAATTGCGCGCCTTTGCCGGCGAAACCGCGATTTTCATTACGCCCGGCTACAAGTTCCGCACCGTCGACCTGATGCTGACTAATTTCCACCTGCCGCGCTCGACGCTGTTCATGCTGGTGGCGGCGTTCAGCGGGCTGGACGTGATGAAACGCGCCTACGCGCACGCGATCGCGAATGGCTATCGCTTCTATTCCTACGGCGATGCGTGTTTGCTTTATCCAGAGAGCCGATGAGCCAGCCTTTTTCCTTCACCCTCCGGAAAACCGACGGTGCGGCGCGCCGCGGCGAAATCGTCACGCCGCATGGCCGGGTGCAGACGCCGGCCTTCATGCCGGTCGGCACGCAGGGCACCGTGAAGGGATTGCTGCCGGAGGCAGTGGCGGCGACCGGCGCCGAGATCCTGCTTGGCAACACCTATCATTTGATGCTCAGGCCGGGTGCCGAACGCGTCGCGGCGCTCGGCGGCCTGCACGAATTCATGCAGTGGCCGGGGCCCATTTTGACCGACAGCGGCGGTTTCCAGGTGATGTCGCTGTCGGCGCTGCGCCGGCTCGAGGAGCATGGCGTCACCTTCCGCTCGCACCTCGACGGCGCCATGGTCGAACTCACGCCCGAGCGCGCCATCGAGATCCAGGCGCTGCTCGGCGCCGACATTTCCATGCAGCTCGACGAATGCCTGAAGCTGCCGGCCAACCGCGAGGAGATCGCGCGCGCCATGCAACTGTCGCTGCGCTGGGCGGAACGCAGCCGGCGCGCGTTCGAAGGCGTGCGCGGCGGGCGGGCGCTGTTTGGCATCGTGCAGGGCGGCGACGACATGGCGCTGCGGGCGGACAGCGCCAAGGCGCTGGTCGACATAGGCTTCGACGGCTACGCCATCGGCGGCCTGGCGGTGGGCGAGCCGCAAGAGGTCATGCTCAAGATCGTCGAGGAAACCGCGCCGGCGCTGCCGGCCGACCGGCCGCGCTATCTGATGGGCGTTGGCACGCCGGACGACCTGCTGCAGGCGGTCGCGCGCGGCATCGACATGTTCGACTGCGTGCTGCCGACCCGCAACGGCCGTCACGGCACCGCCTTCACCCGCTTCGGTTCGATCAATCTCGCCAATGCGCGCCACGCCGACGACAATCGCCCGCTCGACGAGCAAAGCGCGTATCCGGCGGCGCGGACTTATTCGCGCGCCTATCTGCATCATCTGACCAAGGCCAACGAGATTCTCGGCCAGGTGCTGCTCTCCACCATCAACCTCGCCTATTACCAATCGCTGATGGCCGGCATGCGCGAAGCCATCGCGGCGGGACGCTTTGCCGAGTTTCAGGCAGCAACCAAGGCAGGCTGGGAGCAGGGCGATATTACCACATTGTGAGATGGCATCCGGGGTTGTCAGGGTTCATGGCCTTGGCTAAAGCCAAGCCATGAACGTGCACCCCGCCTTTCTCGCCAAGCGCCGCAAGCCGCGCTTCAAATTGCCGCCCGGCGCCACCGACGCGCATTGCCACGTCTTCGGCCCGGGCGCGGTATTCCCCTACGCGCCGAACCGGCGCTACACGCCGGAAGACGCGCCCAAGGAAATGCTGGCGGCGCTGCACGCCCACCTCGGCATCTCGCGCGCCGTGATCGTGCAGGCAAGCTGCCACGGCACCGATAACCGGGCGATGCTCGACTGCATTGCGTCGGACCCGAAGCGCTACCGCGGCGTCGCCATCGTCGACGACAGTTTCACCGACGCCGAATACGACAAGCTTCATGCGGGCGGCGTGCGCGGCGCACGCTTCAATTTCGTCAAGCATCTCGGCGGCGCCCCAGACATGGCTGCGTTCAACCGCGTCATCGACCGCGTCAAGGGCCGCGGCTGGCACGTCGTGCTGCATCTCGACGCGCCCAGCATCGTGCCGTTGTCGGGCATGATGCGCGCTCTGCCGCTGCCGTTCATTGTCGACCACATGGGCCGCGTGCCGGGCAAGGATGGCGTCGACCAGCCGCCGCTCAAGGCACTGCTCGAGCTCGCCAAGCTGCCGAACTGTTGGATCAAGGTGTGCGGCGCCGAGCGCATTTCGTTGCCGCCCTACGCCGAGGCGGTGCCGATCGCGCGCAAGATTGTCGAAGCCGCGCCGGAACGCGTGTTGTGGGGCACCGATTTCCCGCATCCGAACGCCACGCACGAGGCCGACGAGGCCGATCTGGTCGATCTGGTGCCGCAATTCGCCGCAGCCACGCTGGCGCAACAGCGCCTGCTGGTGGACAATCCGGCCCGGCTTTATGGTTTCGGTTAGTTCAAGAAGAAACGTGGAATTTCCAGGGAGGATCGCAATGAGGAATGCATTGTTCGCGCTGCTGGCGCTGCCGGCGGCTTTACTCGTGGCGCTAGCGCCGGTCGCGCCGGCGCAGGCGAAATGGCCGGAGAAACCAATCAGGCTCATTCTGCCGTTCGGTGCCGGCGGCGTCGCCGACGTCACCGCGCGCATCATGGCGGCGAAGCTGAGCGAAAAGCTCGGCCAGCAGGTCGTGGTCGAGAACATGCCCGGCCCGGGCGGCATCAACGCCGCGCGCGCGGTGATAACGTCGCCGCCAGACGGCTACACCATGGCGCTGGTCACCAACGGCACCTCGATCAGCGTTGCCGCCTTCAACAAGCTGCCGTTCGATCCGGTGAAGGACTTTGCGCCGGTGTCGATGGTCGGCACCTTCGATCTCGTCTTCGCAGTGGATGCCAAATCCGAATTCAAAACGCTGCAGGATTTCATCACCGCGGCGAGGGCCAATCCCGGCAAGTTCAACGTCGGTACCGTGCTGCTCGGCGGCACGCAGAACCTCGGTGCCGAACTGTTCAAGTCAATGACCGGACTGAACTTTCAAGTCGTTGTCTACAAGAACTCGCCGGATATCGTGGTGGCGCTCTCGCGCAACGACGTGCAACTGATGATCGATTTTCCGCCGGCGGTGCAGGGACAGGTCAATGCCGGCAAAATCCGGCTGCTCGCCACGTCTTCGCCCAAGCGCACCGCCCTGCTGCCGAATGTGCCGACCGTCGATGAAGCCGGTGTGAAGGGCTACGAGGTGATCTCGTGGAACGCGGTCGCCGCTCCCAAAGGCACGCCGAAGGATGTCATCGAAACAATGAACAAGGCGATGCACGAGGTGCTGGCGAGCCCGGAACTCAAGGCGCAATTCAACAAAGTCGGCGTCGAGCCGCACGCCTCGACGCCCGAGGAACTCGAAGCGCGCCTCACCGGCGACATCAAGAAATGGGACGCGGTCATCACCAAAGCCGGCATTCCGAAGAAATAGACCGTCGCGGCAAATCACCCGCCGGCGCGGCCGCGTGGCGGCCGCGCCGGTTTTTCTTTGCCCGGAAAATTACCACCCTGCCTTTTGAATAGGCGGAACCACTGCTTTGCGCCCGCCAAACGGCGGTTTGGCGCTGGCACGGAGTTTGCTGCTGGTGGGTTGAGTTGGTGGCTAGGGTTCCGGCTTTCGCGGTGCGGAGGCGGCAGGTCCGAGAGCCACCGCCCGGGACACAACACAGCCTGGGTGCACGGCGGGATAAAAACCCGGGAGACCTCAGTGGCCGTGGTTGGCAACGAGGTTCTTTGGCCAGTCCACGGACATTAAACCGGTGAGGACTGGAGCACGTAACGCCTGCAAAGCCTCTTGATCAGATTCTGAACGGCTGTCGTCCTCGCGGCCGCGCCAGGCATGGGGCTTGCTCATGAGTATTACAGGTTCGCCGCTTTGTAATACGTAACCCAGGAGATCGCGATGACTCGCAAAACTGCCTTTGGTGCAATCCTAGGGCTTCTATTGTTCGCCACGATAGGCGCGCAGCCGAGCGCGGCCGCGGGCTTGACGATCGGATACAGCGATTGGCCGGGGTGGGTCGCCTGGCAGGTCGCCATCGACAAGGGTTGGCTGAAGGAGGCCGGCCTCGACGTCACCTTCCAGTGGTTCGACTATTCGGCATCGATGGACGCCTTCGCCGCCGGCAAGCTCGATGCCAACCTGATGACCAACGGTGACACCCTGGTCACCGGTTCCGGTGGCGGCAAAGGCATCATCATCATGGCGACCGACTTTTCCAACGGCAACGACACGGTCATCGCCAAACCCGGCATCAAGGACATCAAGGCGCTGAAAGGAAAGAAGGTCGGCGTCGAGGTCGGACTGGTCGATCACCTGCTGCTGCTCGATGCCTTCAAGAAGAGTGGCATGAACCCGAAGGACGTCACCCTGGTCAATTCAAAGACCAACGAACTGCCGCAGGTGCTGGCCTCCGGACAGGTCGATGCTGTCGCCTGCTGGCAGCCGATTGCGGGTCAGGCCATGAAGGGAGTGCCGGGCTCGCGGCCGGTCTGGACCTCTAAGCAGTCGCCGGGCCTGATCTACGACGTGCTGGCGGTGAGCCCGACCAAACTTGCCGCCAACAAGGACGCCTGGATCAAACTCATCAAGGTCTGGGGCAAGGTCGTCAGCTACATCAACGATCCCAAGACCCAGCCCGATGCGCTCAAGATCATGTCGGCGCGCGTTGGGCTGACGCCGGAAGCCTACAAGCCGCTGCTCGGCGGCACCAAGCTGCTCGACCTGAAGGCGAACATCGGTGTCTTTAAAAAGGGCGAGGGGCTGAAGTCGATGTACGGCTCGACCAAGATCTCCGACGACTTCAACGTGGCGAACGCCGTCTACAAAAAGCACGAGGACGTCGATTCCTATATCGACGCCTCCTTCGTGAGTGCGGCGACGAAATAATTGCGCGCTGGACTTCACTTACGCCTGAACCGGGCGCGGCTCCGGCCGGCCCGGGGATGGCGCGAAATCTGGTCGCACAAACAAGGGCGGTCGCAAGAATGATCTCTCTGTGTGATCTCTGCGGACTTTGGCGCCGAACGCTGATTGCCTGGCCCGACGGCCGGACCGACACCACGTCCGAGGTATTCTGGCTGCAAGGGCCGCGCCGTTATGCAGACCTTCGCATCCCCGCCGGCCGACCGGCGGCGGACGTCGCCTGCCTGAGGGATTTGGACTGGACCATGCTTCGGTTCATGGCGCGCCAGGAAGGCTTTTTCGGTGAGCTTACCGTGAGCGACTCTGTCGGCTATTGGGACCGCGTCTTCGACTATCGGCCCGATACAGGCGCGGCGGATTGCGGTGCGCTCGTCATGGATGGGAACATCCTGATCGAGCGGGGAATCGAACAACACTATACCGAGCTTTGGTCGCGCTCCTGCGCCGGCGAGGACGCGATGGCGCTCGCGCTCCAGGGGGAAACCGGGGCGCTTGGTTGTCTCGTTGTCGCCGGCGACGCCTTCATCTATGCGCGCGGACGTGCGAGGCCGCTGCCGCACGGCGTCACGCTCAATCAACTGATCGACTGCGCGACTTCGCTCGATGCCGCGCAGGACCTGTTTGATTGCGAGATTTCGTTCGGCCGCCGCGACGCTGGCGGCTGGCACATCGAGCGGTCGAGCCACAGCTTTCGCGAAGGCGCGACGCTGGCGCCCACGTTCGACAGCGTAGCCGGCTCTCTGGTCGTCGGCGATGTCGCTCTCGACGGGACACCGATCAAACGGCCGTGGCGCGTCATCGCGGACGAGGGCGCGTCGCCGCTGTCTCGCCGGTTCGGATCAGACGGCGCGGACGTTGTGCCGCTGCCGTCGCAGCGGGAGCCGGACAGAACGACTGAAACATGTGGAGCCGCGCGATGACCAAGTGCGCATTCACCGAGTTGCCGATCGTCGACATCGCCCCGCTGGTCGCCGGACAAAGTGACGGCGCCGATGCAGTGGCGGAAAAATTGGGCCGGGCGGCGCGCGAGGTCGGATTCTGCTACGTGACCGGACACGGTATTCCGGACGCGGCCTTCGACGGACTGCTCGACGCCAGCCGGCGGTTTTTCGCCTTGCCGCTGGCCGAAAAGATGAAGGTCTATATCGGCAATTCGCGCAACCACCGTGGCTACGTGCCGGAAGGAGAAGAGGTCTTTTCGGCGGGTTCGAAAGACCGCAAGGAAGCCTACGATCTGTCGCGAGACCTGTCGGACGACGACCCCGACTATCTCAGCGGCAATCCCTTGCTCGGTCCAAACCAGTGGCCGGCGCTGGACGGCTTCTGCACTTCGGTGACGGCCTATTACGATGCCGCGTTTGCCGCCGGCCGCGCGCTGATGCGCGGCTTCGCGATGGCACTCGGCGAGCCAGCGGACTTCTTCGAGCCTTATCTGACCAAGCCGCCCAGCCAGTTGCGTCTCATTCACTATCCTTTCAACCCGGACGCCGAAGGCGTCATGGGCATCGGCTCGCACACCGATTACGAATGCGTGATGCTGCTCCGTTCGACCGCGCCCGGTCTCGAAGTCCTCAACAGCGCCGGCCAATGGATCGACGCACCCCCGGTAGCCGGCGCCCTGATCATCAACATCGGCGACATGATGGAAATCTGGACCAATGGCGAGTTCG
The DNA here is from genome assembly GCA_963779345.1 of uncultured Alphaproteobacteria bacterium. Taxonomy (GTDB): domain Bacteria; phylum Pseudomonadota; class Alphaproteobacteria; order Rhizobiales; family Xanthobacteraceae; genus Pseudolabrys. The sequence continues at coordinate 330,012 of CAVZXY010000020.1, read as the reverse complement.
TCGCGACGTCGCATCGCGTGCGCCCGGTGAAGGAGGAACGCTACTCGTTCCCGCTTTTCTTCGCGGTCGACTTCCTCACCGAGGTTGCTCCGCTTGCACGCTTTGTGACGCCGGAGCGGCCGGCGCGCGAAAGTCTCGTGGCGGGCGAGCACCTCTTCGCGCAGACGGCGCAGAGCTTCAGATATCAAAAGCAGCGGCTGGAAAGGGGCGAAATCCGTTTGCCGGAAAAATCCGTGGGGCTTTCTTCATTCGGACAGGTGGCGCGCCAGAAGGCGCCCGCGTAACGGGCATCGGGCGGAAAGCATGGAGCCGAGCCGCATGAGCAAAGTTGGCAGTTTCGATCCGGGAGCGGTGCTCGCGCAGGTCGCCGCCGAGGCGTTACCCGCCCGGACGGCCGGGAGCGCGACGGTGAACCGGAAGAAGGGCTTGTTTCAGGTTCTCCGCCCGCTGTCGCCACGCGCCCGGCTCACGCTAGGCGTTTTGTCTTTTGTGTTGCCGATCGCGATTTGGTGCGTCGTCTCCTACGTTCCCTTCGTCTGGCATCCGCAGGTGGAGATCACCGATCCAGGTTCGACCGACTATCTGCAAGTCGGCATGCGCATGAACAAGGCCGACTTCGCCGGCGCGGTGCAAGAGGCCGAAGCCGACCACAAGGACCCGCCCAAAGGCTTCCCGTCGAACCCGATCTATCTGCCGGCGCCGCACGAAGTCGCGGCCGCGCTCTACACCTCGTTCGTCACCCCGCCGCCGACCAAGGATTCGCCATGGCTGCATCAGAGCCTGTGGCACTCGATCCAGGTGATCTTCTGGGGTTTCGTGATCTCGTCCATCCTCGGCGTGCCGATCGGCGTGCTGTGCGGCACCTACGCCGCCTTCGCGCGGATCAATGAGCCGTTCATCGAATTCTTCCGCTATCTGCCGGCGCCGGCCTTCGGCGCACTGGCGGTCGCCATTCTCGGCATCTATGACGGGCCGAAGATCACCATCATCGTCATCGGCACCTTCTTCCAGCAGGTGCTGATCATCGCCAACACCACACGCAAGCTCGACGTCGCCATGGTCGAGGCGGCGCTCACGCTCGGCACCAAGAAATTGAAATTGCTGTCGCGCGTCGTCATCCCCGGCATCCTGCCCGATCTCTACCGCGACCAGCGCATCCTGCTCGGCTGGGCCTGGACCTATCTGATCGTCGCCGAGCTGATCGGCACCACCACCGGCATCACCTGGTTCATCACCCAGCAGGCGCGCTACCAGCATTTCGCCAATGTCTACGCGGCGATCATGATGATCGGCATCATCGGACTCGGCACCGACATCGTGCTCGCGGTCATCGGCAAGCGGCTGTTCCCGTGCGACCGAACGCTGGACAAGAGCACGTGAGGGACGAACGCATGAACAAATTCGTCGCACCCACCATGCTGCCGTCCTATCTCGACCAGTCGACCGCGGTGCGCGCCCGCTTCAACCGGCTGAAGCTGCGCGACGTCATCCTCAAGGTTGAGAACCTCAGCAAGGTCTTCACCACGGCCAAGGGCTCGACGCTGGCGCTCAACGACATCAGTTTCGAGACCCATCGCCGCGAATTCCTGTGCGTGGTCGGCCCCTCGGGCTGCGGCAAGTCCACGCTGGTGCGCATCCTGGCCGGTCTGGAAGAGCACAGCGGCGGCGAGGTGCTGTTGCAGGGCAAGCCGGTGACCGGCCCGGGCAGCGACCGCGGCATGGTGTTTCAGGGCTATACGCTGTTCCCGTGGCTGACGGTGAAGAAGAACGTGATGTTCGGCCTCGAGGTCAACGGCAAAAGCAAATACGAGGCCGAGCAGCAGGCGTTGCAATGGCTTCAACTCATCGGCCTGGAGAAATTCGCCGACTGCTACCCGTATCAGCTTTCCGGCGGCATGAAGCAGCGCGTGGCGATCGTGCGCGCGCTCGCCAATCAGCCGCGCATTCTGCTGATGGATGAGCCGTTCGGCGCGCTCGACGCGCAGACGCGCTGCAAGATGCAGGCGCATCTCCTCGAAATCTGGCGCAAGATCGACATCACCATCGTCTTCATCACGCACGATCTCGAGGAGGCGATCTTTTTGGCCGACCGCATTCTGGTGCTGTCGGCGCATCCAGGCCAAGTGCAGGAATTGATCGAGGTCCCGGTGCCGCATCCGCGCAGCGCCGCGCAAATCATCTCGCCGGAATTCCTCGCCACCAAGGCGCGGCTCGAAGAGCTGATCCACCAGGGCGCGGCGCACGACGCGGAGGAAGATGAGGGCACCTATCAGATGGTCGCCCGGCTCACAGACGTCGGCGACAGCGTCGATTAGCCATGTTGTGGACGGAACGCACCTGGGCCGAGTTGCCCGACGATCTCGCCGCCGCGGCGGAGGCGGTCATCTTGCCCGTCGGCGCGACCGAGCAGCACGGCCCGCATATGGGCTGCGGCATGGACGCCGTGTTGGCCGACCGGCTGTGCGCAGCCGTGGCCGAGCGCACGCAAGTGCCGATGCTGCCGGCGCTACCCTATGGCTGCTCGCTCGGGCACAGTCGTCGCTGGCCGGGCACGGTCCCGCTGCAGCCGGCGACGCTGATCGCGCTGGTCAGGGAGATTGGCGCGGGCGCCTACCAATCCGGCGCGCGGCGGCTGTTCATCGTCAATACCCACGTCACCAATGCCGCGCCGCTGCGGTGCGCCCTCGAAATGTTGCGCGCCGAGTTCGACGATCTGATGGTGGCGTTGTTCAACTCGGCCGATTTGAGCCCGCGCGTGCACGAATTTCATTTTGCCGATGCCGCCGATTGGCACGCCAACGATGCCGAGACCTCGCTGATGCTGGCGATCGCGCCGGCGCTGGTGCGCCCCGAATTGCTCGCCGGAGCTGACGATGCCGACCGCACACGCGGGCTGGTGTTTGCCCATCCGGTCAACCGCACCAGCCGCAACGGCGTCACCGGCTGCCCGAGCCGCGCCACGGCGGCCAAAGGCCAGACCTGGTTCGACTGGATGGTCGAGGACCTGAGCGGGCTGGTGGCGCGCGGCCTGCGCGAGACGCCGCCGCTGGCGCAGTCCTATTTCGAATTGGCCGTGTAACCGAGAGAGGTGGAATGCTGTCACCGCAGGCTTCGAGCGACAAGATCAAGCAGACGCAGGACGAACTGCGTGCCAAGGGCGTGAAATATTGTATCGGCGCCTATGTCGATATCCACGGCGTGCCGAAGGCCAAGGTGGTGCCGCTCGACCATCTCGAACACATGGCGCACGGCTCGGAGCTTTACACCGGCTACGCGCTCGACGGACTGGGACAGGCGCCGAACGACGACGAGATCGCTTCGGTGCCCGACCTCGATCACGTCATCCAGTTGCCGTGGGAGCCCAAACTCGCCTGGATGCCGGCCGACAATACGTTCCGCGGCGAACCTTACCCGCTCAACACCCGGGTCGCCTTAAAGAACCAGCTTGCGAAAGCGGCCGAACTCGGCTTTGGATTCAATCTTGGCATCGAGTGCGAAATCTTTGTGCTCAAGCAGAATGCCGACGGCACACTGTCGGTGCCCAATCCGGACGACAAGCTCACCAAGCCCTGCTACGACCTGCGGCCGTTCCTCGACAATTTCACATGGCTCGACAAGGTCGCCACCTGCATCAACGACCTCGGCTGGGACCTCTATTCCTTCGACCACGAGGACGCCAACGGGCAATACGAGTTCGATTTCAAATACGCCGACGCGCTGACCATGTGCGACCGGCTGATCTTCTTCCGCTACATGGCCAAGCACTACGCCAAGGAGGAGGGGTTGCTGGCGACCATGATGCCCAAGCCCTTTGCCGACAAGACCGGCTGCGGCGCGCATTTCAACATGTCGCTCTACGACCTCGCCGGCGGCGACAACGTGTTCAAGCGCGATCCGAAGGACGATCCGCGCGGACTGGGTCTGACCGAAACCGGTTATCATTTCATCGGCGGCATCTTGAAGCACGGCCGCGCGCTTTGCGCGGCCTTCGCGCCGACGGTGAACAGCTATAAGCGTCTCGTGCGCCAGGGCGCCATGAGCTACTTCACCTGGGCGCCGGTGTTCAATTCCTACGGCTCCAACAATCGCACCAATTCGGTGCGGGTGCCGATGGGCGGCGGGCGATGCGAGTCACGCAACGCCGATGGCGCGGTCAATCCGTATCTCGCCGCGACGCTGGCGCTCGCTGCCGGTCTCGACGGCGTCCGCAACAAGATCGATCCCGGCAATCCGAACGAGGACAACCTCTACACCATCTCCGACTCCGCGCGGCGCGGGCGCGGCATCGATTTCCTGCCGCAGACCTTGCAGGAAGCCGTTGCGGCCTTTGCCGCCGATCCGCTGATGGAAGAGGCGCTCGGCAAGGAGCTGCGCGACGAATTCGTCAAGTACAAGACCATGGAATGGGAAAGTTACCACCTGACCGTCAGCCAATGGGAAGTGGAACGCTACAGTCATCTGTTTTAAGGACGACCATTCGATCAACGCCGGGCAACGACAAAAAGGAGATCATTGATGCGACATCCATTCACGCGCGTCTCGCGCAAGGCCGGATTGTTTCCCGTGCCCGAACGCGTCCGCCGCCACCATCCCGACTTCGACAAGATGGCCACGCAAGGCTGGAAGTCGCTCGACGCGGAAGGGAAATTGTCGGAGGCCGGCTGGCGCAAGGAGCAGCAATGGGCGCTCGACATGGGCCTGCCCGGCGCCGACAGCCTGACCGACAAGTCGATCCCGACTTTCTCGCGTGGTGAACTGCCGCATTTCGCCGGCATCAACACCTTCCTGAAAGCGCCCTACGTCGAGAACGTGCGCGACGTGTCGAAATACGACGCCGCTGTGCTCGGTATTCCGTTCGACTCCGGCACCACCTATCGCCCTGGCACGCGCTTTGGGCCGCAGGGCATTCGCCGCATCTCAGCGCTCTACACGCCCTACAATTACGAGCTCGGCGTCGACCTGCGCGAGCAGATGACGCTGTGCGACGCCGGCGACGTGTTCACCATTCCCGGCAATCTGGAAAAGAGTTTCGACCAGATTTCGCGCGGCGTCGCGCATGTGTTTTCGTCCGGCGCGCTGCCGCTGATGTTGGGCGGCGATCATTCGATCGGCTTCCCCTGCGTGCGCGGCATCGCGCAATGCACGTCGAAGCGCATCGGCATCATCCATTTCGACCGCCACATCGACATCCAGGAGAAGGATCTCGACGAGCGCATGCACACCACGCCGTGGTTCTGGGCGACCAATCTGCCGAACGTCAAGCCGACCAATCTGGTGCAGCTCGGCATCGGCGGCTGGCAGGTGCCGCGCGCCGGCGTGCAGGAGGCGCGCAAGCGCAGCACCAACGTGCTCACCATCGCCGACATCGAGAAGATCGGCCTCGACAAGACCGCCGAGATCGCGCTGGAGCTGGCGTGGAAGGACGCCGACGCCGTCTACATCTCCTTCGACGTCGACTCGATCGACTGCGGCTTCGTGCCGGGCACCGGCTGGCCGGAGCCGGGCGGCTTCCTGCCGCGCGAGGCGCTCAAGCTGTTGGGCCTGGTCGCGGCCGAAGGCCTGTGCGGGCTGGAGGTGGTCGAGGTATCGCCGCCTTATGACACGTCCGACATTACCGCGCTGGTCGGCGTGCGCGTGGTGGTCGAGGCGCTCGGCTCGATGGTCGCGCACGGCAAGCTCGGCAGCCACAAGAAGCTGATCGACAAACCGGTCGCGTACTAGGGGAGGCAACGATGCACCAGGGACACGACCACGATCATCACCACCACGGCAACGGCGCGGGCGCCGGGCACAATCATGTGCAACCGATCCGCGGTACCGTGCAGTGGCAGACGCCGCATCTGCCGCACGACCACACGCACCAACACGAGCATCATGAGCCGGATCTCGATCTCGTCGAAATGGCCTTTGTCGAAGGTTTTGCCACGGCCAAGGACCCGGCGAGCTTTTTGCGGCTGGCGCGCATTCCGTTCGAGGCGGCCGACGCGGAAGGCCGCAAGCTGGTGATGCTGCGGGTCGAGAGCGACGCGGTCACCGATGTCGGCGCGCTGATGCCGCAACTTGGCGGCGGCGCCATGCGCTACGATCCGCTGCCGGCGCGCATGGTCACGCACCGGCGGCGCTTGCGTTTCGTCTATTTCGACGGCAGCGCGCCGCGCCTGCTGACGCTGGGCGAGGTGAGGGAGTTGAAGGAGGCGTGACCGGCTTTACCGACAGGCTTTGGGACGTTTCTCGTCGGACCAGTCGGCAAGGTTGACCGGAGCGAGTTTTGCCGTGAACGGCTTGCCCTTGGCGAGCCCGCGCGATCGGATGCCTTTGCCGGTCAGAAAGTCGAAGCTGCAGCTGCCGACGCCGCTGCGCGTGTCCCAGTCATAGCTGACGCTACCGACCAGAAACGCGCCGCCGCGATGCACGATCGTCAGCGTCGTTGCGTAGTCGTTGCTGCATCCGCCGCAACCCGACATGACGATCAGCGACCCCTTGTTGTTGCTCTCGAACCGGAGAATGCGGGCGGTGGTGAGCGTCTTTTTGACGATCGCCGGCTTGCGCGTCGGGTAGAGCTTTTCAGAGCCGGTCGCAAGGTAAATGTAAAGATCACCGTTTCCGGTTGCCGGGTTCTCCACCAGCACGGCGCGATCCGTCTTGCCGTCATGGTCGATGTCGAGCGTGACTTCGTAAGGCGGCTTGAGCGGGGGCTTGTCCTGGCCGAGCGCATAGGCCGTCATCATCGCGAGGGCGACAGATCCATGCCAAAGCCGCGCGCCGAAATGCCGTCTTCATGACCCTTCGTCCGGTGATCCGCTACGTTAGACCGGCTTCGCCGGCAAAAGGTTCGGATCTGAATCCGCCGTTGTCGCCTTTCGTCCCACCGCTGGAAAAAGCGGGCTCGGTCATTTCAAGAGCGACGACGGGACCTTCGTGCAGTCGATCGAACTGCTGCCCCAAGTGAGGTTTTGCCACTGATTCTGGGCTGCGCAGTAGAGGTAAGTGCCCAAGACTTTCTGCCCGCCGGTGGCATAGTGGTTGTCGTCCGCCCATTCCGAAGCAGCGTCGTTCGTCGCAGTCGACGGAGCGCCCGCTGTTGTCGAACAGACATAGGCCCAGTCCGTCGTGATACCGCTCTGCGCACTCGGCATAGAGCATCCCGTATGCGGACACATTGCGGTGCAGCCTGTTTTGCCGATGGCGTAGTTAGTGATGTCAAAAGGACTCGAAGTGGGAGGGTTGGTATTGTGGCTTTCCATAACTTTGCGGACATGGTCTGCGTCGGCCCATAAAAAGCTTACGGGTACGGGGGGAGAGTTCAGCTTGTTCTTAAGCTTCGTATTGTAGGTGGCGCGAAAGTTTCTCTTCTGCTGCGTACTGCCGTATGATTGCGGAAGACCGACGACAATGATGTATTTTGCGCCGTCTTGCTGCAGCACCTTGATTTCTTTCGCGAGCGCGTTCGCGGCCTTCGTCAGATAATTCTTGTTGCCCGGATGCTTGAGCGCAAAGGTGACATCGTTGTCGCCGGAGCTGATGACATACAGAGCAGTGCTGCTTGCATGGCCCTGATTGGCGATCAGATAATTTTTGATTTGAGTTACGGTTGGAACCGCGTTTGGGAAGCCGTCGCCCATCGACAAGTTATGTCTGAAATTCTTTGCGCCGCCGGTCGCGTAGTTGGTGCCGTTGGTCTGGTTCGCGGGGGCGGCCGTGACACCGATGGCTTTCGCAAGAACTTCGACCGACATTAGTCCCGGGCTCGACGTTGGTTTGCCGACCCCCAGGGAAGGCTGATGTTGTATATAGTTGTTGTAATTCGGTTCGCCGCAGTCATTGTTTATGTACCAGCCGGTGTCGACGGTGCTGTCGCCAAAGATGAATAAGGCGGTAAATGGTCCGGCCGCCGCAGAGCCTCCGGCGCACAGAAGCAACATCGGGACGAGGACAATCTTGATAACGCGCATCATGCCATCCTCCTTTACGGTAAGTCGGACTTGCTCGCGCACGCGCACAATCGTCAGTCTGTAGTACTAATTACGGCCCGTCGTAAAGCCACGCGATGCCTTCGTAGCTCTGCTGCGGCGTGCGGCCGCCGAGCGCCAAGTCGCGCAATTCGGCGGCTACGCCGCGCGCGTGATAGAACTCGCCGTAGACGCGCGCCATGATCTGCACGCGGCCGGTGCGCAGGTAGCGCTGCTGCTCGTAGGCCTTGAACGCAGCCGGCAGGTTATCCGGCGCAGCCGCCACTTTTTCCGCCAGCACCACCGCATCCTCGGTTGCCATGCAGGCGCCTTGCGCCAGGTATTGCAGCATCGGATGGGCGGCATCGCCGAGCAAAGTGACGCGGCCTTTCGACCATTCCCGCACCGGCTCGCGGTCGCATAACACCCACATACGCCAAGTCTCGATGCGCTCGAGCATGCGCAGCACTTCCGGCCGCTGGCCCTTGAAATGCTGCCACAGCAGTTCCTTGCTGCCTTCCGCGTCCCAGCCTTCCTCGTAGCGGTCGGAGTGGAACACCGCGACAAGATTGTAGAGTTCGCCGCGGCGCAGCGGGTAATGCACGAAGTGCGTACGCGGGCCGGCCCACAGCACCACGTCCGGCCGCCACAGGTCGGCGGGCACGTCAGAGCGCTTGAGCACGGCACGATAGGCGATATGGCCGGACACCCGCGGCTTGTCGTCGCCGACGATCCGCTCGCGGATTCCCGACCACATGCCGTCGCAGCCGATCAACGCGCGGCCCTCGACCTCTTCGCCGTTTGCGAGCGTGACGACGACGCCTTTGCCCCGTTCCTGGAAGCCGTCGACGCGGCGGCTGGTTTCCATGGTGATCAGGTCGTTGCCGAGGCAGGCGTTGAGCAGGATCGCGTGGATGTCGGCGCGATGCGTGACGGCATAAGGCTGGCCGAAGCGCGCCATGAATTCATCGCCGAGCGGAATGCGGGTGATCAGCTTGCCGTTGAGCGCATCGCGCATCTCCTGCGCCGGCGGCAGGTGGCAGTCGCCCAGCACCGCCTCTTTCAGCCCGATCTTGTCCAGCACGCGGAAGACGTTGGGGCCGAGTTGGATTCCGGCACCGACCTCGCGGAATTCGGACGCCTGCTCGAAAATGCGTACCGGAAAACCCTGGCGCGCCAGCGCGAAGGCCGTGACCAGACCGCCGATGCCGCCGCCGGCCACCAGAATGGGCGCCGCGTCACCATCGTAATCGGCCATGATCGCTCCTTCGGGCGTGGGTGAGGAATGGTCTCTGTGCAAAGGTTTAAACGGCGCTATGTCTGCCGCCAAGGGCGATCGACCGCTGTTTTGACAACGAAAGACCCGCCGGTCTGGCAACCGGGCGGGCTGTTCGTTCCGATGTGCCGCCGAAGCCTACGGCTGCGATACGGCTATTTCGTCAATTGGCCGCGAATCTCGCCGCCTTTATTGGCTGCGGTGTGGACATTGACGTACATGTCGCCGTCGACCAGGGCCTTGGCCTGGGCGTCATTGAGCGTAGCCGAGCCCTCGAACGAGGGGCCGTTCGGGGTGATCGGGACCATCACGCCGGCATTCTTGCCGACGGGCGCCGGCCCATGGAAATGGGCGGCGGTGGCGGGGCCGGTCAGGCCGCTATAGCTGCCCTTCCAGGTAAGCTTCTTGGTCGCGGTGTCGTAGGTCGCGGTCACCGTGCCGGTGCCGGCGGTGGCATTCGCGGGCACTTCGCTTTTGCCGTTCATGGTGGCCTTGAAGTTCATCATTTCCGCCATCGACGGAGTGGCGAGAGCAAAGGCGGCCGCAAAAGTTATCGCGGCCGCGGTGGACCGCAAAATGGTCGACGTCATGTGTGCTCCTCCCCATGGATCAGGCTTTGGTCAGCCTGACCGAAGTAACACCACACCCTAACACCTATTCCGGACGAATACATTCAATGGGGCGTGAGCGGGATGGCGGTTGCGGAGAATTCGCCGCAGGCGTCGCATTCCCAGTGGTGGCGAATTTCGCCGCCCTCGACAAACTCTGATACGACGGGGGCAACCATCCAATCGCCGCAATGCGGGCAACGCACGGGATTGGCAACGGAACGGATACGCGCGAGCTTCGCCGAGCTGGTTTCGAGTTCGCATGGTCTCGGTCTCCCTGTGATCCATGTCCACGTGCGCCGGATTAGACGTGCATCGTGGCGAGGACGCGACCCTTTGGTGAAACTGTGGTGGCCGGGACGTTAAAGTTTTGCAACAAATCGCTTTGCTTTGGCGCTGCACAATACGAATTGGCGAATCGCGCCGGCAAAAATACGAAACGTTTATGAGATCGGCGCTGTCAGTTTGGGCGACGCCGCCTGAGTTTTGCAGTCATCAAATCGACATGAGGCCGCAGGTCGCGCAGCGATGGCCGCTGTTGCATCGATAGGACCGCCGCCGACAAGGTAATCGCGACGGCGAGGGCGGCGCTGCGCGAGCTCACCGTCAGATGCCATTGGGTGTGTGGCTCGACAGGGCTTCGAATCATAGCACGGTGACGAGCAGCGGACTCGAAAGCCACAGCGCGCGCCGCCAAGTCCCACCGGCCTTTAGTTGGCCCACAATCCAATCATCTAAGTGCATCGAAGTTGCATGCATTACGATGGAAGCCATGTACTCGGCATTTTTTGGGTAAGTCGTGTGTACGTTGCAAAGATTGGTGGTGCTTCATCCTGGAAGCTCGCAATCCTCATTAGCGCGTCGGCCGTTTTGTCAGTTAATACGTGGCGTTGAGCTTCTGGCCTAGCGTTGATCACTTCATCAGTCATTGACATCAGAAGAGCACAATCGGCAATCCGTTCTTTTAAATACGAGTTCACATCGGCGCCGAATAAAAACGGGCTTGGCCCTTCGCTTGATGCAAATGTCGCAGGTCTTCTACACTAGGTTTTGCGGACGAAACGATGTTTGTGCAGGATTGCTCCGCTAGCTCAAATGTTCGCACTCGCCTGTCGAACAGGTCCTATACCACGCGCTGATGCGCCATCCGCCATTGGAAATAAGCGATCAAAACTCCGAGGCCAGCAATTACTGCAATAGTCCACGGCTGCAATTCGGTCATGGCATCCTCCGCTCGTTCGCCGGAGCGTCGTCGGCAGGCCGACAAAATAGGGTCGGCGGTTTCTGCAATGGAGGTCGAACGTGCCGAAATTATTGGTGAGCGCGATGGGACTCGAACCCATGACCACCTGATTAAAAGTCAGGTGCTCTACCAGCTGAGCTACGCGCTCGTCACTTTGCCGTGGCGCATCATCTTATCCGAAAACCGGTAGCCGTTTTCGGGCCATGCGCTGGGCGTGGGTTTAGGGGCGCTGGCCCGCTTGGTCAAGCCGAACCGCCCGCCAAAGCGGCACTTTGCGCCATTTGTTGAACTCGCGCCTGGCCCCGGACGTTTGCTACACTGGGATTTTACAGGAGCCTCCTCATGCCGATCGTCAACCGCGTCGCTGACCTTGCGCCCGAAATCGCCGAATGGCGGCACGATCTGCATGCCCATCCGGAACTGCAATACGACGTGCTGCGCACCGCCGGCGTCGTCGCCGACAAGCTCAAGGCCTTCGGCTGCGACGAGGTGGTGCCGGGCTTCGGCCGCACCGGGGTGGTCGGCGTCATCCACGGCCGCAAGGGCAAGTCGGATAACAAGTCGGACAAGGTGATCGGCTTGCGCGCCGACATGGATGCGCTGCCGATCGAGGAAGCGAACGACCTGCCGTACAAGTCGACGGTGCCCGGCAAGATGCACGCCTGCGGCCATGACGGGCACACCGCCATGCTGCTCGGCGCCGCGCGGTATCTCGCCGAGACGCGCAATTTCGCCGGCACGGCGGTCGTCATCTTCCAGCCGGCCGAGGAGGGCGGCGCCGGCGGCAAGGCCATGGTCAAGGACGGGCTGATGACGCGCTTCAAGATCGACGAGGTCTACGGCATGCACAATTATCCCGGCATGCCGGTCGGCCAGTTCGGCATCCGCGCCGGCGCCATGATGGCGGCGACCGATTTTGTCTCGATCGACATTGAAGGCGTCGGCGCCCATGCCGCGCGGCCGCATCTCGGCATCGATACCGTGCTGGTCGGCGCGCAGATCATCAATGCCATCCAGTCGATCGTGTCGCGCAACGTCGATCCGCTCAAGTCGGGCGTGGTGTCGATCTGCATGTTTCATGCCGGCAATACCGAGAATGTCATCCCGCAGACGGCACAGTTGCGCGGCACCGCGCGCAGCCTCGCCGAGGACGTGCGCGTGCTGCTGGAAAAGCGGTTGCATCATGTGGTCGAGAACACGGCGGCGGCCTACGGCGCCAAGGCCAAGCTCACCTATGTGCGCAATTACCCGGTGCTAGTGAACCACGAGCGCGAGACCGACTTCGCCGCCTCGGTGGCCAAGCAGATCGCCGGCGACGACAAAGTCGACACCGCACTGCCGCCGATGATGGGCGGCGAGGATTTCTCCTTCATGCTCAACGAGCGGCCCGGCGCCTTCATCTGGGTCGGCAACGGCGACAGCGCCGGCCTGCATCACCCGTCGTATAATTTCAACGACGACGTGATCCCGTTGGGCACCTCGTATTGGGTGAAGCTGGTGGAGACGGCGCTGCCGGGATAATTCGCTACGGCACCAACTCGCGGCGTTCGGTGACGACCGGCGCCGGCGCAGGTTGCGGCCGCCGGGCGACGAGTTCGCGCGCCCGCGCATCGAGCGCGCGCCAGGTGGCGAAATCGTTGAACTGGGTCCGCTCAAGCACGGCCAGTCCCGCCGCGGCGATAAACGGCAGGCTCTGCACCAGCAGCACAACGGCGAAGATGTTGATCTCGTGCACTTCCTTGTAGTTGGTCACATAAAGCAAGACCGCACCGAGGATGAGCAGGCCCGCCAGCACCGCTTCCCAGAACGCGTGGAAATCGGTCGGACGCCGCACACCGCCCTTGTCGGTGCGCACGAAGGGCAGATGATCCTTGATCAATCCGAAGGTCACGGCGCGCGCCACCGTCCATTGTACCGACATGGCGGCAAACACCGAGCCACTGAGCTGCGCCACGTTTGTGCGCACGCGCAGCCGGTACAACGTCACGAAATGCAGCAGCGAGACTACGAAGCTCGCCAGGATCGGGACGGTCAGAATCCGGTCAGGCACCGCGATGTCGAGAATGGCGACAAATGGCACCCAGATAATGTTGAGGATGGCGACCGCGACGCCGAGGCTTTCGGCACCGAGCCAGTTAAGCCAGCCGAGCGCGAATTCGCGCTTCTGGTCGCGGCTCAGGCGGCTGGCGCCGGGCAGGAAACGGCGCCAATGCTTCTTGAGGATCTGGAATCCGCCGTAGGCCCAGCGGTGGCGCTGTTTCTTGTAGGCGTCGAACGAGTTGGGCAGGAGGCCATAGCCGTAACGCTTGTTGGTGTAATGCGCACGCCAGCCGAGCTCGAGCAAGGTGAGGCCGAGGTCGGTATCCTCGCAGATCGTATCGCTCGACCAGCCGCCGGCGGCTTCGAGCGCCGAGCGGCGGATCAGGCACATGGTGCCGTGCACGATGATGGCGTTGACTTCGTTCCGCTGCACCATGCCGATGTCGAAGAAGCCGGCATATTCGCCGTTCATGGCCTGGTGCATGACGCTGCGGCCGCCGTCGCGATGATCCTGCGGTGCCTGCACCAGCGCAATCGTTGGATCGGCGAACAGCGGCACCAGGTCCTTGAGCCAGTTGGACTCAACGACGTAGTCGGCATCGATGACGGCGAGCACCTCGGCGTCGGCGGCAGTGTGCACCAGGGCGAGCCGTAGCGCGCCGGCCTTGAAGCCTTGCAGATTTTCGGCGTTGACGAACTTGAAGCGGTCGCCGAGCGTGCTGCAGTGCTCTTCGATCGGCCGCCACAGCGCCGGATCGGGGGTGTTGTTGATCACCACCACGCATTCGAAATTCGGATAATCGAGCCGCGCGACAGCGTCGAGCGTCTGCTTGAGCATCTCCGGCGGCTCGTTATAGGCCGGAATGTGAATCGATACTTTCGGCGCTGCTGCATCGGGTGCGAGCGGGGGAGCCTCGATCAGCCGCAACGGTTTGCGGCCGAAGGCGATCGCCGCGAGTTCATCGATGCGCGCCAGTGCGATGACGAGCAGCGGGATCAGCAACAGGAGGCCGAGGCCGAGCGCGAAGACCGCGCCGGGAACGAAATAATGTCCGTTCCAGAAGGCGAACACGGCAGCCGACCAGGCGCCGACAACATTGGCGGCGGCGGCAAGCGTCACCGATTGGCGGAAGGTTACGCCGTTCATCGCCAAAAGCGGCAGCGACAGCAGCACGCTCACCAGCAAAGCGATGCCGGCGAGCTTCCAATGATCGGGATCGCTGATCGGTCCGGTCCAGTCGAATTTCGGCTGGCGTGAGGCGTCGAACAGACCCCAATAGGGACCGACGCCGCCTTCATTGGTCTTCCACGGCTGGTCGATCGCTTCGACGATGTTGTAGTCGATGCCGTAGGCCTCGGCGCGGGTGACGAAGTCGCGCAACACGGTAGCCTGCTCGACGCGCCCCGGAACGGCGTTGTGCATGTTGTAGCCTGCGCTCGGCCAGCCAAACTCGGCGATGACGATGCGCTTGCCGGGATAGGCTGCCCGCAGCTTGTCGTAGATCAGGATCGCCTGATCGACAGTCTGCTTGGCGGAGAAGCCTTCCCAATAGGGCAGGATGTGCGCGGCAATATAATCGACTTGCGACACCAACTCCGGATGCTCGATCCACACGTTCCAGATTTCGCCGGTGGTGACGGGCACGTTGGTCGAACGCTTAACCTGCTGAATTTTCTTGATCAGTTCGGGAACGGTCTGATCGGCGCGGTAGATGGTTTCATTGCCGACGATGATGCCGTTGACGTTGCTGTGACGCTTGGCAAGGTCGATCACCGAAGCGATTTCGCGATCATTTCGATCCTTATTCTTGTCGATCCAGGCGCCGACCGTGACCCGCAGGCCGAATTCCTGGGCGATACCGGGCACCAGTTCGACCCCGCCGGTGGACGAATAGGTACGGATAGCCCGCGTCATCGGCGCCAGCATCTGGAGGTCGGCGCGTATTTGAGCGGCTTGTGCCCGGGTGCCGGAATCGGGGTGGGCGGCGCCGCCAAACGGCGCATAGGAGACGCTGGCGAGTTGGCCATCGAAATCGGGAGCGCTCGTCTGGTGTGACGCAAGAGCCCACAATCCGGCTTGCACGCACGCCACGAGGGCGATCACGGCAGCGACGGAGCGCATTGACTTACAACCAAATGGGGCGGGATTTCAGACCCTTGAGCCCGTCCCCTGGGCTCAGCCGATGCTGTTTCTGCGGCAACGCAGCATAGATCGGCATTAGGTGTCTTTTCAAGTAAATAGCAGACATGGCAATTCCTTGACGGACGCATAGCAACACGAAGAAATTTTGAGTTGCGCCAAATCAACTCGGTCAGTGCGAACCGGTTCCGGCTGAAGCAGGCGGCTGGGCGGCGGCCGCAGGTGTCGGGGCAAGGCCCGGATTAAGCCAGCAGGCGTGCACCCGGCCGTTGAGGCTGTCCTGGGCTTTGGGATCGATATGACCCTGGCGGACCACGCAGCGGAAAGTGGCCTGAATATGCGAGCTCGGGCAGCCGAACCGGTCATAGAGGTCGAGGTGGCGGAAGGCGGTGTCGAGGTCGTCGCGCCAGAGCAGGCTGACCACCCGGCGGCCGAGCCAGACGCATTCTGGGTTGCCGGCCGGGCCGGTGAGGACGCGCGCCGCCTCGGCAATCTCGTCGATACTCTTCTGGCCGTCTTTGACGGTCTCGCCGGCTGGTTTCTGTTCGGGTGGTTTGGGGCTACCGCTCTGGGCGATAGCCGCGGTCGCGCTGACGCTCAACGCCGCAACGCAGAGTACAGCACGGAATAGACGCAAAAACGAAATCAACGGCATAGTCCCGCCGGCATTGATGAAGGCCGCCCGCCCGATGTCCGGTCTGCTATGGGACCGGATTGGGACGCGATTGCGGCGCTTTGAGCCGGCCGCTCCGGCAATCGTTGTCTGGAAGATACGCACGCTCAACCCAAGCTGCCGTCTCGGACGGGGTTTTCCCCGGCGCAAGCCTTGGTTCAAAGACTTGGTGCAAAAGAGTTGGCCCGAACGGCCTGCTGTTGTCCAGCGTCACTGCACGGCGTCGTTAAGACCGCGGCTTGGCAGGCGCAAAGGGCCACTATAAGCCGGTCCGGTCGTTCGTCCTGCCGGAACGGGTTCACTCCGATGCGCCTTGGTCTAGCCTGCCTCGTCTTGTCGGCGTCGGTCATTGCCGGTTTTTGGCTCTGGCTTGGCGCGGCGGTATCGATGCCAAAATCCCCGCTTGGGGCCGGCGAAAAACTCTACTGCCTGTCCTATTCGCCGTTCCGCGGCAGCCAGACCCCGCTCGATGCCAAGACGCAGATTTCCGCTGCCCAGATGGAGGATGATCTGACCCGTTTGGCCAAGATCAGCGACTGCGTGCGCACTTATTCGACCGAGTTCGGCCAGGACAAGATCGCCGGGATCGCCGCTCGCCTGGGCCTGAAGGTACTGCAGGGTCTCTGGCTCTCGGGCCAAGCCGACAAGAACCGCGAGCAGGTCGAGGCTGCGGTGGCGCTTGCCAATCGCTATCCCGACACGATCCGCGCGGTGGTGGTCGGCAACGAGGTGCTGCTGCGCGGCGAGATGTCGCCGGAGGATCTCGCCGCCACCATCCGCGCCGTGAAGGCGCGGGTAAAAGTACCTGTGACCTATGCTGACGTGTGGGAATATTGGCTGCGCAATCGCGACCTGGCTTCGGCGGTCGATTTCATCACCATCCACATCCTGCCGTATTGGGAGGATTTCCCGATCGCGGCGCGCGATGCCGCCGCGCACGTGGATTCGATCCGCCGCCGCGTAGTGGCCGCCTTTCCCGGCAAGGAAGTCATCATCGGCGAGGTCGGCTGGCCGAGCGCGGGCCGCATGCGCAAAGGCGCGCTGCCGTCGCCGGCGAACGAGGCGCGCGTCATCCAGGACGTGCTGGCGCTCGGCAAGCGCGACAATTTCCGCGTCAACGTCATCGAGGCTTTTGACGAGCCGTGGAAGCGTGCGCTCGAAGGCACTGTCGGCGGCCATTGGGGTGTGCTCGACGATGCCACGCGCGCGCCGAAGTTCATCTGGGGCGAAGCGGTTTCCAATCATCCGCAATGGCGATGGCAGGCGGCCGGCGGAATTCTGTTCGCGCTGATCGTGTTTGGCACCGCCTTGAGTGCGCGGCGCGACGTGCCGCCGAGGCTTTGGCTGGCGGTGACGGTAAACGCGATCGCCGGCGGCGCGCTGATCGGCTGGAGCCTCGCCAATGTCCCGGTCGAATCCTTGGGTTTTGGCGGGTGGCTGCGCTCGCTCGCCTACGTTGCCATTGCGCTGCTGGTTCCGCCGAGCGTCAGCGCGGCGGCGATACGGGGCGTGGCGCTGCCACGGTATTCGCGCCTGCTCGGTCCGGCTGCCGAACGCGCTCGCGATCCACTGGCGCGGCTCGTCGGCGCGTTGATGATCGCGACCATGCTGCTCGCGATCTTGGCCGCGCTCGGCCTGGTGTTTGATCCGCGCTACCGGGACTTTCCATTCGCGCCGCTGACCACAGCGGCGGTGCCGTTCCTCACGCACAGCCTTTTCATGCCGCGGCCGGCTGGCCGTCATGGCGCTGCCGAATGGGCCGCTGCCGGCATGCTCGCGCTGGCGATACCCTACATCGTGCTCAATGAAGGTCTCGCCAATTGGCAGTCGCTATGGCTGTGCGCGGCGTTTGCCGCGTTCGCGTTCAGTCTGGCTCGGGTGCGCGACGCGCGAAGCTGAGCGCCAACAGCCCGAAGGCAAGCGCCGAAAGCTGGATGTTGTAAAGCACGATGCCGAAGCAGGCGAGGGCGAGCGCCAAGCCAAATAGAACCAGTGACGGCCGCAGCAGGTTGAGCGCGGCGACGGCAAGCGCGGCCCAGCCGAATACGGTGTTGTCGTAAAGCGCGATGGCGATGCGGCGCGAGAAACAAAGCCAGGTGTCGAGTCCGGCCGCACAAGCCAAGCCGACATTGGCCTGCTCGATCGCCAAATAGCGGATGTAGAGCGCATTACCGAGCGAGCAAAAGCCCACGATCAAAAGATAATTGGTCGCGCGCGCGCTCGGCAGGAACAATTTCATGAGGACGACTTCCGAAAGATCGAGAGTATGCCGTTCAAGCGGCGCGCCGACAATCAATGCTCGGCGAGCTGCGTGCCCATGAACTTGGCCGGGTGGCAGCCGGTGCGCAAGCCGGCGAAACGGGAACACAGGCGCGCCGCATCCTCGGCGCTGGGCAGCGGCCCCGCCAGCAGACGATAGGTGTAACCCGTCGGCAGCTTCAGGCGCTGCGATACGACCGGGTGCAAGCCCTTGAGCAGCGATCCGTATTTGGCCTGCAAACCTAGCCAGTGGCCGCGCAAGCCTTCAACGGTGGCGCCGGTGCCGAGATCGATGGCGAATTCATCCTTGGCCGGCGGCGGCTCGTTCGCCGGGCTGGCCCCGACGCGGACCGGTGGCAACGGGACCGAACCGGTAATGGCGTCCACCGCTTCGGGCGGCACCGGAGGTTCGGCCGCTTGCGGCGTTCGCATCGCGACGAACCACGGCAGGTTGGCTGGACCGGGCGACGGTGCCGTTTTGAGGATGACCACCGGCGCGGTTCCCGGCGCGCTGGGGGCAGGCGGGGGAACATTGGCGGCGCGCGCAGCGGCGATCTGCTCGCTCTGGCGTCTAATCGAGCCGGTCATGTCGTCGAGACTATGTTCGAGTGTGGCAATTCGCGCGGTCAGCCGGTCGCGGTCGGCGGTAAGGTCGTGCAGTTGGGCGGTGAGGCGTTCGGTCTCGGCTTCGACCTCGGCCGTGCGCGGCGAAAGCCTGGTGATCACCTGTACGGGCGCGCTGGAAGCGCCGAAGGCAAGCCGCAACCGTTGACCGCCGGCCTCGGTTTGGCTGGTGAGCGCAACAGCGGCAAGCGCGAGACACGCGGCGCCGCCCCAGCCGAACAGGCGCCACAAGGCATGCCGGCGAAGACGTTTGAAGAAGCTAGACGAATCGGGTTCCGGCGGCGTGATCTCGTTCGCCATGGGCAGCCTCAAAGGGGGCGAATCACATCATTGAAAACGTTAGCAGAATCCGGCAAAGCTCGCTTTCATTGCTTGGCGCGAAGGGCAAGCGCGACGCCGGACCGTGATGGCCGGATCGATGTATCGACAACGCCCCAATGGTTGCAACCCGGTGAGTGGAAAAAACGCCCAACAACGAACGTGCCTTGCGATCGTGCTGGCGGCCGGCGAGGGCACCCGCATGCGCTCCATCTTGCCAAAGGCGCTGCACACTATCGGCGGACGCACGTTGCTTGCGCACGTGCTGACCGCGGCGAAACAGGCGGGCGGCGGCGACATCGCCGTGGTGGTCGGGCCCGATCATGACGTGGTTGCCGCGGAAGCGCGTGTTTTTGCACCCAAGGCGGCGGTTTTTGAACAGGCGCAACGGCGCGGTACCGCGCATGCGGTGCTCTCGGCGCGCGCGGCGATCGCGGGCAAATCTAATGGACGGTTGCCCGACGATATTCTGGTGATGTTCGGCGACACGCCGCTGGTGCGGCCGCAGACGCTGCGCGAGCTGCGCGCTGCATTGGGAAAGGGCGCCGCGGTCGCGGTGCTGGGTTTCCGGCCTGAAAATCCTGCCGGCTATGGGCGGCTGGTGATGCGCGGCGACCAATTGCTGGCGATCCGCGAGGAGCGCGACGCCACGTTCGAGGAGCGGAAGATCGGGCTTTGCAACGGCGGGCTGATGGCGTTGTCCGGCAAAACCGCGCTCGAAATCCTCGATCGCATCGATAACAACAACTGCAAAGACGAATTCTATCTCACCGACGCCGTTGCCATCGCCCACGATATGGGCTTGAAGGCGGTCGCAATCGAAACCGAGGAAGATGACATGCGCGGCATCAATACCAAGGCGCAGCTCGCCGAAACCGAGGCCGTATTGCAGCAGCGTCTGCGCGCCGCGGCGCTCGATGCCGGCGTCACTTTGATCGCGCCGGAAACGGTGTTTCTGTCCGCCGACACCAAATTCGGCAAGGACGTCACCGTGGAACCGAATGTGGTGTTCGGGCCGGGCGTGACGGTCGATGACGGCGCGCTGATCCGCGCATTTTCCCATTTGGAAGGAGCCCATGTTGGCAAGGGCGCGCGTGTCGGGCCCTTCGCGCGGCTACGGCCCGGGGCCGAACTTGGGCCGGACGTGCATATCGGCAATTTCGTCGAGGTGAAGGAGGCCAAGATCGAAGCCGGGGCAAAAGCCAATCACCTCAGTTATATCGGCGACGCGCGGGTCGGAGCGGGGGCCAATATCGGGGCGGGCACCATCACGTGCAATTACGATGGCGTCGCCAAGCATCGCACCGACATCGGCAAGGGCGCCTTCATCGGCTCGAATTCGGCGCTGGTGGCGCCGGTCAAGATCGGCGACGGGGCCTACATCGGCTCCGGGTCGGTGGTGACCAAGAATGTGCCGGACGATGCGCTGGCCATCGCGCGCGGGGAGCAGACCGTTAAGGCTGGATGGGCTAAACGCTTGCGGGCGCTCAAGAGCTTGGGCAAGAAGAAAGAGAAAAAGCCCAAGAAATAAGCCTTGAGGCCGCATCCGCCGCTGTCATATGGCGAAATGCGTTTTGATTTCCATATGTTTGGCGACGCCGGTTAAACCAGGACCGCAAGGATAGGGGCCATCCAAACGGATGTGCGGGATCGTCGGAATTATTGGACGCGAGCCGGTTGCCGGCCATCTGGTCGAGGCGCTCAAACGCCTCGAATACCGGGGCTACGACTCCGCCGGCGTTGCCACGCTTGATCACGGCACACTCGGCCGCCGGCGCGCCGAGGGCAAGCTCGCCGCGTTGGAAAAGCGCCTGGCGAAGGAGCCGCTGGCGGGCAATATCGGCATCGGCCACACCCGCTGGGCGACGCATGGCAAGCCGACCGAGAGCAATGCGCATCCGCACGCCACCGACCGCGTCGCGGTCGCGCATAACGGCATTATCGAGAATTTCCGTGAATTGCGCGAACGGCTCATCAAGAGCGGCGCCAAGTTTGGCAGCGAGACCGACACCGAAGTGGTCGCCCATCTCGTTACCGATGAGATGAAGAAGGGCAAGCCGCCGGCCGAGGCGGTGGCTGCCGCGCTCAAGCAGTTGCGCGGCGCTTTTGCGCTCGCCTTCGTATTCGCCGGCGAGGACGATCTGATGATCGGCGCGCGCAAAGGCTCGCCGCTCGCCATCGGATACGGCGATGGCGAGATGTATCTCGGCTCGGACGCGATTGCGCTCGCGCCATTTACCGACACCATCAGCTATCTGGAAGACGGCGACTGGGCGGTGCTGACGCACAAGGGCGTCGAGGTTCATGACGAGCAGGGCCGCAAAGTCGAGCGGGCGGTGCTCAAGTCCACGGCTTCCGCGCAGCTAGTGGACAAGGGCAACCACAAGCACTTCATGGCGAAGGAAATCCACGAGCAGCCCGAAGTGGTCGGCCACACGCTCGCCCATTACATTGACATGACGACGGAAAAGATTGTTCTGCCGGGGAAATTGCCGTTTGACTGGAAGAAACTCAAGCGGCTTTCATTGTCGGCCTGCGGCACTGCCTTTTATGCCGGGCTGGTGGCGAAGTACTGGTTCGAACGCTTCGCCAAGCTGCCGGTGGAAATCGATATCGCGTCGGAATTCCGCTATCGCGAGGCGCCACTGGAAAAAGGCGATCTCGCCATCTTCATATCGCAGTCGGGCGAGACCGCCGACACCCTGGCGACGCTGCGTTACGCAAAGGATCACAAGCAGCATGTCCTCTCCGTGGTCAACGTGCCGACCTCGACCATCGCACGCGAAAGCGACGTGGTGATGCCGACGCTCGCCGGCCCCGAAATCGGCGTCGCCTCGACCAAGGCCTTTACTTGCCAATTGGCCGTGCTGGCGTGTCTGGCGCTCGCCGCCGGCCGCGCGCGCGGCGAATTGTCGGCGCAAGACGAGCAGAACCTGGTGCGCGCGCTGATTGGGGTGCCGCGCCTGATGGCGGAGGCGTTGGCGCTCGAGCCGCAGATCGAGAAGCTCGCCGAGGGCCTCGCCAAAGTGCGCGACGTGCTTTACCTCGGCCGCGGCACAAGTTTCCCGATCGCGCTCGAAGGCGCGCTGAAGCTCAAGGAAATCTCCTACATCCACGCCGAGGGCTACGCTGCCGGCGAGCTCAAGCATGGGCCGATTGCGCTGATCGACGAGACCATGCCGGTGATCGTGATCGCGCCGTTCGACCGCGTATTCGAGAAAACGGTGTCGAACATGCAGGAGGTGGCGGCGCGCGGCGGCAAGATCATTCTGGTGACCGACCCGCAAGGCGCCAAGGAAGCCCCTGTCGATTCGACCGATATCATCGTCCTGCCGGATATGGCCTCAACCGTGACGCCGCTGGTTTACGCCATACCGGTGCAGCTTATCGCCTATCACACGGCGGCGGTCATCGGCACCGATGTGGACCAGCCGCGCAACCTCGCGAAATCGGTCACGGTGGAATAATATGCGCATGAGCCCGAAAAGTGGGCACCGGTTTTCGGATAAGATCATGCGCAATAGGCAAAGTTGCTAAGCCATGGCTCACTTCGACCCGAAATTGCTCGACGCGCCGGCAGCCAGTGTGGCGCCGCAGACCAGCATTGCGAGCCGGATCCGCAATTATTTCCTGACCGGCCTGGTGGTCGCGGGGCCGCTGGCGGTCACGGTGTGGTTGATCTGGTCGTTCATCAATTGGGTCGACAGCTTTGTCACACCATTCATCCCGCCGGCATACCGGCCGGAAACCTATCTGCCGTGGCCGATCCCAGGCACCGGGCTGGTGATCGCAATCGTCGCGCTCACGCTGCTCGGCTTCCTGACCGCGAATTTGGTTGGCCGTTCGCTGGTGGAGCTGGGCGAGGGCTTGCTCAACCGCATGCCGATCGTACGGCCGATCTACAAGACCATGAAGCAGATTTTCGAGACGCTGTTCTCGAAGTCGGGATCGAGCTTCCGGCAGGTGGCGCTGGTGGAGTTCCCGGCGCCCGGCATGTGGTCGCTGGTGTTCCTGTCGCAGCCGCCGAGCGCCGATCTAACCGCTAAGCTGCCGCCAGGCGAGCACATCTCCGCCTTCATGCCCTGCACGCCCAACCCGACCACCGGGTTCTTTTTCTACGTCCTGCGCAAGGACCTCGTCGTGCTCGACATCTCGGTGGAGAACGCCATGACGCTGCTGATTTCGGCGGGCATGGTGCAGCCCGACGGCGAGGCGCAAAAAAAACTCGCTTCGCTCGCCGCCACCGCGCGCGCGGCGCAGGCCGCGAAGCCGCACGAGACGGTGGAGTAAAGTTACCCCGCGCGGATCAGTTTGATCGCCTCGTCCTTGCCGAACAAATAGAGCAACTGCCGCAGCGCCTGGCCACGTGCGTCCTGCAACGTGGCATCGCGCGACAGGATGAGCGCCGCATCGTCGCGCGCGGCGCCGAGATACTTGCCGTGCGTCTCGAGGCGCGCGATGCGGAAGCCGGGCAGGCCGCTCTGCCGCGTGCCGAGCAAGTCGCCTTCGCCGCGCAGCCGCAAGTCTTCTTCGGCGATGCGGAAGCCGTCTTCCGTCTCGCGCAGCACGGCAAGTCGCGCCCTGGCAGTTTCGCCGAGCGGCGCGCGGTAGAGCAGCAGGCAGGTCGAGTGGCCGGACCCGCGCCCGACTCGCCCGCGAAGCTGATGAATTTGCGCCAGGCCGAAACGCTCGGCGTGCTCGATCACCATGATGGTCGCTTCCGGCACGTCGACGCCGACCTCGATCACCGTGGTGGCGACCAGCAACTGCGTTTCGCCGGCGGCAAAGCGCGCCATGGCGGCGTCCTTGTCGGCGCCTTTCATGCGGCCGTGTACTAAATCGACTTTATTGCCGAACTTAGCGCGCAATTCCTCGAAGCGCGCTTCGGCGGCGGCGAGATCGATCTTCTCGGAATCCTCGACCAGCGGGCAGACCCAATAGGCACGCTGGCCGTCGACAATCGCCCGGCCGACGGCATCCTCGACTTCCTCGATGCGCGTGAGCGGAATGGCGCGGGTGTCGATCGGCTGGCGGCCGGGCGGTTTCTCACGCAGTTCGGAGATGTCCATGTCGCCGAAATACGTGAGCACCAGCGTGCGCGGTATCGGCGTCGCCGTGAGCACCAGCACGTCGACGGCTTCGCCCTTCTGCGCCAGCGCCAGCCGCTGATGCACGCCGAAGCGGTGCTGCTCGTCGACGATGGCGAGCGCGAGGTCATGGAAGGCAACCTCGTCCTGGAACAACGCATGGGTGCCGATCAACAGGTCGATGTCGCCGAGCGTGAGCCGGTCGAGAATACTCTCGCGCTCGCCGCCGCGTTCGCGTCCGGTCAGGATGGCGACGCGGATGCCGGCGGCTTCGGCCAGCGGCGCAATCGTCTTGAGATGCTGGCGGGCGAGGATCTCGGTCGGCGCCATGAAGGCAGCCTGCCGGCCGGCCTCGATCACCGAAGCCGCGGCGATCAGCGCCACCACGGTCTTGCCGGAGCCGACGTCGCCCTGCAACAAGCGTAACATTCTTTGCGGGCGGGCGAGGTCGGCGACGATGTCATCGACCGCCTTCTGCTGCGAATGGGTGAGCGCGTAAGGCAGCGCCTTCATGATATGCGCGCGCAGGCGGCCTTCGCTGGCCGAGCCGCGGCCGGCCTGCCGGCGCATATGCGCGCGCACCAAAGCGAGCGCGAGCTGGCCGGCGAGCAATTCGTCATAGGCAAGCCGCGTCCAGGCGTGACTCTCCGGCACGGTGTCGTGCGGTTCCGCCGGACGGTGCAAATGACGAAGCGCCGCGGCGAAGTCACGAAAACGCTCGCGCGCGATCCAGGCCTCGTCCTGCCACTCCGGCAGATCGGGCAGGCGGGCGAGCGCGCCGTCCATCGCGCGCCGCACGTTGCCGAGCGCCAAGCCCTCGGTCAGCGGATAGACTGGCTCGACCAGCGGCAAATTCGCGAAGCCTTGCTCGTCCACCACGCGGTCGGGGTGCACCATCTGCAGCGTATTGTCATAGAGTTCGGCGGTGCCGGACACGTAGCGCGTCTCGCCTTCGGGCAAGAGCTTACGAAGATAGTCCTCGCGCGCGTTGAAGTAGGTCAGCGTCAGCGTCTGCCCGGTGTCGTCGCTGGTGACGATGCGGTAAGGCGCGCGCGGCCGGTGACGCGGCGGCGGCTGGTGCTCGTCGACTGTGACCGCAACGGTCACCAGTTGGCCGGCCTGCACCTCGTTGAGCTTGGGCCGGGCGCGGCGGTCGACCGCGCCGGACGGCAGGTGAAACAGCAGGTCGACGACGCGCGGCGCCTCGCGCTCGAGCAGCCGGGCATAAAGCTTCTCCAGCTTCGGCCCGACGCCGGGTAGGCTGGTGAGCGACGCAAACAGCGGGTTGAGCACAAGCGGGCGCATCGCGCGCATGCTGGCTTGCGGGCATTGCGGACGCAATGCTGGGCTGTGCAAAGCAGCCGCTGACAGCGCCCCGCAAGCCCTCTATATAACCACCGCCCGGCCCCGTCCGGGTTTTTGGCGTTGGAGCAAAGACATGAGCGGAACGCAGATTTCGAGCGAAGGGCTGGACCCGCGCCGCCGGCGCCTGCTGTTCCGTTCCTGGCATCGCGGCATCCGCGAGATGGATCTGGTGCTCGGCCGCTTCGCCGACGCCCACATTGCAACGTTAAGCGACGCCGAACTCGACGAGTATGAGCGCTGGCTCGAAGTCCCCGACCAGCGCATTTTTACCTGGGTCAACGGCGCGCAGGCGCCGCCGCCCGAATTCGATACCGCGCTGTTCCGCCGCATGCGCGAATTCCATCTCAGCCAGGCCCATGGCTAAATCGCCCGCCGCATTGCTGCAAGCCGGCGCGCCGCTGACGCTGGCGCAAGTCGCCGACGGCGCCGAGGGGCTGGTGCTGGCCGATCTTGCGCGCGCCATCGCGGCGCGTCCCAGCGCGCCTGCAATTTCGCTCGCCGTGATCTGCCGCGACGGGCAGCGCATGGCGGCGCTGTCGCGCGCGCTGACGTTCTTCGGGCCGGATATCCAAACCATGGAATTCCCGGCCTGGGATTGCCTGCCTTACGACCGGGTGTCGCCGAACGCGTCGGTGGTGGCGCAACGCATGACCGCGCTGTCGCGCCTCGTGCGCGTCAAGGGCCGCGACAAGCCTTCGGTTCTGCTCACCACGGTCAACGCCGCGCTGCAACGCGTGCCGGCGCGCGAGTTCGTTTCGACGCATGCGCTGTCGGTCGCGCCGGGCAATGTCATCGGCATGGCCGGCATCGTCACATGGCTGGAACTCAACGGCTTCCAGCGCGCCTCGACCGTGCGCGAGCCGGGCGACTACGCCGTGCGCGGCGGCATCCTCGACCTTTTCCCGCCCGGCCTGGACATGCCGGTTCGTCTCGATTTCTTCGGCGACGCTTTGGAGACGATCAAAACCTTCGATGCGCAGACGCAACTTAGCGAAATGCAGTTGCGCGGGCTCGACCTGGTGCCGGTGTCGGAATTCCAGCTGATCACCGAGACCATCCGCCGCTTTCGTACCGGCTACGTGAAAGAGTTCGGCGCCGCCGTGCCCGACGATCTGTTGTACGAAGCGGTGAGCGGGGGCCGTCGCTATCCCGGCATGGAGCACTGGCTGCCGCTGTTCCATAATTCGCTGGAGACGCTGCTTGACTATCTGCCCGGTACGCCGCTCGCGCTCGAACATCTGGCGGAAGATGCCGCGCACGAGCGTTTCACGCAAGTGTCCGATTATTACGATGCGAGGCGCGACGCGCTGAAGGAAGGCGTGACGCCGCCTTATAAGCCGCTGCCGGCCGATCGGCTTTATTTGCCGGAGAACGAATGGAAGGAGCGGCTTGGTAGTTCGCCGCTGGCTAAACTGACGCCCTTCGCGGTGCCCGATGCGCGCGCGATCGATGTCGGCGCGCGTGCCGGTCACAATTTCACGGCCGAGCGCGCCGCGCCCGACAGCAATGTGTTCGAGGCGGTCACCCAACACGTGCTGTCCTTGCAGTCCGCCGGCAAACGGGTGGCCATCGCGCTGTGGAGCGAGGGCGCGCGCGAACGCATGAGCCATGTGCTCGCCGACCACAAGCTGCTCAATCTCAAGTCCGTCGGCTCATGGCCGGAAGCCTTGAGTCTGCCCAAGCCGGCGGTGGCGCTCGCCGTGCTCGGCATCGAATCCGGTTTCGAAACCGAAGACGCCGCGATCATCAGCGAACAAGACATCCTCGGCGACCGGCTGGTGCGGCCGCGCCGCGCCATGCGCCGGGCCGACAATTTCATTGCGGAAGCGACCAGCCTCGCGCCAGGCGATCTAGTCGTACACGTCGACCACGGCATCGGCCGCTTTGCCGGCCTGCAGCCGATCCACGCCGCGGGCGCGCCGCATGACTGCCTCGAAATCCACTACGCCGACGCGGCCAAGCTCTATCTGCCGGTTGAGAACGTCGACCTGCTGTCGCGCTACGGCGCCGAGCAGGCCAACGTCGATCTCGACCGCCTCGGCGGCGGCAACTGGCAGGCCCGCAAGGCGCGCATGAAAAGCCGCATCCGCGAGATTGCCGGTGAGCTGATCAAGGTCGCGGCCGAACGGCTGACGCGCGAGGCGCCGCGTTTTTCGGTGACGCCGGGAGCCTATGACGAGTTCAGCGCCGGTTTTCCTTATGAGGAGACCGACGACCAACTCTCGGCCATCGACGCAACCATCAAGGACTTGAACTCCGGCCGGCCGATGGACCGGCTGGTCTGCGGCGATGTCGGTTTCGGCAAGACGGAAGTTGCGTTGCGCGCGGCCTTCGTCGCCGCCATCAACGGCAAGCAGGTGGCCGTGGTGGTGCCGACGACGCTGCTGGCGCGTCAGCATTTCAAGACTTTCTCCGAGCGCTTCCGCGGTTTCCCGGTCAATGTTGCCCAGGCCTCGCGGCTGGTGCCGGCGGCGGAACTCGCCAAGGTCAAGGCGGGCTTGGCCGACGGCAGCATCGACATCGTCATCGGCACCCATGCGCTGCTCGGCAAGGGCATTGCCTTCAAGGACCTCGCGCTGCTGGTGGTGGACGAGGAGCAGCACTTTGGCGTGGCGCACAAGGAAAAGCTCAAGACGCTGCGCTCGGAAGTACACGTCCTCACGCTCACCGCGACGCCGATCCCGCGCACGCTACAATTGGCGCTCACCGGCGTGCGCGACCTTTCCATCATCGCTTCGCCGCCGGTCGATCGCCTCGCCGTGCGCACCTTCGTGTCGCCGTTCGATCCGATCACCGTGCGCGAGGCGCTGTTGCGCGAGAAATATCGCGGCGGCCAGGCGTTCTATGTCTGCCCGCGCATCGAAGACCTCGCCGGCGCCAAGGATTTCCTCGACAAGAACGTGCCGGAGGTGCGGGTGACGGTCGCGCATGGGCAGATGCCGCCGACCGTGCTCGACGACATCATGACGGCGTTCTACGACGGTAAATATGACGTGCTGTTGTCGACCACCATCATCGAGTCCGGTCTCGACATTCCGACCGCCAATACGCTGATCGTGCACCGCGCCGACCGGTTCGGCCTGGCGCAGCTTTACCAGCTGCGCGGCCGGGTGGGCCGCGCCAAGCTGCGCGCCTATGCGCTGCTCACCTTGCCGGCGCAGCAGAAGATCACGGCGCAGGCGGAGCGGCGGCTGAAGGTGCTGCAATCGCTCGACACGCTCGGCGCCGGCTTCCAGCTCGCCTCGCACGACCTCGACATCCGCGGCGCCGGCAATCTGTTGGGCGACGAACAATCCGGCCACATCAAGGAAGTCGGCTTCGAGCTTTACCAGCAGATGCTAGAGGAGGCGGTGTTGAGCCTGAAGGCTGGCATCAGCGCCCCGGTCGCCGACCGCTGGTCGCCGTCGATCACCATCGGCACCGCGCTGTTGATCCCGGAGGATTACGTCACCGACCTGTCGGTGCGGCTCGCGCTCTACCGGCGGCTGGCCGAGATCGAGGACGAGCGCGATATCGAAAGCTTTGCCGCCGAAATGGTCGACCGCTTCGGCGCGCTGCCGCGCGAGGTCGAGCATCTGCTGCAGGTGGTCGCGATCAAGGCGCTGTGCCGGCGCGCCAATGTCGAGAAGCTGGAGGCCGGGCCGAAGGGCGTGGTGCTGTCGTTCCGCGACAACATCTTCGCCAATCCGGAAGGTCTCCTGGCGTTCATCCAGAAACAAGGTTCGAGCGTGCGCATGCGCGCCGATCCGAAGGACGCGAAGAACCAGCAGTTGGTGTTCTTCGACGATTGGGAAAATCCGGAGGATCGCCTGAAGGGCACCGCGGCGATCCTGCGTAATCTTGCCGCCATCGCCGAGCGGGCAAAGGCGGCGTAACCCATTCCGTTCGTCCCGCGCAAGCGGGGACCTAGGGCATCATATTCCGACCTTGAGCTTAACGAACTGGATTTCCGCTTTCGCGGGAATGAGCAGATGCGGTCGTGACGTCGCTTACTCCGCTGCCTGCTGCGCCTCGGCCGCCCGCGCGATGGCCTCGGCGAGATATTCCGGCGACTGCGCGCCCGACACCGCGAACTTGCCGCCGAAGATGAAGCAGGGCACGCCCTCGATGCCGGCTTCTTTCGCCGACAGTGCCTCAGCCTCGACCTGCGCCACGTCCTGGTCGCTGTCGAGCGCGGCGCGGACATCCTCCGGATCGAGGCCGACGTCGCTGGCCGCCTGCACCAGCACGGCGCGGTTGGTGAGATCGGCGCCCTCGGTGAAATAAAGGTCCATCAGCCGCTGCTTCATCTCGGCGGCCTTGCCGATGCCTTCCGCCCAGCGGATCAGGCGGTGGCAGTCGAGCGTGTTGGGCTGCCGCTTCATCTTGTCGGCGTCATAGACCAGACCTTCTTCCGCGGCCGCGGCGCCGACGCGCTGGGCGATACCCTTGTAGCGCTCGGGCGAGCCGAATTTGGTGGTGAGATATTGTTCGCGGGCGATGCCTTCGCGCGGGATCCAGTCGTTGAGGAAGTAGGGCCGCCAATGCACCTCGACCGGGATATCGGGGGTGAGCGTCAGCGCCTTCTCCAGGCGGTGCTTGCCGATAAAGCACCAGGGGCAAACCACGTCGGAAACGACGTCGATGCGGACGGGCTGTTGCTGAGACATGGCTGGCTCCTGTTTGAAGCTAAGCTATGACTGCGCTCGCGCCGCGGCAACCACCGTCAATAAAATCACGAAGTTCAGGCGACGACGCCGCGCGGACGAAACGCTCCGGCGATCAAGGCATTGACGCCGCGCGCTTCCAGCGCGGCCGCGATCGCGGCGGTCTCTCGCGCGCTGCCGGCGAGGCGCTGGCCAAGCAGGGCGTCCGGCAGCGCGACAATAACGGCCTCGGCATCGGCGGTCGCGACCACATCATCGACCGCACTCTGGCGGAAGCGATAGAAGCCCGACGTGGTAATGCCCGCGGGCGGCGCGGTGATCACAAGGGTTCGGTTGGCGCGCGCGATCCGGCAGGCATAGCCGGTGTCGAAATAGCCTGCCGCCGCATCCCGGTCTTCGTTGCCCTGCTCGCCGCTGGGCGGGAACGGCTGCGTCGGCACCATCGGACCGCGCATCGCCAAGGTGCCGGACTTGCTTCGGACCGTCTCCGCCACCATGACGGCGTCTGCAGCGCCGTGCGGTACGGCGACCACACCGTGCGGGATCGCGCCCGGCTGGCCGTCGGGCGCGCGTCTGGCCGGCAGCAGTCCGATTTCGCCAAAGCTCGCAATGTCGACCAGCGCCGCGCCGTGGTGCCAGGGCGCGTCGGCGGCGAGTTGCCCAGGCGCGCGCCAAAGGCCGAGAATTGTGTTGATGGTGCCGTCCAGCAGTCCCGCGTCAGCGAGCGGCGTCAGCGCCGGCCCCGGCAGGACGACGGCTGCGGGTTTGTGCGCAGCGGTCTGCGCGGCGAACGCGGCCGGATCGAGGCCGTGATGCAGCGCGAGCGTGCCGCCGGCGAGCAGCCAGGGCGCCACCGTGAGAGCGAGCCCGGCGAAGGATCCGATCGGGATCGCGGAGAGAATCGTCGCGTCGCGCGCAAGACCGCCTTCCAGAAACACCGCGAGGCCGCCCGCGATCAGTTCGCGATGGCTGCGCGCGACCGGCACCAGGCCGTCGCTGGTGACGTCGAAAGTCACGACGGCGACATGGGCGGCGGCATCGCCGGGCCGCACCGATGGCTGCAAGAACTCGGCCGGCACCGGAACGTTGCTCTCGTCCAGCGACACGACGCCGTCAGGCAGATTTTGCCCGAACCCGCAGACGTAGCGGATCGGAAACAGTTCGGCCGCCACTTGC
The DNA here is from genome assembly GCA_963779345.1 of uncultured Alphaproteobacteria bacterium. Classification (GTDB taxonomy): domain Bacteria; phylum Pseudomonadota; class Alphaproteobacteria; order Rhizobiales; family Xanthobacteraceae; genus Pseudolabrys. Next base: position 298,608 of record CAVZXY010000020.1, on the reverse strand, counting down.
ATCGCAATGCCGGCCTGCGCATGCGCGCCGATGCGCGCCGAGGTAATGATCGCCTTGGCGCCGATTGGCGAAAGCGCGGGCACGATATCCTGCATGCACCAGAGCAGCGGCACCGGCGCCGCGATCATGCCGGCGCGCAGCACGCCGAGCAGGGCGATGATGCTGTCCACGCCATTGGCGAGTTGAATGGCCACCACGGCATCAGTCTGCAACCCGAACGAGCGCAGCTTGGCGGCGAGCGCCGATATGGCGCGGTCGGCTTCGGCATAGGTCAGCCGGCGCGGCGGCCGGCCGGTCAACATCTCGTAATTGGGCGGATCGGCCAGTGCCAGCGCGTCGGCGTGGCGCACACCGGCGCGGCGGAACAGGTCGTCGAGCGTGGCGCGGCTGCCGTCGGCCTTTCTCCCCGCGCTCAAAATCATCTGGCGTCCCCATGCCACCACGTTTCCGGCAGATAGCCGAACAACGAGGTCTGAGAGGGATGCTTGATTCGCGTCCAGCGCGCTATCCATTGTTTGGGCGGGAAGTAGAGCGGTACCACGTAGAAGCCGGACAACAGCACGCGGTCGAGCGCGCGGGTCGCGGCGACGAAGTCGGCCCGCGTCGTGGCTGAGAGCATGGCGGCGATCATGGCGTCGGCCGCCTTCGACTTGACGCCCATATAGTTGCGGCTGCCTTCCTCGCCGGCCGCCGCCGAGCCCCAGTAGAACATCTGCTCGTTGCCGGGCGACAGTGACTGCTCCCAGCGGTATTGCATCATGTCGAAATCGAAATCGATGCGGCGGCGTTCAAACTGGGTGGCGTCGACGCTGCGCACCTGTGCATCGATGCCGGCGCGCTTGAGGCTGCGCACGAAGGTGAGCGCCAGGCGCTCCTGGTCGCGGGTGGTGGTGAGGATCTCGAAGGCGAATGGCCGGCCGCTCGCGGTATGGACCAGTTGCGTGCCTTTGAGCGCGTAGCCAGCCGCGGCGAACAGCGTGAAGGCCTTGCGCAAGCCTGCACGGTCTCGCCCCGAACCATCGGTGACAGGCGGCGCCCAGGTGCCGTCCATGATGTCGGCGCGCACAGCACCGGGATAAGGCGCCAACAGCGCGCGTTCGCGCGCATCGGCGGCAACGCCGTGCGCCGAAAGATCGCAGCCGTCGAAGTAGCTCGCGGTGCGCTTGTAGAGGTCGAAGAAATAGGTATGATTGATCCATTCGAAATCAAACAAATGCAGGATCGCCTCGCGCACGCGCACGTCGGCGAAGATCGGCCGGCGCGTGTTGAACACTAGGCCGTCCATCCCTTTCGGCAGGCCGTAGGGAAACTCCTCCTTCACAATCTGGCCGTCACGCATTGCGGGAAAATCGTAAGCCGTTTGCCAGCGGCCGGGATCGGTTTCGTTGCGCACGTCGTAGAGGCCCTTCTTGAAGGCCTCGAAATGCGTGTTGCCGTCGCGGTAGTAGTCGAAACGGATGGAATTGAAATTCCATAGGCCGCGGTTGATCGGCAGATCGCGCCCCCAATAATTGGCATCGAGGCTGAAGGTCACGCTTTCGCCCGGCCTGACCGCGCTCACCGTGTAAGGCCCGCTGCCGGTGAGCGGCTTGAACGTCGTCTGCTCGAAGGCAGCGGGATCAATCGAATGTTTGGCGAGCACCGGAATCAGGCCGAGGATCAACGGCAATTCGCGATCGTCGGCACCGGTCAGATCGAAGCGCACGGTGCGCTCGTCTATCGACTCCGCTTTCACGACTTTGGCGTAGTAGATGCGGTAGTTCGGCCGGCCTCTGTCGCGCAGCAGCTGCCAGGAAAAAATAACGTCATCGGCTGTCACCGGCTTGCCGTCGGCAAAACGCGCCGCTGGATTGAGCGTGAAGATGACGTGGCTTCGCGCGGCATCGGTTTCCACGCCGTCGGCGAGCAGGCCGTAAAGCGTGAACGGCTCGTCATAGCCGCGCGCGAGCAGGCTCTCGACGACGTAGCTGCGGATATTGGCCGCGGGCAGGCCCATGACGATGAATGGATTAAGGCTGTCGAAGGTGCCGAGCACGCCTTGCACCAATTGACCGCCCTTTGGCGCCGCCGGATTGGCGTAGGTCGGATATTCGAAGTCGGGCGCCCAGGCCGGTTCGCCATGCATGGCAATGGCGTGACGCGCATTAGCCGCGTGCACCGGCGAGCGCGCGAGCCCGCTGGCCGCGATGAGCGCGCCGAGCATCAGCGTGCGCCGTGATGCCTGCAATTGCATCAGCGCAGGGGCGATAATGGGAGGCGCGGACGTGGATCGAATGCGATTTGTTTCCGGTTTTGCGTAATTTACCACAGGCACGGGACCCTGCGCGGCCCCCCATTTTCGGCACATTCGTGGCTTTATTGCAGGAGCAATATCGGCTATCAGGCAGCCCGGCAGTCACGCTCCCGCCCCATTTCGCGGGGAGAGAGCCAGGCGAAGTGGCGACCGTTCGTAGGGGCGCAAAGCCGCGGGCGGTGCGGGAAAAAAGGATAAATTGCAAATGGTTCATCGGATTGCATCAGGCCGGCCATGGCGGCGGGCGCTGACTGCCTCATTCGCCACAGGATTGCTGGCAGCGGCGATGGTCGCGGGAACTCCCGCGCTCGCGCAGCAGCCGAAACCGGCCAAACCGGCGGCGCAAAAATCGGCGCCCGGCAAGCCGCCGGCTGCCCCTGCGCCGGCCGCACCGGCGCCGCAGGCCGCCGCCGCGCCGCCGCAGCTCATGTATTCGCCGTGGATCAAGGTCTGCGGCAAGGGCCCCGAAACCAACAACAAGCAGGTCTGCGTCCTCACCAAAGACGGCCGCCTGGAAAACGGCATGCCGGTCGCGGTCGTCCAGTTGTTCGAGCCGGAAGGCGAGCCCAAAGTTCTGCGCGTCACGGTTCCGCTCGGGATGCAGTTGCAGCACGGCACGCGCATGATCATCGACCAGGGCCAGCCGGCGCAGGAGCCTTACAAGATCTGCTTCCCGGTCGGTTGCATGTCCGACTATCCGGTCACCGACGCCATGATTGCCGCCATGAAGAAGGGGCAGCAGATCGTCTTGCAGGCGATCAATATGCAGGGCACGCCAATCAGCCTGCCGCTGCCGCTCAACGATTTCGCCAAGGCCTATGACGGCCCGCCGACCGATCCGAAAGTGGTCGAAGAACAGCAGCGCAAATTGCAGGAAGAACTGCAGAAGAAAGCCGAAGAGGCGCGCAAGAAACTTGAAGCTCAGCAGCCGGCGGCACCCGCACCGGCACAGAAGAAATAATTCGGTAGCGCAATTGAAATGACAAAGGCGCGGCTTCGGCCGCGCCTTTTTTATTTTTGTAGTCCGTCTTAGTTCAATTGACTGTTGCGCGGGCGATAGGTGCCGCTGTCGTCCTGCACGAACACCTCATTGACCTGCGGATGGCGCAGCGGTTTGTCGGAGGTGTCCGGCAATAGGTTCTGCTCGGAGACGTAGGCGATATATTCGGTCTCCGCGTTTTCGGCGAACAGATGATAGAACGGCTGGTCCTTGCGCGGGCGCACGTCGGCGGGGATCGATTCCCACCACTCATCGGTGTTGTCGAACTCCGGGTCGATGTCGAACACGACACCGCGGAACGGATAGAGCCGGTGTTTGACCACCTGGCCGATTTGGAATTTGGCGATGCGTATCTTGTCCATGTTAGCGACCACTTAGTATATCCAGACGGCCTTCGCCAGACCTCCGCTCACAACGCATAGCGGGCACTCAACTCCGGGTCCTTGGCGGCCACCAGCTTGGCCAGATCGAGCAGCACCTTGGCTTGCTTCCAGGTCGCATCGTCCTGCATCTTGCCGTCGATCATCACCGCGCCGGCGCCGTCCGGCATAGCGGCGACGATCTTTTTGGCGAAGGCCACTTCCGCCGGATCGGGCGAGAACACGGTCTTGGCGATGGCGATCTGCGAAGGATGCAGCGACCATGCGCCAAGGCAACCCATGAGGAAGGCGTTGCGGAACTGTGCCTCGCAGGCGGCGGCGTCGGAGAAGTCGCCGAACGGACCGTAAAACGGCTTGATGCCGGCGGCGGCGCAAGCGTCGACCATGCGCCCGACAGTGTAGTGCCACAGATCCTGCTGGTAAGACGCGCGGGGTTTCTCGCCGTCCGCGTCGGCCAGCACTTTATATTCCGGATGACCGCCGCCGACGCGCGTGGTCTTCATCGCGCGCGAGGCGGCGAGGTCGGCGGGGCCCAAGCTCATGCCGTGCATGCGCGGCGAGGCGGTGGCGATTGCTTCGACATTATTGACGCCTTGCGCCGTCTCGAGAATGGCGTGGATCAAGATCGGTTTTTTGATTTTGTGGCGCGCTTCGAGCTGCGCCAGCAACTGGTCGAGATAGTGGATGTCCCAGGGCCCATCGACCTTTGGCAGCATGATCACGTCGAGCTTGTCGCCGACGGCACCGACGATTTCGATGACGTCGTCGAGCGCCCAGGGAGAATTGAGTGCATTGATGCGCGTCCACAATCCCGTCGCGCCGTAGTCGACGCTCTTTGCCATCTCGATGAAGCCCTTGCGCGCGGCTTCCTTGGCCTCGACCGGAATGGCGTCCTCAAGATTGCCCAGCACGACATCGACCTGACGCGCGAGCTCCGGAACCTTGGCGCGGAGCTTGTCGAGGTGCGGCGGCACGAAATGGATCATGCGCTCGAGGCGGACCGGCAAATCCCGCATGGGCGCGGGCGCGCCGATGGCGAGGGGGGCGAAGAACTGGCGCGGCAGCTTCAAAGCTCGGGTCCTTCCAAATAGCCGTTCTGCCCTTTAGAGGAATGCAAAGGCCGCGCCAAGTGGCGGGGTTTGGGGCAGCCGGAAAGCTGGCGGATGATCGACGTTCTCAATCTTGCGCTGCCGTTTTTCGGGCTGATTTTCATCGGCTTTGCCTGCGGCAAGCTCAAGCAGATTCCGGATACCGCGCTGGCCTGGATGAACTTCTTCATCCTCTACGTTTCGCTGCCGGCATTGTTTTACCGCATCCTGGCGCAGACCCCGCTGGAGAAGCTCGCCCAGGTCGACTTCATTTTCGCCACCACGTTGGCGACGTTTTGGGCGTTCTCGGTGGCTTTTGCCGTCGGTATGGCGATCCGGCGCGGCAATATCGCCGAAGCCGCGATCGCCGGGCTTGCCGGCGGCTACGGCAATATCGGCTTTATGGGCCCCGGCTTGGCGCTGGCGACGCTCGGGTCTGCGGCGGCGGTGCCGGTGGCGCTGATCTTCTGCTTCGACAACATCATCTTGTTCACCATGGTACCGTTTCTGATGGCGCTGGCCAAGCCGCGGCAGGCGAGCATCGCCGCGACCGCGCTGGATGTGGTCAAGCGCATCGTGCTGCATCCGCTGATCGTCGCCAGCGCGCTCGGCGTTGCTTCCGCAGCGGTACACTTCCAGCCGCCGGTCGCACTCGACCGCCTCATGCAGTTTTTGCAGAACGCCGCCGCGCCTTGCGCGCTGTTCACGCTGGGCGTGACGGTGGCGTTGCGCCCCTTAAAAAAGATGCCGTGGGAGGTGCCGTTCCTCACGCTGGTCAAGCTCGTGCTGCACCCGGTTCTGGTCTTCCTGCTGATGTCATTGTTCGGGCCGTTCGACCAAATCTGGGTCGATACCGCGGTGCTGATGGCTGCATTGCCGCCGGCGCTCAACGTCTTCGTGTTCGCGCGGCAATACGATGTCTGGGTCGAACAGGCCTCGAGCGCGGTGCTGATCGGTACTCTGGTGTCAGTAGTAACGCTGACAAGCGTGATGTGGATGGTGAAAACCGGTACGCTGCCGCCGCTTACTCTTTCGGTAATCTCATGCAACCTCTCTCCGGCCTTCTGGTCCTCGATTTCACGACGTTGCTGCCGGGGCCGCTCGCTGCATTGATGTTGGCGGAAGCCGGCGCCGAGGTGATCAAAATCGAGCGGCCGGGCGGCGAGGACATGCGCCGTTTCCCGCCTATCATCGACGGCGAAAGCGCGGTCTTTGCCATGCTCAATCGCGGCAAGGAAATCATGACGCTCGATCTGAAGAGCGATGTCGAGCGCGAAAAACTGATGCCGCTGATCGCGCGCGCCGACATTCTGATCGAGCAGTTTCGTCCAGGCGTGATGGCGCGGCTCGGTCTTGGCTACGACACTTTGCGCGCGATCAATCCGCGGCTGATCTATTGCTCGATCTCCGGCTACGGCCAGAGCGGACCGCGCGTTGAAGAAGCCGGCCACGATATCAATTATATCGGCAATACCGGTCTGCTCGACCTGCAGCCGGGGCCGGTTGCGTCGCCGGTGGTGCCGCCGATGCTAGTGGCTGACATCGCCGGCGGCAGTTTTCCGGCGGTGATCAATATTCTGCTGGCTTTGCGCGCGCGCGACCAAAGCGGCCAAGGATGCCATATCGACATCGCGATGACCGACGCAATGTTCACGTTCGCCTGGTACGCGATGGCGGTTGGGACGGCGACCGGCCGTTTTCCCAAGCCGGGTGAAATGACGCTGGTCGGCGGTTCGCCGCGCTACCGTTTGTACCCGACGAAAGACCGCAAGATCGTCGCTTGTGGCGCCATCGAGCAGAAATTCTGGTCGGCGTTTTGCAAGGCGATCGAGCTGGGCGACGAGTTTGCCAACGACTTCCGCGCGCCGGCCGCGACATGCGATGCCGTCGCCAAGCTTATCGCGGCACGGACGTCGGACGAATGGCGGCCGATCTTTGCCGCCGCCGATTGCTGCACGACGATCGTGGTGCCGCTCGAACAGGCGATGCGCGATCCGCATTTCGTCCAGCGCGGATTGTTCGCTCACACCGTCGAAGGCGCCTCGGGCAAGACCATACCGGCGCTGCCGTTGCCGATCGCGCAGGAATTCCGCGAGAAACCCGACGCCAAAAAGGCGCCGCCGCTCAACAAAAATTAAAGCGCCTCGCCGCGCATCAGCCGCGGCTGCGCGGCCTGGGGCTGAATACCTTCGCGCATGACCGCGCGCCGCAATGGCCCGATTTGGTCGAGCACGTAGAGCCCGAGCCCGCGCAGGCCTTGCACTGGCAGAAAATCCGTCAGCAGCGTGCGGTTGAGCAGGTCGATGGCGAGCGTGCGGCTTGTCACGTCGGCGCGGCGCATTTTTTCGTAAGCCGCAAGCACGTCATCGCCACCGATATCAGCGCCGTCACGCTCGGCGGCAACCGCAAGCTCGCCGATCGAGGCGGCATCGCGCAGACCGAGATTGAGGCCCTGCGCGCCGATCGGCGGAATGACATGCGCGGCTTCGCCGATGAGCGCGATCCGGTTGGCGCCGAAATGCTTGGCGGTCATCACCGACAACGGGAACAGGCCGCGCCCCGGCTCGACCGTAATCTTGCCCAGGATCGAATGCGAGGCACGTTCGATCTCAAAGCCAAGCTCTTCGTTGCTGAGGTCCTTAACCCGGTCGGCGTCCGCCGGATCGAGTACCCAGACCAGGCTTGAGCGCAGGCCGGGCAGCGGCACCAGCGTGAACGGTCCATGCGGCGTATGGAATTCGGTCGAAGTGTCGTGGTGCGACCGCGTGTGTTTGAGGCAGACCGTGAGCGCGACCTGCTTGTAGTCGCGTTCCTCGACCGCGATGCCGGCCGCCTTGCGGCAGAGCGAGCGGCGGCCGTCTGCCGCGACCACCAGCGGCGCGCTCAGCTTGCGGCCGCTCGTGAGCGTCACCGTGACCGCTTCATCGTCCGGCGTGACGGCGCTCACTTCGTCTTCGACCAAGTGTAAATGGGGAAGTTTCGCGGCACGCCGCTCCAGCGCCGCCACCAAATGAAAGTTCTCGATGTTGTAGCCGAAGGCGTCGAGGTAAATTTCGTCAGCTTCGAATTTCACCTCCGGCGCCCGCCACAGCCGCCCGGTGTCGTCGACGATGCGCATCGCCCGCATTGGCGCCGCCTGCGCCGCGCACAGCGGCCATACGCCCAGTGTCTCCAGGGCGGTGATGGAACCGGCAAATAATGCGGTGGTGCGGTTGTCCGGGCGGGCGGGGCGCTTTCCCACCAGCACGGTGGCAAGGTCCGCGCGGGCGAGCGTGATCGCCGCGGTCAGGCCGGCCGGCCCGCCGCCCACCACGATCACCGAAGGCTTCTCGGCCTTTTTGTCCGGCATCAAAGCGCCTGATCCTGTTGCGGTTTAACCGATTAGCATGCGCGAGGGCAGCACGGAAACCAGGGCTTGCGGTACTCCGGTTCGGCCCAATGCGCTATGCCTGAGGCAAAGCCGATGACGGAAACCGCCCGCCACGATCTGCCCCATCTGCCACCCGCCGCGAGCCGGCTAGGCGCCGTCTTCGCGCGGCCGAAGGTGCTGGCCGCGATCTGCGTGGTCGCGTTGGCAGGCCTGGGCTGGCTCGCGCTCGGTTTCCTGTATTCCAGCTTGGGCGTGTTCGAGACCTTGTGCCGGCCGCTGGCCATGTCGGCCTGGGGCGTCGGCGGCTTTGCCATCGTCGTGCTGATGTGGAGCGCCATGACGCTGGCCATGATGCTGCCGAGCGCGGCGCCGATGATCCTCACTTATACCGAGATCGCCGACACCGCCGCGCGCAAGGGTGAGCGCATCGTCTCCCCCTTCGTGCTGGCCGCCGGCTACACGCTGGTGTGGCTCGGCTTTGCGGCTGCAGCAACGGTGGTGCAATACGCCATCACCCGGAGCGCGCTGCTCGACAGCGGGATGCAATCGGCAAGCGGGCTGTTCTCCGGCGCGATTTTCATTGGCGCCGGCGTCTACCAGTTCTCGGCGCTCAAGCACGCCTGCCTCAAGCAATGCCAAAGCCCGTTCCCGTTCTTCTTTACCAATTGGGCGACCACGCCGCGCGGCGTGTTCCGGCTCGGCGTCAAGCAGGGGCTGTACTGCGTCGGCTGCTGCTGGGCGATGATGCTGGTGATGTTCGCGGTCGGTGTGATGAACGTGATCTGGATGGCGGCACTCGGCGTCGTGATGACTCTAGAGAAGATCGGCACCGGCAAGCGGTTCACTTATGTTATTGGCGTTGCCTTGATCGTCGGCGGCGCCGCCTTCATTGTCGCGGCCTTCGCGGCCCATTGGCCGCTGCACGCGATTTCAGCTAGATAACGAAATAAGACGGGAGAAGCGCGGTGGCCGAAAGCTGGACCTTGAAAGGCGAGATGGCGCTGTCGTGCAGTTGCACGGTGTTCTGTCCCTGCGTGCTGTCGCTCGGCGAGCACCCGCCGACCGAAGATCGCTGCCAGACCTGGGCCGGCATCCGCATCGACGACGGGCACATCGACAGCGAAGATCTTTCCGGGCTGCGCGTCGGGCTGATGATGGACCTGCCGGGCATCATGTCGCGCGGCAACTGGACCGCGGCGTTGTTCGTCGACGACAAGGCGTCCGCGCTGGCGGTGAAGGGTCTCACCCGCATCTTCACCGGTCGCGTCGGTGGCACCACGCATCTGCTCTCGATCCTGGTCGGCCAATTCCTCGGTGTGCGCCAGATACCGATCTCTTACGAGACGCAGGGCGATACGCGCATCGTCAGCCTGGAAAAATACGGCGGCGGGGCGATCAGCCCGGTGCGGGGCAAAGAGCAGGGGCAGAACGTCGTCATTCGCAACAGCGAATACTGGATCGGCCCCGACGTCATCGTGTCGCGCGCCGAAAAGTCGCGCTTCCGTGGCTTCGGCCGCAACTGGAATTTGGCGGGCCGCTCGGCCGAAATCGTCAAGCTCGATTGGGGCAATCGGTAGTGGCGGCACCGACGCGCTTTGAGACCGTTCGCGCGTTCGCGGTGCATGTCTTCACCGCCTGCGGCGCCGCGTTGGCATTTCTCGCCTTGGTGTTGGCGACCGGCGGCCATTGGGCAGCGATGTTCTTCTGTCTTGGATTGGCGCTGGTGGTCGACGGCGCCGACGGCCCGCTGGCGCGCGAATTCAAGGTGACGGAAGTACTGCCGCGCTGGTCCGGCGAAACGCTCGACCTCATCGTCGATTTCACCACCTACGTGTTCGTGCCGGCTTACGCCATCGCCGCCAGCGGCATGCTGCCGAAGACGTTGGCGGTGCCCGCCGGCATTGTCGTTGTCATCACCGGCGCCTTGTATTTCGCCGACCGGCAGATGAAGACCGCCGACAATTATTTCCGCGGCTTTCCCGGACTGTGGAATCTCGCGGCGTTCTACCTCTATCTGCTGGAGCCCCCGGAATGGCTGGCTACCGGGTTGATCGTGGCGCTCGCCGTGCTGACGTTCCTGCCGCTCAAGTTCCTGCATCCGCTGCGCGTCAAGCGCCTGCGCTGGCTCAATATCGCGTTGCTCGTGGCCTGGGCGGCGCTCGCCTTTATCGCGGTGATTCAGAATCTCGTGCCGGGGCCATATGTCACGTGGCCGTTGGTTGGCATCGCGGTTTATTTTTTCGGCATCGGGCTGTTGCGCTCGCCGGCTTGATCATGCTGGTTACGGCGTGACGTTCTCGGGAGTTTGCTATGACACGGCCCGTTCTTCTCGTCGCCGGCGGCAGTCGCGGCATCGGCGCATCCACCTGCCGGCTGGCTGGCGCACGCAGCTACGACGTCGCCGTCAATTTCAAGAGCAACAACATGGCGGCGGCGAGCGTGGTCGACGCGGTCAAAGCCGCCGGCGGCAAGGCGGTCGCCATTCAGGGCGACATGATCGACGAGGATACGGTCGAGCGCGTTTTCGACGAAGCCACGAAATCCCTCGGCCCGATCACGCACTTCGTACACAGCGCCGGTATCGGCGGCAAGAATTCCAAGCTCGAAGCGGCGACCGCACAGACACTGCGCGAGGTGATCGACGTCAATCTGTACGGCGGGTTATTGTGCGCGCGCGCCGCGGTGCGCCGCATGTCGACCGCCAAAGGTGGGCCGGGTGGGTCGATCGTATTGATTTCATCGATTGCGAGCGTGACGGGCGGCGCCGGCGAATACGTTTTCTACGCCGCCGCCAAGGGCGGCATCGACGCCCTGACCAACGGGCTGGCGCGCGAGGTGGCGAAGGAGGGCATCCGGGTCAACGCCATCCGGCCCGGGCCGAGCCGGACCGACATCCACGAGCCCGGTCGCCTGGAGCGCATCACGCCGCTGTTGCCGATGGGCCGGCCCGGCGAACCCGATGAAATTGCCGAGGCGATCCTGTTCCTGCTGTCAGACGCCGCCTCGTATATCAGCGGTGCCGTGCTCAATGTATCGGGCGCGAGATAGGGCGCTTGCACTTCGCGCTTGGCTGCCTATGATCCCGGCCGAAACTTATCCAGACAATCCAATTCTATCGAGGGAGTGAAACGATGGTCGCGGCAGTGCGCGTTCACAAAGCGGGCGGTCCCGAAGTTCTGACCTACGAAGATGTCGCGATCCCGGCTCCCGGACAGGGCCAGATCAAGATCAAAACGCATGCCGCCGGCGTCAATTTCATCGACTGTTATTTCCGCAACGGCAGCTATCCGGCGCCGTCCATGCCGTTCATCGCCGGCAACGAGAGCGCCGGCGAAGTGATCGCCGTCGGTCCCGGCGTGACCGACCTCAAAGTGGGCGACCGCGTCGGCTATGTCGGCCCGCTCGGAGGCTACGCGGCCGAGCGCGTGTTCAACGCCGACCGGGCGGTCAAGCTGCCCGACAACATCAGCTACGAACAGGCCGCCGGCATGATGCTCAAGGGTATGACGGTGCAATACCTGCTCAACCGCACTTTCAAGGTCGGCAAGGGTACTATCGTCCTGATCCACGCCGCCGCCGGTGGCGTCGGCTTGATCGCCTGCCAATGGGCGAACCATCTCGGCGCCACCGTCATCGGCACAGTTGGTTCCAAGGACAAAGCCGAGCTCGCCAAGAAGAACGGCGCGCACCACACTATCCTCTACCGCGACGAAGACTTTGTGGCGAAGGTGAAGGAGATCACCAGCGGCAAGCTGTGCGACGTGGTCTACGACGGCATCGGCAAGGATACGTTCCCGGCCTCACTCGATTGCCTGCGCCCGCTCGGCTATTTCGTCAGCTTCGGCAGCGCCTCCGGCCAGATTGCGGCATTCAATATCAATCTGCTGCAGGCGAAAGGCTCGCTGTTCGCCACCAGGCCGACGCTCAACCACTACGCGGCCAAGCGCGAAGACTTGGTCAGTATGTCCAATGATCTGTTCAAAGTGGTCGGCTCCGGCGCCGTGAAGATTCCCACCAACCACAGCTACGCCCTCAAGGACGCCGCTCAGTCGCACGCGGATCTTGAAGGCCGCAAGACCACCGGATCGGTCATCCTCGTTCCGTAGTCGGTGGGCTCACGAACGAAGGCCTACGGCCGCGCCGCTGTCATGGCGGCGCTGGCCGTTTGCGTTTCAAGCGCCTCATGCGCGGCTGGTAACGAGACGATAACCGATGCCGAGGCATTGACTATGGTGCACAGGCATTGCGTCGCGTGCCACGCGGCCAAGCCGACGCATCCGGCTTTCGACAAGCCGCCCAATGGAGTGACTCTGGAAACGATCGCAGACCTCAAGAAATACGCGCAACGCGTCTATGCCCAGACCGTACAGAACAAGGCGATGCCGCTCGGCAATAAGACCCACATGACCGACGACGACCGTGCCGCGCTGGGGCGCTGGTTGAAGGCTTTACCATGAACGACGAGAACAAGGCATGGGGCCGCGGCGCGACTTTCGCGCTGGCCGTGCTTGCGTTGCTGGCAGGGCAAATCGCGGCACTGTTCGTGCTCACGTTCTGGTATGGCCAGGGACTGGCGCACCTGCCGAATTTCAGCGGCGACGGCGTCGCCATTACGCTGGTGATTGCCGTGTCGACGCCGGTTCAGGTTGGTCTTCTGGCGCTGTTCGCACGCCGCACCGGCGTCAGCGCCGCCGACTATCTGGGCTTGAAATGGCCGAGCCGCGGCGAATTGTTGTTCGGACTTGCCGCCATGGTAGGGCTGATCGTCGCCGGTAACCTGGTGAGCTGGTTGCTCGGCCAAAATATTGTGACGCCGTTCCAGGCCGACATTTACACCACGGCAAGCGCAGGCGGCTGGCTGCTCTGGCTCTGGTTCGCCATCGTGGTGCTGACGCCGATCGGCGAGGAAATCTTGTTCCGTGGCTTTCTGTTTCGCGGCTGGCTGCGCGCGCCGCGCGATGCCTGGCCGGTTATCGTCGTCATTTCGCTGCTTTGGGCGCTGATACACGTGCAATACGACTGGTACGTCATCGGGCAGATATTCGTGTTCGGCCTGCTGCTCGGGTGGCTGCGCTGGGCGAGCGGCTCGGTCATCCTCACCATCCTGCTGCACGCGTTGATCAACGCCGAAGGCATGTTCGAAACCTTCGTCAACCTGAAATGGCCGAGCTAGCCGCAGCCGCGCGCGGCTAAAGCAGCGCGGCGATTTTGGCGAAGGCCGGATGCTGATTGATGCCGCCCGGCAGCCGCGGCAGACCGACCACGCCCGCGCCGTGCGCGAAGCGCGCGATGCTGGCGACCGTGTCGTCGAGTTCGACCGGATTGCGCTCGCTCTCGCTGACCACAATGGCGGCGATTTTCAAATGACGCTGCGCCAGCACGTCGAGCGCGGTGAGGGTATGGCTGATGGTGCCGAGGTAGCCGCCGACCACCAGCAACAATGGGATTTGCAGGGCCGCCATCCAGTCGAGGACCGTGCGTTCGGCGTCGAGCGGCACCATGATGCCGCCGACGCCCTCGATGAACAGCATGCCGGTTGCCGCGGCGACCGCCTTGCGGCTGAATGCGACCAAATCGCCGAAGTCGATATTGCGGCCTTCGCGCGCGGCGGCGAGATCGGGCGACAGCGGCGCGCGGAAGCGCCACGGCGCGATGGCCTCGACCTCGTCGGCCGAGACCTGCCGTCCGAGCGCGGACAGCAGACTGCTGGGTCGCTGGTCTCCACCACCGAAGGATCGTAGCCGCTCACCACCGGCTTGAGCGCATGCACCGCTTGCCCCGCCTCGCGCAGATAGCGGATCAGCCCGGCGGTGACGAAGGTCTTGCCGATGTCGGTGCCTGTCGAGGTGACGAAATAGGCGGCCATCAGTTTTTCAATATCTTGTCGCGTACAAGGCCCGCAAGCCGCACGATCGATCGTTGGGATGCTGCGCGGTGAATGTCAGCCGCAAGCGCGCGGTGCCAGCCGCGACCGTGGGCGGGCGGATCGGCGCGGCGAGGAAACCTTCGTCGGCGAGCAGGCGCGAGGCGGCAAGGGTTGCTTCTTCCTCGCCGATGATCACCGGGACGATCGGGCTTTGCGCGTCCGGCAGCCCGGCGGCTTTGGCGAACGCCTTGGCCTTTTGCACCGGCAAGGCGGCATAGCCCGGTTCGCGCTCGATCAAATCGAGCGCTGCAATAGCGGCCGCGACGCAGGAGGGCGGCAGCCCGGTCGAATAGATCAGTGTGCGCGCGCGGTTGCGGATCAGATCGATGACCGGTTTAGACGCGCATAGATAGCCGCCATAGGCGCCGACCGATTTCGACAATGTGCCCATTTGCAGCGGGATTGGAATATGCGTGTTGCCGGCAAAGCTCGAGCCGCGCCCGCCGCCGACGACGCCCAGGCCGTGCGCGTCGTCCGACATTAGCCAGGCATCATGTTCGTTGGCGAGCGCGAGCAACTCGGCGAGCGGCGCCAGATCGCCGTCCATGGAGAACACGCCATCGGTGACAATGAGCGCGTCATCATGTTCGGCGGCGATGCCGGCTCAGCAACTCGCGCGCATGGCCGACGTCGTTGTGGCGAAACGTTATCACGGTGCCGTGGGACAACTGCGCGCCGGCGAACAGGCACGCGTGCGACAGCTCATCCGCCAGCACCAGCCCGTCGCGCCCGATCAGCACCGGGATGATGCCGGCATTGGCAAGATAACCGGAGCCGAACACCACGGCGGCCTCGGTCTGTTTGATGCGGGCAAGCCGCGCTTCCAACTGGGCGTAAAGCGGGTGGTTGCCGGTGACCAGGCGCGAGGCGCCCGAGCCTGCGCCGTATTGCTCGATCGCGGCCTTCGCCGCCTGTTTGATGGCGGGGTGCTGGGTGAGGTTGAGATAGTCGTTGCAGGAAAACGACAGCAGGCGGCGGCCGTCGCGTTCGACCCAGATGCCGTCCTCGCGCACGGTCTCGGCCAGCGCGCGGCGCAGATGGCGGCGTTGCAGATCGTCGAGCTTCTCTTGCGCGAATTGATCGAGCGAAGACATGGTGGCCTTAACTATCACAACGGGTTAAATGCCGCTGGGTCCGAGTGAGGGAAGCGCCAAATGGCGGGCGACACCAGCAAAATAAACGAGCCGCCAGGCTGGTATGCGGAAGGCCTCGGCAACGTCTGGCTGCCTTATGCCCAGATGAAGACCGCCAAGCCGGCGCTGCCGGTCGTGCGCACGCAAGGTTCGCGCATCGTGCTGGCCGACGGGCGTGAGCTGATCGACGGCGTCGCCAGCTGGTGGACCGCCTGCCACGGCTACAATCAGCCCCACATCCGGCACACCGTGGCCAAGCAGCTCAAGCAGATGCCGCATGTGATGTTCGGCGGGCTGACGCATGAGCCGGCGCTGACGCTGGCGCGGCGACTGGCCGCGCTGCTGCCGGGCGATCTTGACCGCGTATTCTTTTCCGATTCCGGTTCGGTTGCGGTCGAGGTTGCGCTGAAGATGGCGGTGCAATACTGGATCAACCGCGGCGTGAAGGGACGTGGGCAGTTCGTCGCCTTCAGGGGCGGCTATCACGGCGACACAACCGGCGCCATGGCGGTGAGCGACACCGACGAGGGCATGCACGCATTGTTCGCCTGGCTGTTGCCGCAGCACCACATCGCCGATCTGCCTGAAAACGAAGAGCGGGTCGCCGCACTCGACAAACTTCTCGCCGCTCGTGCCGATGCGATCGCGGCGATCATCGTCGAGCCGCTGGTGCAGGGGGCCGGCGGCATGAAATTCCACGACGCCAGCGCACTCAAGCGCCTGCGTGCGTTCGCCGACAAATACGATGTCTTGCTGATTTTCGACGAAGTGTTCACCGGCTTCGGCCGCACCGGCACCATGTTCGCCTGCGAGGCTGCAGGGATCGTGCCCGACATTATCACCCTGTCCAAAGCGCTCACCGGCGGCACGCTGCCGCTCGCCGCGACGGTCGCAACCAAAAAAGTCTTCGACGCCTTCTGGTCCGACGATCCCAAGAAGGCACTGATGCATGGGCCAAGCTATATGGCCAACGCGCTCAGCTGCGCCGCCGCCAATGCCTCGCTCGATCTGTTCGACAGCAAACCGCGGTTGCAACAAGTGGCGGACATCTCTTCGGCGTTGTTGCAAGGTCTCGCGCCCTGCCGCAGCATGCGCGGCGTCAAAGACGTGCGCGTAAAGGGCGCTATCGGCGTGGTCGAAATGGAGCGGATCGACAACCTCGATGCATTGCGCGCGCGTTTTGTGGAGGAGGGCGTATTCATACGTCCGTTCGGCAACATCGTGTACCTCACGCCCGCCTTTACCATCGCGTCGCACGAGATCAAGACATTGACCGGCGCAGTCGTTAAGGTCGTCCAGGAACTGAATCAATAACCGGGGGAAACATGGCCGCCTACATCGGACCGGTGATCGACACCCACCATCACATCTGGCTGCGCCACGACATTCCGTGGTTGGCCGATCCGCCGATCCCGCGCATGTACGGCGAATACTTCGGCCTGCGGCGAGACTACCCTGTGCAGGAATGGATGAACGACGTCACCCCGGAGGGCGTGAGCAAATCGGTGCACGTCACCGCCATGTGGGGCGTGCCGCGCGCGCTCGACGAGACGCGATGGCTGCAATCGATCGCCGACAAGCACGGCTTTCCGCACGGCATTGTTTGCCAGGCCGACATGACCGATCCCGATCTCGACCTAAAACTGAAGGAGCAGACGCGGTTCCCTAACCTGCGCGGTGTGCGCCATCAGTTACATTGGGACAGCCATCCGCTGCGGCAACCTAACCCGACGCCGGATCTCTGCAACTCGTCGGCGTTTCGCCGCGGTTTCGCGTTGTTGGAAAAATACGGACTGCATTTCGAATTGCAGGTCTTCGCCGGCCAAGCCAAATATGCCGTCGAACTGATCAGGGCGTTCCCGCATGTGCCCATGATCCTGCTGCATTCGGGTATGCTCACCGAACGCTCGCCGCTGATGATCGAGCAATGGCGCGCCGCGCTCACCACGATGGCGGAATTTCCCAACGTGCGTGTAAAGCTGTCCGGCCTCGGCATGTTCAACCAAGGCATTACCGTGCCGCAAGCGCGCCAAGTGATCCGCGAACTCGATCCAGATCTTCGGTATCGACCGCACCATTTACGGTAGCAATTTCCCGCTGGAGAAATTGCACGCGAGCTACGCCGATTTTTTTGCTGTCTATCGCAAGGTCATGTCGGAATACACGGAGGCCGAACAGCGCAAGGTCTTCCACGACAATGCGGTGATGTTTTATCGGCTCTAAAAGCCGACCGCGCTGCCATGCAGGTCGTATTCATCGGAGCGCTCGATTTTAACAGTGGCGATTTCGCCGACGCGCAGCGGCCGGCGGCCGGCCACGTAAACCGCGCCATCGATTTCCGGCGCGTCGGCCATCGAGCGGCCTTTTGAAACTGTCGGGCCGACGTCGTCGATGATGACCTGCTGACGACTGCCGACTTTGCGCTTGAGCCGGCGCGTCGAAATCTTCTGCTGCGCCTGCATGAAGCGGTGCCAGCGTTTTTCCTTCACCTCGTCCGGCACGGCCGGCGCGCTATCGTTGGCGGCGGCGCCGCGCACCGGCTCGTATTTGAAGCAGCCGACGCGGTCGAGCGCGGCTTCGTCGAGCCATTGCAGCAGATAGTCGAAGTCGGCATCGGTCTCGCCCGGGAAGCCGACAATGAAGGTCGAACGCAGCGTCAGATCGGGACAGATGTCGCGCCACTTGGCGATGCGCTCCAGTGTTTTCTCCTGTGCCGCCGGCCGCTTCATGCGCTTGAGCACATCGGGCGCCGCATGCTGGAAGGGGATGTCCAGATAGGGCAGCACCTTGCGCTCGGCCATCAGGGGAATGACGTCGTCGACATGCGGGTAGGGGTAGACATAATGCAACCGCACCCAGATGCCGAATTCACCCAGCGCCTGCGCCAGATCGATGAACTTCGCGCGCACGTCGCGGCCGCGCCATTGGCTCGCCGCGTATTTGATGTCGACACCATAGGCCGAAGTGTCCTGCGAGATCACCAGCAATTCCTTCACGCCGGCGGCTACGAGTTTCTCCGCCTCGCGTAACACGTCGCCGGCAGGCCGCGACACCAGGTCGCCGCGCAGGCGCGGGATGATGCAGAACGAGCAGCGGTTGTTGCAGCCTTCGGAAATCTTCAGATAGGCGTAGTGCCGCGGCGTCAGCTTGATGCCTTCCGGCGGCACCAGATCGAGGAACGGATCGTGTTGCGGCGGTACCGCGCGGTGCACCGCTTCGACCACGCTCTCGTATTGCTGCGGGCCGGTGATCGCGAGCACGGCAGGGTAGGCAGCCGATATGCTTTCCGGCTCGGCACCCATGCAGCCGGTAACGATGACCTTGCCGTTTTCCTTCAGCGCATTGCCGATGGCGGTGAGCGATTCCGCCTTGGCGCTGTCGAGAAAACCGCAGGTGTTGACGATGACGATATCGGAGCCGGCGTGTTCGCGCGTGAGCTCGTAGCCCTCCGCGCGCAACCGCGTGACGATGCGTTCTGAGTCGACCAGCGCCTTGGGGCAACCGAGCGAAACAAAGCTCACTTTGGGGGCGGCGGGTTTATTGTCCGGATCAAGCATGTGGGCATGGAGCTAACCGCGAACGGCCTGTAGCGCAAGGCCGCCGGTTTTACCGATTACGCCAAGCCTCGGCTTCCTCGTAGAACTTCTTTTCCCACGCCTTTTGATTGTCCATGCCTTCTCGAATGAAGGGCGTGAACATAGCAAGATTGAGCAGAAGCCAATTGAAAAAGTTGGCCGGAAAGCGCAGCGGCTTGCGGAAATCGACGAACAGCACCACGCGGGTGCGCGGCGTCCGGTTCCAGGCCTCGTGCTCGTAGGCGTCGTCGAAGATGACCGCTTCGCCTTCCTGCCAGCGGTAGACGTCGTTCTCGACGCGGATGCCGAGTTGCTCGCGCGGTTCCGGTACGATCAAACCGAGGTGCAGCCGCAGCACGCCATTGTAGGGCCCGCGATGCGGCGGCAGGTGCTTGCTCGGCTCCAGGATGGAGAACATCACCGTGATCAGGCCGGGGATGTTCTGGCAGATGCGCCAGGTTTCGGGGCATAGCTCGATGTTGTTGGCGGAGCGGAAACCGTAGCCGCACAGGAAGAACGTCTTCCAGCCGCGGTCTTGGCTGATGACGGCAACGTCGGTCGACAGTTCGTGGAAGCCGGGCAGGTCGTCTTTGCGGGTAAGCACATGCTCGAGCTCGGCGCGGATCGCGCGCCACTCGCGTTCGATCGCATGGGTCCAGGGAAACACCGCGTTGTCGTAGATCGGCGGATTGCCGACCTTGCTGTATGTGAGATTGAGCCTCTCGACGAAAGCCACCACGGCCATGAAGGCGCGGGTGACGAGCCCGGGCCGGTTCAACGGCTTGATGCCGGCGGTGCCGAAATTCTGGACAGGCGAAGCTTCAGCGGGCGGCTCTGCAATCGTACTCAACCGGCTACTCCTCCCACGACCAAAAAGCCCGCCCCCCGGCAGCGCATAACTCCGAAAAGTGGGAACCGGTTTTCGGATCAGGTCATGCGCCACAAAACATTGTCACAATAGCAATGGCCGCTGGAGAGCGGAAGTTCCCGGCAATCCGAGCCCCCGCTTGGCGTCCAGGCGCGAGGAGACTATGCTGGCCGCCTTGGAAAAAACGCTCATGAAGCCCTGCACCATCGCTTTTGCCTTGTTGCTCGGTGCGCTGTCGTCGCTACCGGCGATAGCCGGCGACGCGCAGGTCTGGCGCTACAACAAGCGCGATCCGGCGCCGGCATTCCCGCTGAGCGGACGCTCAGAATCGGTCTGGGCCTCGGGCGCCTGCTGGAGCGAGTGCGGTTCCACCACCACCTGGAACCTGGTCGCCTGCCTCGACCGCGACGCGCAGGGGCATTGCCTCAAGCGCGCCGACGCCGGCGACCGCGCCTGCCAGCGCACCTGCCGCACGCGCGGTGGGCCGTTCCTGCCCATCGATACTTTGTTTCCAATTGGCTTTTGATTGCTGGCGGAAGGGGTGAGATTCGAACTCACGGTACCCTTGCGGGTACGCCGGTTTTCAAGACCGGTGCCTTAAACCACTCGGCCACCCTTCCGCGATGCCATGCCGCACGGCGTAATCCAATGGTCGATACGCTTCGCCCTTGCAAGCGGGTCGCTCTTTGGGTATCGGGTTGTGGCAGCGGTGTGGCAAATGGGGCAGTGGAACCAAGTATTTACCACCCCACGCGCCAGGAGTTCCCGAAACGGCCGCTACGCGGTAGGCTGACTACTTCTCATTGGGGATCAGGGGAACATGGGCGGATTCGGGGGCCAAAGCGGAATCTGCCTGATCGCGCGCTTGCTTGGCGTGGCGGCCGCAGGCCTCGTCCTCGCCAACTGTTCAGGCGGTCTGTCCGGCAAACTCGATCCCCGCTACGGCGTTACCGCCAGCGAGCGCGTCGTTGAGCCGGGTCAGCCGGTACCCAAAGGCGGTGGCGTCTACCGGGTCGGCAAGCCCTATGTTGTGGCGGGCCGCGAATACGTGCCACGCGAAGACGCAAATTACAGCGCCGTCGGTCTGGCTTCCTGGTACGGCGACGATTTCCATGGCCGCTATACCGCCAACGGTGAAATCTTCGACATGAATTCGATTTCGGCGGCCCATCCAACCATGCCGCTGCCGTCTTATGCGCGCGTCACCAATCTCGCCAATCACCGCTCCATCATCGTGCGCGTCAACGATCGCGGCCCCTATGTCGGCAACCGCGTTATCGACTTGTCGGTGCGCACGGCGAAGCTCCTGGGATTCTATGGCAACGGCCTTGCCAAGGTGAAGGTCGACTATGTCGGGCGTGCGCCGCTCGCCGGTTCCGACGACCGCAAGCTTGAGGCGACATTGCGCGAGCCCGGCATGGCGGCGCCGCCGGTCCAGGTCGCCTCCAACAAAGGCTATGCGCCGACCTATTTCGACAACCGGCCGATGACGCGGCTGTCGGCCGAAGTCCCGGCGCCGCCCGACCGGCCGTACCGGCTGGGCGAGGGCGCCCGCGACGTTCCAGCCGTGCCGGCGCATACCGTCGAGCTTGCCGCCGCCGCCCGTCCACGGGCTGCACGGCCCTTCGCGCAGGCCGAGCTTCCACGTGCCGAGCCTGAGGTTTCGCCGGTTTCCGCCTATGCCCCGGCGGGATATGATGGCCGCGCGGGATTGCTTAGCGGCCGCGGCCTTTACTGAGCCACAGGCATTTCAGAAAATGCTTATTTTAAAGGGCTTTTCTCGTCGGGTCTAAATTGGGTCTAATATCGGCCCACCCGCCAAACCAAAACACAAAAAAGTAGCCCCTGGTCGTTGCGTGAGGGCCGGGCCAAGAATTGTCCCTCCCAGGTGTCCTCGCCCGGACTTTGACGCGCTAGGATCGCGAAATGCTCACCTTCAAAGGTGCCTCCAAACACCGCGCTGGCGGGCCCTGGTCGGACGACGATTATGACGTGCTCGACGGCGAGCGGCATGTCGGGCGCATCCTTTGGACGCTCGCAGCGCCGGAAGATCGCCGCTGGTTCTGGACAATCACGGTGCGGGTGCCACAGAAGCTAACTGAGCGGGGCTACGCGGCGACCCGCGCGGACGCAATGGAAGCATTCAAGGCGGCGTGGGAACGCGCCGTTTAGGCCCCGCACTTTATTAATTAGACGACTTGGACGACGACTTTCCAGTTGCATATAGCCGACGAAATTGGTCACTGCCGGTGGGAACGTATTTGCATTCACAGAGACCTCGGGTGCATTCGGCAAGTGGCAGATGGGGCACGGTGTTGCCCGAATATTCGACGCCGAACTGCGCGAGTGCCGCTTCGCACGCGTCCCGTCCCGGCAGAATGCGGACGCCGCGCAACAAGCCTAGCCTCTGCGCGTTCTTGAGCGCGCGTAGCGAGCGGGCGATTTGCGATGGGGTCTTGCCCATTGCCTGCTATTATCAGGCGGCACGAATAAGCACCCTCGAGTACGCAATTTCAGCCTAATTGTTAGCCTTAATGTGCCGACATGCGCGGATGCGATGGCGGCGTTCAAGGCGCGGTGGAAATCGTAGCCGGCATGTCAGCTTTCCAAGGGTAGAGCGCACATAGGACAGACAAGCTGGTTTGTCGGCTTTTGACCCGAAGAAGCGGACATTTTTCAAAACTAAGCGGCGAACATATCGCCGATTGAGATTTTGAGCTGACTTTGCGTGTATGGTTTGCGAAGCAACTGCGTGCCTTTGATCAGCAGAGCTTTCATCTTGTCGGTAACTGTATTGCCGGTCGTGTAGAGCACTCGCAAATTTGGCCGCAACGCGATGGCCTCCTGCGCAAGGTCGCACCCGCCTTGGACCACACTTTTTAAATAGATATCGGTAAACATCGCATCGATGTGTTGCGAAGAACGCAGGATCAAAAGCGCCTCGTCGACGTCGCTGGCGGTGAGTGTCTGATGGCCTAAATCTTGAATTAGCATCTCCGCTACTTCGCGGGTAAACACATCGTCTTCGACGATTAGGATTATGGCCATCCGAATAACCCTTTATTTCGCGGTTCTCTATCCAAACAATTGTTTGTAGTGAGCCGCAACTGTGCCGTAGCACTCGCACGACCGCTTTCTTAATCCGCGGAGGTCAACAATGCGAATGTTTCCTCGGTTGTATTTTATGAAGCCCTCTTTTTGTAGGCTGTTGGCCGCCATCGATACGCCGGACCGTTGAACACCCAGCATCTGTGCAAGAACTTCTTGTTTGAGCGCTAGGTCTTTGCTGCCTGAGAGATCACTCATTCGCAGAAGCCATCGGCACATTCTGGCTTCTATAGAGTGGCTGGCATTGCATGCGACGGACTGCTGCGTTTGCGCAAACAATGCTTTATCGTGACGAATTAGCATTGAGCGAAAGAATTTTATTTCATCAGCAATTTTGCGAATTTGATCCACTCCAACCACGGAGGCCGATCCTGCCAATCGCACAATGGCCTTGTTCACGGACAGTTTGCGGTCAAGTGCCGCTGCTGCATTCAAGACACCGTCGCAACCTAGAGCACATTTCGGCTGAGTTGAATTGGGGGATTCCCAAGACTTTTTGGATGGGCGAGTCTGCGCGCATCGATTCGTTTATGGAGGCGAACGATGCCGAAGCCATGTTCCCAGGATCTGCGCGTGCGCTTGATCGAAGCCGTAGAATCTGGCGCGTCACGACGTGAAGCGGCCGAAAGCCTCGATGTGAGCGCCAGTTCAGGTGTCAGATGGATGCAGCGCTGGTGCACAACAGGAAGCGTCGCGGCAAAGCCGAGCGGCGGAAGAAGCTCGCCATTGGAGAAGCACGCGCAATGGCTGCTTGCCTTGGTTGCCGACAAGCCGGACTTAACGTTGGACGAAATCGTAATTGCAATGCGCAAGCGGCGCATTGCGGGTAGCCGCAGCGCAGTCTGGCGGTTCTTCAATCGACGCAAGATCACCTTTAAAAAAAACCCTGCACGCGGCGGAACAAGAGCGAGCGGACGTGGCGCGGGCACGTCGGCGCTGGATGCGGGATCAAGGCCTGTTTGACCCGGCCCGACTGGTGTTCATCGATGAAACCGCAACCAGCACCAATATGGTACGGCTGCGGGGCCGCTGCCCACGCGGCGAGCGATTGATCGGCTATGTTCCGCAAGGGCATTGGAAGACTGTCACTTTCGTAGCTGGGCTTCGCAATAACAAAATGGTCGCGCCCTTTGTTGTGGATGGACCGATGACCAGGGCCAACTTCCTCGCCTACATCGAGCAATGTCTGCGGCCAACGCTCAAGCGCGGCGATATCGTCATCATCGACAATCTGCCGGCCCACAAGGGCAACGCGGTGCAGCAGGCCATCAAGACGGCGCGAGCAAACCTACTTTACTTGCCGAAATATTCGCCCGATCTAAATCCTATCGAGCAGGCCTTCAGCAAATTGAAGGCGCTGCTACGCAAGGCTGCTGAGCGCACCATCCCTGGTCTCTGCCGCAGGATCGGGAAACTGCTTGGCGCTTTCACCGCTAAAGAATGCCAGAATTACTTCGCAAACTCCGGCTATGCCTCTACATGATCGGAATCCGCTCTAGCATCGCCGTTTCGATCATCTGGCCGTCACCCAGTTCAACGACCAGAGAGATAACGCCAGAATTGGGAAAGTAGACGCGCGTTATCACGCCCCCAGCTTCCGAAAGGACATCACCAGGCTTCAGCTCAGCCCGCTTCAAGTACGGTCGAATGGCTGCCGCGGCATTAGATGGAAGTGAAGCAAGTAGGCGGTTTTGCGATTGAGCCACGAAGCATCTCCTGTCTGCTGACGGGAGCGCGGTCGCGTCTCTCGGTCACCAACACGATTGGCTAATCGGTGATCCGGCATCATAGGCTTTCGCATATTCGAAAGCGAGCCACTTCGCATAGGGGACTTTGGCTTTTGGAATGTACTTAAGTGCCGGTCGCGTTTCTAACGCAATCTATCAATAGCTGGCCGACAAATGGCTTATGCAAAAAGGCTGTGTAACCTGCTGCGTTCGCCTCGTTCTCGACTGCCGCTGAAGCGAGCGCTGTCATGAAGATCACTGGTATCGTCGAGCCCATCGCCTTCAACCGCCGTCGCAGTTCAATGCCAGAAATCCCTCCGAGATTAATATCGAGCACGATGCAGGACACATTGCTGATATCTCCTCGCGCAAGGAACGCCTCAGCCGACCCGAAAGTTTCGGTTGAAAACTTTGAGGCGTCTAGCAGGCGTTTGAGACTCTTTAATACGCTTGGTTCGTCGTCCACAATTGCGACGAGTTTTGATTGCATTCGCAGAACGCCGATTTCAGCACAGATTTCAGCGCGACGATGGCCACAAAGTAGGCGCTTTGGCTATTGCTCTTTGGGGAAGCTCTCTACCACGATACTGCCTTGGGGCCCACCGAACGATGGCGGATATTCGTCGAATTGGCGCTTACCGGCTCGGCGTGCAGTCCGCCGTGAAGGTTTTCTTTCCCGCTCGATAATCAGCGATCTCCTGTGCGCTCACATCGCTGACATAGCCGCGCGGCGACGCTCCGCCCGGCCGGGTGTACGCGCTCCGCTTTCCACATCGGCTGCCATTGCGCGCACGGTCCTCAGGACAAACGCAGGGGTGGCCCGTGGCATGGTAGATCGCCGCGCATTCGCGGATGATCGCATTGGCAACGTCATGGTCGGATTGCGCGGCGGCTGGCCGGGGCAACAGCGACCAAAAGACTAAGGCCCAGATCGAAAAACTCACGATCAGGTTCGGCACAAAAAAGTGACCCGACGCATGAAGGCACTCTAGCCCAAAGCAGCCGTCAAATCGACTGGTGCTGCGCCGCAGTTTGATGTTCGCCTCGATCCACTCGCTCAGCCGCAGGCGCGGCGGCTGGATCAGCGCGCGCAGGGCGTTGCGGCGAACGTTCGAGATGTGTGGTAAAATGGCGCTGGGCTGCATTATTCTTAAGTAAGGACGGGGTTCGTGAAAGTCTTACTGCTCGCTGATGCCAATGTAAGCGGATATTACACGGCATCGCTTTTGGAACGAGGGCACAACGTCATCGCACACGGCGGTGGAGCGCCCATTTTTAACAATCCAAGCGAACTTGTAGCTGTCCGCAAAAAGTATTTGAGCGAATGTGACGGGTGTTTGCTGATCGGCAATGATCCGGAGTTACTGGAAATTGCTGGCTATTTTGAGGATACGGGCAAACCCCTTTGGTACAACCTTGCGGAAGTCCCGAAGTAATCAAAGTAGTGAGTGAGCCGGTCACGGCTCACCCGAAGACCTTTTTTGCAAAAAAGGCCCGCGCGGCTTCGTAGTCCTGTTGAAAATTTTCGACACCTTCCACCGTCATAAGGTGGACGCCGCCATACATTACTTTTTTATCCTTCATGTACCGCCGACGATTTTCTGGAAACATGCTGTGAGCAAGCGCATTTCGCACATCGTTGATACGTTTGACAGCATTCGAAACGTGCTTCGGCACGGATACAATAGCTTCAACCATAGATAATTTTTTCAATAGGAACGTTTCGTCCATTAGGTAGTGAACAAATGTCTTGAAATGTTTTGTTTTCCAAAGCTGTCGATAGCCAACTCTTTTGTCTGGCCGATGAAAATAATAATCGCAAATTACGTTCGTTAAGAACTCGTCGAGAACTGCGTATCTGATTATGACTTCACCACGAACCAGCCGATCCTTCATTAATGTTAGTTCGTATGTGCGAAGCGACTTGGGTTCGTATTGTTCGATGTTCCAGAAATCCATTTCAGTGGCAGCGGCAATCTTTTCGATTTCAGCGAGCAATTTTCTCTGTTTCGGTGTCAAAGTGGACGTTTGTCGCCTCTAATTGCCGGAACCTAGTTCACGCACGGCACTTCGCGATCAATTTCGGCCACGTCACCCGCAGTAGGGTGCGATAGCCGCTGATGACATCGGCTCGGCACTGCCAGCATCCCGGCGTGCATCGTCCAGAACCTCAAGACCCTGGCGCTCCGAACCCTCGGGCCGCCTCCCAACCGCCAGCGGGCATCGGTTGCGTGAGCGCCAGTGTTAAGTTTGCCCGTCGCGTCCGCGTCAAAGCCAACACTCGTCGGGGGGCATCAGCGGAAAAAGCCACTTGCTCTTAGCCTACTCAAATCGTTTCAGAGGCCTTGCCTAATCGAAAATACAGACTTTTTCGACAGCATCGACCCATCACCGACATTGCAGAGCGGAATTGCTGCACTGCGGTCGGCTGCGCGGGGGAACTTTTCGAGTTCATCTCACGCGGGGTCTAAGTCTTTTGACCTAGCGAAAATTTCCCGACACTCGGAACCTTGCCCGTACTTAAATTCCCAACGTAAGCCATTGACTGACCCATTACTGGAATACTACTTTTTCCCTTGTGGCGCATACGCATGAGGTTTTCCATGGAGAAATTACGCCTTTATGCGCTTCTCGGTGCTGCCGTTGCAACGGCAGTATTTACCGGTCCGGCAAGCGCAACGTCATACCTAGCAAACGGAAGCTTCGAGACCGGCGATTTCACCGGGTGGACACAATCCGGGAATTTCGAGTTCACAGGGGTCGTGTCAGGACCAACTTATGCGTACAGTGGGGCACAGGACGGAAATTTCTACGTCGTTTCAGGGGCGGTAAACTCACTCGGCTATTTAAGTCAGACCTTTGCCGATGTGGCGGGTAAATCGTTATTGATTTCCGGTTGGCTTAACGCCATCGGAGAAGATCCTAGCGAATTTACCGTGAGCTTTAATGGCACCCCGTTGCTTGACCTCACTGATCCGAACACCGGCGGGACCTGGCAGAACGGCTCGTTCAATGTGACGGCCACCGGTTCGGACACGCTCACAATCGGATTCCAGGACAACCCGGGATATATCGCTTTTGATAATGTGTCGGTGACATCCGTCAGCGCGACGCCGCTTCCTGCGGCTCTCCCGCTTTTCGCATCCGGCCTTGGTGGTTTAGGGCTGCTCGGTTGGCGCAAGAAAAAGAAAGCGCAAACGAAGGCAGCGTGATTTGATCGACAAATGATCCGGAGAGACCGCCGCGTTGGCGGTCTTTTCTTTTGCGTCGCGGCGAATGACGCGATTGGCACAATGCGACGTTTCGCTGCCATGCGATGGCATGTCGGCTATTGGGGCAACAACGGACATTGACCGATACTGGCGCGCAACGGCTTCGTCGCGAATGAGTCATCGCTTGGCTCCTGAAGCGCGCACGACGCTTGGGGCATCAGCTTGAGCCGTCACCCCAAGTGATTGACCAATGAATTATAAACACTTATGCGCGGCTTCCCCAGATGAACTCGTATTGTCGTAATTCTCGTGCTTTTCCTGCAAGACAGAAGCAAAGGTCGAGCCAATCGCCGCAACTACGGCCGCTATGTACCGGCGCAGATATACCGCTCTCGCCGCTTTGGCCTGCTGCGTTATCTTTTCGAAGTCGATGCGATCCAGCGTAATATTTTCGCTCATGGTGTTCTCCCTCGTCTTGCCCGAGCGAGAAGCTAGCCCCAGGAACAGCCCAGATTTGTGAAGCGGTTCACACGTCATGTTAATTACCGCCCAGTGCGGATCAGCCCCTGATAGCTCGACAATTTTTGAAACTAGCCAAACGGACAGCCATGACTTTTCATACGGACCAATTAAAAGAGGATCGTAATTCGAGTGCGCCGTCGCCGCTGTCCTGGGCAGAGTCGTCTGGTGTGGCGATGCCGCCTTTTGGCACGTTGCGTCATTTCGCGGCGACGCAACAATTCGGTCGCTTTCAGGGGCAAAGCCGACATGTCAGGCTTCCGAAAAACAAGTTAACCTGGGTTGTCCCCTCGCCCTCTGGCCGCCGCCCTCACTGTGTCCTATCATTTTTGGCCGGGGCCACGTTTTCGGTGGGGGGCCGCCATGCCGATCCAAAAATATCTCGCGGGGGCAAGCTTCGATCCCGATACAATCGCCGTGATGGTGCTCGCTTTCAACGGCGCGCGCACGATCTTGAACCTCGACAACCCCGACGATCCTCTTGTCGAGGTCGTGGCCAAGAAGGTTATCAGTCTGGCGTCGCAGGGCTGCATCGATCCAGCCGAGATCACGCGGCGCGTCGTCGCCGACACGGATCGACCGTTGCGGGACGCCGGATAGCTGTTGCGGGACAATTGTCGGTGCGCATTTTCGCCGTGGTGCCGACTTGGTGCGGTAGGCGCGCGCGTCAGCCACCACAAAAATTGGAAAAGTTTTCCGACAGTATCAACAGCGGGTCGCGTTTCTAACGCAATCTATCAATAGCTGGCCGGCAAATGGCTTATGCAAAAAGGCTGTGTAACCTGCTTCTTTCGCCTCGTTCTCGACTGCCGCTGAAGCGAGCGCTGTCATGAAGATCACTGGTATCGTCGAGCCCATCGCCTTCAACCGCCGTCGCAGTTCAATGCCGGAAATCCCTCCGAGATTAATATCGAGCACGATGCAGGACACATTGCTGATATCTCCTCGCGCAAGGAACGCCTCAGCCGACCCGAAAGTTTCGGTTGAAAACTTTGAGGCGTCTAGCAGGCGCTTGAGAACTCTTCAATACGCTTGGTTCGTCGTCCACAATTACGACGAGTTTTGATTGCATTCGCAGAACGGTTGGTTGCAGCACAGATTTGAGGCCGACGATGGCCACAAAGTAGGCGCTTGGCAACTGCTCTTTGGGGAAGCTCTCTACCACGATACTGCCTTGGGGCCCACCGAACGATGGCGGATATTCGCCGGATTGGCGCTTACCGGCCCGGCGTGCAGTCGCCAGCAAAATCCTTTTTGCCGGCTCGATAGTCGGCGATCTCCTGCGCGCTTAAGTCGCTGACGTAGCATCGCGGCGAGGCCCCGCCCGGCTTGCTGTACGCGCTTCGCTTACCGCAGCGGCTGCCATTGCGCGCGCGGTCCTCGGGACAGGCGCACGGATGGCCGGTGGCGTGATAGATCGCTGCGCACTCGCGGATGATCGCGTGTGCAATCTCGGTATCGGATTGCTGAGCGGTGGCAGGCAAGGGGCAGGCCGAACAAAGTATGACGGCTAGAGCGACAGCGAAATCCAGCAGCACCGGTTTACGCATGATCGGCGATCTCCTTAATCAGCGCCACAATGTCGCGGCGCAGCTTGCCGTCCGGCAGTCGCATCAACGCGCGAAAGAGCGCGAAGCCATCTTCGCTCGCAAGAAAATCGCTGATAACGGCCGGCGAGCGCACTGCACGCTGCCCAACCGCCTGTGGCACCTCTTTGATCGGGCCTGAGCGGATGCGCCGCATGGCGGTTATATCGACGGCCGCTGCGCCAGCACGGCAATGCGCGGCCTGCCGTGGCCGTTGCATCTGGGACATCGCACGTCGCCGAGCGCGACATTTACGGAAGCCGCAGAATCACGCGGCTTAACGCGCAAATCCAAATCGACCACCGTGCCGCAAGCGTCGCACACAATGACCAGCCACGGATGCTTCGCAGTGATCGCGGCGGCTATCGTGGGCCAGAACCAGACCGCCCCATTGGCCGAAAGCACCGCGTTGAACTGCCGGACGACAAGCACGGCGTCGCGCTCAGCCTGCCACGCGCGCTTCATGCGCTCCACGGGGCGGCGTTCAAAGCGGTGTGGGTACGTGACCTGGGCTACGAGCGGTGCTTAGGTCCTAGACACGCAGTGGGGCGGCGCGGCATCGCCTCGCCTAATTGGTGCCGTCAGCAGAAACAGACATACCCATCGCAAGAAACGGGACGGCAATCCCGGCAGAAGCAGCGGCCCCGGTTTCCAAGGTCTCCTGCCACGATCCCTTCACAAAATTGAGCGCCTCCAACAGCGCAGTAAGGTCGACGACAACGGCGGCAGTGAATGCTATTACGAAGACAGAAATCAATAGCACGGATAAACGGCTGAATCCGTGGTGCTCCATCGTGAAAACCCTTCTCTAGTGTTAGTCTATTCAGTGACCTTCCTTTGGTCACCGGCCTTTAGTGATTTTTTCCAAATGCGCCAATGCGTCGGCTGAACGTCGATTGGTGCTTTTGGCGAAGCATCGATCCACTTTTTTCCATATTTGCGGCACGGAAATACGAGTGCATGCACGCCGTGTTTGTCGATAACGCAAAGCTCAAGATCGCAGTCGGACGGCGCTATAGATATCGGCAACCATTTGTCCGGTAACGAGTGAATCTCGCCCATAGGGCACGAATAGTTTGCGATATGCTGATTGCATTGACCCAGGTCAATCTGCGTTGGAAAACTACTTCGCGGTGCACCAAGCGCGGCTTGCTTTTTGTCAACTGCCGCTTTCAAAAGCGCTGCACGCGCGCCCCGTAGAGCATTCACATTTCGAGGCTACAAAGCGAGCCGTGCCGCAAGCCACGGCCGATTCCAAGGCGCTGTGTATATCGCGATGCTAGAGCGGATTCCGATCATGTAGAGGCATAGCCGGAGTTTGCGAAGTAATTCTGGCATTCTTTAGCGGTGAAAGCGCCAAGCAGTTTCCCGATCCTGCGGCAGAGACCAGGGATGGTGCGCTCAGCAGCCTTGCGTAGCAGCGCCTTCAATTTGCTGAAGGCCTGCTCGATAGGATTTAGATCGGGCGAATATTTCGGCAAGTAAAGTAGGTTTGCTCGCGCCGTCTTGATGGCCTGCTGCACCGCGTTGCCCTTGTGGGCCGGCAGATTGTCGATGATGACGATATCGCCGCGCTTGAGCGTTGGCCGCAGACATTGCTCGATGTAGGCGAGGAAGTTGGCCCTGGTCATCGGTCCATCCACAACAAAGGGCGCGACCATTTTGTTATTGCGAAGCCCAGCTACGAAAGTGACAGTCTTCCAATGCCCTTGCGGAACATAGCCGATCAATCGCTCGCCGCGTGGGCAGCGGCCCCGCAGCCGTACCATATTGGTGCTGGTTGCGGTTTCATCGATGAACACCAGTCGGGCCGGGTCAAACAGGCCTTGATCCCGCATCCAGCGCCGACGTGCCCGCGCCACGTCCGCTCGCTCTTGTTCCGCCGCGTGCAGGGTTTTTTTTAAAGGTGATCTTGCGTCGATTGAAGAACCGCCAGACTGCGCTGCGGCTACCCGCAATGCGCCGCTTGCGCATTGCAATTACGATTTCGTCCAACGTTAAGTCCGGCTTGTCGGCAACCAAGGCAAGCAGCCATTGCGCGTGCTTCTCCAATGGCGAGCTTCTTCCGCCGCTCGGCTTTGCCGCGACGCTTCCTGTTGTGCACCAGCGCTGCATCCATCTGACACCTGAACTGGCGCTCACATCGAGGCTTTCGGCCGCTTCACGTCGTGACGCGCCAAATTCTACGGCTTCGATCAAGCGCACGCGCAGATCCTGGGAACATGGCTTCGGCATCGTTCGCCTCCATAAACGAATCGATACGCGCAGACTCGCCCATCCAAAAAGTCTTGGGAATCCCCCGATTCAACTCAGCCGAAATGTGCTCTAATTGAGTGGCAGTTCAGGCGACAAGGTCCGTCAGAGCAGCGTCAAGCAAACGCTTGCGATCACGTTCGCCCTGAGCGGCGGATTTGAGGATGCGCTCGGCCAGTGTGGTCTTAAGCATTGTGGCTCGCTGCTCCGGGCGAAGGCAGGCCCACGCATCATCTAATGTTTCCCTCAAAAGGGCGACAGTTTCGAGATCGAAATATGCAGGTCCGTTGGTGTCCATGACCAGATCTCATGCTCGGTTCATGACAAGAAGACCTGCCCACAAAAAGGGACAATAGTCTGGCTATCAAATGACGGTTGTATGAAGGTTTAATTGGAACTCATGCTGCTATAGGGCCATTTGGCCGCCGCCAAATCCGGCGATCTCATCCATAGAGTCGCCTGCGCATCGCCTGTTCGCGATCATACATCCGCTGCCTCGCCGCCATGCGGGCGCGCGCATCGGTAATGAACTTGGGTGGCGGGGGATATGCGCGGTCGCGATAGGCGCGAACACCAGCGGCAGCGTCGGCGGGCACGGCGCAAAGGCTGATCTCTAACAATTCCCATTTGCTCGCAGTGAAGGTCAAATCGTTTTCATCCCACCGGGTGTTATCAATTGCCGGATCAATCGTGTTGCCGTCCCCATCAGAAATAGCCCAATCGCTGACTCTGTATCCGATGGAAATGCCGTTCACTTCGTTCCGCGAAACCATGCCCTCGGCTTTGCGGCCCTCTGTGGTGTCGTTGAACGTCAATGTGCCCATCAGCATGCCGTTGCTGATCCAGGCGTTGGTCGCCCGGCCCAACGCATTGTTGAGGCCAATTTGTTGGTGACTATCTAGAACGGGGACACCGGCTCCAAAGACACGGCCGAGATCAACCGCATCCCGCGATATTTTCAAAACTTCGGTGCCATAGAACCGAGTAACTGGCGAGCCGCAAGACAGGATGGCATCCACCGTTCGCGATTCCGAGTTGTACGACACCGGCAACAAATCCAACAATCTTGTTTCAAGTGGCATCATCATGACGGCGTGCCCCGTACGACTTTGAGGGTGTAAGGTTTTCCTCTATCGACAACTTCAAAAGCTGAATGTTTCACTGGCTCATGCGGTGGATCGGTGGCGTCATCAAGATTCAAACACCATTCCTCATTGGGCGGCGGCAGCGATTGGCTGCCGTATTTCTTCCGGCGCTCGTCGGTCACCGGCACGGCCGCGCCGAGCTTGAGCGCACGCGCCGCAATCGCGGGCGGCAGTTCCGCGTCAGAAAACTTCGGGATGAGATGGGCTTTGCCGTCAGCATCTTTCCATTTGGCGGCGCGAAGGAAAAATACAGTCTCGGTTTTAGGCGGTAGTGGTAATTGCGCGGTCGCGACATCGGGTGCAGGTTTCGGCAGCGTGGCCGGTGCGCTGCCGTCGAGTGTTGCGCGGGCCCGATCCTTTAGGATGCCAGTGATCATTTGCACGGCTGCGGGCACTTCGGCGCGAGCGTTCATCGCAAACGCCTGAAGGCCATAGCAATCGAGAACGACTGGCGCGATCCGGCTGCAGGTTTCGGCCAATTGCGACGATCCGGCATCGAATGCCGCAGCGGCCTGTGTGAGTTCTTGCCTCAACTTCTCGATTGCGATGGCGGTTTCGGCGCGAAGTTGTTTGTCTGCGGCATCGTCCCGCGCGCGTTCGAAGATGGTAAGTCGTTGCTCGCTCTCGGCTAGGGCGGCGGTCAGCGTGCTAACGCGATCCTGCGCCCGGCGAAGTTCGGCCTCGGCTGCATCCAGCGCCGGATCGTCGGCACTATCACGCGCCAGCCGCTGTGCCGCCGTCTTTCGTTCGGTAACGGCTAACTCGGCGGTCTTCAGACGGTTGACGAGACCGTCGCGGCTGGCGCGCGCGGCATCGAGATCGCGGGCAAGTCTCTTTTCGGGGTCAGATTTGAATGGGTTCATGGGCGCACCTTTTGGCACCCAATCAAATTAGCTCTCGCGCCAACGACCGACCCAAACTCAATTGCAGAAAAAACAGAGAAAAGCAGGATATGCGCCAGTCTTTGTGCCATTAAGCTATCGCTAACCCGATTGTTCGACCATCGCTCACTATCGGGTCAAGGTTATGGCGAACCAAATAACATTCGGCCGTCGCTGCGTTCCTCAGCAGCAAGCTCTGCATGCGGCAGAAAAGCGCGATCCGGTGTCGCAAAGCATCAATTCCATACCCCTCGATGTACCTGGCGATCAGCCTTTGGTGCCGCACAGCGCTCTAGTTTCACAGCACATCGATGATGACTTGCAGGAATGGAAACAGGCGAAACAGCAATTCAAAATTCCATGGCGTCAACTGTCGCTCATGGCGTCGCTATGTTTCGGCATTGCCTCTTTCGTACTGCCCGATTCAATAAATGAAAATTTGGACTGGCTGCTTTACGGTCTGATGGCTGTGACCCTATATACCGGCCTGCGTCGCCGTACGCGTGCCTAATGCCGAATTGGGCTTGGATATCTCACATCACTGCTGTCTGCTTTACCCCCGATAGCGGACAAATTTTGCGACGCAGCGAAATGTCGCTAAGTGCCGGCGAGCAGCGACCGGGGTTAGCGTTTCGTGGTGTTCACCCCTGATCTCCTCCTCCGCTATTGTTTGCCGCAGCGACCTGTCGTTGCAGGTCACCGTTAATTCGATGGTGCTGTTGGTGTAGAGTTAAGCCGTCGCGTCAGCATTGCTGTGCGCCTCGGCAACGCCAGCTTCACGCTGGCGCCGCCATTCGGCGGCGGCTTCAGCGGTGATCAACACGCGGGTTCCAAGGTGCATCTCGCGCGGGCCCAGCCCAAGCTTTTTCATATTGTAATAATGGGCGCGCGAGATAGGGCCGTGCCGCGCGCAGAATTCGTCGATTGAATAAGCATCCAGGTTGGCGGCTTCGCCTACGCGCCGCCCGGTAACTTCCGGTCTCGGCATGAACACACCTCCATCTGCACATGAGCTTGTATGCAAATGGGTGCGGGCATTCGTGTAAGTCCACCGCTTGTTTTTCCGAGGAAGAGCTAAGTATTGATTTTAAGAGATTCGCACATCACATTGAATTTGCGGAGAATATTATTTTGGCTGCGTCAAGCTGCGTTCTTTTTCTGCCGTGAATACGCGCGCAGCTATGCGCAAATGTGCGTTTCTTCGCCCTCTAGCGGTGTTGATCGAGCACCACGACCTTCGGTCGTTTCCGCTTCAATCAAATCTTGGTGCGCCCGCGCGGATCGCGTCAGCAACATGATCCTTGGCCAAATGCGCGTAGTGCGTCTCAACCATCTTTGTCGTCGTGTGTCCTAAGTTCCGCGCCACCACGATCAATGGCACCTTTCCCATGACGGCGTGCGACGCCCAGGTGTGGCGTAAGCCGTGGAAGCTGATCGGATTTATCCCAGCGCGTTTGACGGCATCCAGCATCGGCGCGCGTTGATCGGCATAGTCCCATGCCGAGCCGTCCGCCTTGTGTAGGATCAGTGCGTCACGGGGCCGCCCGGCCACAAGTTGCCGGAATAGAGCGATGCCTTCATCCGTCAATACGACATGACGATCACGCCCTGATTTGCTGGTGCGGATGTGCACGGTGCCGGCGTTCGGATCGAAATCCTCAACCTTGAGCCGGGTCAATTCGCTGTATCGCGCACCGGTCTGTAACGCGGCCCGCACTAGCGCGCCGAAATCGGTCGGGCAGGCATCAATCAACTTTCGGGCTTCCTCGATTTCCAAGTACCGCAGCCGAGCGCAGTCCGTCTTTTTGAACGGCTTGACCTTTCGCCATTCGGCATCCGATCCCACTAGGCCGTCACGGAACGCCTGGTTGAGAGCCGCGCGCAAGATCGCCCATATCCGGTTGGCCGTGGCCCTCCGCGCTCGCTTGGCATCCTCGCCCATTACTGGTCGGTGTGCCTGCGCTTCGCAATTCTTTGTGCGCACGCGGGGCGGGAGGCGGCTAAGGCGTCTCGCCACTCGCGCAGTTGTAATGCCGTGAGGTCGGACACGGGGAAAGCCCCAAGCGTTGGGATAATGAGCGCGTTTGCTTTGGTCCGAACGTCCTGTACTAAGCGCTCCGGGCGACCTTCGCCCTCAACCGCCCGGAAATATCCCTCTAGCGCCTGCGCCACGGTGTAGGGGCCGTGCTTTGCCGCCGCCTCTGCTTTCGCCTTGTCCTGCGCCTGCCCAAAGTTGAGAACTCTTTGGCCATCCGCGTCACTGTAATCATCCGCACTGCCGATGTTTTTCAGGCGGTAGTTCCCATCGCCTTGATAGTGCCGCACCACCCAATTACCCGGGCCGCTGGCGAGCTTCCTATAGCCAAGGTGCAGACCACGCTCGACGAGCCTATAATATGGTTTGTGCGCCACCTTGAGGCGGCTGCGGGCGGTGCGGCTTTCCAGGTTGGCGTCTCGCACTTGGCGTGGCATCGTGTTTCTTGGTCCAATAAGGGTCCAATATGCAGGGAAAAATAGGGGTGGACCCGCCTAGACGCAAGTGACGTAAGTCCCGTGTTTTTCAGGGGCTAGCTAGATAAAGGAAGGTGCGGATAGACGATGACTTGTCATTTACTGAGCCACAAATTTCCGTCTAATCCCGCTGATCAAGTCATGGCGCGCGGCCGGTCGCGTGACGGCAGCTAATTTTGACGATGACCCTTCGATTTAGCGTAGTTGGGCACTTTTTGGCTGCGGCGGCGCTGTTTGCCGCTCTGGGGGCGCTCGCTTATGCCGCACCCAAGCACGCGGTGAAGCCGGCGAGGCCTGCCGCCGTGGCGCCGAGAAAAGAACCCCCCAAAAAGGACGAAGCGGGCATCACCGCGCCGCACGCCATTCTAGTCGATGCCGCGAATGGCGGCGTGCTTTACGAGCGCGACGCCGACAAGCTCATATTCCCGGCGAGCCTCGCTAAGCTGATGACCGCCGAATACGTGTTCCATGAACTTAAAGAGGGTCGCATCAAGCTCACCGATGAATATCCGGTGAGCGAAAACGCTTGGCGCAAGGGCGGCGCACCGTCGCACAGCTCGACCATGTTCG
Source organism: uncultured Alphaproteobacteria bacterium (assembly GCA_963779345.1). Classification (GTDB taxonomy): domain Bacteria; phylum Pseudomonadota; class Alphaproteobacteria; order Rhizobiales; family Xanthobacteraceae; genus Pseudolabrys. Next base: position 261,463 of record CAVZXY010000020.1, on the reverse strand, counting down.
CGGCGCTCAACAGCAAGGTATCGGTCGACGACTTGCTGCACGGCATGATCATCCAGTCCGCCAACGATGCCTGCATAGTGTTGGCGGAGGGGCTGGCCGGCACAGAGGCCGATTTCGCCGCCAAGCTGACCGAACGCGCGCGCGAGATCGGTCTTGCCAAATCGGTATTCACCAATTCCAACGGGTTGCCGGATCCGAACGAGTTCGTCACCACGCGTGAGCTGGCGATCCTCGCGCGGCATATCATCGTCGATTATCCGGAATTTTATAAGATCTTCGGCCAGCCCGATTTCACCTGGAATAAAATTCACCAGCAAAACCGCAATCCGCTGCTCGGCCTGATCGAGGGGGCCGACGGCTTGAAGACCGGCTTCACCAAGGAGGCCGGCTACGGCCTCGTCGGCTCGGCCGTGCAGGGCGGGGTGCGGCTGATCGTCGTGGTCAACGGCGAAAAAAGCGCCAAGGAACGCGCCGACGAAGGCAAGAAACTGCTGGAATGGGGCTTCCGCAATTTCGAGGACCGCAGTTTGTTCGCCGCCGGACAGACCGTCGGTTACGCCAAGGTCTATGGCGGCGCCAGCGGCTCGGTGCCATTGCAGGCGCCGAATCTGGTGAAATTGATGGTGCCGAAAGCCGGCGGCGAAAAGGTAATCGCGCGGATCGCCTACCAGGGTCCGGTGCCGGCGCCGATTGCGCAAGGGCAGCCGGTCGGGCTGCTCAAAGTGTGGCGCGACGACAAATTGGTCCTGCAGGTGCCGCTGAAAGCGGCCGAAAGCGTGCCCAAAGGCAATATGTCCCAGCGCGCGTTGGACGCCGTGTCCGAAATGGTCATCGCGCTGTTCCGTGCCGGGGCCGAGCGGCTATAGTCTCATTTTCACCGCCCAGACAGGACGAGATGCGCGGACGATTCATCACCTTCGAAGGCGGCGAAGGCAGCGGTAAGTCCACCCATGCGCGCCTGCTGGCCGACCACCTCAATGCCGTGGGCATCGAGGTGGTGCTCACGCGTGAGCCCGGCGGCTCGCCCGGCGCCGAGGTTATCCGTCATCTTCTGCTGTCCGGCGTCGCCAAGCCGCTCGGCGCGGAAACCGAGGCAATCCTGTTTGCCGCGGCGCGCGACGATCACGTGCGCACCACCATCCGGCCGGCGCTGGAGGCGGGCAAATGGGTGATCTGCGACCGCTTCATCGATTCCACTCGCGTCTATCAGGGCGTGCTCGGCAAAGTGGACGAAAAACTGATCCGCAGCCTCGAACGCGTGACGGTCGGCGCCGTCATGCCGAATCTCACCTTCCTGCTCGACGTTCCGGCGAAGATCGGCCTGGCGCGGGCGACGCGACGACGCGGCACCGGCACAACGGATCGCTTCGAGTCCGAGTTGATCGAGTTTCATGAGGAACTGCGGCGAGCCTATCTGGCGCTCGCCGCAAACGAGCCCAAACGCTGCACCGTCATCGATGGCCGCGCGCCGCGCGACGTGGTCTCGGAGCGCATCTGGACCATGGTGGAACAACGCCTGCATCCGAATCTTCAGCAAGTCGCAGCGGAGACGACCACACCGTGAGCAATGACGAGGCCGACAGCGACGTCCGCCATCCGCGCGAAACCGGCGCGCTGTTCGGGCATTGCGAAGCCGAGCGCGCGCTGCTCGATGCTTACAAAGGCGGCCGCATTCCTCATGCCTGGCTGATCGGCGGGCCTCCGGGAATTGGCAAGGCGACGCTGGCCTACCGGCTGGCGCGCTTCGTGCTCGCGCATCCCGATCCGCGTTTGCCGGCGGTCCAGAGAGCCACTTCGCTCGCGGTCGATGCGGACAATCCCGTTGCCCGTCGCATCGCGGCGCAGGCGCAAGGCGACTTGCTGGTGCTCGAACGCGTGCTCAACGAGCAGACCGGAAAGCTTTATACGGTGATCCGCGTCGACGACGTGCGCAAAGCGGTGCCGTTCTTCGGCTCGACCGCGGGCGAGGGCGGTTGGCGCATCGCCATCGTCGATGCCGTCGACGACCTTCAGCGCGAAGGCGCCAACGCATTGCTCAAGGTTCTCGAGGAGCCGCCGCCGCGTGCGCTATTGCTGCTGCTGAGCCACGCGCCGGGCCGTGAATTGCCGACCATCCGTTCGCGCTGCCGGCGCCTGCTGTTGCGGCCACTGTCGCCAAACGACGTGGCCCGCGCGGTCGCCGCGGCGCCCGGCCGCGGCGCGGACGACCCGGAGGTGCGCAACGCCTCGGCTGCCGCCGAGGGCAGCGTCGCGCGCGCTATAGGCCTCCTCGACGGATCGGCGCTAGCGCTGCGTCACCGCGTGCTCGACCTGTTTGCGCAGTTGCCGGATCCGGATCCGCGCGCGCTGCACGCGCTCGGCGATGCACTCGGCGGCAGCGAGCCAAAAACGCTCGCGGCCTTCATGGACCTGGTCAACGGCTGGCTGTCGGGGCGGCTCACCAGCGCGCGCCCGGCGCGGCAAATGGCGCGCGCCGCCGAGGTCTGGGAGAAGGTTAACCGCGCCGCGCGCGACGTCGAAACGTACAATCTCGAACGCAAGCCATTGGTATTCGCGGTGTTCGGCCTGCTGGCCGATGCGGCGCGGACGCGCGTGTAGCTATTCGGTCAAGCGCTGCGGCGCGGGCCACCGATTCACGCAATCGTGACGCCCGAAGAAAATGCACGGAGTCGCTCAATTTCGTCGGCTATTTGCAAGCTCACAGCCAGCCATTCCGACAAATAGACCTGCCGCATTGCGCTGTATCAAAATACCAACGCAGACCGGTCGCGCCTGTCGTGCGGGATTGTGCACTGCGATTTTGATCAAGATCAGTTTCCAATCCGCGAAATCGATCTAGAAATCGTCAAAAGCCCGGTCCGTCGGGTTATTCGGTGGTGGCGACCAGGAGTCGTGGGCTCATTCGGTCGCGCGCTTTGGATGTCCTTGTGCTTCGTGTATGGTCAAAACATGCGGCACGCATGCTTGGGGGAACAAGATGAGCATCTCAGAAGATTTTTTGAAGAAGGAAGATCTTCGCTCGCAGCTGTTCGGCGAAATTTGGCGGACCTTGATTCCGGAAGTCTTTCGCGACGTGCCGACGTACTACGACAAAGGCAACGCCGTCGCCTCGCTCGGGACTTGCGCGTGCTGGAGCGGCATCTTCGCGCAGGCGATCCATAATCACCTGACGCCAGGCGCCAAAGTGCTCGACGTCTGTTCGGGCATCCACGAAGTGCCGCTCAAGCTGATGGCGCTCGATCCGACGCTCGAAATTCATACTGTCGATGGCAGTCCGCACATGACCGCCGAGGGCCAACGCCGCGCCCGCGAGCGCAATCTGACCATCCATGCCCAGGTCTGCGATGCCCACGTGCTGCCGTTTCCGGACAACTCGTTCGACGCGGTGACGCTGCAATTTGCGTCTCGCCATCTCGAGATCATCCGGGCGTTCAAGGAAATCCACCGCGTACTCAAGCCAGGCGGCATCTTCTGCCATGACGACATGTTGCGACCGGCCTCCCGCATCGTCGAGATTCCTTATCTCGCCTATTTGCGGTTTTCGGTTTGGTTCACTGCCAAGCTATTCGGCAGCTCCGCCGAAAGCATGAAATGCGTCAGCTATTTCGCCGACGCCATTCACCACTTCTACAAGCCGCGCGAGTTGGACGATCTGCTCAAAGGCGTCGGCTTCGTCGACGTCGAAAGCCGCAGTTTTCTCACCGGCGTGATGTCCTACCACATCTCGCGCAAGCCGCGGCGCTAGCCTGCCTGCTCGCCGGCGGCCGGCAACGCCCCTGTCGCCGTGGGGTTATTCGTCCTATCATTCGCGGGATAAGCGGACGGCGCCGCCGCGTCCGCCCGCACGTGCACCAGGGGGCTTCCATGAAATTGAAGTCTATCGTTGCCGCATTCGTCATCGCTGTCGTGCCGGCCTGCGCGCAGGCGCAAAAGCCCGCGGCCAAGCCCACCAATGCGGACGCGCAAAAGGTCGTCAAGACGATCAGCGCCGACAAGGCCAAGACGCAGACTTATTGCGACATGAACAAGCTCGGCGAGCAGATCGATCAGGCCGATCAGAAGAAAGACACCAAGAAGGTCGACGAGCTGTCGAAGAAAATGGATGACATGAGCCAGAAGCTCGGGCCCGAATACGCCGCTTTAATGGACGGCTTGCAGGGCGTCGACCCGAATTCCAAGCAGGGCCAGGAGATCGGTACGACGCTCGAGGCGCTCGATAAGCTGTGCGGCAAATAGCGGCGACCAGCGCGCCGCCGCGTCTCAACTACGCGCGCGGAGTGGCTGTGCAAGAGTACGCGCCGCTTGACTTAAATCTGCGCCTCCTCGAAGGCGTTCACCCACATGGCGCAAATGCCCGAGCGCACGATGTCGGCGCGGGTGAACTCGATCACCGGCACCGGCAGGTTCTGCGCCTCGATCATGCCGATGACCGTGCGCAAGCCGCTGTCTCTGTCGAGATCGCATTGGCTGACGTCGCCGTTGATCACTACGGTGCAGTCTTCGCCGATGCGCGTGAGGAACGTCTTGATCTCGGCGGGTGTCGCGTTCTGCGCCTCGTCGAGCAGCACGAAGGCGTTCTTCCACGAGCGTCCGCGCATCACCTCAAATGGCACCATCTCGATCCCGCCATTCTTGAGCGCGATTGTATAGGCCGCCTTGCCGACGCGTTCCTTGATCGCTTCCGTGACCGGGGCCGCCCAAGGCGCGAACTTGTCCTCGAGTGAGCCGGGGAAATAGCCGAGCGAGCGCCCGCACGGCACGTTGGGCCGCGTGAGGATGATCTTGTCGATGCGGCGGTTGCGGTAGAGGTCGGCGGCGTGGGTGGCCGCGATCCAGGTCTTGCCGGTGCCCGCGGGCCCGAGAACGATCACCTGGGGAGCTTTGCGAAGGGCGTCGAGATAGTCGGCTTGGGTCGGGTTGAGAGCCTTGATCGGGGGCAGCGCGCGTTCGATTTCGAACTTGGGATCCAGGAGATTTATGATCTCGGCGGATTCGAACTGGCGTTCATGGCGGCGTCGTTTCCGATTAAGATTCTTACCCAAGGGTCGACTCCTTCTGGTGGACTGCAGGGTGAACGCGCACGCCGGCGGGCCGCGCGCAGGCGCGGAATCGTCGGCAATGAAAGTGGAGGGGTTTGTGCGCGAGGCGGCGTGCCGACCGGCGTTCGGGAACTTTGCGGCCCCGAAGACCCAGGCTTCCGATCGATCCGTAACTGACGAACCGCCATGGGGAGACAGGCTAAGTGATTCGCGTGACAGAATTCTAAAAATTCTTGCGGGGTACCCTTAGGTCTCCCCGGCCTTCGCGGGAACCGAGCCCGCCTGCCGCGACCGCCAGATCGCCACTGTCATCCAGCCGGTCGAGGTGCCGACAAAGCCGCCGCCGATGACGTCGCCGAGGAAGTGGTAATTGGCGCCGATCAGCCCGACCGCGACCGCCAGCACGATCGCGCCGTAAAACGGGCGCCAGGACGGATACATGATCCACAGCACGGAAATGACCGCGCAGGTCGCCGCCGTGTGCCCGGAGGGAAACGAGGCGTAGCCTTGGCCGCCGTGGAAAAAATTAAAGCCGTAGGCGCCGTCGTGTACCAGAGACGGATTGTTCTGCACCCAGGTGTCCGGCCAATAGCGGCCGAAGGCGAATTTGAGCTGGTTCTTGATCGCTTCCGCCACAATGAGGCTGATGCTCGACAGCGCGCCGGCGGCAACGAACCTGGACACCGCCCGCCCGCCCAGCACCCACAGCCCGAAGATCACGAAGGCGATGGCGGAAAATGGATTGAGCAGGTCGGGAATGTGGGTAAGGCGCGCGAAGGTTTCGCGCTGGCCGCTATGGGCGTGCGCAAACAGCGCCAGCGGCCGGTCGATCCACAGATAACATACGGTCACCGCCGCGGCGGTGAGCAGCAGCGCGATCAGCCAGCGGTTAAGGGCGGTCATCGATGGGAAATTCCGTCTGCGTTCAGCCGCCCGTCGCCTGCGCCGCGAAGGCTTTGAGCGCTCCGCTCAATGCGGCGACCGCGGGTGGCGCGCCGCCGCCGGATGCGTGGCGCGCGGCGATCCAGGCCGGATCGTTATAGCTCAGATTGACCGCGCCGCCAGCGGCCTGCCACACCAGCGCCTTCAGCGGCAAATCGATGCCGGCGGTTTGCTCAGCCTGCATCAGCGGCGTTCCGGCGGCCGGATTGCCGAAGATCACCAATGTCGTCGGCCGCAAGGGGAGGCCAACGCTCGCGGCGCCGGCCGCGTGATCGATGCGCGCGAACACGGTGACGCTTTTCGCTTCGAGCGCCTTGAGTAGCCGGTCGAGGGTCGTGGGAAAATCGTGCGCGCTGCGCAGGGTGACGAGTCCGTCCGCCATTGCCGTGGTGTCCCAAGCCCCCGCTGAGTCTAATTTAGCGACGGCTGACCGCTCCAGCCCTTAATAGCCCCTGCGGCGGACCTTTTTGGCGGCTTTGCGGGCGGCGTAGCGGGCGTCGCGCTCGGCCTTCTGTTCGGCGGCAAGCGCCAGCGCGCGTTCGGCCGCTTCGGCCTTGGCGAGCGCTTCGGCTGCCTCGGCTTCGCGTTTCGCCTGCGCGGCCAATTCGGCCTCGCGCGCGGCTTGGGCGGCCAGTTCCGCCTCGCGCACCTTCCGGGCGGCTTCGCGCTCGGCCATGCGGGCGTCGCGCGCCTCGTTGATGGCGATGCGCTTGAGGCGCTGCTGCTCGGTTAAGACGGGGTCCTGCGTGACGGCGCGAAACTTTTCCAACATCGCCTTTTTGACGGCGGCGGCATTATTGCGACGTTCCAAAACGTCGGGAACTCGAAAGCTCATTCATTCTCCTGGGGGAAGGGGTGACTCGGCGGATATATGGCTTACCGCGGCGGTTTGCACAACATGGCGCGCGTTGAATTCTCTGAAGCACAAAAAGTGCCGGTAGTAACAGCGCACTGGCGGCATTTGTCGCGTCCTATCTGCGCGCAAGCTGCCGTTTACACCTGCTTAACATTACTTACTGCATAATTTTTCCGCCGCCTGACTTGGGGTGAGGCGGTGCATGGGGATACCGGGGTCAAGTTCCGTTTCTTCCACGCGTTTTCGACCGGCTGACGCGCTTTAACCGGCGTGCGTAGCCGTGCCGTCGGTGTCAGGACTTGTGTTCGAGTGCGTAACTCATGACGCGTGCGACCGCCGTATATTACGACGACCGTTATTTCGACGGCCGTACCGTCTCTTCCGGCGCCAGCCGGCGGATTGTTCGGGCTACCGCCAATTTTGTCGCCACCGGCATCGCGGCGGTTGGTGCCGTCGGCCTGCTGATTGTCACCGTCACGTATTCCGCCGCTTGGATCGTCAATAACGTCGTTGCGACCAATCCCGCTATTCATGCGAGCGCGCCATCCGGGCCGGGGGCGCTGGCGCTCGTCAAGGCCAACTCGACGTCGGCAGGCGCTCCGGCAATGAGCTTTGCCGACAAATGGGCGCACGCAACGGCGTCCTTCCAGGTCGCCGCCGTGCCGGTCATGACGCCGCAAACACAAGTTGCCGAACTCACGCCCGCGACGGCGCCAATTCCCGTGGCCGTCACGCCGCTGCCTCCGGCGCGTCCCACCGAAATGGCGAACGTCGTGCCGCTGCCGTTGGCGCGGCCTTATATCGCGCCGCCGGCCGTCGCGGCGGCTACGGTCCACCAAATCGGCGCACAAGTCGCGACCCAGGTCGCCGCTGCCGTTACACCACCGTCGCCCGCCGAAAAGCGCGTAGCGCCGGTGCAGGAGGCTTACAACAGGACGCCGGTGTTGCCCGGACCCGACAGCCACACGGCTGTTTACGACATCGCCGCGCACACCGTCTATTTGCCGAACGGGCAGCGGCTCGAGGCGCATTCCGGGCTCGGCGACAAGATGGACGACCCGCATTTCGTCAAAGTGCGGATGCGCGGGCCGACGCCGCCGAATGTCTACGACCTCACGCTGCGCGAGGAAATTTTCCACGGCGTGCGCGCCATTCGCCTCAACCCGGTCGATGACGACAAGATGTACGGCCGCGCCGGCATGCTGGCGCACACCTACATGCTCGGTCCCAACGGCCAGTCGAACGGCTGCGTGTCGTTCAAGGATTACCAGAAATTTCTCAGTGCCTATTTGAAAGGCCAGGTCGATCGCTTGGTGGTGGTGGCGCGGCTCGCCGACTTGCCGCCGCGCGTCGCCTACGAGCGGCGCGGCCGCGGCGAGCGATACGCCGCGAACGATTGAGCTTTCTTATCCCTCCCACGAAGGGGGAGGGTGGTCGCCCAAGGCGACCGGCGGGGCTATATCTGCGGGGTCACCGGCTTTGCCGCCGTTTGCCGGATTTCGCGCATGTCGCCGTGGTGCACCCTGGCCACCTTACCATTGTCCCACGCGATGGTGACGGCGTCCCAGCTCGTTTCGGTGATGCAGCCGCGGTCGGCGGCATCGCCCTGCCAATAAACCCGGTTGCCCTTCTTGAGGGCCTTGGATTCGGCGTTGGTCATCGATTTTTCCTTATTCTGCCTTCGTATCTTCGGCTGAGCTCGTCGTCTCGCTTAAGCGTTCGGCTTTGCGCAGCGCGGATTTTTCCTCCCGCTTGCGCAGTTTCTCCTCGTTGCGGGCCTGCGCCGCGCGGTTGCGGTCATTGCGCTGCATCCCGTAATTCGGCCTGAAAGCCATGCGGTTTCCCTTCGGAATTGACTGGTTTGCAAATGAGCGAGTGGCCGGATGGGCGCTTTCGCGCCGAGCGGTTCACGGGACTATACGCGCTTAATTGCCTCTAGAGTCTGGTCTCTAAAAAGCCTGGCCCCGACTTGAATCCAGGACGGGACCCGGTTTTCCCCTCGCTTGCCCTTGTTCTGTGGGGTTGATACCTACTCCACAACTCGTCATGGCCGGGCTTGTCCCCGCCATCCACGTCTTTCAAAAAGTCTCAAATGCCGGCCAAAACGCCCTTCTACATCACCACAGCGATCTCCTACCCGAACGGCGCGCCGCATATCGGCCACGCCTATGAGGCGATCGCCACTGATGCGATTGCCCGTTTCATGCGGCTCGACGGCTACGACGTCTATTTCCTCACCGGCACCGACGAGCACGGCCAGAAAATGCAGCAGACCGCGACCAAGCTCGGCTTGACCGCGCGCGAGCTGCGCGACCGCAACGTGCCGCTGTTCGAGAAGATGGTCGAGCGGCTGGAATGCTCGAACGACGACTTCATCCATACCACCGAGGAGCGCCACCACCGCTCGTCGGAGGAAATCTGGCGCCGCATGGAGAAGAACGGCGACATCTATCTCGACAAATACGCCGGCTGGTATTCGGTGCGCGACGAGGCCTATTACGCCGAGAGCGAGACGCACCTCAACGAGCAGAAGGTGCGCGTCGCGTCGAAAACCGGCACGCCGGTCGAGTGGGTCGAGGAGGAGAGCTATTTCTTTCGTCTCTCGGCCTATCAGGACAAACTGCTCAAGCTTTACGAGCGGCCGAATTACGTGCTGCCGAAGGAGCGGCTCAACGAAGTGGCGAGCTTCGTGCGCGGCGGCCTGCAGGACCTGTCGATCTCGCGCACCACCTTCGACTGGGGCATCCGCGTGCCCGGCGACGACAAGCACATCATGTATGTGTGGGTCGACGCGCTGACCAATTACATCACCGGCGTCGGCTTCCCCGACGACCAGAGCGACAAGTTCAAGCGCTATTGGCCGGCCGCGCTGCACGTCATCGGCAAGGATATCGTGCGATTCCACGCAGTCTATTGGCCGGCCTTCCTGATGTCAGCCGGCATCGCGGTGCCGCAGCACATTTTCTCGCACGGCTTTTTGTTCAATCGCGGGGAGAAAATGTCGAAGTCGGTCGGCAATGTGGTCGATCCGTTTACGATGGCCGATGCCTATGGCGTTGATCAGCTGCGCTTTTTCTTTCTGCGCGAGATCCCGTTCGGCCAGGACGGCAATTACAGCCACGAGGCGATCGTCAACCGCATCAATGCCGACCTCGCCAACGATTTGGGCAATCTGGCGCAGCGCTCGCTGTCGATGGTCGGCAAGGCGTTCGGCGGCGTGCTGCCGGCGCCGGGCGAGTTCACCGCCGAGGACAAGGCAATCCTCGCCGCCGCCGACGGCATGATCGGCATCGCGCGCGAACACATGAAGACGCAAGCGCTGCACCAGGTGCTCAACGCCATCTGGGCGGTGGTCGCCGACGCCAACCGCTATTTCGCCTCCGAGGCGCCCTGGGCCAAGGCCAAGACCGATCCGCAACGGCAGGGGACGATCCTCTACGTGACGGCGGAGGTGCTGCGGCAGGTGGCGATCCTGGCTTTGCCGTTCATGCCGAGTTCGGCCGCGAAACTGCTCGACCTGCTTGCCGTTCCGGCGGCCGAACGCAGCTTCGCCGAGCTTGACGGCAAAAAGCGCATCGCCGCCGGCGTCACGTTGCCGCCGCCCGCGCCGGTCTTCCCGCGCTATATCGAGCCCGAAACAAAGGCTTGAAAATGCTAGTGGATAGCCACTGCCATCTGGATTTTCCCGATTTCGCCGGCGAACTCGACGCCCTGGTGGCGCGGGCGCGCGCCGCCAACGTTCGCCGCATAGTCACCATCTGCACCCGCGTGCGGAAATTTCCGCAGGTGCTTGCGGTGACTGAGAAATTTCCAGAGGTTTTCTGCTCGGTCGGCACCCATCCGCACAATGCGCATGAAGAACTGGACATCGACGCCAAGGCACTGATCGCGCTGACGAAAAACCGGAAAGTCGTGGCCATCGGCGAGGCCGGCCTCGACTATCACTACAATAATTCGCCGCGCGAGGCTCAAGCCCAAAGTTTACGCCAACATATTGCCGCGGCTCGCGAAACCCGCTTGCCGTTGGTCATCCACGCGCGCGACTGCGACGCCGACATGGCGCGGATTCTGCAGGAGGAAAGCGGGAAGGGCGCCTTCCCGGCCGTTCTGCATTGCTTCACCGGCGGCCGCGATTTGGCATTCAAAGCGGTCGAGTTGGGCCACTACGTGTCGTTCACCGGCATCCTCACCTTCAAGAACTCGCAAAGCTTGCGCGACATCGCCGCGGCGCTGCCGGGCGACCGCCTTCTGGTCGAAACCGATGCGCCTTATCTGGCGCCGCTGCCATACCGCGGCAAACGCAACGAGCCGAGCTATGTGGCGGAAACCGCCAACGTCTTGGCGCAGGCGCGCGGCGTTTCGCTGGAGGAGATGGCACGGGACACCACGGAGAATTTCTTCCGTCTGTTCACCAAAGTGCCACGCAGTTTGGCGCGCGCCGCATGAGTCTGACCTTCACCATCCTCGGCTGCGGTTCCTCGATGGGTGTGCCGCGCGTCGCGCTCGGCTGGGGCTCGTGCGATCCGAACGAGCCGAAAAACCGCAGGCGGCGCTGTTCTTTGTTGGTGACGCGCGCAAATGCCGCGGACCAGGTCACGCGCGCCTTGGTCGACTGCACGCCGGATCTGCGCGAGCAGCTGTTGCAGGCGCAAGTAGACTGGCTCGATGGCGTGTTCATCACCCATGAACATGCCGACCACACCCACGGTATCGACGATTTGCGCCCGCTTTTCCTGCACAAGCGCCGCCGCGTCGACGTCTATCTGGACGAGCCGACGTCGCGCGCCCTGCACGCCCGCTTCGGCTATTGCTTCATGACGCCGCCCGGCAGTGAGTATCCGCCGATCCTGAGCGAGCGCCGCCTCACGCCAGGGCAGCGGGTCACCGTCGACGGGCAGGGCGGCGCGATCGAGGCGCTGCCGGTGTTGCAGATGCACGGCGACATGCCGTCGCTCGGCTTCCGCTTTGGCAAGGTGGCCTATTCCGCCGACATCAAGGGCCTGCCCACCGACAGCCTGGCAGCCATGGCCGGGCTAGACGTCTGGATCGTCGACGCGCTGCGCCGGCCGCCGCATCCGAGCCATTTCAATCTTGACGAGGCGCTCGATTGGATCGCGCGTGTGCAGCCCAAGCTGGCGATCCTGACCAACCTGCACAGTGATATGGATTATGCCGAACTGCGCGCGAGCCTCCCGGCGAATGTCGAACCAGCCTACGATGGGATGACGTTTGCAGCTTAATTCAAATTGTCAGAGCTTGTGGAGAAATGGCTGATCTGCTGTCAGAAAATGCCCTTGATTCGTTCCGCGCCTCAATCGATCGATACTGCAAATAGGACAGCATTGTCAGGGTGTTGGAGGCGCTTCTTAATGTAGCCGCCGCTGGGTGCGCCAAGTGTAACATCGCCTAATAATATTCCATAATATGTCTTATGCGAATCAGGCGGCCGAAGTCGCGGTAACGGGCGGCCTTTTTTGCTACGGTCGGTCGTTCCTGCCGCAACGAGCCCGCAGCCTGTGAAGCCCTCCCGCAATATTGCCCGCCTGATCGAGATCATGGCCGCCTTGCGCACGCCCGGCACCGGCTGTCCCTGGGACCTCGAACAGAACTTCCGGACGATCGCGCCCTATACGCTCGAGGAAGCCTATGAGGTGGCCGACGCCATCGCGCGCGGCAATCTGGACGACCTCAAGGACGAACTGGGCGACCTGCTGCTTCAGGTCGCGTTCCACGCCCGCATGGCCGAGGAACAAGGCGCCTTCAATTTCGGCGATGTGGTCGAAACCGTCACCGCCAAGCTGGTGCGCCGGCACCCGCATGTTTTCGCCGATGCCGACGGCAAGACCGCCAAGGCGGTCGAAGGCCTTTGGGAACGCATAAAATCCGAGGAAAAAGCCGAGCGCGGCGAGGCGGGACCTACCGGCGCGCTGACCGGGGTGCCGGTCGCCCTGCCCGCGTTAACGCGCGCCCTGAAGCTGCAGAACAAGGCCGGCCAGGTCGGTTTCGACTGGAACGACCCCCGCGCGGTGCTCGCCAAGATCCGCGAGGAAGCCGATGAGATCGAAGCCGAACTCGATCGCTCGGCCAACGGCGAAGCGGCGGCCGAAGTCGGCGATCTCCTGTTCGCCGTGGTCAACCTTGCTCGTCATATTGGCGTCGATCCGGAAGACGTCTTGCGGCAGACCAACCTGAAATTCGAGCGCCGTTTCGCGGCCATCGAACGGGCCTTGGCCGCGCGCGGCAAAAAGCCCAAGGACGCCACGCTGGCGGAGATGGATGCGCTGTGGGACGAGGCGAAGGCGGCCGAAAAGGCGGGCGAGTAAGCCCCCTCGCCCAATTTCGCCACGGCAGCAAAAGCAGGCACGCGTCATCACCCGTATTCTTTGCGGCCCCGGGACGGATCATTAGTTCCTCTGGAAACAGACTAAACTCCGTGTCGAGTGCGCCTGACTTTGTCCATTCGTGAAAGGATCGGCACTGACTTCGGCTTTTTTCCGGTCCCCGAACAGCCCGTACATACCCTCGGTGGCGAAATCGGCCGGTAACGCCGGATCGGCCGCATTTCAGTAATAAAGCCAGTGCCGTAGCAGAGTAGGCAAACAGTGGGGTCATTGGTGTTCACGACAGATCTCCGAATCGCACCTTATTGGCGCAACCCGGAGTCAATGCCGGCCGACGATTGTCGGCAACGCACCAAGGAGCGGGCCATGCCGCTCAGCCGAACTTCGCCCTCACCCGCGCAGCTTTGTCGGCATCGGCGCGGATCGTCACTGCGAGCAGCCCGTCGTCGCGCATGCCCTTCGACAGCACTTCGGCGTGGCGGTAGAGCCAGCTTAAGCCCGCGCCGTCGGCCGGATCGAGCGCCAGTTCAAGCGTCTGCCGCTTCTCGTTGAGCCGCGTTTCGATGGCCCCGATCAGGCGGTCGAGCCCTTCCCCGCTCAGCGCCGACACCGGGATCGGACGCCGCGGTTCCGGCTGCCGCTCGGCCAGATTGAACAGCCGCTCGCGGGCTTCCGCGTCGAGCCGGTCGATCTTGTTCCAGACCTCGATCAGCCGCGGATCGGCGGCCGCGATATCCAATTCGCCGAGGACTTTTTCAACATCGTGCGATTGCGCCTCGGAATCCTCGTGCGACATGTCGCGCACGTGCAGGATGACGTCGGCCTCGATCACCTCTTCCAGCGTGGCGCGGAACGCCGCCACCAGCATGGTCGGCAGATCCGAGATGAAGCCAACGGTATCGGAGAGAATAACGCGATTGCCGTGCGGCAGCGCGACCGCGCGCAGCGTCGGGTCGAGCGTGGCAAACAGCATGTCGGCCGACAGCACGGACGCCTGCGTCATGCGGTTGAACAGCGTCGACTTGCCGGCATTGGTGTAGCCGACCAGCGCCACGATCGGATAAGGCACGCGCTTGCGGCTGTCGCGGTGCAGCTTGCGGGTGCGCTTGACCTTGTCGAGTTCGCCCTCGATGCGCTTGATGCGGTCTTCGATGACGCGGCGGTCGGCTTCGAGTTGCGTTTCACCCGGCCCGCCAAGGAAACCGAAGCCGCCACGCTGCCGCTCGAGATGGGTCCAGGAGCGGACAAGACGGCTTTTTTGATAATTGAGATGCGCGTGCTCGACCTGCAGCGCGCCTTCGCGGGTGCGCGCGCGGCGGCCGAAAATTTCCAGGATCAAGCCGGTGCGGTCGATGACCTTGGCGCCCCAGGCTTTTTCCAGATTGCGCTGCTGCACCGGAGAAACGGGGCAATCCATCACCACGATAGAGGCGGAAAGACTTTTGACCAGTCCGGCAAATTCGTCGACCTTGCCGGTGCCGATATAGGTCGCGGGCCGCACCTGGTTGAGCGTCACCAGGCCCTGCTCGACCACATTGAGATCGATGGCACGCGCAAGCCCGGCGGCTTCCTCGAGGCGAGCCTCGGGTGTGCGCGCCTGCGGGAGAGCGCCGGAAGCACCGCTGCGCGCCTCGCGCTTGAGCCACGGCTCGATGACGATAGCGCGCCCCGTCTCCGGGCCCGACGCCGTCGGGCTCAGGACATCGGCGTGCTTGTCACGCGGGCGTTGTTCCAATCAGACCTTATCCCCAGCCGGCGGCTCTTCGCCGCCTTCGAACAGCTGGATCGGGTGACCTGGCATGATGGTCGAAATCGCGTGCTTGTAGACGAGTTGGGAATGTCCATCCCGTCGCAACAACACGCAGAAATTATCGAACCAGGTCACCACGCCCTGCAATTTAACGCCGTTGACCAAAAAGATAGTCAGCGGGATTTTTGCTTTACGGACGTGATTGAGAAAAGTGTCTTGTAGATTTTGCGCACGTTCGGCTGCCATGGCCGTGTTCCATTTTTTTGCCCGCGTCTTTACGCGCGGGACCATCGTTGCCCAAGCCTTGCGCATGCAAGTTCCGGGTCATGCCCCGCTTTGCCCCACGCAAAAAGCGGTGTCCGGCTCAGGAACCCCTATTAGATGGCAGGCGGTCGCTGGGCGCAAGCATAAGTTGGCAATCGCCCCAACAAACCGCTGAAATACCTAATATTTTGTGGTCCAAGCGGCCCTTTTTTCGGGTCCCCGGCGGGAGTTCAATCAGCCGATATCCGCGTGCCGATGATAGTCGCGCCGCAGCGCCATCGCGATCAGCCCGGGCGCGCCATTGCCGACGGGCCGGCCGTCAATGCTGACCACCGGCAGCACGATCTGGCTTGCCGAGGTCACAAACGCCTCACGTGCCGCATAGGCCTCCTCGACCGTGAAGGCGCGTTCTTCCAGCGCCAGGCCCTGCGCGTCGATCACGTCGAGTACGACCGAGCGCGTGATGCCGGGCAGGATGTCGCGCCCGAGCGGGCGGGTGATCAGCTTGCCGTCGCGGCTGACGATCCAGGCGTTCGACGAGGCTCCTTCAGTGATGCGGCCATCGGCGTCGACCAGCCAAGCCTCGCGCGCGCCGCGGTCGCGCGCGGTTTGCTTGGCGAGCACGTTCGGCAGCAGCGCCACGGATTTGATATCAACCCGCTGCCAGCGGATATCGGGCACGGTGACCACGGCAATCCCCTCGGCAGCCAGTTGTTCGGGGTGGGTCGGATCGTTGCTCCGCGCCGTGACGATCACGGAGGGCTTTGTGTCGGCCGGCGGAAAGGCAAAATCGCGCCGCGCGACGCCGCGGGTGATCTGCAAATAGACGATGCCGTCGCGTACGCGGTTGCGCCGCACGGTCTCCCGCAACACGACCGAGAGCGCGGCCTGCGACATCGGGCGCGTCATGCGCAGTTCATGCAGCGAACGGTCAAGCCGCGCCAGGTGGCGGCGTTCGTCGACCAGCAGCCCTCCCCGCACTTCGCACACTTCATAGACGCCGTCGGCGAACTGAAAGCCGCGGTCTTCAACCGAGACCTTGGCCGCCCGGTGCGGCCGATAACGGCCGTTGACGTAAACAATGCGCGACATGCGATAGGTTAACCTATTCCCAGCGCCTTGAGCTTACGATGCAGCGCCGAGCGCTCCATGCCGACGAACTCGGCCGTGCGCGAGATGTTGCCGCCGAAGCGGCTGATTTGCGCAACCAAATATTCGCGCTCAAATACTTCGCGCGCATCGCGCAGCGGCAGGCCCATCAAATGCTCGCCGCCGTTGCCGTTCGGCATGGCCGGCACCATCGAACCGACATCGGGCGGCAGCATGCTGGCATCGAGCACGGCATTCGGATCGCCACCGGCCAGGATCATCAAGCGCTCGATATTGTTACGCAGCTGCCGGACATTGCCCGGCCAGCTATGCGATTGCAACACCGCCATGGCGTCGTCGCCGATGCGGCGCTTCGGCAAACCGGTGGCCTGCGAAATCTGGTCCATGAAATAGTCCACCAGGTCGGGAATGTCCTCGCGCCGCTCGGCCAATGGCGGCACCCTGATCGGAACGACCGACAGGCGGTGGTAGAGATCCTCGCGGAATTTTCCCTCGGCGATCTCAGCCTCGAGATTGCGCGCCGTCGACGACATGATGCGGACGTCGACCGCGACCTTGCTGCTGCCGCCGACCCGCTGAAAGGTCTGGTCGACCAGCACGCGCAGGATCTTGTTCTGCGTTTCCCGCGGCAGTTCAGCCACATCGTCGATAAACAGCGTACCGCCATCCGCTTCTTCGAGAGCGCCCGGCTTGCGGTCATCCGAGCCGTTCGGGCGATCGACACCGAACAATTCGACTTCCATGCGCTCAGGAGTGATCGCGGCGGCATTGATCACGATGAAGGGACCGCTCGCGCGAGCGGACATCTGGTGGATCATGCGCGCGCCCAGCTCCTTACCGGCACCGGATGGGCCGATGATGAGGATGCGGCTATTGGTCGGCGCCACCCGTTCGATCGTCTGGCGCAATTGCGCGACGGCGGCCGAGCGGCCGACCAGGGTGGCCGGCTGTGGCGCCATCTGCTTGAGCTGTTTGACCTCGCGTTTCAGCCGCGAGGTTTCCAGCGCGCGCTCGGCCACCAGCACCAGCCGGTCGGCTTTGAATGGCTTCTCGATGAAATCGTAGGCGCCATGCTTGATAGCGGCGACCGCGGTCTCGATGTTGCCGTGGCCGGAGATCATCACCAGCGGTATCTCGGGGTGCTCCAGCTTGATGGCATCGAGCAATTGCAGCCCGTCGAGCCTGCTGCCCTGCAGCCAGATATCGAGGAACACAAGATTTGGCTTGCGCGCCGCGATGGCAGCCAGAGCGTCGTCGCTGTTACGAGCAGTACGCGCGTCGTAGCCCTCATCCTGCAAAATTCCAGCCACCAGATCGCGGATGTCGGCTTCGTCGTCAACAATGAGAATATCTGCGGACATGCCAACTTACCAGTTTGTGGCGTTCTGTTTGTTCGGCTCGGCTGCCTCGTCATGGCCGGCGGCGGCGAACCGCACCCGCACCCACGCACCGCGTTGGCCGGAAATTCTGTCGGCGGCGTCGCGCAGTTCGATGCTGCCGCCGTGATCCTCGACGATGCGGCCGACGATGGCGAGGCCGAGACCGGTGCCTTTCTCGCGCGTCGTCACGTAAGGCTCGAGCAGCCGGCCGCGGTTTTCCTTCGGCAGGCCGATTCCGTTGTCGACGACATCGATAACGATATCTTCGCCGTCACGCGCGGCAAAAACTCGTATTGAACCTTTGCCAAGCTCGGCCGACGGCACTGCGGCGATCGCTTCGGTCGCGTTCTTGATGAGATTGGTGAGCGCCTGCGACACCAGTCGGCGGTCGAACCGCGCCGGCATCGGCTCCTCGGCGATTTCGGCGTCGATATCGATTTCGGAATTTCCGACCCGCATCAGGAACACGGCCTGCCGTACAGTATCGGCGGCGTCTTCGGCGGCAATCACCGGCTTCGGCATGCGCGCAAAGCGGGAAAACTCATCGACCATGCGGCGAATGTCATCGACCTGGCGCACGATCGTATCCGTGCATTGGTCGAAGACCGCACGGTCATCATCGCCGATCATCTTTCCGTATTTGCGGCGAATTCGTTCGGCCGACAATTGAATGGGTGTCAGCGGGTTCTTGATTTCATGCGCAATGCGGCGGGCCACGTCCGCCCAAGCGGAGGTGCGCTGCGCGGCGACCAGTTCGGTGATGTCATCGAGCGTGACTACGTAGCCGCGGTCGGATTCGCCTGACTGCTCGCTGGTGATGCGCACTGACAGGTTGCGTTCGCGGCCGTTGCGCGTGATCGTCACCTGATCCTGCGAGCGCGCGTTCGATTGGGCCGCGCCCATGAAGTCCGCGAGTTCCGGGAAGACTTCGGTCAATGGCCGGCCCAACGTTTCGGCCTCGGTACGGCCAATCAGTTTCTCGGCGGATCTATTGAGGATGCTCACGCAGCCGCTGCCATCGACGCCGATGACTCCCGCGCTGGCGCCAGCCAGCACGGCCTCGGTAAAGCGCCGGCGGCTATCGATGAGGTCGCGCGCGCGCATGATATCGTCGCGCTGACTGCGCAGTTCGTGCGTCATGCGGTTGAAGGTCTCGCCGAGTTGCGCGAGATCGCCTTCCGACTGCCGTACCGGCACGCGCACATGCAGGTTGCCGGTGGAAACGACATTGGCGGCGCCGATCAAGCGCCGGATCGGCGCCACCAGGCGATTGGCGAAGTCCAACCCGACCCAGACCGCGGATAACAATACGGTGAGCGCGATGACGGTGTACATCAGCGCGAAAGCAATTTGCACGCCATAGCGGCGCGCCTCAATCGCGGTATATTCGGTCGCACTCTCCCGGGCAGCCTGTAATTCCGGCACGACGTTCGGATCGAGCAGCCGTGTCAGGTAAAGATAATCGTCGCCGAAATCATGCAGTTTAATGACCGCCGCCACATAATTGGTATCCGGCAATAGGACTAACTGTGGTTCGTTCTCGCCGATTCTTGGCAGCGCGTCCCGCGGCGGCATCGCGAAGGTTTGGTTGATCTTGATATCCGCGCGTGCAACGACGTTAAGGTCCTTGTCGATGACGATTGCGGCCGCGAGCCCGCGCACCGACGCCTGGAACGTCAGGTATTGCTGCAGCTTCGTGTTGTCTTGCTGAAACGTTGGCTTGGCGCGCGTGATATCGGTCGCCATGATCATGATATCGGCGCGCACGACCTGCGCGTGATCGCGCAGATAGGCCTCCGCGACGACCAGCGAGTTCTCGATGGCCGCGCGTGTGCGGGTAGAGAACATCCGGTCGAGGCCGCGATCGAGCGTCACGCTGGCGACGATCGCCACCAGGATTGCAGGCGCCGCCGCGATAATGGAGAACAATCCGACGATGCGGACATGCAGCCGCGCGGCGGCCCGTCCGCTGCGGCGGGCCTGCACCATCTGCCACACTTCCCGCACGATCACGCCAAGAAGAACGAGTACGGTCGTGGCGTTCACCGCCAACAACACGACCACCACATTGTGTGTCGGCAAAATCGGCGTGAAGTCGGCGAGAACGATAAAGGTGGCGAAGGCTGACAGCAGGGCGAGGCCGACTGCGATCGGCCCGACCAGCCGCGTTTCGCCCCGTTTGGCGGCCGGAGCGGTAAGCGCGCTTTCGGCGCTGGTGGCCTGTTCTGCGGTCATTGATCCCTGGCAGCGGATTTGATGGGGCGATCGGCCCCGGAATTCCGCCGACGAAGAGGCTGCGCCTCTTCTCGACACTGATGCTTTTATACAACAATGTTGCCGAATTACGACAAAAGCGCGGCGCGATTACAACACCTGAATTAAGCCGCCGGGCTCAGTTGCCACGAAAAACCTGAATATCGAGGTCGCGGATTTTCTTGCGCAGGGTATTCCGGTTGACTCCCAGCAAGTCGGCAGCCCGGATCTGATTGCCGCGGGTGGCGGAGAGCGCCGCAGTGAGCAACGGATATTCAATCTCGCGCAAAACCCGATGGTACAAGCCAGCCGGTGGCAACCCTTCGTCGAAACCGGCGAAATACGCGCTTAGATGCCGTTCCACAGCGGCGCTGAGACTTTCATCGGGGCGCGAGTCGTCGCTGCTGATCGGCAGCGCGGGTTGCGCCAATTCAGCTTCGATCACTGCCGCCGTGATGGTCTCTTGCGGATAGAGCGCGGCCAGCCGCCGCGCCAGGTTTTCCAACTCGCGCACATTGCCCGGCCAGCGGTGATGCTTGAGACGCTCGAGACCGGCCTGGTCGATCTGTTTGGGCGGCAAGCCCTCGCGCTGCGCCTGGGCAAAGAAATGCCGGATCAGGTCGGGCACGTCCTCGATGCGCTCGCGCAACGGCGGCAGCCGCAGCGGCACGACATTGAGACGGAAGAACAGGTCCTCGCGGAACAGGCCCTGCTGAATCAGGACGCGCAGTTCCTTGTTGGAGGCCGCAATGATGCGCACGTCGCTCTTGATCGGCGTGCGCCCGCCAACGGTGGTGTATTCGCCCTGCTGCAGCACGCGCAACAACCGCGTCTGCGCCTCCATCGGCATGTCGCCGATTTCGTCGAGGAACAGCGTGCCGCCCTCGGCCTGCTCGAAACGGCCGGCGCTGCGCGTGTTGGCACCGGTGAAGGCGCCCTTCTCATGGCCGAACAATTCGGATTCGATCAGGTCGCGTGGGATCGCCGCCATGTTGATGGCGACAAACGTTCCGCTGCGCCGCTTGCCGTAATCGTGCAGCGCGCGCGCCACCAATTCCTTGCCGGTGCCGGACTTGCCGGTGATCATCACCGTGAGATCGGTCTGCATCAGCCGCGCCAGCACGCGATAGATTTCCTGCATCGCCGGCGAGCGGCCGACCAGGGGAATGTTGTCGAAATCGTCGTTCTTGGCGGCCGCCGGGCGCTTCTCCTTCGGCTCCGACAGCGCGCGCCCGACGATGGCGATGAGCTCTTTCAGGTCGAACGGCTTGGGTAGATATTCGTAAGCGCCGCGCTCGGAGGCCCTTATGGCCGTCATAAATGTATTTTGCGCGCTCATGACGATGATCGGCAGATCGGGGCGCGCCTTGCGGATGCGCGGGATCAGGTCGAAGGCGTTCTCGTCCGGCATCACTACGTCGGTGATGACTAGGTCGCCGTCGCCCTGGCTGATCCAGCGCCACAGCGTCGCCGCGTTGCCGGTCGAGCGCACTTCGTAGCCGGCGCGCGACAAAGCCTGATTGAGGACGGTGCGGATCGCGGCATCGTCGTCGGCAACCAATATGCTCCCCGTCGGCATGGTGTTACCTCACGGGCTCCGGATCGGCGGCCCGTCGTCGGCCACGGCGCCGTCGCCACTGTAAACCGGCATCAAGACGCGAAAAGTCGTGCGGCGCGGCTGCGATTCACATTCGATGATGCCGCCGTGATCGCCGACAATCTTGGCGACCAGCGCCAGGCCAAGCCCGCTGCCGCTCTGCTTGGTGGTGACGAAGGGGTCGAACAAATGCGGCATCAGGTCGTCCGGCACGCCCTGCCCGTTGTCCTTGACGCAAAATTCGAGTGGCAGCGACACGCGCGCTTTGCTGCCCGGCACCGCCAGCCGCACGCCGGGGCGGAATGCGGTGGTGAGCTGGATTTCGCCGTCGACCGCGCCCTCGCCGATCGCCTCGGTCGCGTTCTTGACGAGATTGAGAAACACCTGAACCAACTGGTCGCGATTGCCGAGGATCGGGGGCAGCGAGGGATCGTACTCTTCGACGAATTTGATGTGGCGCGCGAATCCGGTATGCGCCAGCCGTTTCACGTGGTCGAGCACGACGTGGATATTGACCGGCTCGCGCTCGACCGGCCGCTCGTCGGCGAACACCTCCATGCGGTCGACCAGCTTCACGATGCGGTCGGTCTCGTCGCAGATCAGCTTGGTGAGCGAGCGGTCGTCGTCGCCGGCCGACTGCTCGAGCAATTGCGCGGCGCCGCGAATTCCCGACAGCGGATTCTTGATTTCATGCGCCAACATGGCGGCGAGCGCGATCACCGAGCGGGCGGCGCCGCGATGGGTGAGCTGGCGGTCCATTTTGTCGGCGATGGTGCGCTCCTGTAGCATCACCACGACGTGGTTGGGATATTCCGACAGTGGCCCGACAAAGAGATCGACCAGCCGCTCACCCGGATTTCGAGGCGTAGCGAGATCCACTTTGTATTCGTTCACCGCCGCGCCGCGCTGGCGCACCTGCTCGATCAAGGTCAGCAATGGCGAGCCGAACGGCACCAGGTCGCGCAGCATATGTCGGCGCAGCACCGGGATCGACGCTTCGAAGAACTGCTCGGCAGCGACGTTGGCGTCGGCGATCCGCCCGTCCGGCGCGACCATGATCACCGGATGCGGCAGCGCGTGCAGCACGGCGTCGGCCGCCGAATTGACGGTCGCGGAAAGGGCGTGCGCGCGGCTCATGCGGCGGCCCTCCAGGCGAAGTCGTCGTAAGCGTCGGCGAGCAGGCGGCGCGTCTCACCCGGTTCTTCGGCAGTGAGCACGCGGGCGCGGTGGTTTTTAAGCAGATCGACTGGGATGCCGGCCGTGGCCGCCGCGGAATCGAGCGCCCAAGCGAGATGCTTGCGGGCGTGACGGCGCCCGATTTTCAGCCCGTGGTGCGCGAGCATCTCGTCATAGAGCGTGTCGATCAGCGTGAACTGCTCGGCCAGTGCCGGCGTGCGCCCGCGGTCGCCGGTTGCGAGATAGCGTGCCACTTG
Source organism: uncultured Alphaproteobacteria bacterium (assembly GCA_963779345.1). GTDB lineage: Bacteria > Pseudomonadota > Alphaproteobacteria > Rhizobiales > Xanthobacteraceae > Pseudolabrys. Next base: position 238,499 of record CAVZXY010000020.1, on the reverse strand, counting down.
CCCCGGGAACCAGGGACGCCCCTGCGCGGCGCGGCCGATCATCACCGCGTCGGCGCCGGAGGCGGCGAGCGCGCGTTCGGCGTCGTCCAAGGTGCGGATATCGCCATTGACAACGACCGGGATCGCCACGGCGTCCTTGACGGCGCGCACCGCCGTCCAATCGGCGCCGCCATCGTAGAACTGGCAGCGGGTGCGGCCATGCACGGTGATCATGCGGATGCCGGCCGCCTCGGCGCGGCGCGCGAGCGCTGGCGCATTGATGCTGGCGTGATCCCAGCCGAGCCGCATCTTCAGCGTAACCGGGACGCGCACGGCAGTAACGGTCGCATCGATCAAGCCGAGCGCGTGGTCGAGATCGCGCATGAGCGCCGAGCCGGCGGCGCCATTGGTCACCTGCTTCGACGGGCAGCCCATGTTGATGTCAATGATGTCGGCGCCTTGCGCTTCGGCAACGCGGGCGCCCTTGGCCATCCAATGGGCCTCGCAGCCGGCGAGTTGGACCACGTGGACGGCGATACCCTGCCCCTCGCTGCGCACCCGCGCTTCGCGCTGCCCCTCGACCAGCGCGGCGCTGGCGGTCATTTCTGAAACGACCAAGCCTGCCCCATGTTTTTCGGCGAGCCGCCGGAACGGAGCGTCGGTAATGCCGGACATCGGCGCTAGAATCACCCGGTTCGGCACCGTTACGGGGCCGACCCGCAGAGAAGCGTCGGTTATTTGAGTAATTTCGCCCCGCACGGACTGACTGCCTATCATTTAGGCGGCCCCTTTCGTTGCTCAGAGTTTAGCCATTTTGACGGGGCGTGCAAGTGCTGCACTGCAAAAAGTTGTTCATGCTTAAAAACGGCCAAGGCCGGCTAATCCATTCCCGCTGCAGCAGAAACGCGCTAAAGCCAAGCGGGAGTTTAGGAGCATAGCAGCATGGCAGAAGTCGCAGCGGTCGTTGTCGCCGCCGGGCGGGGATCCCGGGCGGGTGGCGATCTGCCCAAGCAATTCCGGCCGATTGGAGGCGAACCGATGATCCGCCAGAGCCTGGTCATGCTCGTGAAACACCCAGAGGTCGGGCCGGTACAGCCGGTTATCCACCCCGATGACGTGGCGAAGTTCCAATTATCGACGGCCGGGCTCGATGTTCTTCCACCGGTATTCGGCGGTGCTACCCGCCAAGGTTCGGTCCGCGCCGGGCTCGAGGCGCTCGCTCCGCATGAGCCCGATATCGTCCTGATCCACGATGCCGCCCGGCCCTTCGCCAGCGCGGCGCTGGTATCGCGCGCGATCGCGGCGGCCGAGCGAAGCGGCGCGGCCATTCCTGCGCTGCCGGTCACCGACACGGTCAAGACCGTCGATACCGAAGGCCTGGTCGACAAGACGCTTGACCGCAACGCGCTGCGCCTGGTGCAGACGCCGCAAAGCTTCGCCTTCCCTGCTTTGCTCGACGCGCACCGCCGCGCCGCCGCCGCCGGCCGCGACGATTTCACCGATGACGCCGCGCTCGCCGAATGGGCCGGTCTCAAGGTCAGCGTCTTTGCCGGCGAGCCCGGCAACATTAAAATCACCAACCCGGACGATTTCGCGCGCGCCGAGGCAACGCAATTTGCGGCGCTCGGCGACATTCGCACAGGAACCGGCATCGACGTGCACGCTTTCGGCCCCGGCGATCACGTCACTCTCGGCGGCGTCCGCGTCCCGCATGTTGAGGCGCTTACCGGCCATTCCGACGCTGACGTTGTGCTGCACGCGCTCACCGACGCCGTCCTCGGCGCCTTGACCGACGGCGATATCGGCGTGCATTTCCCGCCCAGCGATCCACAATGGCGCGGCGCCTCATCCGACCGCTTCTTCACTTTCGCGCTCGAGCGACTCGCCAAACGTGGCGGGCGTATCGGCCATATCGACATCAACGTCGTCTGCGAGGCGCCGCGCATCGGCCCGCATCGCGACGCCATGCGCACAAACATCGCTTGGCTCGCCGGCATCGCCGCATCGCGCGTCGCGGTGAAGGCGACCACCAGCGAGAAACTTGGCTTTACCGGCCGCGGCGAAGGCATCGTGGCTTACGCGACCGTGACGGTGCGCCTGCCCTGGGGCGAACCATGACGAGCACAAGATGAGCGATGCCCTGCGCAACGCCGCGACAGCCGTGCTCGATCTTTGCCGTGCGCGCGGCTGGAAAGTGGCGACCGCGGAATCCTGCACCGGCGGCCTGGTGGCGGGCGCGCTCACCGAGATTGCCGGCTCTTCGGATGTGGTCGATCGGGGCTTTGTTACGTATTCGAACGAAGCCAAGCAGCAGATGCTTGGCGTGGCGGCCGACACGTTGAGAATGCATGGCGCCGTGAGCCGGCAAACCGCGGAAGCCATGGCGAGCGGCGCGCTGGGCAAAGGCGGCGCGGATGTCGTTGTCGCCATCACCGGGATAGCCGGGCCGGGCGGCGGCAGTCTCGACAAGCCGGTCGGCCTGGTGCACTTCGCCGCCGCCTCACGCAGCGGGGCGCTCACACACATGGAAATGCGCTACGGCGATATCGGGCGCAGGGAAGTGCGGCACAGGTCGGTGTTGCAAGCTTTGGCGATGCTGAAAGAGCTGGCGGAAAAGCACGGCTAACTCTTTTAACCGCTCTGTCAAAAACCCGGCTCAATAAGCCGATGCGATGATGGCAAAAGCTGCAGATGTTTTGTGTGCAACGACCAAACTCCTGGTCGCGCTGATCTGTGTATTGCTTGCCGCGAGTGCGGCGTTCGCCCAAGGCAAGGTCAATGCGCATTACACGATCTCGATGACAGGCGTCACGATCGGCGAGATCACTTGGCGGATCGATATCGGCGCCACGCTTTACAGTTTGAAGGCCAGCGGCAAGGCAAGTGGCGTGCTCAGCGTGCTGATGAACGGCGAAGGTTCGGTCGCGGCGCAAGGCAGCATCGCGGCTGACCGTCTCAATCCATCGTCTTACAAATCCACCATCGCCGACGATGACGGTACTATCACTTTGCAGATGGCCTTCGCCGATGGCGTCGCAACCGAGCAGATCACGCCGCGGCCTCCCGAACACGCCGATCACGTGCCGATCACGAACGACGACCGCCGCGACGTCGCCGATCCGCTAAGCGCGGTTTTGCTTCCGACCAAGCTTGGCGGCAGCGCGCTGGCGGCAACGGACTGCGACCGGACGCTGCGAATTTACGATGGGCGGCGGCGCTATAACCTGACGCTGTCGCACGGCCGCCTCGACAAAGTCGCCGTCGAACGCGGCTATTCCGGACCGGCTCTGATTTGCGAGGTGGTCCTGCAGCCGATCGCCGGCTACCGCGCCGACAGTTTGATCGTCAAATACGTCGCCGGCCGGCGCAATATGGAGCTTTGGTTCGCGCCGATCGCCGGCACATCGATTATGGCGCCGATCCGCGTGCTGATGCCGACATTGATCGGAACGCTGAAAATCCAAGCCGACGAATTCGCGCCTGTTGCGGTGCCGTCTTCCCCGGTGCCGGTCGAGGCCTCCCCGCTGCCGCCGCCTCAGTAGCCCGTTTGGCGCCGAGCGCTTGCGGCGAAACGCTCGAACCGGGGGCACCCGCTAAGGCGTGCCCGGAATTTGACGGCGCGATGGGGGCAGCTTGCCGTCCCGCGCCCCCTCCCCATCGGGCCGCCTCCTGCTATGATGGCGCTGCAACATGGTGAGGGGGATAATTCAATGTCGATCCGTAGTCTTGCGGCAGCCGTTGCCGGCGTTGCTACCCTGTTGCTGCTTGCCGCTCCGCCCGCCGGGGCGGAGACATCGCGGAATTGGACCTGGTGCACGAACAAGGGGCACGCCAATTCGACGGACCAGCAAATCCAAGGCTGCTCCGCGATCATCAATGCCGGCAAAGAGTCCCGGAAAAACCTCGCGATCGCCTATAACAACCGCGCCAACGGCTACGCCGACAAAAAGCAATATCAACAGGCGCTGGCCGACTACGATCACTCATTGCGGCTCGACCCCGACTACGCGCTCGCGTACCGCAACCGCGGCTTATCCTATAACGCGATCAGGGACTACGACCGCGCGATCACCGATTACGACCAGGCGATCAAACTCAATCCGCGCTACGATGCCGCCTATAACAGCCGCGGCAGCTCGTATTACAGCAAAAAGGATTACGACCGCGCCATCGCTGATTATACCGAAGCGTTGAAGATCAACCCGAATTCGTCGTTTCCCTACCGCAACCGTGGCCTCGCTTTGGTCGACAAGGGCGAATACGACCGCGCCATCCTCGATCTCGACCAGGCGATCAAACTCGATCCGAAATTTGTTGCCGCGTTCAACGACCGCGGCCGTGCATACTACTCGAAGGGCGACTACGATCGCGCCGTCGCGGACTACGGCTCGGCCATCAAGATCGATCCGAATTATACGTACGGCTACCGCAATCGCGGCCAGGCATTGATCAGCAAGAAGGACTACGACCGGGCCATCCTCGATCTCGACCAGGCGATCAGGCTCGATCCCAAATACGTCGACGCCTACAACGATCGCGGCCGCGCCTTTTTCGCCAAACACGACTACGACCGCGCGATCGTCGAATGGACCGAGGCCATCCGGATCGATCCCAATTTTACCATCGGCTATCGTAACCGCGGCCTCGCGCTCCTCGACAAGAAACTATACGACCAGGCCATCGCCGATCTCGATATCGCGCTCAAGCACGACCCAAAATTTATCTCCGCCCTCAACGACCGCGCCAGCGCCTATGAAGGCAAAGGCGATTTCGCCCACGCGGTGGCGGATCGCGACGCCGCCATCAAACTCGATCCCAACAACATGAGCACTTACCGTTCGCGCGGCTATGCCAACACTTATATTGGGCACTACGACGCCGCCGCCGCGGATCTTGCGCGCGTGATAGAGAAGAGTCCGGCCGACGCCTATCCCGTACTTTGGCATTACCTTGCGCTCGCGCATGCCGGGAACGGGACGGCCTTGACCGAGCTACAAGTGGACGCAAGCAAGATCAAACAGACGGAATGGCCCTATCCGGTGGCCGAGTTGTTCCTCGGAAAGCGCGACCTCGACGCCATGGTTGCCGCCGCCATCGGCGACGACCAGAAATGTGAAGCACAATATTATGGCGGCATGTGGAACTTGATAAAGAAGGACAATAGTCGCGCCGCCGCGATGCTGAAGGCGGCCGTCGACAGTTGCCCGAAGAGCTTCATCGAGTACCAGGGTGCCACGGCTGAGCTCAATCGGCTAGGGCATTGATCGGGGCCGCTTAGGCGGGGCTGCGGCCGTAAACCTGGTCGGCGCGGCGTTCGAAGGCGGCGGCGAATTTGCGGAACGCGGTGTCGAACATCGCGCCCATCAGCATGCCGAGCGTGCGGCTGGCGAATTCGTATTCGATGAAGAATTCCACCTCGCAAGCGTGTTCGCCGATGGCGCGGAAGACCCAGCGGTTGTGCAGATGCTTGAACGGGCCGTCAACATATTCGACCAGGATTTTCAGATTCGGCCGGTCTAGCGTGACGCGGCTGGTGAAGGTTTGACGGATCACCTTGTAGGCAACGGTCATGTCGGCGATCAGCACGACGATGCCATTGCCTTTGTCGGTGCGACTTTTGATGCGCATCGCGCTGCACAGCGGCACAAATTCCGGATAACTCTCGCCGTCGGCAACGAGATCAAACATTTCCTCCGCGCTGTGGCGGACTCGGCGCTTGGTTGAAAATGATGGCATCCTCGCTTAGCGCGCCCGCGCCGCTTTCAGCCGCGTGAAATCCTCGCCGGCGTGATGCGACGAGCGCGTCAGCGGCGAAGCCGCCACCATTAGGAAACCCTTGGCATAGGCGATGGTCTTGAGCGCCTCGAATTCGTCGGGCGGCGCGAAGCGGACGACCTCGTGGTGCTTGCGGGTCGGCTGCAGATATTGGCCGACGGTGAGGAAGTCGACGTCGGCCGAGCGCAGATCGTCCATCACCTGCAAGACTTCGTTCCGCTCCTCGCCCAGCCCCAGCATGATGCCGGACTTGGTGAACATCGCCGGGTCGAGCTCCTTCACCCGCTGCAGCAGCCGCAGCGAATGGAAATAGCGCGCGCCAGGCCGAACGCCGAGATAGAGCGACGGCACCGTTTCAAGATTGTGATTGAATACGTCGGGCTTGGCTTCGACCACGATTTCGAGCGCGCCGTCCTTGCGGAGAAAATCGGGGGTGAGCACCTCGATCGTGGTTTGCGGGCAACGCCCGCGGATGGCGCGAATGGTGTCGGCAAAATTCTGGGCGCCGCCGTCAGCGAGATCGTCGCGGTCGACCGAAGTGACGACGATGTGGGCAAGGCCGAGCTTGGCTGTCGCCTCGCCAACATGGGCCGGCTCGTTCGCATCGAGCGCGCCGGGCAGGCCGGTCTTCACGTTGCAGAAAGCGCAGGCGCGCGTGCAAGTGTCGCCCATAATCATAAAGGTGGCGTGCTTCTTCTCCCAGCACTCGCCGATGTTGGGGCAGCCGGCTTCCTCGCAGACGGTATGCAGGCCGTTGGCGCGCATGATGGCGTGGGTGTCGGCGTAGCCCTTCGATACCGGCGCCTTGACGCGGATCCAGTCCGGCTTTTGAGCGAGGGGCGAATCCGGCCGGTGCGCCTTTTCCGGATGGCGCGGGCGCGGACTGTTAAGGTCGAGGACGACGGCCATGCCCCTACTTACGGCTGCCATGGCTGCGCCGCAAGGCGTGTCAGGCCCGCCGGATCGCGCGCCAGATCGCCAGGAAGATCACCGCGCCGATGGTGGCGGTAATCAGGTTGCCCCAAAAGTCGGGCATGACGTTCAGATTGAGCTTCTCGAACAGAAAGCCGCCGACGATCGCACCGACCAGGCCAACGGCGAGATTGTGAAACAGGCCGCCGCGGCTGCCGAGAATAACATTAGCGAGCCAGCCGGCGAGGAGACCGATGACGATCCAGGCGATGATGCCCATGGCGTGTGCCCTGCCCTATGCCGCCTTGGGCGGCATGCGGTGGTTCGGCGTCGAATTGGAAATCGTCAATTCGTCGTCGTTCATGTCGGCGCCAACGTCGGCGAACAGCGGCGTCGACAGATAGCGCTCGCCGGTGTCGGGCAGCATGGCGAGCACGGTCGAGCCGGGCGCCGCGCTTTTGCACACTTCGAGCGCGCCGGCGAAGGTGCCGCCGGCGGTGATGCCGACGAAAATGCCTTCCTGCTGCGCCAGTGCCTTTGACCATTTCATCGCGTCGGGACCGGGAATGGTGACGATGCGGCTGATCACGCCCATGTCGACGGCGTCGGCGGTGATCTTCGGGATGAAGTCGGGCGACCAGCCCTGCATCGGATGCGGCTTGAACGCCAGATTGGGCTTGGCCGGCGAGCCGTCCGGATTGCGCTCCTGCGGCGTGTGGCTCGAGAGCATCGGCGCATCGGCCGGCTCGCAGACCACGATCTTGGTGTCGGGCCGTTCCTTGGCGAGCACCCGGGCGACGCCTTTCAGTGTGCCGCCGGTGCCGAAGCCGGTGACCCAGTAGTCGAGTTTCTCGCCTTTGAAATCGTTGACGATCTCACGCGCAGTGGTGCGCGAATGCATGTCGGGATTGGCCTCGTTCTCGAACTGACGGGTCAAGAACCAGCCGTGCGTCTTGGCAAGCTCCTGCGCCTTTTCGACCATGCCCATGCCGCGGCCGGCGGCCGGTGTCAGGATCACCTTGGCGCCGAGGAAGCGCATCAGCTTGCGCCGCTCGACGCTAAAGGTTTCCGCCATGGTGACGACCAGCGGATAGCCCTTGGCGGCGCAAACCATGGCGAGGCCGATGCCGGTATTGCCGGAGGTCGCTTCGACGACCGTCATGCCGGGCTTGAGTTCGCCGGATTTTTCAGCTGCCTCGATGACGCCGAGCGCGAGACGATCCTTGACCGAGCCGAGCGGATTGAAGGCCTCGATCTTGACGTAGAGGTTGATGCCTTTCGGCGCCAGCTTGTTGACCTTGACCACCGGCGTATTGCCGATGGTGCCGAGGATGCTGTCGAATTTGGCCATCAGAGTTCTCCCTGTCCGAGCGCCTTGCGCTGGCGCTTACATGTTCAATACGCGCCCATAAGCGTCGAGCACCGCTTCCTTCATCATCTCCGACAAAGTCGGATGCGGGAACACGGTGTGCATCAATTCTTCTTCCGTCGTCTCCAAATTCATCGCCACCACATAGCCCTGGATCAGCTCGGTGACTTCGGCACCGACCATGTGCGCGCCGAGAAGTTGCCCGGTCTTTTTGTCGAAGATGACTTTCACCAAGCCTTGATCTTCTCCCAACGCGATGGCCTTGCCGTTGCCGACGAAGGGGAAGCGGCCGACGCGGATGTCGAGTTTCTTCTCCTTGCAAGCCTGCTCGGTGAGGCCGACGGAGGCGACTTGGGGGGTGCAATAGGTGCAGCCGGGGATCATCAATTTGTTCATCGGGTGCGGATGCAGTCCCTTGATCGCCTCGATGCAGACGACACCCTCGTGCTCGGCCTTGTGCGCCAGCATCGGCGGACCGGAGACGTCGCCGATGGCGTAGATGCCGGGCACGCTGGTCTTGTTGAATTCGTCGACCTTGATGATGCCGCGCTCGGCCTTCACGCCAAGTTTTTCCAGCCCGAGATTCTCGATATTGCCGATCACGCCGACCGCGGAAATCACGCGCTCTACTTCAATTGTCTGCGTTTTGCCGCCCTCCTCGATGGTGGCGACGACGCTGTCGGCTTTCTTGTAGAGTTTGGTGACTTTGGCGTTGGTGATGATCTTGATGCCCTGCTTCTCGAAGCTCTTGCGCGCAAACGTTTGAATCTCGTGGTCTTCCACGGGGAGGATTTGCGGCAGCACCTCGACCACGGTCACGTCCGAGCCGAGTGTGCGGTAGAACGAGGCGAACTCGATGCCGATCGCGCCCGAGCCGACCACCAGCAGAGATTTCGGAATGGCCGGCGGCACCATCGCTTCAAAGTACGTCCAGATCAGATTCTTATCGGGCTCCAAGCCCGGCAGTACGCGCGGCCTAGCTCCCGTGGCGATGATGATGTGCTTGGCCTGATAGGCGCCCGCGCCGAGCGCACCCTTGGGCGCTTCGCTTTTCGACGCCTCGACGGTGACCTTGCCGGGCGCATCGATGACGGCCTCGCCCCAGATGACCGTCACTTTGTTTTTCTTCATCAGGAAGCCGACGCCGTCGTTGAGCCGCTTCGACACTGCGCGCGAGCGTTTCACCACCGCCGCCGGATCGTACGAGACGTTGTCGGCCTTCAGGCCGTAATCCTTGGCGTTCTGCAGGTAATGGAAAATCTCGGCCGAGCGCAGCAGCGCCTTCGTGGGAATGCAGCCCCAGTTCAGGCAAATGCCGCCGAGGTAGTCGCGCTCGACGATGGCCGTCTTGAAGCCGAGCTGCGCCGCGCGGATGGCGGTGACATAGCCGCCGGGACCGGAGCCGATTATCAGAACGTCGAAAGTGGTGTCGGCCATTCGCTCGTTTGCCTCCGCACGGACCCCGATTGAACCTAGCCCAACTTAGGCATGTAATGACCGCAATAACACCCCGGGGAGAAGCGTCATGGGCAGGATTATCGGTCGCCTTGCGGCTATCGCAGTCTTTGTATTCGCGCAAGCCGGTATCGTCTCGGCGGCGGAAATCAAGGTCTACAGCACCATCGGCGTCAAGAGCGCGATCGAGGATTTGGCGCCCAAGTTCGAAAAGGCGACCGGCAACACGCTCAACATCACCTGAGGACTCATTCCAGGCTTCACCAAGAAGGCACAGGAAGGCGACGTGCCGGACGTGCTGATCGTGTCGCGCGGCAGCGTCGACAGCCTCACCAAGGACGGCAAGATCGCCGCCGGCGGCGTCACGCTCGGCCAATCGATCTTCGCCTTCGGCGTCAAACAAGGCGCGCCGAAGCCGGACATCTCGACAGTGGACGCGATGAAGAAGACGCTGCTGTCAGCACACGCGGTCGGTTACACCAATCCGGCGGCAGGCGGCGCCAGCGGCGTCTACTTTTCCAAGATGATCGAGAAGCTCGGCATCGCCCTAGAGATCAAGCCCAAGAGTAAGTTTCCGCCGCCGGCCGGCTTTGTCGGTACGCTGCTGACCTCAGGCGAAGTCGATATCGCGTTCCAGAGCAAACCGGAATTGACGACGACCCCGGACGTCGACGTTGTCGGGCCGCCGCCCGGCAATCTAGGTCATACCAACGTGTTCGCCGCGGGCGTCGGCGCGGCGTCGAAGAACAGCGAGGCCGGCAAGGCACTGCTCAAGTTCCTGACGACGCCGGAGGCGCAAGCCGTGTTCAAGGCGAAGGGGTTCGATCCGGCGTGAGATGCTTCGTCACCGCCGGGCTCGTGCCGGGCATGACGAAGTAATTACACCACCATCATCACCGGATTTTCGATCAGCTTCTTGAACGCCACGATCAGCTCGGCGCCGAGCGCGCCATCGACGGCACGGTGATCGCAGGACAGCGTCACGCTCATGATGGTGGCGACCGCAAGCTGGCCGTTGCGCACCACCGCCCGCTCCTCGCCGGTGCCAACCGCAAGGATGGTCGACTGCGGCGGATTGATCACCGCGGTGAAATCCTTGATGCCGTACATGCCGAGGTTGGACACCGAGGTGGTGCCGCCCTGATATTCATGTGGCTTGAGCTTGCGCGCCCGCGCGCGGGCGGCGAGATCGCGCATCTCGTTGGAAATGGCGGACAGCGACTTGCCCTCGGCATTGCGCACGATCGGCGTGATCAGTCCACCAGGCAGCGCCACCGCCACGCCGACATCGGAATGCTTGTGCTTAAGCATGCCGGCTTCGGTCCAGCTCACGTTCGCGTCGGGCACGCGTTGCAGCGCCAGCGCCAGCGCCTTGATGACGAAATCGTTGACCGAGAGCTTGTAGGCCGGCTTGCCGTCTTTGTCCTTGGGAGCCGCGGCGTTGATTTCCTCGCGCGCGGCGACGAGTTTGCCGATGTCGCAGTCCATCGTTTCGTAGAAATGCGGAATCGTCTGCACCGAGGCGGTGAGGCGCTGCGCGATGGTACGGCGCATGCCGTCGTGCGGCTCGAAGTCGTAGGTGCCCTCTTCGTACAGTGCGAGAATCTGTTTGTCCGACATCGTCGGCGCGATTGGCGCGCCGGCCGGCGCGGCTGCGGGCGCAGCACCCGGCGCGCGTAGCCCTTTGCCGGATTTGGCGTCTTCGATGTCACGGGCGATCACCCGCCCATGCGGGCCGGAACCTTGTACACGCGATAGATCGACGCCAGCTTCCTTGGCCAGGCGCCGCGCGAGCGGCGAGGAGAAAATGCGATTGCCGGTCACCGCTGCAAGCTGTGACGTCGGTGGCGCGGCGGGTCTAGGGGAAGCTGCGGGCTGCGTGACCGGAGCGGCGGCTTTTGGCGGCGCAGGCTGAGCTTTGGGCACTTCAGCCGATTTCGGCCCGGGTGCGGCTTTCGCGCCCGCGGCCACCGTCTTCACGTCCTCGCCTTCTCCGGCCAGCACCGCAATCACCGAATTCACGGCCACGTCCTGCGTGCCTTCCGGCACCACAATCTTGGCGAGTGTGCCCTCGTCGACCGCCTCGTATTCCATGGTCGCCTTGTCGGTCTCGATCTCGGCGATGACGTCCCCCGACTTGATCTTGTCGCCTTCCTTCTTGAGCCACTTGGCGAGGTTGCCCTTTTCCATCGTGGGCGACAGCGCGGGCATGAGGATGTTGGTGGGCATGACGGGCGGCTACCGATACGTCACGGCTTTCGCCGCCTCGACGACTTCGGCAACCGAGGGCAGCGCCAGTTTCTCGAGATTGGCGGCATAAGGCATCGGCACGTCCTTGCCGGTGACGCGCAGCACCGGTGCGTCGAGATAATCGAAGGCGTGCTCCATCAGCCGCGCGGCGATCTCGGCGCCGACGCCGGACTGCGCCCAGCCTTCTTCGACGGTCACGCAACGCCCTGTCTTCTGCACCGAGGCGACGATAGTGTCGGTGTCCATCGGCTTGAGGGTCCGTAGGTCGATGACCTCGGCGTCGATACCCTGCCCGGCCAGTTCTTCGGCGGCCTTGAGCGCGTAAGACATGCTCATCGACCAGGCGACGATGGTGACGTCGTTGCCGGCGCGCGCGATCTTCGCCTTGCCGATCGGCAGCACGAAGTCGTCGAGCTTGGGCACCGGCGACGAATGACCGTAGAGGATTTCGTTTTCCAGGAAGATGACCGGATTGGGATCGCGGATCGCGGCTTTCAAGAGGGCCTTGGCGTCGGCGGCGTTCGATGGCGCGATCACCTTCAGGCCCGGAATGTGCGAGTACCAGGACGAATAATCCTGGCTGTGCTGGGCGGCGACGCGCGCGGCCGGGCCGTTAGGCCCGCGGAACACGATCGAGCAGCCCATCTGGCCGCCCGACATGTAAAGCGTCTTGGCCGCCGAGTTGATCAGCTGGTCCATCGCCTGCATGGCGAAGTTGAAGGTCATGAACTCGACGATCGGCTTGAGACCCGCGAGCGCCGCGCCGATGCCGAGGCCGGCAAAGCCATGCTCGGTGATCGGCGTGTCGATGACGCGTTTGTCGCCGAACTCCTGCAGCAGCCCTTGCGTGACTTTGTAGGCGCCCTGATATTCGGCGACCTCCTCGCCCATTACGAACACGTCTTTGTCGCGCCGCATCTCCTCGGCCATGGCGTCGCGCAGCGCTTCGCGCATGGTCATGGTGACCATCTCGGTGCCTTCCGGGATATCGGGATCGGCGGCGACTTTCGTTTCGGGCGCTGACGGCGCTTTGTGTTCCTGCTTACGCGCGGTCGCGATGGGCGCTTTTGCTTCCGCTTTCGCCTGCGGTGCGGACTCAGCAGCCTTCTGCTGCTGCGTAGGCTTGGCGGCCTTGATTGCGGAAGCGTCCTCGCCGTCGCCGAGAATCAACGCGATCGGCGTATTGACCGCGACGTCGGCGGTGCCTTCGGGGATGAGAATCTTGCCGAGCGTGCCCTCGTCGGCCGCCTCGACCTCCATCGTCGCCTTGTCGGTTTCTATCTCGGCGATGACATCGCCGGATTTGACGGTGTCGCCCTCTTTCTTGAGCCACTTGGCGAGGTTGCCCTTCTCCATCGTGGGCGACAGCGCGGGCATGAGCACTTCGATCGGCATGGGCGTTACGCTGTCCTACTCATACCCGGTACACGTCGGTGTATAGCTCGGAAGGATCGGGCTCCGGATCGTGGGTGGCGAATTCGGCCGCCTGGTTGATCAGGTCGCGCACCGCGCCGTCGATCTTTTTCAGCTCGTCTTCCTTGGCGAACTTTTTCTCCAAGATGCGCGCGCGCGCCATGTCGATCGGATCGTGGTGCGTGCGCACCTCCTCGACCTCCTCGCGCGTGCGGTACTTGGCCGGATCCGACATCGAGTGGCCGCGGTATCGGTATGTGAGCATTTCCAGAATGAAAGGCCCCTTGCTGGCGCGGCACCAGGCGGCGGCCTTCTCGCCGGCAGCCTTGACCGCGCGTACGTCCATGCCGTCGACCTGCTCGCCCGGAATGTTGAACGACAGGCCGCGCCGCGACAGGTTGGTTTCCGCCGATGAGCGGCTGATGGCGGTACCCATGGCGTAGCGGTTGTTCTCGATCACGTAGACGACCGGCAGTTTCCACAGCTCGGCCATGTTGAAGCTCTCGTAGACCTGGCCCTGGTTGGCGGCGCCGTCGCCGAAATAGGTCACCGAGATTTTGCCGTTGTCGCGGTAGCGGTTGGCGAAGGCCAAACCTGTGCCGAGCGGCACCTGTGCGCCGACGATGCCGTGGCCGCCGTAGAAGCCCTTCTCGACGCTGAACATGTGCATCGAGCCGCCCTTGCCCTTGGAATAGCCGTGGGTGCGGCCGGTGAGTTCGGCCATCACGCCCTTGGGGTCCATGCCGGTGGCGATCATATGGCCATGGTCGCGATAACCGGTGATCACGGCGTCACCCGGCTGCAGCGCCATCTGCATGCCGACCACCACGGCCTCCTGGCCGATATAGAGGTGGCAGAAGCCGCCGATCAGCCCCATGCCGTACATCTGCCCGGCCTTCTCCTCGAAGCGGCGGATGGTCAGCATGGTGCGGTAGGCGGAAAGCTCCTGGTCCTTGCTGAAATCGGCTACCGGGGCGGCCGTTTCCTTAGCATCGGCGCTCGAGTTTTTCTTGGCGACCGCCATTGGCACTCCCTGCGAAGGCGTCCGGGCAATATTAAACGATAAGGTTCGGTTCGGCTTCGCGTTCCCCCCAATAGCTTAAATCGCCCGACGGCGAAAGCGCGAGGCCGCGCGGTGGAATTGCGCAAAACAACCGGAATTTGGCTGAAAATTACCCGGCCAGCGGTGGATAGTGAGCGCGTCACTAGCGCGGATGGGCGAGCAGCACCAGGTCGCGCGGGTCGGCCAGGCCCAAAAGCGCTCGGGCGCGCTCGTCCAGCATGTCGGGGTCGATCTTGTCGGAACGCAGCAGCGCCACCCGACGCTCCCATTGCGCGCGCTCGCCTTTCAGGCGGACGAGTTCGCCTTGCATGGTTGCCAACTGCTGGTCGAGGTCGGCTTGTGCCCGGAGGCCGTGGTTGCCGGTGAAGGCGTTGACCGCAAAATAGCCGATAAACAGGACGGCGAAGGTGTAAAGCCCGAGCGCGGTCAGGACGGTGCGGCGGCGGCGGTGGGAGACCATGGCCGACCACGATTACGGGAATCGCGTTAAGGTGTCTTTAATGCAGCAATGTCCGCTCAGACCGGCAGGTATTGGCGCAGTTCGTTGAGCACGAAATTACCGACCCGCTTACCGCGGTTGCGGAAATTGCGCAGCAGGCCCTGGTCGACGAAATAGGTGAGCAGGATCGAATCGCGCGACTTGACGCGATCATGCACCGGGTCCGCTGAGTGCCAGGTGTCCGTCCCCACCGCGAAAGCATAGCCGCTGTTCGGCGCGAAGCGCATCTGCGCTTTCTTCGGCATCGAGCCGTCCGCCAGCCGCTCGTGAAAGATGGTGCCGATGTCGGTATTGGCGTCGTCCTTCGGCAGATAGAGCTGGACGGTGATCCCCTTCCAGCGCGTGTCGGTGTGCGGGGTGATCAGGTAACCGGGGATGTCGCGAGTCAGGATCGGGATGGGGTACATGCCGACCTTGGCGAAGTCGGCGCCGAAGCGCTTCGACAGGCCGGGCGCGAGGCGGCGAATGAAGGCCTGCTTGACCGGCTCAGAGCAGAGCGCGCGACCGACAATATCCCACAGCGCGCGTTTTTCCGGCGGCAGGTTGCGGATATACTCGGGGAACAGGTCAATCTTGACGCGCGTGTGGGTGCCGTCGGTGAGATCGTGCCCCTTGCTGCGGCCGTGCATCGGGCGATAGTCGGTCGCCTCCGGCATCAGCGCCAGAATTTGCGCGTAGATATCGTCGGGAAAGACGCGATCGAATTCGAGATGGAAGAACGGCTTCTCGACCGCGCGCGCGGCATCGATCGATTGCATGACAAACGCACTAAGGCGCTCAATGGCTTGACGGCGGTCTTGGCCGGTCAGTCGCGTTGTCTGGTCCATGGCGAAAGCCTAGCTTCGAGGTCCGTAGTCGGCGGCAATTCTACACACAAATAGCAGCCGTCGCAAAAGCGTCAGCGCGTCGCCTTCAAAGCGTCGCGGCCGGCATATTTCGCCTGCGCGCCAAGCTCTTCCTCGATGCGCAAAAGCTGATTGTACTTCGCCGTGCGGTCGGAACGCGCCAATGAGCCGGTCTTGATCTGCCCGCAATTGGTGGCAACCGCGAGATCGGCGATAGTGGAATCTTCCGTCTCGCCCGAGCGGTGCGACATCACCGCGGTGTAGCCGGCCTTGTGCGCCATCTCGACGGCGGCCAGCGTCTCGGTGAGCGTGCCGATCTGGTTGACCTTGACAAGAATCGAATTGGCGAGCCCGCGCTTGATGCCGTCGGCAAGCCGCGTGACGTTGGTGACGAACAGATCGTCGCCGACGAGCTGGCATTTCGCGCCGATCTTCTGCGTCACCAGTTTCCAGCCGTCGAAATCGTCTTCGGCCATGCCGTCTTCGATCGAGATGATGGGATATTTGCCGGCCAATTCGGCGAGATAATCGGCCTGCTGTTGTGGCGAACGCGTCTTGCCCTCGCCTTCGTAGACGTATTTGCCGTCCTTGAAGAATTCGGTCGCGGCCGGATCGAGCGCAATCATCACGTCGCCGCCCGGCTTGTAGCCGGCTTTTGCAATTGCTTGCATGACGACATCGAGCGCGGCTTCCGCCGACTTGAGATCGGGCGCAAATCCGCCTTCGTCGCCGACATTGGTGTTCAGCCCCATCGATTTAAGCTGCGCCTTGAGCGTCTGGAAAATCTCCGAACCGGCGCGCAGCGCCTCCGCAAAACTCGGCGCGCCGACCGGCATGATCATGAATTCCTGGAAATCGATCGGATTGTCGGCATGCACGCCGCCGTTGAGGATGTTCATCATCGGAACCGGCAGAGTGCGCGCCGACGTGCCGCCGACGTAGCGGTAGAGCGGTTCGCGTTTGGCGATGGCCGCGGCTTTGGCCA
Source organism: uncultured Alphaproteobacteria bacterium (assembly GCA_963779345.1). Lineage (GTDB taxonomy): Bacteria > Pseudomonadota > Alphaproteobacteria > Rhizobiales > Xanthobacteraceae > Pseudolabrys. The sequence goes on along the minus strand of CAVZXY010000020.1, from coordinate 221,954 downwards.
CAGCGAGCGACACGCCGAGGATGGCATTGGCGCCGAGCCGGCCTTTATTGGCCGTGCCGTCGAGCGCCATCATCGTTTCGTCGATCTTGGCCTGCGCTTCGGCATCCATGCCGCCAAGCGCGTCGAAGATTTCGCCGTTGACCGCGTCGACCGCCTTGCGCACGCCCTTGCCGCCGTAGCGTTTCTTGTCGCCGTCGCGCAGTTCGACCGCCTCGTGCGCGCCGGTCGAGGCGCCGGAGGGAACCGCGGCACGGCCTTTGGAGCCATCCTCGAGGATGACGTCGACTTCGACGGTCGGATTGCCGCGGCTGTCGAGGATTTCGCGGCCGATAATGTCGGTAATGGCGGTCATGGCAGGTCCCGGCTTTTCGAGGCGTTTCTACAGCCCGCGATGGGTCTTGTCATTCCTTAAGAAAGCGGGCCAATAGTCGCCGTCATGGCGAAAAAGCGGCTACAACTCGGCAATCCTTCGCGCATCCCCGCGTCTCCCCAAGAGGCGGTGCTGGACCGCGTGCCCAATCCGCACGCCGACACCGATTATCTCGCCCGCTCCACAGCGCCTGAATTCACGACGCTATGCCCGATCACCGGCCAGCCCGATTTCGCGCATCTGGTGATCGACTACGCGCCAGGCAAATTCCTGGTGGAGTTGAAGTCGCTCAAGCTTTATCTCGCGAGCTTTCGCAACCACGGCGCCTTCCACGAGGACTGCACTGTCGCCATCGGCAAGAAATTGTTCGCAGTGCTCAAGCCGAAATGGTTGCGCATCGGCGGCTACTGGTATCCGCGCGGCGGCATGCCGATCGACGTGTTTTGGCAGGCCGGCAGCCTGCCGAAGGGCCTATGGGTGCCCGACCAGGGCGTCGCGCCCTATCGCGGGCGCGGCTAGACCACTGACGGGCGTGGCCGCCGCAGCCATCGCGCGCAGGTGAAGCCGACGACGACCAAGACCGCCGCGCCGAACAGCAGCACGGGCATCAAGCCGATGGTCGAGAGACCCGCGCCATAGACGATGGGTCCGATGGCTTGGCCGAGAAAAAAGAAGAACGAATGCAATGCCATGGCCGAGCCACGCGCGGTCGGCACCAGTTCGCTCGCGTAGATCTGCACCACCGCGTGCAGCATGTAGAAGCCGAAGCCGAGCAGCGCGAAATTGGCGAACTCGATCGGCCACCAAAAACGCGCCGCGATCACGGTGAGGCAAAAGCCTAGCGCCGCGCCGCCGAACTGCATCATGCGCCTTTCGCCGAGCCGCGGCAGCAGTCGCGACACCAGCGCACCGTAGACCGCGCCGCCTATGCCGAAGCCGGCGAGCACGATGCCGGCGATCGAAGCGCTGGTCTCACCAGCCTCGTGCAACATGGTCGCTATGTAGGGAAAGCAGCCGTACATGAATACGGCTTCGAGAAACACGGTGCCAAAGCAGATTTTGGCCAAAGGATTGCGAAAGATGGCGCGGTAGTTCGGCAGGAGCTTGGAGAGATCGGCTTGGCCGGCCGTTTCACTGCTGCCGCGCAAGCCCGGCATCGCGGCGACGAGCGCGATCAGGCCCAAGCCGCCGGTGACAAAGAACACGCCCCGCCAGCCGGTCAAATCGCCAACCACACCAGCGCAGGTCGCGCCCAACATGTTCCCGGTCATGATCGCGAACAGCAGGCGGCCCATAGCCACCTGCCGCTCGTGAACTGGGATATTGTCGCCGACCAAGGCAAAGGCAATCGGCACCACGCCGCCGGCGGCAAGTCCGGCGAGCACGCGGCCGGCCGCGAGCAGCGGGAAATTCGGCGCGAAGCCGCAAGCCAAGGTGGCAGCGGTGACCACAAACAGACAGAGCAGCATCAGCCGCGCCTTGCTGAACATATCGGCGAGCGCACCGAGCAGAGGCTGCACCAGCGCGTAGGGCAGCGTGAATGCGGTCGACAACAGCGCCGCGGTCGTCGGCTCGACATTAAGGCCGGCCGCGATCTGCGGGATCACCGGATCGGTCGAGCGGATGAAGAGCGCACAGGCGAAGACGACGAAGGCGACGAGATTAAGCGTGCGTGTCACGGACGGTCAGCGCTTGGCCAAACGGTCGAATTCGATCAGTTCGCGCAACAATGCCTCCATGTCCCTGAGCGGCAGCATGTTGGGGCCGTCGGAGGGCGCGTGGTCGGGGTCTTGATGCGTTTCGATGAAGACGCCGGCGACGCCGACGGCGACTGCGGCGCGTGCCACCACCGGCACGAACTCGCGCTCGCCGCCCGACGACGTGCCCTGCCCGCCCGGCTGCTGGACCGAATGGGTGGCGTCGAAAATGACCGGCGTTCCGGTGCGCTTGAGGATCGGCAGCGCGCGCATGTCGGAAACCAGCGTGTTGTAGCCGAAAGATACGCCTCGCTCGGTCACAAGAACGTTGGGGTTCCCGGCGCCGGTGATCTTCTCGACCACGTTGGCCATGTCCCAGGGCGCGAGGAACTGGCCCTTCTTGACATTGACGGCCTTGCCCGTTTTGGCGGCGGCAATCAGCAGATCGGTCTGCCGGCAAAGGAAGGCCGGGATTTGCACCACATCGGCCGCTGGCGCGACGCGCGCGCACTGGGCTGCATCGTGCACGTCGGTGAGCACCGGAATTTTCAACGTGTCGCGGATCTCGGCAAAGATGGGCAGCGCCGCGTCGAGGCCGATGCCGCGCGCACTCTTGGCCGAGGTGCGGTTGGCCTTGTCGAAGGACGTCTTGTAGACGAGGCCGATGCCGACGCGCGCCGCGATGTCCTTCAGCGCCGTCGCCATTTCCAGCGCATGCGCCCGGCTTTCCATTTGGCAGGGCCCGGCGATCAGCGCCAGCGGCAAGGCATTGCCGAAGCGCACGGCGCCGATGGTGACAGTGGAATTGGCTTTCTGATTCAAGACGATTTTGCCCTCGCGAGCGCGACCATGAAGCGGCAATGCGACGCGGTCAACGGCGCCGGCTACACCAACCGGCTCTGCTCCACCGCCGCGCCGATAAATGAGGCGAACAAGGGGTGCGGCTCGAACGGCCGTGACTTCAGCTCGGGATGAAACTGCACGCCGATGAACCAGGGATGGTCTTCGTATTCGATGATCTCCGGCAAGATGCCGTCGGGCGACATGCCGGAAAAGCGCATGCCGCGCTGCTCGAGCCGGCCTTTATAACCGGTGTTGACCTCGTAGCGGTGGCGGTGGCGTTCGGAGATTTCTGTCGTTCCATAAATCCCGGCAACGCGGCTGCCGCGCGACAGCGTCGCCGGATAGGCGCCGAGCCGCATGGTGCCGCCGAGGTCGCCGCCATCCATCCGCCGCTGCAATTCATTGCCCTTGAGCCATTCCGTCATCAGGCCGACTACTGGTTCGGTCGTCGGGCCAAACTCTGTGGAATTGGCCTCGCCAATGCCGCACAAATTGCGCGCCGCCTCGATGCAAGCCATCTGCATGCCGAAGCAGATGCCGAAATACGGCACCTGGCGCAGGCGCGCGAACTGCGCCGCGCGGATCTTGCCTTCGGCGCCGCGCTGACCGAAGCCGCCGGGCACCAGAATGCCGTTGACGTGTTCGAGGAACGGCGCCGAGTCTTCGTTTTCGAAGACTTCCGATTCGATCCAGTCGAGATTGACCCTGACCTTGTTGGCGATGCCGCCATGCGACAGCGCCTCCGTCAGCGATTTGTAGGCGTCCTTCATGCCGGTATATTTGCCGACGATGGCAATGGTGACGTCGCCTTCCGGATTGCGGATGCGCTCATTGATGGTGTGCCAGCGCGCCAGGTCCGGCGCCGCCATCGGATCGAGACCGAAGGCCTCCAGCACCTCCCGGTCGAGCCCGGCTTCGTGATAGGCCTCCGGCACCGCGTATATGTTGTCGACGTCGCGCGCCTCGATCACGGCGCTTTCGCGCACGTTGCAGAACAGCGCGAGCTTGCGCCGTTCGCCGTGCGGGATCGGCCGGTCGGTACGGCACAGCAGGATGTCTGGCTGAATGCCGATCGAACGCAGTTCCTTGACCGAATGCTGTGTCGGCTTGGTCTTCAACTCGCCGGCGCTCGGAATGAACGGCAGCAGCGTCAGATGGATGTAGACGGCGTGATGACGCGGCAGATCGTTGCCCATCTGCCGGATGGCTTCGAAAAACGGCAGGCCCTCGATATCGCCCACCGTGCCACCGACCTCGCAGAGCACGAAATCGAAGCCGTCGTTGCCGTCGCGGATGAAATCCTTGATGGCGTTGGTGACATGCGGAATGACCTGGATCGTTGCGCCGAGATAGTCGCCGCGCCGCTCCTTGGTGAGAATGTCCTGATAGATGCGCCCGGTGGTGATGTTGTCGTGCCGCGTCGCCGGGCGACCGGTGAAACGCTCGTAATGGCCGAGGTCGAGGTCAGTCTCGGCGCCGTCATCCGTGACGAAGACCTCGCCGTGCTGGTAGGGCGACATCGTGCCGGGATCGACGTTGAGATAGGGGTCGAGCTTGCGCAGGCGGACTTTGTAGCCGCGTGCCTGCAGCAGCGCGCCGAGCGCCGCAGATGCGAGACCCTTACCGAGTGATGAGACCACGCCGCCGGTGATAAAAATGTACCGCGCCATGGGGCCTAACCTCTAAGCGGCCTAAATCGATTCGACGAGCGCGAAAATCTCAGAACCGGTCTGCGCCTGTGCGCAATTCCAGAAATCTCCGCAATCAAAGTCAGTTGAGGCAATATTCTCATGCTCCACCTGAGAGCCTTTTGGGTCCCACTTTTCAACCCCGCTCCCTTAATGCGGAAGGGCCGGTTTCCCGGCCCTTCGTCAGCTTCTTATTTCGACTGCGGCACCTGCGGACCGGCCGGCGGCGCGGCGGGCAATTGATTGAGCAGCCCGTTCGGGCTCAGCGGCGCATTCGGGCCGGGCGCGGTCGGCGCTGGGCGGCCGCCCTGCAGGATCGAGGTCGGCTTGCGGTTGATGCCAGCGAGGATCGACAGGATCAAACTGGTTGCAAAGAACAGGCCGGCCAGGATCGCGGTGGCGCGGGTCAGTACGTTGGCGGTGCCCCGGCTGGTCATAAAGCCCGCAGTCGAGCCGATGCCAAGTCCGCCGCCTTCAGACTTCTGCAGCAGCACCACGCCGATCAAGGCAAGCACCAGCATGAGATGGACCACAATAACGACGTGCTGCATAAGGGCTCAATCCGTTCAAATCAGCCGGGCCGGGCTATCCGCCCAGGCGGCGCTTCGCGACCTATATAGGAATTCGCCGCGGTCTCTACACGATCGCGGCCGCTATTTCCACCCTCGCTGGAACTAGCGATATACCGCGGCAATGCCAAGGAAATCGGCCGCTTTCAGGCTGGCGCCGCCGACCAGGGCGCCGTTCACGTCGGCTATGGTCAGCAGTTCCTTGGCATTGGCCGGCTTGACCGAGCCGCCATAAAGGATGTGGACGCCCAAACCATCGGCGCCATAGCGCTCGACAAGTTTCTTGCGAATGAAGGCGTGGGCCTCGGCCACGTCGGCGGCGGTCGGGGTCAGCCCCGTCCCGATCGCCCAGACCGGCTCATACGCGACCACCAAGCCTGACGCCACATCGGGTAGCGAACCGTCGATCTGGCGGCCAAGCACGGCCAGGGTCTCGCCGGCTTCGCGTTCCGCCCGCTGCTCACCGATACACACGATCGCAATCAAGCCGGCACGGTGCGCGGCCAAGGCTTTGGCGCGGACCTGGGCATCGGTCTCATGATGGTCGGTGCGCCGCTCGGAATGACCGACGATCACGGCCACCGCTCCGGCGTCCTTGAGCATCTCGGCGGCGATATCGCCGGTGTGGGCGCCGGAGGGCGCGGCATGGCAATCCTGCCCGCCGATGGCGACCGCCGAGCCGCGCGCTGCGGCGGCAAAATCCGCGATCAGGGTGGCCGGCGGGCAGATCATCAGTCCGGCCTTAATCCCAGCCGCGCCTTTGACGATCTTGGTCAACTCGCCTACGGAGACCGCAAGGCCATTCATCTTCCAGTTGCCCGCCACCAGCGGCCTAGGATCGCCCCACGCCATGATTCAAGTCCTTTCCGGTGCGGTTACCAGAGCCGGCGCGCGGACGCCAGAGCGGCCCCGCGTCAAGCCGATCCTTCTTGAGTTGCAAGGAGTTGACCCGCTCCCTATAAGGACGCGACCAATCCATCATTCAGCTGTTATCGTTGTCCGGGAAGAACGCAGCCCATGCTCCGCGGTATCCACAAAGCCTCCTCGACCTGGCTCGGCCGCGGCATCATGGCCGTCGTCATGGGCGGTCTTGTCATCAGCTTCGCGATCTGGGGCATCGGCGATATTTTCCGCGGTTTCGGCGTCAATTCGGCGGTTAAAATTGGCGGCACCGAGATATCGACCGAACAGTTCCGCCAATTCTACACCGAACGCCTGCAGCAGATCGGACGCCAGTTGAACCGCCCGGTCACCCCCGATCAGGCGCGCGCCCTCGGCATCGACCGGCAAGTGCTCGGCCAACTGGTGGCCGAAACCACCCTCGACGAGCAGGCCAAGGCCTTGCATCTGGGCATCAGCAACGCCGAGATCGCCAGCCGCATCACCAACGATCCCGCTTTCCGCGGCGTCAACGGCGCGTTCGATCGCGATCGTTTTGCGCAGGTCATCCGTGACTTCGGATACACCGAATTGCGTTTTGTCGAGGAGCAGCGGCGCGTGATCCTGCGCCGGCAGATCGCACTCAGCATCGGCGGCGATTTTGTCGTGCCGGCCACGGCAATGAAAGCGGTCAATCAATATCAAAACGAGAAACGCGCCATCGCTTATCTGACGCTGGGGGCGGCACAGGCCGGCGAAATCCCCGCGCCGACGCCCGAGGCGCTCGCCAAATATTTCGAGGATCGCAAGATTTTGTTCCGCGCGCCCGAGTATCGCAAAGTCACCCTGCTCGCGATGTCGCCGGCCGAATTGGCGAAGCCGGACGCGGTCACCGATGCCGAGGCCAAGACTTATTTCGAACAGCACAAAGCGAACTATGGCGCTCCCGAGCGGCGCGAACTGAAGCAGATCGTGTTCCAGAAACCGGAAGACGCGGCGGCTGCGCATGAGCGCATCGTCAAAGGCGCCAGCTTTGCCGACATCGCCAAGGAACGCGGCTTGAAGGAAAGCGATATCGATGTCGGCATGGTGACCAAGGCCGGAATTATCGACCCGGCGGTCGCCGACGCGGCATTTGCGCTCAAGTCCGGAGAAGTCAGCGCGCCGGTCAAGGGCCGTTTTGGCACCGTGCTGCTGCAGATCGGAAAAATCGAGCCGGGAAACCAGAAGACCTTTGAAGAGGTCGCCCCCCAGATCAAGCGCGAAATCGCCGAGAGTCACGCGAAAACCGAAATCGGCAATCTGCGTGACAAGTTTGAGGACGAGCGCGCCGCCGGCTCCACATTGGCCGAGGCCGCCAAGAAGCTTGGGCTCAAATCCCGCACCATCGATGCGGTCGACCGTTCCGGCCGTGGCCCCGACGAAAAGCCGATCGCCGACCTGCCGAAGTCGCCGGACGTTGTTGCGGCGGCCTTCGCCAGCGACGTTGGGGTCGACAACGACCCGCTGCAACTGCCGAGCGGCGGCTATCTCTGGTTCGATGTCGCTGGTATCACGCCGGCGCGCGATCGCACGCTCGACGAAGTAAAAGACAAGGTCGCGGCGCGCTGGCGTGACGACGAAATCGCCAAGCGCCTGCAGGCCAAAGCGAACGACATGGTGGGCAAGCTCAAAGCCGGAGCCACGTTGGACCAACTCGCCACCGAAGCCGGCCTAAAAGTGGTCACCGCAACCGACTTGCAACGCGGCAAGTCGGGCGGCTTCGCGCCGGCGAAACTTGTCGAGGCGGCGTTCAAGACGCCAAAGGGCGTGCCGGCGAGCGCCGTGGGCGATGAGGAAACCACACGCTTCGTGTTTTCTGTAACCGACGTTACGGATCCGCCGCTCGATCCGATCGCGGGCAAGCAACTTACGACGTTGCTACAGAACTCTTATTCCGACGATATCGTGGGCGCCTATGTCTCGCAGCTTGAAAACGACTTCGGCGTCACCTTCAACCAGCAGGCGCTGAACCAGGTCATCGGCGGCGGTACGCCGCAGTAGCAAGTCCCATGCAGATCGAGCCGTCGGAAACCGTCTTCGCCGAACGTTACGGCCGCGGCGAAGCGCAGGTGGTGTGGACCACACTGGTCGCCGACCTGGAAACGCCGGTCTCGGCTTTCTTGAAGCTCGGCGGCGGCAGGCCGATGAGCTTCTTGCTGGAATTGGTGGAAGGCGGCGCCGTGCGCGGCCGCCATTCGATCATCGGCATCGAGCCAGACCTTGTCTGGCGCGCCAACGGGATGCAGGCCGAGATCAACCGCAGCGCGCGCGCGAAGCCGGACGCGTTCGCGCCCTGTCCGGAGCCGCCGCTCGCCGCTCTGCGCACGTTGATTGCGGAAAGCCGCATCGCGTTGCCCGACAGCCTGCCGCCGATGGCGGCTGGTGTATTCGGCTATCTTGGCTACGACATGGTGCGCCAGATGGAACAGTTGGCGCCACCCAATCCGGATCCGATCGGCATTCCCGACGCCGTGCTGGTGCGCCCGACCATCATCGTGGTGTTCGACGCGGTAAAGGATTCTATCACCGTGGTCACGCCGGTGCGTCCGGAAAAAGGCGTCGATGCCAAGGCGGCGCTCGCGCGCGCTGTCGAGCGGCTCAACGGTGTGGTTGAGAGCCTCGACCGGCCGCTCGACAAGTCGTTCGCGGAATATGACGAAGGCCCGCTCGACGTGCCGCCGCGCTCCACTACGACGCCCGGCGAATACAAGGAGATGGTCGCCAGGGCCAAGGACTACATCATGGCCGGCGACGCGTTCCAGATCGTGCTGGCGCAGCGCTTCGAGGCGCCGTTCACGCTGCCTCCGTTCTCGCTCTACCGCGCGCTGCGGCGGACCAACCCGTCGCCTTATCTCTATTTCCTCGACTTCGGCGGCTTCGCGATCGCCGGCTCGAGTCCGGAGATCCTGGTCAAGGTCGCCGGCGACGTCGTAACCATCCGCCCGATTGCCGGCACACGCCATCGCGGCGCGACGCCGCATGAAGACAAGGCGCTGGAAGAGGAACTGCTGGCGGATCCGAAGGAGCGCGCCGAGCACCTGATGCTGCTCGATCTCGGCCGCAACGATGTCGGCCGCGTCGCCGAGATCGGCAGCGTCACCGTCACCGATCAGTTCTTCGTCGAGCGCTACAGCCACGTGATGCACATCGTGTCCAATGTCGAAGGCAAGCTCGCCGGCAACCGCGATGCGCTCGACGCGCTGGCCGCCGGATTTCCCGCCGGTACGGTGTCCGGCGCGCCCAAGGTGCGCGCCATGCAGATCATCGACGAATTGGAAAAGGAGAAGCGCGGCCTCTATGCCGGCGCGGTCGGCTATTTCTCTGCCGCAGGCGAGATGGACACCTGCATTGTGCTGCGCACCGCGCTGGTGAAGGACGGCAAGATGTACGTCCAGGCCGGCGCCGGCATCGTCGCCGACAGCAACCCCGACTTCGAGCAGCAGGAATGCATCAACAAGGCGAAGGCCTTGTTCCGCGCCGCCGAAGAGGCGCGCCGGTTTGCCAGCGCCGCCAAGCGCGGGCAATAACCAGCTAAAACTCGCCTCCTTGACCCCCCTCCGGCCTCGTCTTAAGACCTTGAGACGGCGGGCAAACATGATCGTTTTGATCGACAATTACGACAGCTTCACCTTCAACCTGTTCCATTACCTGGGCGGGCTCGGGGCGGACGTCGTCGTGCATCGCAACGACAAGATTTCCGCCGACGCCGTGATCGCCGCAGAGCCCGAGGCGATCGTGCTCTCGCCCGGCCCCTGCACGCCGAACGAGGCCGGCATCTGCCTCGATCTGATCGGCAAAGCCTCAGCCACGATCCCGCTCCTCGGCGTCTGTCTCGGCCATCAGGCGATCGGCCAGGCGTTTGGCGGCAAAGTGGTGCGCGCCCAGCCTGCGCACGGCAAGGTGTTCGAGATCAAGCACACTGGAACCGGCGTGTTTCGCGGCATCAACGGGCCGTTCCGCGCCACGCGCTATCATTCGCTGGTGGTCGAGCGCGCGACGATGCCGCGCGACTTGACCGTCAACGCCGAAACCGGCGGCCTGGTGATGGGCGTCGCTCACGCGAGCCTGCCGGTGCACGGCGTGCAATTCCATCCGGAAAGCATCGCCTCCGAGCACGGCCATCTGATGCTGAAGAATTTTCTCGACATCGCTGCCGCCTGGAACACGCAGCGCGGCCGCAACGGCGCCGTACGCAAGTCGCCCGCGCTTGCGGTCAGCTAAGGCGCGATCATGGCCGACGATTTCAAAGCCCTCATCGCCAAAGTCGCGACCGGCGCGAGCCTCACCCGTGCGGAAGCGGCCTCAGCCTTCGACCGCATGATGTCGGGCGAAGCGACGCCATCGCAGATGGGCGCGCTGCTGATGGGTTTGCGCGTCCGCGGTGAAACCGTCGACGAGATCACCGGCGCGGTCACCACCATGCGCGCCAAGATGCTCGGCGTTAAGGCGCCGCCCGATGCCATCGATGTGGTCGGCACCGGCGGCGACGCCTCCGGCTCGTTCAACATTTCGACCTGCGCCGCATTCATCGTCGCCGGCGCCGGCGTGCCGGTGGCCAAGCACGGCAACCGCGCGCTGTCGTCGAAATCCGGCGCCGCCGACGTGCTGCAGGCGCTCGGCGTCAAAATCGATTTGAATGCCGAACAGGTCGGCCGCTGCATCAAGGAGGCCGGCATCGGCTTCATGTTTGCGCCGGCGCACCATCCGGCGATGAAAAACGTCGGCCCCACCCGCGTCGAGCTCGGCACCCGCACCATCTTCAATCTGCTCGGACCGCTGTCTAATCCGGCAAGCGTCAAGCGGCAGATGATCGGCACGTTTTCCAAGCATTGGGTCGAGCCGATGGCACAGGTGCTCAAGAACCTCGGCTCGGAATCCATCTGGGTGGTGCACGGCTCCGACGGGCTCGATGAGATCACCACCGCTGGGCCGACCAGCGTCGCCGCGCTCGAAAACGGCAAGGTCAGCACCTTCGAGATCACGCCGGAGGATGCCGGCTTGAAACGCGTCAAGCCGGAAGCATTGCGTGGCGGCGATGCCGAAACCAACGCCAAGGCATTGCTCGACGTGCTAAAAGGCAAAACCGGACCGTTCCGCGACGTATCGATCCTCAATGCCGCGGCGGCGCTGATCGTCGCTGGCAAAGCCAAGGATTTGAGGGAAGGCGCGGCGTTAGCGGCCAAATCGATCGACAGCGGCGAGGCGGAAGGCCGGCTCGACCGGCTGATTGCGGTGTCCAACGCCGCGGAGGCCTGAATGGCCGATATTTTGGCGAAGATCGAAGCTTACAAGCGCGACGAGATCGCGGCCGCCAAGCGCGCGCGGCCGCTGGCTGCGCTTGAGGAGCAGGCGAAAGCGGCGCCGCCGCCGCGCGGCTTTCTCAAAGCCATCGAGCGTAAAATCGCGGCTGGCGACCATGCGCTGATCGCCGAGATCAAAAAGGCCAGCCCGTCGAAGGGCCTGATCCGTGCCGACTTCGATCCACCAACTCTGGCCAAAGCCTATGAGGCGGGCGGCGCGACGTGCCTTTCGGTGCTCACCGACGGCCCGTCATTCCAAGGCAAGCCGGAATTCCTCGGCGCGGCGCGCGGCGCCACCGGGCTGCCGGCGCTGCGCAAGGATTTCATTTACGAGCCCTACCAAGTGGTCGAATCGCGCGCGTTGGGCGCCGATTGCATCCTCATCATCATGGCCGCGATCGACAATGCGGCAGCCAAAGATATCGAGAATACAGCCTTTGCCAATCATATGGATGTATTGCTTGAAGTTCATCAGGAAGATGAACTTGACCGGGCATTGCGGCTGAAATCGCGGCTCATCGGCATCAACAACCGGGATCTGCGGACCTTCAAGACATCGCTCGCCGTCAGCGAGCAATTGGCACCGAAAATCCCGCGCGACCGCGTTGTGGTGGCCGAGAGCGGGCTCAATACGCCAGCCGACCTCGCCCGCCTCGCTGGGATCGGTATTTTCACCTTTCTGGTCGGCGAAAGCCTGATGCGGCAAGCTGACGTCACCGCGGCAACGCGAGCGCTCCTCGCGCGTGCCCCACGCCGCGCGGCGGCGGAGTAAGTCATGGCCCGCGCCAAGAAATCCATCGCGCGGCGTAAAAAGGTGTCGACGCGGCCCGTCAAGACAACGGCTAAACGCCCACCTTTGATAACCAACGCCGAACTCACCCATATCGACCCGCGCGGCCAGGCGCGCATGGTCGACGTGTCCGCCAAGAACGCGACCGAACGGCTCGCCGTCGCCGAAGGCCGCGTGATCATGCGCAAGGAGACGCTCGATCTGGTGCTCGCCGGCAATGCCTTAAAGGGCGACGTGCTCGGCGCGGCGCGGCTCGCCGGCATTATGGCGGCCAAACGCACGCACGGGCTCATCCCGCTCTGTCACCCGCTGCCGATCACCAAGATCGAGATCGACATCGATCCGGAACACGCCCTGCCCGGCTTCCTGGTGCGCGCCACCGTCAAAGTGACCGGGCAGACCGGCGTCGAAATGGAGGCGCTCACCGCCGTCTCGATTGCGTGTCTCACCATCTACGACATGGTGAAGGCGGTGGAGAAAGGCATGCGCATCGAGGGCATAAGGCTGCTGCGCAAAAGCGGCGGCAAATCCGGCGATTATCGCGCTGAGGACTTCAGCGAATGAACCGTGCGTTGATGCCGGTCGCCGAGGCTTTGGCCAGGGTATTGGCCGATGCACACCCTTTGGCGCCAGAAGCTGTTGCCCTCGATGACGCTCTCGGCCGCGTGCTCACGGAGGATTTGAATGCGTTGCGCACGCAGCCGCCCGATGCGGTCTCGGCCATGGACGGCTACGCGGTCCGCGCCGCCGACGTCGCGCAGGCGCCGGTCAAGCTGAAACTTATTGGCGAGGTCGCCGCTGGCCATCCCTTCGAAGGCGACGTGAGAGCCGGTCAGGCGGCGCGCATCTTCACCGGCGGCGTGATGCCCGCCGGCAGCGATGCTGTGGCGATCCAGGAACTCACCGCGCGCGATGGCGACACCGTGACGATCCAGAAAGCGACGGCCAAAGGCCGCAACGTGCGCGACCGTGGCATCGATTTCACGCAAGGCCAGACGCTGCTGCGCAAAGGCCGCCGCCTCACCGACCGCGATCTGATGCTCGCCGCGGCTATGAACTATCCGACCTTGAGCGTGCACCAACGGCCGAAGGTGGCGGTGCTCGGCACCGGCGACGAACTGGTGGCGCCCGGCAGCGCGCCTAAGCCTGGCGAGATCGTTTACTCCAACGGCTTCGCGCTCAACGCTCTCGCACGCAACGAAGGCGCCGAGATCGACGACCTCGGCATCGCGCCGGACCGCGTCGAGGACATTGCCAACTCGGTGCGGCGCGCCCGCGATTGGGGCGCCGATATCCTGCTCACCAGCGGCGGCGCCTCGGTCGGCGAGCACGACCTGGTGCAGCGGGCGCTCGCCAGCGAAGGGCTCGATCTGTCGTTCTGGCGGGTGGCGCTGCGCCCCGGCCGGCCGATGATGCACGGCCGGCTGGGCGGCATGCAGGTGCTCGGCGTGCCTGGTAACCCGGTATCGTCCTATGTCTGCGCCTTCCTGTTCCTGGTGCCGTTGATCAGGCGCCTTTCAGGCCGCGACGATATCGAGCGGGTTCCAGAATCGGCGCAACTCGGGCATGACCTGCCGGCCAACGACGAGCGGGCTGACTATATGCGGGCAACCCTATCTACTGGCCCGGACGGCCCTGTAGCGATGCCGCTGACCAACCAGGACAGTTCCTTGATGGCGCCGCTCGCCAAGGCCGATTGCTTGCTGATTCGTGAGCCAAACGCGCCTGCTGCGAGTTCCGGTTCACCTTGCGTCATCCTTAAGCTCGCCCTGTAGCGGCCTTTCGTATTTTTCACTCGAAATTAAATGGTTGCGGAACACATATCGAACAGATAGTGTCCGTTCATGATTTGTTTATGGCCTGTGCCCTACATGGGCCAGCAGGCTACGACCGGGAGAGATAGATGCTGACTCGCAAGCAGTTCGAACTCCTGCGCTTCATCCACGAAAGACTGACCGAGGCAGGAGTGCCTCCGTCTTTCGATGAAATGAAGGACGCACTCGACCTGCGTTCCAAATCCGGCATCCACCGGCTGATTACCGCTTTGGAAGAGCGCGGCTTCATCCGCCGCCTGCCCAACCGGGCACGCGCCATCGAGGTCATCAAGCTGCCCAACTCGGTCGCCCATGGCATCAGCAATGGCGGCCGCTCGCGTGGCTTCAACCCGAGCGTCATCGAGGGCGATCTCGGCCGGGTGCGCGCCGCTTCCGCCAATTCCGACAGCGATGAGGACAGCCGCCGGCCAATCGCGGTGCCGGTGATGGGCCGCATCGCTGCCGGCACGCCGATCGAGGCGATCCAGACCCGCAGCCATGTCATTAACATGCCGGCCGACCTGCTCACCGCCGGCGAGCATTTCGCCCTCGAAGTGCGCGGCGACAGCATGATCGAAGCCGGCATTCTCGACGGCGATATCGCGCTGATCCGCAAATCCGAAGCCGCAGACACCGGCGATATCGTGGTGGCGCTGATCGACGACGAGGAGGCGACCCTCAAAAGATTCCGCCGTCGCGGCGCCTCGATCGCGCTTGAGCCGGCCAACACCGCCTACGAGGTGCGCATCCTGCCGCCCAACCGCGTGCGTATCCAGGGCAAGCTGGTCGGGTTATTTCGGCGATACTGAGGCTAATCTCCCGGTTCCAAGTTTTTGATACGCGGCGTCGCATCAGGCGCAACCGTGGCCGGCATCGGTGTTCTCTCATTCAACTACGCCCCTCGCGCCCAAGGCCGCTGGTAGCCCGGCGGACGCGCCGCGCTGAGCGCAAAATGGTCGCCGGCCCAGCGCAGTGCGATCGCGCCATTGGCGCGCCAGGCATTACGGTCGATCAAAGTCGCGGCGCAATCGCCAGGCGCCGCCCGCGCAATCCTCGGCAAAGGCGTCGACTGAAAGAACGAACGAAACCAGGCGTCCGTCGGCCAGCCGGCCGATGCAGCCGGCGGCGTCGCATCGCACGCCGTCGTGCAGGCTCGCATCTTTGACGGCACGGGTATCCTCATTAGCGGCTAGCCATTCCTTGATCGCGAAAGTATCGCGCGCGTTATAGAGCACGGCGAGCCGCCCATCGGCCCCGCGCACGGCCGCGGCCTGCCCGTCGCCGGACACCAGGACGTCGGGCAGCGGCGTACTCAGCGCCCACACGCTCGCCGCCACCGCAAGCACGGCTCCGCTCCACCGCAGCGGTGCGCGCAGTATGCACAACAGCAGAATCGCCGCCGTCCCTAGCAGCAGTGGACCGGTACCGAAGGCGCGCACATGACCAATAGCGCCGGGAAGGCTCGCCACCCACAGCGCCACATCGTCCATCCAGTCGATGCCGGCGCCCATCAGTTTCCAGAAGACCGCATCGAAACCGAATGGCATCGCCAGCACACCGAGGATGCCCATCGGCATCACCTCTGCCGACACCACCGGCATAGCCAGCAGATTGGCAATCACGCCATAGGGCGCTGCACGATGAAAATGAAACGAGGCGTAAGGCGTCGTGGCGAGACCCGCCACGAATGACGCCAACGCGAGCCCAAAGACCTCGCGCCCGCCCCATAGCGCGAGGCGCGCGGCCCGTGACGTGTCGGCATTTGCCCGCCACGGCAGGCCGTGCTGATACGCCGCGATCAGCGCCAGTGTCGCGGCAAACGACATCTGAAAGCTTGGCTGAGCCACCGATTCCGGCGCCAGCACAAGCACACCGAACGCCGCGATCGTAATTGTGCGGAATGTCAATGTCGGCCGATCCACCAGAATGCCGAAAAGCACGATCGCGATCATGATGAACGAGCGCCGGGTTGCCACTTCGGCGCCCGAGAGCAGCAGATAAAACGCTGCCGTCGACAGCGCGGCCGCGGCTGCCCATTTCTTGATAGGGTAGCGGCTTGCGAACAGCGGCACGAGCGCCAGGCCGGCGCGAATGAAGAAAAACACGATGCCGGCGACGACGGCCATGTGATAGCCGGAGATCGACAGCACGTGGGCGAGGCTCGAAATATACATCGCGTTGAAATCGCATCGCGCTTGCCGGTGATCAGCGCCGAGGCGATCGAGCCTTCGTCGCCTGGGATGACGGCGCGAATGCGCTTGTCGATCGCCTCGCGAATGGCATCGATGAATGCCGCGTAGCGCAGCCAGACCGCGGCACTTACCGGCGGCGGCGTCACCTTGATTTTGCCGAGCGCGTAGCCCGATGCGCCGATACTTTGGAAGTACATGTCGCGCGCGAAATCGTATCCGCCGGGACGCAGCGGGGCGAGCGGCGGCGACAGATGCGCCTTAAGCTCGACGAAACTGCCGACCGCGGGCGCGGTATCTTTGCGCACGGCAAGCCGCACCCGCTCAGGCCGGTCAGTGAGCCGCCAGTTACTTTCGATGCGCTGAATACGCACGGTAATGCGGTCGCTGCGTTGGCGCTCCTCGCGGATTTCGACGAAGCCGGACAAAGTCACGCTCGACGCCGAGTAGTGCAGAACCGGATGGGCCACGATCTTGGTGCGCAGTGTTCCGGTCGCAAAGCCGGCCGCGCAGGCGGCAAAGCCGAGCGCGAGCGGAAAGCCGACGGCGCGCCGCCGCGCCAAAATCGCGGCCGCGGTCCCAGCGGCCGTCAGGGCGACGGCAGCCCACCACGCCGGTTCGCGATCCGCGGTGAAATAGACGACGATGCCGAAGCCATAGGCGACCGCAAGCCAGGGCATCAGCCGGCCTGGCGCGACTTCGGCAAGCGCCCATTCCGAGACCGACCGGCCAAGCCACGCGGTGCGGTCCGCGAGCCCCTCCGGCAAGACGAGTCCGGCCCGTCGCCGGGCGGCATCGACCTCAGCCGCCCAAGCCCTGGCGCGTGTCCGCTGTCGCCTGATACTGTTGAAAAAGGGCTCGCACTCATCGACGAACAGTGATTCCGTCAGCATGTGATTTTTGATGGCGGAGGTTTGCCATGATGGGTCGGCAGACGGGCGATCAGAGCCAGCTGTTTTATTTATTCAACCTTGAACAGCGCATTCCGGCGAGCCATTTGCTACGCCGGATCAATCCGATATTCACGCAGGTTTTGGCAGGGCTTCGTGAGAAGCTGGCGCCGTTTTATAGCGAGATCGGGCGTCCCTCGGTTGACCCTGAGCTGATGCTGCGGATGATGATTGTTGGGTATTGCTATGGCATCCGCTTCGAGCGGCGGCTGTGCGAGGAGGTCACGCTGCATCTGGCCTATCGCTGGTTCTGCCGTCTCGATCTTAACGATGAGGTTCCCGACCACTCGACATTCTCAGTCAATCGCCATGGCCGTTTTCGCCACAGCGACATATTCCGTCAGATATTCGAGGCGGTGGTGTTTGCGTGCATGAACGCGGGTCTTGTTAAGGGCGAAGGCTTTGCCGTTGATGCCAGCGTCATTGAAGCCAACGCCAGCCGCTTTCATGGCAAGCCGCCCGATGAGATCGATTGGTCGTTGCCGGAACGACAGACGCGTGCTGCTGCCGAGTTCCTTGCCGGGCTTGATGACGAGGATCCCGATGCCAACCGTAATCCCCCTAAGGTAATCTCGCCGGTGGACCCTTGTTCGGCTTGGACAGCGAAGGCCAACAAGCGCGTGCAGTTCGGCTACGGGCTCAATTACCTGATCGATATAGGGCCTGCCGCTGTCATCGTTGGGGTTGAGGCAACCCCGGCTCGCACCTACGACGAAGTCGCGGCAACCAAGCCGATGCTTGAGCGCACCGAGAAGATATTCGGCTTAAAGCCTAAGCGCCTCGTTGCCGACACGGCCTATGGCACGGGCAAGCTCCTTGGTTGGCTGATCGGAGCTGGCGTTACGCCGCACATCCCGGTCTGGGACAAGAGCGCCCGCGAGGACGGCACCTTCTCACGCGGCGACTTTAAGTTCGACAAGGATTGCAACATGTACGTCTGTCCGACGGGTAAGCTCCTGAAGACGACGGGCCGTATTCTCTCTGGCTACATGCTGCGCTACACGGCAAGCACCCGCGATTGCGGCCCATGCCCCCTTAAATCCAAGTGCTGCCCGAAATCTCCACAACGCATCGTCCCACGCGACGTCAACGAAGATGCCCGCGATATCGCTCGCACCCTGATGGGTACGCTCGAATACGAGAAGTCACGAGATGAGCGTAAAAAGGTCGAGATGAAGTTCGCACACGCCAAGTCTCATCACGGTTTTGAACGGCTTCGCCTGCGAGGAATATCCGGTGCACGCGACGAGTGTCATCTCGTCGCTATCGCGCAAAACCTCAAAACGCTCGCAAAATATATCTGGCGGCCGCCTGATGCCACGGTCGCTTGCGCTACGTGATTGTCAGTTGCCGCAGGAGTAGAACCATAGTGTCAGTGGTGAACCCCTCGAAGGGGAGACACCAATAAATAAGACGGGGGTCCTGTATGAAGCTCAAATAAAGAGCTGCAAACCTTCAGGGCCCGACTTTTTCAACACCATCGCCTGGTGTCGGCCATGACGCGGTGCCCCGACGCACAACTACAACCGCCTGCCAGGCTACCGCAGCCACAGGTTGTGACTAGAGGAACGGTTGTGAACGCTCACCCCCTCGGAATCGTCAGGGGGCGGCCTTTTCCTTCGCCCAGGTATCGCGCAGCCCGATGGTGCGAATGAACACTGGCTTGCCGGGCGTCGATTCCCGGTCAAGGCAGAAATAGCCATTGCGCTCGAACTGCACCGGGACTTCCGGCTTGGCATCCATGAGCGCCGGCTCGAGCCGGGCACCGGTAAGCACCTCCAGCGAATTCGGATTGAGGTCGGCGGCGAAGCCCTCGCCCCCGCTTGGGTCGGGCTTGGTGAACAGCGGATTGTATAGCCGCACTTCGGCGAGCATCGCATGCGTGGCCGACACCCAATGGATAGTCGCCTTCACCTTGCGGCCGTCCGGCGCATTGCCGCCCTTGGTCGCGGGATCATAGGTGCAGCGCAATTCGATGACATCTCCCCCCGCATTCTTCACCACCTCGCGGCAGGTGATGAAATAGGCGTAGCGCAGCCGCACTTCCATGCCGGGCGACAGCCGGAAGAACTTCTTCGGCGGGCTCTCCATGAAGTCGTCCTGCTCGATGAACAACTCGCGGCCGAATTTGATCTTGCGCGAGCCTGCCGCCGGATCATCGGGATGATTGACCGCATCGAGCTCCTCGACCTGCCCTTCCGGATAGTTCTCGATCGTCACCTTGAGCGGCTTGAGCACCGCCATGCGACGCAGCGAACTTTTGTTGAGCGCCTCGCGCACCGAGAATTCGAACATGCCGACGTCGACCAGGCTGTTGGCCTTGGCGACGCCGATACGCTTGATGAAATCACGGATCGCTTCAGGCGGCACGCCGCGCCGGCGCAGGCCGGCTATCGTCGGCATGCGCGGATCGTCCCAGCCGGTGACGTGGCCGTCGCGCACCAGCAACGTCAGCACGCGCTTGGACAGCACGGTATAAGTGAGGTTGAGGCGGGCGAATTCGTATTGATGCGGCTTGGACGGCACATCGAGATTGGCGATGAACCAGTCGTAAAGCGGCCGGTGATCCTCGAACTCGAGGGTGCAAACCGAATGGGTAATGCCCTCGATCGCGTCGGACTGGCCGTGCGCGAAGTCGTAACTCGGATAGATCTTCCATGTAGTGCCGGTGCGCGGGTGCGGCGCGTTGAGAATGCGATAAAGCACCGGATCGCGCATGTTGATGTTGCCCGACGCCATGTCGATCTTGGCGCGCAGCACCCGCGTGCCGTTGGGGAATTCGCCGGCGCGCATGCGGCCGAACAGATCGAGGTTTTCCTCGGCACTGCGGTCGCGAAACGGTGAGTTCTTGCCGGGCTCGGTCAGTGTGCCGCGGTTGACACGGATCTGCTCTTGCGTCTGGTCGTCCACATAGGCCTTGCCGGCGCGCACCAGGTCCTCGGCCCAGCCGTAGAGCCGCTCGAAATAGTCGGAGGCGTGATAGAGGTGCTCGCCCCAATCGAAGCCGAGCCAGCGCACGTCGCGCTCGATGGCGTCGATATATTCCTGCTCTTCCTTGGCCGGGTTGGTGTCGTCGAAACGCAAATGGCAGCGGCCGCCGAATTCCTGGGCAATGCCGAAATTCAGGCAGATCGACTTGGCGTGGCCGATGTGCAAATAGCCGTTCGGCTCGGGCGGAAAGCGGGTGACCACCGCCTTGACGCGTCCGGCGTCGAGGTCGGCCTGCACGATGTCGCGGATAAAGTCGCGCCCGACCTCGACCGCCACCGGATTGCCGCTTGCCTTTTCGTCCTTCGCCATGCTTCCTCGTCTGACAGGTCCGGCCTTGTGTTACCGGCCACCGCGCTCGGGGCGGGCTATGGCATGACGTAGCGCTCGGCTCAATGTCAATCGCACTGACTTTTTCCACCCTATTTATGGTACTAGCCCAGCGATGAGTGAGCCTGTCGTCACCCGTTTTGCGCCGTCTCCCACCGGTTTTCTGCATATCGGCGGCGGCCGCACTGCGCTGTTCAACTGGCTCTATGCGCGCCGGTTCGGCGGCAAGATGCTTCTGCGGATCGAGGACACCGACCGCGAGCGTTCGACCGCGGCAGCCATCGCCGCCATCATCGACGGCCTGACCTGGTTGGGGCTCAGCTGGGACGGCGAGATCGTGTTCCAGTTCTCGCGTGCGGCGCGCCATCGTCAGATCGCCGAACAACTGCTCGCCGCCGGCAAGGCCTATCGCTGCTATGCGAGCCCCGAAGAATTGACCGAAATGCGCGAGGCCGCGCGCCGCGAGGGCCGCTCCAAGCTCTACGATGGACGTTGGCGCGACCGCGACCCCTCTGAGGCGCCGCCCGGCGTCAAGCCGGTGATCAGGCTGCGCGCGCCGCTCACCGGCGAGACGGTGATCGAGGATCAGGTGCAGGGCCGCGTCATCTGGCAGAATTCGGATCTCGACGATCTGGTGCTGCTCCGCTCCGATGGCAACCCCACTTACATGCTGGCCGTCGTGGTCGATGACCACGACATGAATGTCACCCACATTATCCGCGGTGACGATCACCTGACCAACGGCGCCAGGCAAAAGCATATCTACGAAGCGCTCGGCTGGAACGTACCAACCATGGCGCATATCCCTCTGATCCATGGGCCGGATGGTTCCAAACTATCCAAGCGTCATGGCGCGCTCGGCGTCGATGCCTACCGGGCTATGGGTTATCTGCCGGCGGCCATGCGCAACTATTTGGTCCGGCTCGGTTGGGCCCACGGCGACCAGGAGATTTTTACTACCGAGGAAATGATCGCCGCTTTCGACTTGCCGCAGATCGGCCGTTCGCCGGCGCGATTCGATTTCGCCAAGCTGGAGAATCTCAACGGCCACTACATCCGCGCATCTGCCGACGCAGATATTCTCGCCCAATTGGAGGAACTGCTGCCTCACATCGCCGGCGGCCAGGAACTCGCCGGCAAGATGACACCGGCACTACGCGGCATGCTGCTCACGGCCATGGCGGCCTTGAAAGAGCGCGCTAAGACTTTAGTAGAACTATTTGATGCTACACGGTTTCTCTGGGCTAGCCGCCCGCTCGATTTGAACGAACAGGCGAGAGCCTTGCTGACGCCCGAGGCCAAGGTGGCAACCACCGCCCTGCTCCCGGAATTGACCGCCATCCCCGAATGGAGCGCCGAGGCGGTCGAGGGCGTCGTGCGCGGCTTTGCCGAGCGCTCGGGCCTCAAGCTCGGCGCGGTGGCCCAGCCGCTGCGGGCCGCATTAACCGGGCGCACTACCTCGCCACCGATTTTCGACGTCCTGGCTGTTCTGGGCAAGGACGAGAGCCTAGCCCGTTTGCGGGATCAGGTGGGCTAAACGATTCGCCCTATTTATGGTCCACGCCCGCACCGCGGCGACTTGATCTATGTCTAAGCTCCGAGCCGCAATATGCATTAGCTTGGGTGCCGATAGGCTATCTTGCAGCGCACATACGGATGAGCTACCCAAAAAGCGGCCGGAGCCGCGCGTACCCGGTGCCTCGGCTCCCGAACTTAACGTATCCGCACTTACCGCTCGCCTCTAAATCGAGGGTTTGATCATGGACGCCAAGACGGACACCAAGAAGAAGACCGGCACCATAACCGTAGGCAACAAGAACTGGGATTTCCCGGTCTACGACGGCACCATCGGCCCGGAGGTGATCGACATCGCCAAGCTCTATGGCGAGAGCGGCATGTTCACCTACGATCCCGGCTTCACGTCGACGGCAAGCTGCGAGTCCAAGATCACCTATATCGACGGCGACCTGGGTGTCCTGCTCTACCGCGGTTATCCGATCGACCAGCTCGCCGAGCATGGCGACTTCCTGGAGACCTGCTACCTGCTGCTCTACGGCGAACTGCCGACGCCGCAGCAGAAAGCCGACTTCGACTACACCGTCACCCGCCACACCATGGTGCACGAGCAGATGGCCCGGTTTTTCCAGGGCTTCCGGCGCGACGCCCATCCGATGGCGGTGATGACCGGCTGCATCGGCGCGCTGTCGGCCTTCTATCACGACTCCACCGATATTTCGGATCCGGTGCAGCGGATGGTCGCGTCGATCCGCATGATCGCGAAAGTGCCGACCTTGGCCGCCATGGCCTATAAATATTCGGTCGGCCAGCCGTTCGTTTATCCGAAGAACGAACTCGACTATTCGACCAATTTCCTGCGCATGTGCTACGCGGTGCCGACGGAAGAGTTCAAGCCGAACAAGGTGCTGGCGCGGGCGATGGACCGCATCTTCATCCTGCACGCCGACCATGAGCAGAACGCCTCGACGTCGACGGTGCGCCTCGCGGGCTCATCCGGCGCCAATCCGTTCGCCTGCATCGCCGCCGGCTGCGCCTGCCTCTGGGGCCCCGCGCATGGCGGCGCCAACGAAGCTGCCCTCAATATGCTGCGCGAGATCGGCACGGTCGACCGCATTCCCGAATTCATCAAGCGCGCCAAGGATCCGAAGGACAGCTACCGCCTGATGGGCTTCGGCCATCGCGTCTACAAGAACTACGACCCGCGCGCCAAGATCATGCAGAAGACCTGCCACGAGGTCCTGACCGAACTCGGCATCAAGGACGATCCGCTGCTCGATGTCGCGATGGAGCTGGAGCGGATCGCCCTGCACGACGAATACTTCATCGAGAAAAAGCTCTATCCGAACATCGACTTCTATTCCGGCATCACGCTCAAAGCGATGGGTTTTCCCACCACCATGTTCACCGTGCTTTTTGCGGTTGCCCGGACCGTCGGCTGGATTGCCCAGTGGAAGGAAATGATCGAGGATCCGAAGCAGAAGATCGGCCGCCCGCGTCAACTCTATACCGGCGCAACCCAGCGCGACTACGTGCCCATTTCGCGGCGCAAATAAATCCGCGGAACATTTTGCGCGGGGGCGGCTGTCTCAGCCGCCCTTTCCGTTTGTGCCCTTACCGTTTAGCTTGGGCGCGCTGGCGCCGTCGTAGGACCACTGCACGTAGATCCCGGCCCAGGTGAAGCCGCCGCCAAAGGCGGCGAGCAGCATGCGGTCGCCGCGCTTTAACTTCGGTTCGTAGTCCCATAGGCAGAGCGGGATGGTGGCGTTGGTGGTGTTACCGTATTTTTGAATTGTCACCATGACGCGCTCCATCGGCAGGCCCATGCGTTCGGCCGTCGATTCGATGATGCGCTTGTTGGCCTGGTGTGGCACCAGCCAGTCGATCATGTCGGCGCGCAGGTTGTTGCGCGACATGATTTCATTGGCCACTTCCGCCATCTTGGCGATGGCGAACTTGTACACCGCCGCGCCTTCCTGATGCACGTAGTGCAGGCGGTTGGCCACCGTCTCGGCCGTCGCCGGCATGCGGCTGCCGCCGGCCTTCTGGTGCAGATGGATCATGCCCGAGCCGTCGGAACGGATCAGCGCATCCATGATGCCGGTGCCGTCGATGCTCGGCTCCAGCAGCACCGCGCCGGCGGCGTCGCCGAACAGCACACACGTGGCGCGGTCGGTATAGTCGATGATCGACGACATCTTGTCGGCACCAACCACAACAATCTTGCGCGCGGTGCCGTTGGCGATGAATTGCGACGCGATGGCAAGTGAATAGAGAAAGCCAGAGCAGGCTGCCTGCACGTCGAATGAACCGATATTCTTGATGCCGACCATGTCGCAGATGATGTTGGCCGTCGAGGGGAACTGCATGTCCGGCGTCGTGGTGGCGCAGATCAGAAGATCGATATCGGACGGTTTGGTGCCGGTCTTCGCTAGCAGCCCGCGCACCGCCTCCGCCGCCATATGCGAGGTGCCGAGCCCCTCGCCCTTCTGGATGTGGCGTTCCCTGATGCCGGTGCGTTCGACGATCCAGGCGTCGCTGGTGTCCACCATGCGCGCCAGTTCCGAATTGGTGAGCAGATCCGGCGGCAGGTAGCCATGGACTGCGGTGATCGCGGCGCGCGGGGCAATGGTCAAAGGCGGTTATTCCGGTTAGCGGCCATGGCATAGGCCCAAGGGCCGAAGGAGGCAAACTACGCTGTTGGCGAGCCTGATACCACCGTTTCGCGTGGCGGTCGGCGCGGGGCACCCGCGCAATCCAGGACCACGGCTGCGGCGCGGTCGCTGGGGACGGCCTTGCCGATTTCCATGATCGTATCGAGCCGCGCGAAGGCGGTGGTTTGCCGACGGCGTTCGGGAGTGTCGCTTAACAGCGGCGTCAGGGCCGCTGCAAGCCGCTCGGGCCTTGCGTCCCGTTGCAAGAATTCCGGCACCACGTTCTCGCCCAGAACCAGGTTGGCCAAGATCACGCTTTGGACTTTGATCAAGAGGCGGCCGACCGCCTCCTCGAACAGAGGCACCTTATAGGCGGCCACCATGGGGATCCCGGCGACCGCTAGTTCGAGCGTTGAGGTGCCCGACTTGGTCAGCGCCGCGCGCGCCGTGCGGAAAGCCGCGTCTTTCTCGTTTGGATCGGTCGACACCCGGGCGGGGATGCGCCAGGACGCGACCGCTGTTTTCACCGTGTCCGCGAGTCGCGGCACCGACGGCACCACCACCTCTAGCCCGGCGGCACGCTCGGCAATTCGCGCTGCGGCCTCGCCGAATATGCCCGCCATGCGGCGGATTTCTCCGGCGCGGCTGCCCGGCAGGACCAGCAACAACGGCGGATCTGCCAACCGCCGACCCGCATCGTCGGCGTTCGGACGCAGATACCCGGCCCGTTCGCTAAGCGGATGTCCAACGAAGGTGCTAGGCGGACCGTTCAATCGCCGCAACGCCGCAGGCTCGAACGGCAGGAGCGCCAGCACATGATCGACGTAAGCGCGCATAGCCGGCGCGCGGCCCGGTCGCCATGCCCACACGGACGGACACACATAGTCGACGATTGGGATCGCCGGCGCATGCGCGCGCACGCGCCGCGCGACACGATGCGTGAATTCCGGGCTGTCGACGATCACGAGGACATCCGGCTTGGCCGCAATGACGGCGTCGGCGGTTTGGCGGATACGCTGCAAGATTCTCGGCAGGCCCATCGCGATTGCGGCAATGCCGACGATTGCCAAGTCGCCCAGCGGAAAAAGACTTGGCACTCCTTGCGCCGCCATTTGCGCGCCGCCGACACCGGAGAAACGAGCTTCGGGAGTGCGCCGCTTGATGGCGGCAATCAGCGCTGCTCCCAGCCGGTCGCCTGAATCCTCACCCGCCACCAGAAACACGTGCGGGCCCAACGCGCGGCTCATCGCTCGATCTCGGCTGGCGTGCCGATCACGAAGATGTCGGCGCGGTCGGCCGCCGCGATCAGCCGCTCCGGCTCGGCGACGACGGTCGAGCCCGCCGTCACCGCGATACCGGCAAGCCCGGCGCGGACGACGCCTTCGACGGTGCGCGGACCGATCGACGGCAGGTCAAAACGCTTATCCTGGCCGTGCTTGGGCGCCTTCACCAGCACTCCGCTGCCCGCTGCCGTGCGCACACGGCCGTTGGCGCGCATCTCGACGATGCGGGCGAGCATCTGATCGGTGCCCTCCGCCGCCTCGACCGCCAGAACATGCTTGCCGGCCACAACCACCGCCTGGCCCACATCGAACGACCCGGTGGCGCGCAGATAATCGAGCCCGAGATCGATATCGGCGCGGTCACGCTCCGACGGCTTGCGGCCGCCGAGCGTGCCCTGCGGCACCAGAATTTCCGGCGCTACTTCGTGCGCGCCGCGCAATTTAAAGCCTTGCTGCTCGAGCAGCTTGCCCATGCCCGACAGGAGATGATCGTCACCGCCCCGGTAGGCGGCGAGGACTTGCAGCAGGAAAGTCAAACCCTTGAGGTCGGGATGCACCTGCCAGATCGACGGCCGCACCAGCGCCCCGATAAAGACCACCTCGCGGCAGCCTTCGGCGCGCGCCAGCCGAAAGAATTTTCCCAGTTGACCGACATACATCCGGTGATGGGGAAAGCGTTCGATCGCAGCGCCCTCGGCGGCGCCGCGCAGCGGGAACAGCACGACCGGCCGGCCGCGTCTCGTAACCAACTCCGCGACCGTCAAGGGCAGGCTGCCGCCGCCGCAAATGATCGCGAGCGGGCCTTCCAGAGTGGCCGGCGCGGTGGTCATGCGTCCTCGTCGGCCTCGCCGCGTCTGCCGGCCATGGTCAGCGGCCGTTTTCCGGCGCGGATGAAGTCGATCATTTTGCCGACCTGCGCGTCCCCGCCAAAGTCGGCGGCGACGCGCTCGAGCCGGGCGCGAAATTCGCCGCCGCCGAAAAACAGCGCGCGATAGGCGTCGCGATAGCGGTGGATATCGGCCTTGGCAATCCCGCGCCGTCGCATTCCGACGACGTTGAGACCGACAAGATTGGCGAGCGGTCCCTGCACGGTGCCCCACGGGATGACGTCGGCGCGCACGCCGCTCAACCCCACGATCATGACGCCTTCGCCGATGCGAACGAATTGGCGCACCGCCGCGCCGCCGCCGAACACGACATAATCGCCGACGGTGACGTGGCCGGCCAACAGCGTGTTGTTGGCGACCACGACGTTATTGCCGACCTTGCAATCGTGCCCGACATGGGAGCCGACCATGAAAAAGCAGCGGTCGCCGACCTCCGTGACGCCGCCGCCGTCCTCGGTGCCGGTGTTCATGGTGACGTTTTCGCGGATATCGCAGTCGGCGCCGACCACGAGCCGGGTCGGGCCACCGCGATAGTGCACGGATTGGGGCGGAGAACCGAGGGAGGCGAAGGGACGGATGACGGTGCGCGCACCGATCGTCGTATGGCCGGTGAGATTGACGTGCGCCTCGAGCCGGCAGCCGTCGCCGAGCGACACATACGGGCCGATGGTGCAATAGGGGCCGACCGTAACGTCCTGTCCGATCACCGCCGTCGCCTCGATCCGCGCCGAGGGATCGATCATGCCTGCGCTCATCTGTCGACAATCATGGCGCCGACTTCCGCCTCGGCAACGATGCGGCCGGCGACTTTGGCCAGGCCGCCGAACCACCACATGGACTTGCGCTGGGCGATCTTGCGCATGTGGTATTCGATGGTATCGCCGGGCAGCACCGGTTTACGGAACTTGGCCTTGTCGATGGTCAGGAAAAACACCGATTTCGGCCGCGCCAAGCGCAGCTTGGCGATGCAGAGCACGCCCGCCGTCTGCGCCATGCCTTCGATCATCAAGACGCCCGGGAACACCGGATTGTCGGGAAAGTGTCCCATGAAATGCGGCTCGTTGATCGTAACGTTCTTGATGCCGATGCCATGGTCGTCGCCGTCAATGTCGATGACCCGGTCGACCATGAGAAACGGATAGCGGTGCGGCAGCATCTTGAGCACCACTGCGATATCGGCCGCTTCGAGCTTGGTGACCATTTCATCCATGACAGCCGCCTCACTCTTTCGCTGCCGATTTGTTGGCGCCGTATTGGCGCGCAAGTCTCGCGAGGATCGCCATTTCGCGGAACCACAGCGTCACAGGTTTGGCCGGGGTCCCTCCCCAGCGGGCCCCCGCGGGCACGTCACCATGGACGATGCTGGTCCCAGCTATGTGCGCCCCCTCACCGACAGTGACGCCGGTGTCCACGCCGGCACGCGCTCCCAACACCACGAAATCTTCGAGCGTCGATGAGCCCGAAATACCCGTTTGCGCCACCAGGACGCAATGCCTCCCGACGCTGACATTGTGGCCTACTTGCACCAGGTTGTCGATCTTGGTGCCCTCGCCGATCACGGTATCGCGTATCGAACCGCGGTCGATGGTGGTGCCAGCGCCGATTTCCACATCGTCCTGGACGATGACGCGGCCGATCTGCGGGATCTTGAGATTGCCTTTGCCGTCCATCACGAAGCCGAAGCCGTCCTGACCTATCTGGCAGCCGCCGTGAACGATGACCCGATCGCCGATCAGGGCGTTGCTGATCGCGGTGCCGGCGCCGATCGCGCAGTCGCGGCCGATCCGGACCTCGGCACCGACCACGCCGTTGGCGCCTATCACGGTACCGGCGCCGATCTCGGCGCCCGGCCCGACAACCGCGCCGGGTTCCAGCGTGACGCCGCTTTCCAGGCGTGCGGTTGGATGCACATGGGCGCCCGCCATATCGTCGGCCGTATAGAGCGAGGCCGGCCGCAGCGCATGCGGGAACAACGCGCGCGCGACCACAACGAAAGCACGAAACGGCTCCGGCACCACGAGCGCGGCGACACGGCCCGGCAAGCCACGCGCCAACGCTGCGGTCGTCAGGCAAGCGCCGGCGTGGGTCTCGGCGGCCGCGTCGGCAAATCGGGCGTTGTCGAGAAAGGTCAGATCGGACGGCGCGGCACGGTCGAGCGAGGCAATATTGTTGATGGAGCGCGTGGCGGCAGCATCAGGCAGTTCGGCGCCGGCCAAGGCGGCGATCTCAGCCAGCGTGAGACCCCGCGTGTGTCGTTGGAATACCGGCTCGCTCATGCCGCCAGTTCCGTGCCGCCAATTGCGGTCAAGATCAGAACTTCGTGCCGCCGCTGAACCGGAAGAATTGCGTACGGTCGTAGCTCGCCTTGGTCAGGGCATAGGCAAAATCAAACCGCAGCGGCCCGAGTGGTGAATCCCAGATGAGACCCATGCCGACCGACGAGCGAATCGTCGGGGCATCGCCTACTTGCAAGTTTTCGCCGGTCACGGCCCAAGAGGTTTCCGACTGATAATTCCACAATGAGCCGGCGTCGGCGAAGGCGGCGACCTTGATGCCGATCTCCTTGGGCAGGAAGTAAAGCGGCGTCTGCGCCTCGACGCTCGCACCCCAGTACATGGTGCCGCCGAGCGCGTCATTGGTGCTGCCCGGCGTCAGATCACGCGGACCGATGCCGGAAGGCTCGAAGCCGCGCACCAGATTCGGCCCCATCTGGAAGTTGTCGAGCATGCGCAGGTCTTTGCCGCCCCAGCCGGCGAGATGGCCGCCTTGCAGCTTCACCACGCCGATCACGTCCGGGAAGACTTCGTAGTAGTTGCGCGCCTCGGCCGACGTCCGGATAAAGTTCACGTCGCCGCCGACACCGGCAAAGTCCTGCTTGATTTCGGCATAGAGACCGCTGGTCGGAGACTTGACGTTGTCAAGCGTATTGTAGGCCAGCGAATAGCCGACGATCGACTCGATGACGGCACCTTTGGACAGTTCGATGCGCACCGGAAGCGACGCTTCGCCGTCATAATAACAGCCGTTTGGAGGGTTAACGGTCGTGTCCGTATTGCCGACACCACCCTCGTTGCCCGAATTCACGCCCGTGCCGCCATTGATTAGTGCGTTACTTGAGTATTGACAGTTGTTCAAATAATCCGGCAGCGAGACTTCCTGCTGGAAGATCGAATAGTGCGGCGTGAACGACAGTTCTTCCGACAGCGCAAAGCCGAGGCGCAGGTTAACGCCGATGGTTTGCGTATTGTACGACACGTACGAGGTCGAGAACGACTGCCGCCCGAACAGGTCGATGCC
The DNA here is from genome assembly GCA_963779345.1 of uncultured Alphaproteobacteria bacterium. Lineage (GTDB taxonomy): Bacteria > Pseudomonadota > Alphaproteobacteria > Rhizobiales > Xanthobacteraceae > Pseudolabrys. Next base: position 191,869 of record CAVZXY010000020.1, on the reverse strand, counting down.
GCCGGCCATGCGATAGCCGAGCAGATAGGGCTCGACAAACGAAAGGCCGAAACCGCGACTATACTGGCCATAGGACACCGACGCTTTGGCGAACTCGCCACGGCCCATCAGGTTGCGGTCGGCCACGCTGACCTCGGCGAGGAAGCCGTCGGCGGTGGAATAGCCGCCGGAGATCGAGAACTCGCCGGTCGACTTCTCTTCGACGTTGACGTTGATGACGACGCGATCGGGCGCCGAGCCCGGCTCGTTGGTGATCTTGACCGTCTTGAAGTAGTCCAAGTTTTTCAGCCGGCGCTCGGCCCGGTCGATCAGCGCGCGATTATAGGCGTCGCCCTCGCCGATATCGAATTCGCGGCGGATCACATAATCGCGGGTGCGCGTATTGCCGATAATATTGATGCGCTCGATATAGGCGCGCGTGCCTTCGTCAACCACGAAGTTGAGGTTGATGATCTTCTTCTCGAAGTCGCGGTCGCCGCGCGGGTGCACGGTGGCAAAAGCGTAGCCGTGCCTGGCCGCCTCGATCGTCATCGATTCGACGCTCTTTTCCACCAAGTCGGCGTTGTAGACGCTGCCCGCGCTGACCTTGAGACTGCCGCGCAGCGACGCCGGATTGAGCGCATGCACGTTCGACACCACGTCGACGGTTCCGATGTGGTATTGGCTGCCTTCGTCGATGGTGAACGTGACGATAAAGCCCTTCTTGGCCGGGTCGTATTCGCCGACCGCCGATATGATCCGCACGTCGGCATAGCCGTGCTTGAGATAGAACCGGCGCAACAGGTCGCGGTCCGCCTCGACGCGGTCGGGGTCGTAGATGTCGGTGGTCTGCAGGAAGCTGAGCAAATTGCTCTCGGTCGTCTTGATCACGTCTTTCAGACGGCCCCTCGAGAATGCGTGTGCACCCACGAACCGGATGTCCTTCACGCCGGTCTTCTGGCCTTCCTTGATTTCGAACACCAGATCGACGCGGTTGTTCGGCAGTTCGATGATCTTCGGATCGACCGACACATCGAAGCGGCCGCTGCGGTGATAGATCTCGATGATGCGCTGCACGTCGGCCTGCACCATCGGCTTCGACAAGGTGCCGCGGGGTTTCGACTGAACTTCGGCCTTGAGCTGTTCGTCCTTGGCTTTCTTGTTGCCCTCGAAGGCGACGCGATCGATCACCGGGTTTTCGACCACGCTGACCACCAGACGCCCGTTCTCGTGACTGAGATGCACGTCCTCGAACAGGCCGGTGGCGTAGAGCGCGTGGATGGCGTCGTCGATTTGCGCGGGGCCGACCTGGCCGCCCGGGCCGGGTTTGAAATAGGACCGTACCGTTTCGGCTTCGACGCGGCGGTTACCCTGCACGACGATGGAACTGGCGGACTGCGCAGCCGCGACGCCTACCGACGCCACGACCATAGTCCCGGCACCGACAAGGGTACCCCCGAGGACCAAACAGCAGATGGCCAGTCCCCGTAAAATCCGCACACCAAATTCCATGCGCTACGCGCCTTTTAATAACCCCTGCGGTCGTCCCCGTCGCAGAGTCCGCCGACCGTTGGGCAAGCTTTAGCCAGCTTTGTACAGCGTTTTAAAGGCGCTGCAAACGAAACCGGCAGCCCAACTTTCCCTTTCCCCTCATAAAGTTGCCCGAAGGACACGCCCTAGGAGGTCGCCAGACGCAGAATGTCATTAAACGTTGCAAATATCATCAACATCACGACGATCGCCAAACCTATCCGGAAACCGACCTCCTGCGCGCGCTCCGACAAGGGCCGGCCGCGAATCGCTTCAATCGCATAGAACAAAAGGTGACCGCCATCGAGTAGCGGGATAGGGAAGAGGTTCAGAAGGCCGATCGAGATCGACAGCACCGCGGTCAGGCGGATGAGCGCAACAAAGCCGACCGACGCCACCTCACCCGATACCTGCGCAATGCGAATCGGCCCGCCGAGCTGGTCGGCCGCCTCCCGGCCGGCGAACACGCCGCCGATGTAGGACAGCGTGCGATCGACCACGAACCAGGTTTCCCGCACGCCTTCGGCGACGGCCTGCACGGGTCCCATCTTCTGCGTCTTGATGTCGCCGGGCGCCATCGACCGGCTGATGCCGAGCACGCCGAGCCGGTGCTTATTGCCGAACGTGTCCTTGAGTTCTTTGAGCTGAGGCGTGGCCTTGAGCGTGACGTGAGCGCCGCCGCGATCGACCTCGATGCTGAGCGTCTCGCCCGCGCTCACGCTGACGATACGCTGCATGTCGGAAAAATCGCTGATTTTGGTGCCGTCGATCGCCACCACCAAGTCGCCCGGCATGAATCCCGCGGCTTGCGCGGCGCTTGCCGGCTGCACCGTATCGACGCGGGCGCTGGTGCTCTGTTTGCCGACCGTCATGAATATGGCGGCGAAAATGACGATCGCGAGAATGAAGTTCGCGACCGGACCGGCCACCACCACGGCAGCGCGCGGTCCGACCGGCTTGTGGATAAAGCTGACCTTCTTTTCGGCCTCGCTCATCCCGGCGGCGGCTTCGCGGTCGGGTACGCTCGCGGCATTCTCATCGCCGAAGAACTTCACATAGCCGCCGAGCGGCACCGCGGAGATTTTCCAGCGCGTGCCATAGCGGTCGTAGAAACCGACGATTTCAGGACCGAAACCGATCGAAAACACCAATACTTTGATACCGCACAAGCGGGCCACCAAGAAATGGCCAAGCTCATGAAAGAAAACAACAATCGTTAGTACAAACAGGAAGGGCACCAGATAGCCGGCGAGGTGCCCGCCGAACGCACTCAGGCCTCCCACAATATCCATACTCATCGCATCCTCATTCCGCCGCTATGGCGCCCATGGCGTTAATACATGCTACTAGGATGACTTTACGGCAATTTCGGGCAAGAGGGCCACGGCTAAACTTCTCGCATCATGGTCAACGGCGAGCGCGGCATCGATATCGGCCGGTTCCGCGAGCAGGCCGCGTCCCGCGGCGGCGTCCAGGGTCGCATCCACCAGCGCCGTAATCGCCGAAAAACCGATGCGTCGGGCAAGGAATTCGGCGACCGCAACCTCGTTGGCGGCGTTAAAGACAGTCGGCGCCGCGCCGCCGGTCTGCAACGCGCGCCGCGCCAGGGCGAGTGCCGGAAAGCGAACGAGATCGGGATCTTCGAAGGTCAGGTCGCGCACGCGCGCCAGATCGAGTTGCGCGGCGGGGCCGTCGATCCGCCGCGGCCAGGCCAGACAATGCGCGATCGGAATGCGCATGTCCGGAGAACCGAGCTGAGCGACGACCGAGCCATCGCGAAATTCCACCAGCCCATGCACCACCGATTGCGGATGGACCAGCACATCAATCTCTTCCGGTTTGAGCGCAAACAGATGGTAGGCCTCGATCACCTCGAGGCCTTTGTTCATCAGGCTCGCGGAATTGATGGTGATCTTCGGCCCCATCGACCAGTTCGGATGCTTGAGCGCCTGTTCCGGCGTCGCCGCCTTGATTGCCTGCAGCGACCAAGTGCGAAACGGGCCGCCCGACGCGGTCAGGATAATGCGCTTGACGTCTTCGCGCGGCCCGGCGCCGAGCGCCTGAAATATCGCATTGTGCTCGCTGTCGACCGGCAGCACGGTGGCCCCGGCGATGGCCGCGCGCCTCATGAACAGGCCGCCGGCACAAACCAGACATTCCTTGTTGGCGAGCGCGACGGTAGCGCCGCGTTCGATCGCGGCGAGCGTTGGCTTTAGTCCGACCGCGCCGCTGATCGCCGCCATCAACCAATCGGCCGGTCGTTGCGCGGCTTCGAGCAGACCGTCCTCGCCGGCCGCCGCCTCGATGCCGCTGCCGGCCAAGGCATCCTTCAGATCACCGTACGCCGCCGGATCGGCGACGACGGCCAATTTGGCGCCCACTTCGCGGGCGATTTTTGCCAGCGCTCCCGAGCTGCGCCGGGCGCTGACCGCCTCAACGCGGTAGCGCTCGGGCGCGCGCTTGATCAGATCGACCGTGCTGGCGCCGATCGAGCCGGTCGCGCCGAGAATGGTGATGCTGCGCACGTCTGCCGCAGGCGATGGTTTTGAGCGGGAGAGACCGGGTACAGTCATGCTTTCACCACACCAGCAAGCCGCTTGCGGGCGCATCGAAACCGCCCCGCGCGAGCCCGATCAGGCAGCCGAGAAGCGCGGCAGCCCAGAAACCGTCGAGCCGGTCCATCACGCCGCCGTGGCCGGGAATGAGATGGCTCGCATCCTTAGCGCCGAATTGACGTTTGACCCAGGACTCCAACAGGTCGCCAAGCTGCGCCACCAGCGACAGCAGCAGCGCAATGAGTGCGATCGCCGGCTGGTTGAACGAGCCGAACAAGGCGGCGACCAGGACGGCGACGACCATGGCGCCGAGCGTACCGGCAATGGCGCCGGACCAAGTTTTCTTCGGACTGACCGCCGGCCACAGCTTTGGTCCGCCAAAGGCGCGGCCGGCGAAATAGCCGAGAATGTCGGTGCCCCAGACGATGGCGAACAGCAGCAGGATCGCGATGAGCCCGAATTCGGCGTCCCCGCGCAGCAGTACCGGAGCGGCGAACATGAGGCCGGCATAGAGAACGCCGGCGACGACCCACAGCGGTCCCTTGACCAGTGACGTCCACTCCCACAGCACCGCCAGAGCGGCGGCCACCCAGAACAAAGCGAAGGGCCAACCGCCGACATAGGCGACGCCGAGCGCGAGCGGTGCCAAGACGACAGCCGAAGCGACGCGGAGCGCGAGATTGCTGGTGGGTGCGGCTGTGCCGGTGTCAGCCACGGGCTCAGGACCCGGTCTTCGCGACCAGGCCGCCGAACCGGCGCTCGCGCTGCTGATATTCGCGGATCGCCGCATCGAGCGCCGCCCGGTCGAAATCGGGCCAATAGGTCGGCACGAAAACCAATTCGCTATAGGCCGACTGCCAGAGGAGGAAATTCGACAACCGCTGCTCGCCGCTGGTGCGGATAATGAGATCGGGATCGGGGATATCCGGCGCGTCGAGGAAAGCGCCGAGCGTCTCCATGCCGATGTCGGCGGGCTTGAGAGTACCTTCCGCCACCTGCTCGGCGATGCGTTGCGCTGCCCGGGTGATTTCCTGGCGCGAACCGTAATTGAAGGCGACCACCAAAGTGAGGCCGTCATTGGCTTTGGTGAGCTCTTCCGCTTCCACCAGCAACCGGCCGATATCCGGATCGAGGCCATCGCGCTCGCCGATCACGCGCACCCGCACCCCGCTGCGGTGCAGTTCGGCGAGATCGTTGCGAATGAAGCGGCGCAACAGCCCCATCAATTCGCCGACTTCGTTGGCCGGCCGCGACCAGTTCTCCGCGCTGAATGAAAAGATGGTGATGAATCGGATGCCGATCTCGCTCGCCGCGCGGATGATCCGCCGCAGCGCCTCGACCCCACGACGGTGGCCTTCCACGCGCGGCAAGCTGCGCGCCGCCGCCCAGCGGCCGTTACCGTCCATGATGATGGCGACGTGCCGCGGCGCCCGCTCGAATGGCGGCGCGGCGCTGTGCGGAACTTCGGCCTCGGGCATTGTCTTTGAGCCGTAGGGTTTCAAATTACTCAGTATCCTCACGTAACACTATCCTCGTGCACGATCTTGTCCGAAAACTGGTTTCCAGCGAGTTTAAGCCCGGGACCGGCTGGTTCAGGACCAGGCTCCGCAGCCTCAGACAGTGAGGATTTCCTTCTCCTTGGCCGCCAGCAGGTGGTCGATCTCGACGATCCCGGCATCGGTCGCCTTCTGAATATCGTCGGAAAACTGGTCGTGGTCATCCTTGCTGATCTTGTGATCCTTTTCCAGTTTCTTGATCGCATCCATGGCGTCGCGGCGCACGTGCCGCACCGCCACGCGCGCGGTTTCGGCATATTTATGCGCGATCTTGACCAGTTCCTTGCGCCGTTCCTCGTTGAGCTCGGGAATGCGAAGCCGCAGCACTTGTCCCTCGGTCGCCGGCGACAGGCCCAGGTTGGAATTGACGATCGCCTTTTCCACCGCGTGCACCAGCGAGCGGTCCCAGACGTTGACGGCGATCAGCCGCGGTTCCGGGATGGTGACGCTGGCCACCTGAATGAGCGGCATCTGCGCGCCGTAGGCGTCGACCATGACCGGATCGAGCATGTGGGCGGAGGCACGTCCCGTGCGCAGCCCGGATAATTCCGTTTTCAGCACGGCGCTGGCGCCCTGCATGCGGCGCTTGATCTCGTTGATATCGTGCGTTGCGTTTGTCATGGCGATCCCCCGAACACGATGCCGCTATGCCAAAGGCACAAGCCGCGTCTAGCCGATCACGGTCGAGCGGCCTTTGCCGCGCAGTACGGCCTCGATGGCGCCTTTGTCGGCGATTGAGAAGACGATGATAGGCATGTGGTTTTCCCGGGCAAGCGCGAAGGCGGTCGAATCCATGACCCGCAAATGCTTCTCAATCGCCTCCTGGTGACCGAGTTTTTCGTAGCGCTTGGCTTTCGGGTCTTTCTTGGGGTCCGCGGTGTAGACCCCATCCACGTTGGTGGCCTTGAGCACGGCCTGGCATTCGAGTTCGGCTGCGCGCAGCACGGCGGTGGTGTCGGTAGTGAAGTACGGATTGCCCGTGCCGGCGGCCAGCAGCACAACCCGGCCCTTGCCGAGATTTTTCATCGCGCGCTTGCGGTTATAGGTCTCGCAGACCGAGGTCATGGCCAGCGCCGACAGCGTGCGCGCTTCGCGCCCCGCGCGCTCGATCGCCGCTTCGAGCACCAGGCAATTCATCACCGTCGCCAGCATGCCCATGGTGTCGCCGACCGGCCGCGGCACGCCGCGCTCGGACACTTCGACACCGCGGAAGATGTTGCCGCCGCCCACCACCACGCCGAGCTCGACGCCGAGCTTCGCCGTCGCCGCGAGATCGGCAGCGAGCGTCTCGACCGTTTTCTGGTCGATGCCGAAATCCTTGCCCGCCGGTAAGCGCCTCGCCGGACAACTTGACGATGACGCGTCGGTAAAGCGGATCACTCATGCGTCGCGATCCTTATTTTTGCGCACGACCTTTTCCGAAAACCAGTTTCCACTTTTCCGGATCATGCGCGGGGCCGCCATCAACTCTGTCCGGCGGCGGCTGCGACTTCGGCGGCGAAATCGCTTTCCTGCTTTTCAATGCCCTCGCCGAGCGCGTAGCGCACAAATCCCGCGACCTTGATCGGTCCTCCCGCTTTGCTTTCGGCTTCCTTAAGCGCCTGGGCGACCGTCTTCTTGTCGTCGTGCACATACATCTGCTCGAGCAGGCAGACCTCTTTGTAGAAGGTCTTAAGGCCCGACTCGACGATCTTGTCGATCACGTTGGCCGGCTTGCCCTGCTGTCTGAACTTGTCGGCCAGCACATCTTTTTCGCGCGCCACCACTGCCGGGTCGAGGCCGGAGGACTCGATTGCCTGCGGATTGGAGGCCGCGATATGCATGGCGACCATACGGCCGAGGCTCGTCAGTTCGTCGGCTTTGCCGGGGGATTCGAGCGCGACCAGCACGCCGATCTTGCCCAGACCGTCGACCACCGAGTTATGCACGTAGGCGCCGACGACGCCCTTGCCGACCGACAAGGAAGCCGTGCGGCGCAGTGTCATGTTCTCGCCGATCTTCGCAATGGTGTCGGCGATGGCGTCGGCCACCGTGATACTGCCGGCTTTCGCCGCCTTGATCTTTTCAACGTCGGTGCCGGCGCTAAGCGCGACATCGGCGATCATCTTCACCAGGCCCTGGAACAGGTCGTTGCGGGCGACGAAGTCCGTCTCCGAATTGACCTCGACCACGACGCCCTTGGTGCCTTGCACCAGCACGCCGATCAAACCTTCGGCGGCGACGCGGCCGGCTTTCTTGGCCGCTTTCGAGAGGCCTTTCTTGCGCAGCCAATCCTGCGCCGCCTGCATCTCGCCATTGCTCTCGGCGAGCGCGGCCTTGCAATCCATCATGCCGGCGCCGGTCGACTCGCGCAGTTCCTTGACCATCTGGGCGGTGATATTCGCCATGTCGTTATTACTCCGCGGTCAGTTCCTTGGCTTTTGCGATCCAGCCGTCGACGCGGCCGGGCAAGCCCACCTCTTCGCCGATATTGTGCGCGGCGGTGGCTGAAAGCTCGGCGATCTGCGAATAGTGGAAGATGCCGAGGTCGTTGAGTTGCTTCTCGATCGCCGGCGAAATGCCGGGCAGTTTCTTGAGGTCGTCGGCGACGCCGCGCGGACCGGGCAATTGTTCGAAGCCGAGGTCGCCCGCGGCCGGCTGGGTCGGGATCTGCTCGGCGACGATCGGTTTTTCCTGCGCGCCGACGTCGATACCGCTGTCGCCCTGGGCGCGCGAAATGCCGTCGATCGCGGCCTTGGCGATCAGATCGCAATAGAGCGACACAGCGCGGCTGGCGTCGTCATTGCCGGGCACGACGTACGTAATGCCGGCCGGATCGGAATTGGTGTCGACGATGGCCGCGACCGGAATGTTTAGCCGGCGCGCTTCCTTGATGGCGATGTCTTCCTTGTTGGTGTCGATCACGAACAACAGGTCGGGCACGCCGCCCATGTCCTTGATGCCGCCGAGCGAGCGATCGAGCTTGTCGCGCTCGCGCTGCATAGTGAGGCGTTCCTTCTTGGTGTAGCCGCCGGCTTCGCCCGAATTGAGCATCTCGTCGAGCTTGCGCAGACGCGAGATCGAACCGGAAATTGTCTTCCAGTTGGTCAGCGTGCCACCGAGCCAGCGCGAATTGACGTAGTACTGCGCCGACTGCTTGGCCGCCGCGGCGATGGCGTCCTGCGCCTGCCGCTTGGTGCCGACGAACAGGATGCGGCCGCCTTTGGCGACCGTGTCGCTCACCGCCTGCAGCGCGCGATGCAGCATCGGCACGCTCTGGGCGAGGTCGATGATGTGGATGTTATTACGGGTTCCGAAGATGTAATTCCCCATCTTCGGGTTCCAGCGGTGGGCCTGATGGCCGAAATGAACGCCAGCTTCCAAAAGCTGACGCATCGAAAAGTCAGGAATCGCCATAATCTTCTCCGGTTGATCCGCCGCGGACGTGTGTGAGCCCCCCGAAGGGACCACCGGACGGCCTTTTTGACCCATTGTCGGGGCCTAAAGCCAACGGTCCGCGTGAGTGATGCCGGGCTTATATATACGCCCTTTTGGGTATGCAAGGCAGCGGCAAGGCCGAATTGGGCTAAAGACGCCGATTTAGGCCTCGAACCACCAGCGCCGCAACGCGTTACCTCACTACAGACAACGCGGCGGCCGTTCCGGCCGCAGCTTCCCCGGGGGACGATTACCACGGAGGACGCCATGACCGCCAACACCCATCCCATCCGGTATGACCGGCCGCTTCATGACGGCCTGCATCCTCTCGTCTACCGCAGCATGATCGGCCTGACGATTTGGCTCGTGCTGTCGATCTGGGTTTTCTTCAGCGGCGGCGCCTATGTCGGGCTGACATTGGCGATGGTCACCGTGTTCTTTGTGATCATCGTGGGAATTCCCGTCCTCATCTGGAAGACGTGGCAGCACAACGCGCCGGCGGACGAAACGCGGGAACCGACGCAATCCTTTGAGTCTTGGGCATCGCAAAGATTCGCCACCTGGACCGGCGCGCTGACCGGCCGCGAGGCAGCGATGCAGATCCTGCTGCCGATCGCGGCGGTGTCGATCGGTATGTTCGTCTTCGGCCTGGTGTACTATTTCGACATTCCGCACGCCGGCTATTAGCGGCGCGTGAACTTACAACGCCTCGACCTGCACCACGCCGGGCACTGCCTTGATGGCCCCGGCGATCTGCGGCGAAACCTTGAAGCGGCCTGGCAGCTTCACCTCGACCTCGGTGCCGTGTCGGAGCATCAGCACCACGCTGACTTCGCCGTCGCCGTTCGCCTGCGCCGCGCGCGGGGCGGCTTCGAGCCGCTTGGCCAGCGCCTCGATTGGCTTGTCATCGCGCAGGAACACGCGCAAGCCTTTGTTGAGATTAGCGGCGGCGGCATCGAGCGGCTCGGCCGATTGGATGCGCGCGCGCACCTCGTCACCCTGCACCTCGGCCGACAGAAACAGCAGCACAGCAGTGCCAGGCTCGAGTAAATCGCGATGCTCGGCGAGGCCCTCCGAGAAGATCACCGCCTCGTAGGCGCCCGTCGGATCGGAAAGCCCGATGATGCCCATCTTGTTTCCCGTTCGGGTGCGACGCTCCTGCCGCGACACCACGGTGCCGGCGACACGGCCGGCGGTAGCGCCGGCTTTCACCGCGCGCGCGAAATCGGCCCAGGGCTGCACCCGCAGCTTCTTCAGCACGGCGGCGTAGTCGTCGAGCGGATGGCCGGACAGGAAAAATCCGACCGCTTCGTATTCGCGTTTTAAGCGCTCGGCCGGCAGCCAGGGCTCGGCATTGGGCAAAGCGACCGGCTCGCGCGTGCCGCCGCCGCCGAACAATTCGTTCTGCCCGACGCTTGCGGCATCGTGTGAGCGCTGAGCGCGCGCCAGCACCGCTTCCATGGCCGGGAAGACGCGCGCGCGGTTTTGCTCGAATTCGTCGAAGGCGCCGGCTTGCGCGAGGCTTTCCAGTACGCGCTTGTTGACGGCGCGCGGATTGATGCGGTCGGCGAGGTCAGCCAAATCCTTGAACTTGCCGTTTGCGCGCGCCTCGACGATCGCGTCCACCGCTTGCCTGCCGACGCCTTTGAGCGCGGCCAGCGCGTAGATAATGCTGTTGCCGTCGACCTCAAAGGCGACATGCGAGCGGTTGATCGATGGCGGCTCAACCTCGATGCCAAGCCGCTCGGCCTCGGCACGAAACTCGGCGAGCTTGTCGGTATTACCCATATCGAGCGTCATCGACGCCGCCAGGAATTCGACAGGGAAATTCGCCTTCATAAAGGCGGTCTGATAGGCGACCAGCGCGTAAGCGGCGGCGTGGCTCTTGTTGAACCCGTATTCGGCGAAACGCTCGAGCAGATCGAAGATGGCGTCGGCCTGGTGGCGTTCGATGCCGTTCTTGACCGCGCCTTCGACGAAAATGGCGCGCTGCGCTTGCATCTCCTTCCTGATCTTCTTGCCCATTGCGCGGCGCAAGAGATCGGCCTGGCCGAGCGTGTAACCGGCCAAGATCTGCGCCGCCTGCATCACCTGTTCCTGATAAACGATGACGCCGAAGGTCTCTTTCAGAACGGATTCAAGCTTGGGGTGGATGTAGTCTGGCTTCTCCATCTCGTGCTTGCGCGCGCAATAGGTCGGGATGTTCGCCATAGGGCCGGGGCGGTAGAGCGCGACCAGCGCGATGATGTCCTCGAAGCGATCGGGCCGCATGTCGAGCAGCGCGCGCCGCATGCCGGCACTTTCCAGTTGGAACACGCCGACTGCTTCCGCCCGGGCCAAGAGGTCGTAGGTCTTCTTGTCGTCGAGCGGGAGATGAGTGAGATCGATGTCGATGCCGCGCCGCTTCACCAGCGCGACCGCGGTCTGCAACACCGTCAGCGTCTTGAGGCCTAGGAAGTCGAACTTCACCAGCCCCGCCTGCTCGACCCATTTCATATTGAACTGGGTCACCGGCATGTCGGATTTCGGATCGCGATAGAGCGGCACCAGTTCAGACAGCGCGCGGTCGCCGATCACGATGCCGGCGGCGTGCGTCGAGGCGTGGCGGGTGAGGCCTTCGAGCTTCTTGGCTATGTCGAAGGCGCGCTTGACGACCGGATCGCCGTCGCGCTCGGCCTGCAGTTTCGGCTCGCCCTCGATCGCCTGCGCGAGCGTGACCGGGGCGGCCGGGTTCTGCGGCACCAGCTTGCACAGCTTGTCGACCTGCCCGTAGGGCATCTGCAGCACGCGGCCGACGTCGCGCAGCACGCCGCGCGCCTGCAAGGTGCCGAAGGTGATGATCTGCGCTACCTGGTCGCGGCCGTATCGCTCCTGCACGTAGCGGATCACCTCATCGCGGCGGTCCTGACAGAAGTCGATGTCGAAGTCGGGCATCGACACGCGCTCGGGATTAAGAAATCGCTCGAACAGCAGACCGAAGCGGATCGGATCGAGATCGGTGATGGTGAGCGCATAGGAGACGAGCGAACCGGCGCCAGAACCGCGGCCTGGCCCCACTGGAATCCCTTGCGCCTTCGCCCACTGAATGAAATCGGCGACGATCAGGAAGTAGCCGGGATATTTCATGCCGGCAATCACGCCCAGTTCGAAATCGAGCCGCTCGCGGTATTCTTGCTCGGTGTGGCCCGGCGCGACGCCGGCGCCGGCGAGCCGCCGCTCCAGGCCGGCCTCCGCCCGTTTGCGCAATTCGCTCACCTCGTCGACTACGCTGTCCCCGACCGAGAAGCGTGGCAGGATCGGCGCCTGGGTATGCGGTCGGAACGCGCAACGCTCGGCAATCTCGACAGTGTTGGCGAGCGCCTCCGGCAGATCGGCGAACAGCGCAGCCATTTCGGCGCGGCTCTTGAAGCGATGCTCGGCATTGATCTGGCGGCGGTCGGTTTCAGCCAGCATGCGGCCTTCAGCGATGCAAATCAGCGCGTCATGGGCTTCGTGATCGGCAGCACCGGCGAAATACGGCTCGTTGGTGGCGACCAGCGGAATACCCTTGGCATAAGCGAGGTCGATCAGCACCGGCTCGGTCATGCGCTCGTTGGCGGTGCCGTGCCGCTGCAGTTCGACATAAAGGCGGTCGCCGAACAGGCGATACAGCGCACCGAGCCGCGTGGTGGCAAGATGGCTCTGCCCCGCCGCGATCGCGCCATCGAGCGGCCCGCCGGGCCCGCCGGTGAGCGCGATGACGCCGTCTGTCTCGCCCTCCAGCCATTCGAGCTTGAGGCGCGGCGGCTCGTTCGGCGGCGTGTCGAGGAAAGCGCGCGAATTGAGCCGCATCAGGCTGCGGTAGCCGGCCTCGCGGGCGGCCAGCAGCACGACGCGTTCACGTGGAGCCGCCGCATTGGCGTTGCGCGCGCCATTGTCGGTGTCGCCAAAATCGACCGCCAAAGCGCAGCCGACGATCGGCTGAATGCCGGCGCGGCCCATTTTTTCGGAGAATTCCAGGCCGCCGAACATGTTGTCGGTATCGGTCAGTGCCACCGCAGCCTGCTTGTCGGCCTTGGCGAGGTCAGCCAGGCGCGCGATCGGGATCGCGCCTTCCAGCAGCGAATAGTTCGAGTGCACGTGCAGGTGCACGAAATCGAGATCGGCCATAATCTTCCGCGCGTTGGGTGATTCTTTATTGTCACTCAGAGTGGGGACGCGGGCCCGCGGAGTCCACCGCCAAGCGCACAGCCCTGCCCGCTATGCCGGTTTTCAACAGGGCGCTCCGCTCGTCATGGCCGGGCAAAAGGCGCGACGCGCCATCTTCGCCCCTGAAGTCCCGGCCATCCACGCCTATGAGCCGGGGATGCTGCTAAGACATGGATGCCCGGCACAAGGCCGGGCATGATGGGGGAAACGAGAGCTGTTCCGGTCTCAGAGGTTGCTGAACACCTGCGACCAGATGGCGATCATGCCCACGAACAGCGCGAGCGAGGTGAGCGCAGCGGCTTCTTGGATCACGGCTTTGATCATTGTTCTCTCCCAGGAACGGAGAGAGAACATAGTTCATGAAATGTTCCGCGTCAAGCGACGCCGAAACAGCCCTCACAAATGGCAATTAATTAACAATTATAGTATGTTATATTAATTACCTCAACCGACTTACGCCAACTCCACCACTTGCCCCTCGCGCAAGGTCACCCGCCGGTCCATACGGGCGGCGAGGTCCATGTTGTGGGTGGCGATGATGGCGGCGAGCCCGGAGGCGCGCACCAATTGCGTCAGGGCTGCGAACACGTGGTCGGCGGTGTGCAGGTCGAGATTTCCGGTCGGCTCGTCGGCGAGCAGAATTCTTGGCGCGTTGGCGACCGCGCGCGCTATGGCGACGCGCTGCTGTTCGCCGCCGGAAAGTTCCGCCGGCCGGTGGGTGAGCCGGTTTTGCAAGCCGAGATAGCCGAGCAACTCGATCGCGCGTTTCTTGGCCTCCGAGCGCGACAAGCCGCGGATCATTTGCGGCAACAGCACGTTCTCCAGCGCGGTGAATTCCGGCAACAGGTGGTGCGACTGGTAGACGAAACCGATCTCATCGCGGCGGATGCGAGTGCGCTCGGCATCGGGCAGGATCGCGGTGGCGCGCCCGTCGATATAGACATCGCCGTGGTCGGGGTGCTCGAGCAGCCCGGCGATGTGCAGCAGCGTCGACTTGCCCGCGCCCGAAGGCGCCACCAGCGCGACCGACTGCCCGGGCCAGACCGCGAGCTCGGCGCCGTTGAGGATGTGCAGCGTGGCGTCGCCCTGCCGGTATTGCCGCTCGACCCCGTGCAGGAACAGGATCGGGATGTCCTCCCCCTGCTGCTGCGCCACCTCGACGCCGGCGACGATCGTTTCACTCATAGCGCAGCGCCTCCACCGGATCGAGGCGCGCCGCGCGCCAGGACGGATAAAGCGTGGCGAGCAACGAGAGCGTGAGCGCCATCACCACCACCGCGGTGGTCTCGCCGGTATCCATGTCGGCCGGTAGATGCGAGAGGAAATAGAGTTCTTTCGGGAACAGATCGGTATTGGTCAACCACGACAGGAACTGGCGGATGGTCTCGATATTGAGGCAGATCACCACGCCGAGCAGGAAACCGACCAGCGTGCCGACCACGCCGATCGCCGCGCCGGTGATCAGGAACACGCGCATGATCGAACCTTGCGTCGCGCCCATGGTGCGCAGGATGGCGATGTCCTGCCCCTTATCCTTCACCAGCATGATCAGGCCGGAGACGATGTTGAGCGCCGCCACCAGCACGATGAGCGTCAGGATCAGGAACATCACGTTGCGCTCGACCTGCAGCGCGCCGAAGAAGGTGGCGTTGCGCTGGCGCCAGTCGATCATGAAAATCGGCCGTTGCGCGGCGTCCTGCACCGCTTTTCGATATGAATCGACGCGGTCGGGATTGTCGGTATAGACCTCGATCGCGGTGACATCGCCGGCGCGGTTGAAATAGGCCTGCGCCTGCTTCAGCGGCATGAACACGAAGGCGCTGTCGTACTCCGACATACCGATCTCGAACACCGCCGCCACCTTGTAGACTTTGATGCGCGGCATGGTGCCCATCGGCGTCACCGCTCCGCGCGGCGCCACCAGCGTGATACTGTCGCCGGAGCGCAGCGACAGCTGATCGGCAAGCCGCCGCCCGATGGCGACGCCGTCGCCGTCGTCGAAGCCCTTGAGTGTGCCCTGTTTGATGTTCTTGGCGACCGAGGGCAGCTTCTCCAGGTCTTGCAGCCGGATGCCGCGGATCAGCACGCCGCCCGAGTTGAACGGCGAGGACGCCAGCGCCTGACCCTCGACGATCGGCGCCGCCAACCTTATGCCTTTGACCCCGGCAATGCGCGCGGCGACCGCTTCCCAGTCGGTGAGCGGCTTTTCCAACGGCTGGATCAAAAGATGGCCGTTGAGGCCAAGGATTTTGTCGAGCAATTCCTTGCGGAAGCCGTTCATCACCGCCATCACGATGATCAGGGTGGCGACCCCCAGCATGATGCCGAGAAAGGAGAACCCGGCGATCACCGAGATAAATCCTTCCTTGCGCCGCGCCCGCAGGTAGCGCAGCGACAGCATCCATTCGAACGGCGAAAAGGGCCGCGTCCCTGAGGGCTCGGTCATTGATTGCTGGTTCCCGTCTCCGGATTTTCACACGATTCTGGCGGAAACAAGCCGCTTATCTCAGCCAAAACCCTTGGCCGCACACAGGTTTATTGGCTGCGCGAGGCCAAACGATGCCAGGTGTCAGCGCGACAGCAGATCGAGCGCGGCGGTCGGGCTCATCATCTCGCGCGTGCCACCGGCGCGTTTTTTCACCTCGACCTTGCCCTCGGCCAGGCCCTTGGGTCCGACCAGCACCTGCCACGGGATACCAATCAGGTCGGCGGTGGCGAATTTGCCGCCGGCCCGCTCGTCGCGGTCGTCGTAAAGCACCTCGACGCCTTTGGCGGTGAGTTCTTTGTAGAGCTGCTCGCAGGCGGCGTCGGTCTCGGCCGACCCCTGCTTCAGATTGAGGATCGCCGCCTTGAACGGCGCCACCGGTTCAGGCCAGACGATACCCGCATCGTCATGGCTGGCCTCGATGATGGCGGCGACCAGGCGTGACGGCCCGATGCCGTAGGAACCCATGTGCACGGGAACCTCGCCGCCCTCGCCGGTGGCAACCACCGCTTTCATCGGCGCTGAATATTTGGTGCCGAAATAGAAAATATGGCCGACTTCGATGCCGCGCGCCGACACTTGGCTTGCGGCGGGCACTTTGGCGTAGGCCGCCGCATCGTGCATGTCGGAGGTGGCGGCATATTGCGACGTCCACTTGTCCACGATCCCCTGCAAGCCAGCGATGTCGTCGAAATTCACGTCGGCCGCGGGCACCGGCAGATCGAGATAGTCCTTGTGGCAGAACACCTCCGACTCGCCAGTCGAGGCCAGGATGATGAACTCGTGCGACAGATTGCCGCCGATCGGCCCCGATTCTGCGCGCATCGGGATCGATTTCAGCCCCATGCGCGCGAAGGTGCGCAGGTAGGCGACGAACATCTTATTATAGGAATGCTGCGCGCCAGCCTGGTCGATGTCGAACGAGTAGGCATCCTTCATCAGGAATTCGCGGCCGCGCATCAGCCCGAAGCGCGGGCGCACCTCGTCGCGGAACTTCCACTGGATGTGATAGAGATTGAGCGGCAGGTCCTTGTACGAGCGCACATAGGCGCGGAAGATTTCGGTGATCATTTCCTCGTTGGTCGGCCCGTAGAGCATGTCGCGTTCGTGCCGGTCCTTGATGCGCAGCATCTCCTTGCCGTAGGCGTCGTAGCGGCCGCTCTCGCGCCACAGATCGGCCGACTGGATGGTCGGCATCAGCAATTCAATGGCGCCGGAACGGTTCTGCTCCTCGCGCACGATCTGCTCGATCTTCTTCAGGACGCGCAGGCCGAGCGGCAGAAAGGCATAAATGCCGGCCGCCTCCTGCCGCATCATGCCGGCGCGTAACATCAACCGGTGCGAGACGATCTCCGCCTCTTTCGGCGTTTCACGCAAAATCGGCAGGAAGTAACGGGACAGGCGCATTGCTGGCGGCTCGGAATCGAGGGCGGGTAGAGAGCCCTTGTGAAAGCGGATCGGCCACAAAAACACAAGGCAGGCGCGTTGTGCGCCCCGCCCCGGACGCTACTTTAGCGCGAAATTACTCATTTGTTCTCTAATACGTTCGCAAAATGCGCTGGGATAGTGCAGGAAACGGAGAATCCATCGGCAATACGAGCAATTAGGCATTCCGCCATCTGCCGGCGGGAATCTGCTGTTGATGAGCCCATAGTGGACGTCTATGCGTGCTCGACGCGCCGATCGTGATCGAGCCCTGACCGAATTGGGGTGACAGCGGGGCGACGATCGGTTAGCGTTCTGCATCCGTGGGACTGGAGAGGCCGGTTCGTTAAGCTGGCACCAAGCTGCGGTCCAAGTCTTGGGAGGAGCCAAGTCCTCGGCGCGGAACCCGCTGCCGCCTCGAGCATAACGCGAACAAAAAGCGAGGATGAGGACTTCTAAACGCGACGAGCAGGGCACAAGCGCCCTGCTCTTTTTTTTGCAGGCACCAAATATTTTCCCGGCTGCTTCAGGAATGCGGCGGATTGGAAATTCGCTTCAGGAATTCCAACGGGACCAGGTCGGCCTTATAGGCGGCCATGGCAATGCCGAACACCACGGCTGCAGTCACGGTGGTCCACAACAGCTTGCGCCAGACCAGATGCGCCGCCGGCGCCCCTGGATCGGTGCCTGGCGCCACCTCGCCGCTTTCCTGCTGACTGCGCACGCCCCATGGCAGAATGGCGAACAGCACCACCCACCAGATGATGAAGTAGATCGCGATGATGGTAGCGGTGCTCATGGCTCATTCCTGACGCACGATCTTGTCCGAAAAGCGGTGTCTCCCCATTCGGGATCAGTCGCTCACGCTTGCTCGAGTTCGACCAAAGTGCCGCAGAAATCCTTCGGATGCAGAAACAACACCGGCTTGCCGTGCGCGCCGATCTTCGGCTCGCCGTCGCCGAGCACGCGCGCGCCTTGCGCCTTTAGCGTATCGCGCGCGGCCTTGATGTCCGACACCTCGTAGCAGACGTGGTGGATACCGCCGTCAGGATTCTTGTCGAGGAATTTGCCGATCGGCGAACCTTCGCCGAGCGGCTCCAACAATTCGATCTTGGTGTTGGGCAGATTGATGAACACGGTGCAGACGCCGTGGTCGGGCTGCGCCACCTTTTCGGAGACCTCAGCGCCCAGCGTATCGCGATAGACCTTGGCGGCCTTGGCGATGTCGCGCACCGCAATGGCGACGTGATTGAGACGACCGATCATCCTCTTCCTCTTCATTTATTCTCGTATGATCTTCGCAGAAATATAGCTGTTGCTTTGCGCGCTCATCCGGGAAGGTCAGGAGCGCCCATCATACCGCCAGGACGTGCACGTGGCACATCGGCTTTTTGCCCCAGCGCTCGTTGACCACCGAACGTACGGCGCGGCGCACTGCCTCGGCCACGGCATCGGGGTCGCGGCGGCGTCCGCGCGGTAGCGATCGAAGCGTCTCGACGACCGCATCCTGCACCGCCTCGTGCATAAGGCCGCCGTCGCGGTCGCGTTCCGGGATGCCGATAAGGTCGAGCGAGGGATCGTCGACCAGTTCGCCCTTGTCGGTGAGCGCGAGGGCGACCGACACCGCCCCGGCAAAACTCAAGCGTTTGCGGTCGGCGACCGTGCGCGCATCGGCCTCGACCAGCAATGAGCCGTCCTTGTAGAGCCGTCCGCACGGCACTTCGTCGATAATCCCGGCATTCGGCGAAAGCCGCACCAGATCGCCGTTGCGGCACTGCACGACTTCCTTGACGCCGCAGCGGCGGGCGAGCGCGGCGTGCTCGGACAGATGCAGCGCCTCGCCGTGCACGGGGATGAGAATCTTCGGCTTGACCCAGCCGATCAGTTCTTCGAGTTCGGCGCGGCGCGGATGCCCCGACACATGCACCAGCGCGTTGCGGTCGGTGATCACCGTGATGCCCTGGTCGATCAGGCCGTTGATGATGCGGCCGACCGCTTTTTCGTTGCCGGGGATGGTACGGGCGGAAAAGATCACGGTGTCGCCGCGCGACAGCGTGACGTCCGGATGCTGGTCCTCGGCGATGCGCGAGAGCGCCGCGCGCGGCTCGCCCTGGCTGCCGGTACAGAGCGCGACCACCTTGTTGGGAGGAAGATAGCCATAGGCATCGGTGCCGCGCAGCCCCCGCACGCCTTCCAGATAGCCGGTCTCGCGCGCCACCTGGATGACGCGGTCCATGGCGCGGCCGACCACGACCACCTCGCGGCCGGCGGCCTGGGCGGCATCGATGACCGCGCGCAACCGCGCCACATTGGAGGCGAAGGTGGTCACCGCCACCCGCCCGCGCGCGTTCTTGACCAACTCGGCGATGGTTGCCGCCACGTCTTTTTCCGACGGCGAGCGGCCGTCGCGCACCGCATTGGTCGAATCGCCGACGATGGCGAGGCAGCCCTCCTTGCCGAGCGCGCGCAGCTTCTTCTCGTCGGTGACGTCGCCCAAAATCGGGGTCGGATCGATCTTCCAGTCGCCGGTGTGCAACACCGCGCCCGCCGGGGTGCGGATGATGAGCGCGTTCGCCTCGGGGATCGAGTGCGCCATCGACACCATTTCGACGTCGAATGGCCCGACCTTGAAACGGCTGCCGAGCGGCACGACCGTCACCGGAATCTCCGGCGCGCCCGGCTCGCTGGCGCGCTTGGCCGCCAGCAACGCGGCGGTGAAAGGCGTGGCAAAGATCGGTACCTTCAGCTTGGGCCACAGATCGATAATGGCGCCGAAATGATCCTCGTGCGCGTGGGTAATCACCAGGCCGGCGAGGTTTTTGCGCTCCGCCACCAGATAGCGGATGTCGGGCAGGATCAGATCGATGCCCGGCAAATGCTCTTCCGAGGCAAACGACACGCCGAGGTCGACCGCCAACCATTGCCGGCGGCGCTCGGCGCCCAGCCCGTAGATCGACAGGTTCATGCCGATCTCGCCGACACCGCCGAGCGGCGCGAATACCAGTTCCTGTGCGGGCCCGGCCATGTTCAGGTCCCGCCCAAGCCGAACACTTCGCCGGCGGTGACCGTCGTGAGCCCGCCCGGCTGCTCGACCTGCAACCGTCCGGCTTCGTCGAGCCCGTGGAAGCGGCCGCGCATCTCGCGTTCGGGCAAGCGCACGCGGATGTCCTCGCCGAGCCCCGCGGCGCGCGCCAGCCAGTCGCTGCGGATGCCTGCGAAGCCTTCGCCGCCTTGCCACTGCGCCAGCCGGCGCAGCATCGCCGCCGACAGCGCGGCCAGCAGCACGTCGGGCGCCACCACCGCGCCGGATGTCAGCAAATCGGTCGCCGGAAAGGCCGTGCCGGGCGGATGGCTGGCGCAATTGACGCCGAAGCCGATGACGACCGCGAATACCGGCTCGCTCTCGCCTTCGATCAGGATGCCCGCGAGTTTGTCCGGCCCGAGCAGCACATCGTTCGGCCATTTGAGTTTGAACAGCGGTCCCAGCCGCGGCGCGCAGTCGCACAAGGCGTCATGCAATGCGAGCGCGGCCACGAACGACAGCTGCGGCGCCAAAGCTTCGGACGACGGTTCGCTGAGCAGCAGGCTGGCGTAGAGATTGCCCGGCAGCGAGACCCAGGTACTGCCGCGCCGGCCGCGCCCGGCGCTCTGGCTCGCCGCCGTGATCCACAACGGCCCGCGTTCGCCGGCACGCGCAAGCGCCAGCGCCTCGGCATTGGTGGAGCCGAGCGTTTCAAAAGCTATTTGCCGGACCCCCGCCAGGTCCGTGGCTTCGCGGTTCATCTTAGTGGCGCGCGATCTTGACCGAAAACCAGTTCCCACTTTCCGGGATCGCGCGCTCAAAAATCAAAACAGCGACTTCGCCGCCGCGCTCGCAGCGCCCAAGAGCGGCGCCGGATAGGCGAAGAACAGCATGTTGATCAGTCCGGAGACGCAGAGCACCAGCGCCAGCAGTCCGGGCATCTTGGCGAAGCCTTTCACCGGCTCGTCGAAATACATGACCTTCACGATTGTCAGATAGTAGAAGGCGCCCACCACGCTGCTCAGCACGCCGATCACCGCGAGCGTGTAGAGCCCGGCCTTGATGGCGGCGAGGAACACGTAGAACTTGGCGAAGAAGCCGGCGAGCGGCGGAATGCCGGCGAGCGAGAACAACAGCATGGCAAGAAAGAACGCCATGGTCGGCGATGTGCGCGCAAGGCCGGCGAGATCGCTGATGTTTTCCACGAACACGCCATCGCGCCGCATGCTCAGAATGCAGGCGAAAGTCCCTAGCGTCATCGCCACATAGATCGACATGTAGATGAGCACGCCCTGCACGCCCTCAGGCGTGCCGGCGGCCAGGCCCACCAGCGCGAAGCCCATGTGGCCGATCGAGGAATAGGCCATCAGCCGCTTGATGTTGCGCTGGCCGATGGCCGCAAAAGCGCCGAGCGCCATCGAGGCGATCGAGACGAACACCACGATCTGCTGCCACTCGTGCGTGATGCCGGGGAACGCGACCGTGGTGGCGCGCACGAAGATGGCGATGCCGGCGACTTTCGGCGCCGCGGCGAAGAAGGCGGTGACCGGCGTCGGCGCACCCTCGTAGACGTCGGGCGTCCACATGTGGAAGGGCACCGCCGAAATCTTGAAGCAGAAGCCAACGAACAGGAACACCAGGCCGAAGATCAGCCCGAGATTGGCGCCGACATGGGTCGCCTTGGCGATCCCGGCGAAGGCGATGGTGCCGGTGAAGCCGTAGATCAGCGAAGCGCCGTAAAGCAGCATGCCGGACGACAGCGCGCCCAGCACGAAATATTTCAGTCCAGCTTCGGTCGACTTTACGTTGTCGCGGTTCGAGGCGGCAACCACGTAGAGCGGCAGGCTCATCATCTCAAGCCCGAGATAGAGCGCGATCAGGTCGTTGGCGGAAATCAACAGCATCATGCCGAGCGTCGACAGCAGGAACAGCACGCCGTACTCGAACTTCTGCTGGTTCTCGATGGTGAGCCAGTTGATCGACAGCATCAGCGCGCCGCCGGAGCCTGCCAGCGCCAACAGCTTGAGGAAGCGCGCAAAGTCGTCGACCACCAGGCTGCCGCCGAATAATTCGGTGCGGCCGGGCGGCATCATCACCACCGCGAAAGCCGCGAGCGCCAGGATCGCGATGCAGAATCCGTTTATGATCCGCGAACTGCGCTCGCTCTGAAACGCGATCACGCCGGCCATCAGCATCACCATGGCGCCGACCGCCAGTATGGCTTCCGGCAGCAACGGCATGAGCCCCTGTATCTGCATGAACTGGTTCATCGGGCGGCGCTCACTGGGATCATCTCGGCCCGCTCCATGGTGACGGAGACGGGAACAGTCGTCGCGTCTTTTAACGGCACGTTGGCTGCGGCCAAGGCGTGCTTGTAATTGTCGAGCAGTTGGACAACCGAAGCCGCCGACATGTCGAGTACCGGCTTCGGCGCCACGCCGAACAGGATGGTCAGCGCCACCAGCGGCGTGAAGATCAGGATTTCCCGCCAGCCCATGTCCTTGATGCCGACCAGCGCCGGCTTGAGGGTGCCGAAGATCATCTTGCGATAGAGCCACAGCGCATAGGCTGCCGACAGGATGACGCCGAGGGTGGCGAAGGTCGCCACCGCGTTATTGGCCTTGAAGGTGCCGATCAGCGACAGGAATTCGCCGACGAAGCCGGAGGTGCCGGGCAGCCCGACATTGGCCAGCGTGAACACCATGAACACGAAGGCGAACACCGGCATGCGGTTGACCAGCCCGCCGTAGAAGGCGATTTCGCGCGTATGCATGCGGTCGTAGACGACGCCGACGCAAAGGAACAGCGCGCCGGAGACGATGCCGTGCGAGATCATCTGGAAAATGCCGCCGGCGATGCCCTGCGCGGTCAGCGCGAAAATGCCCATGGTGACGAAGCCCATGTGCGCGACCGAGGAATAGGCGATCAGCTTCTTCACGTCCTCCTGCATCAAGCGCGACCAGCGAGGTGTAGATGATGGCGACCACCGACAGCGTGAAGATCAGCGGCGCGAAGTCGTGGCTCGCCACCGGGAACATCGGCAGCGAGAACCGCAGGAAGCCGTAACCGCCCATCTTCAGCAGGATGGCAGCAAGGATGACCGAGCCCGCGGTCGGTGCTTCGACGTGTGCGTCCGGCAGCCAGGTGTGCACCGGCCACATCGGCATCTTGACCGCGAACGAAGCAAAGAACGCGAGCCACGCCCATTTCTGCATGGCCAGTGGGAAGCCGTGCCGCAGCAGTGCCGGGATGTCGGTGGTACCGGCATCCCAATACATCGCCATGATGGCGAGCAGCATCAGCACCGAGCCGAGCAGCGTATAGAGGAAGAACTTAAAGCTGGCATAGACCCGGCGCGGCCCGCCCCAGACGCCGATGATCAGGAACATCGGGATCAGGCCGCCCTCGAAGAACAAGTAGAACAGCACGAGGTCGAGCGCCGAGAAGGTGCCGATCATCAGCGTTTCCAGGATCAGAAACGCGACCATGTATTCCTTCACGCGCTTCTGGATCGAGGTCCAGCTCGCCAGGATGCAGATCGGCATCAGCGCGGTGGTGAGGATCACGAACGGCAGCGAAATGCCGTCGACGCCCATGTGATAGGACGCAAGGCCGAGCCAGGGATGCTTTTCGACAAATTGGAATTCCGGCGAGGTCGGATCGAAGCGCCACACCATCACCAACGAAATGGCGAACGTGACCAGCGTCGTCCACAGCGCGATCCAGCGCGCCGTGCCCTTGGCGATCGGCCCGTTGCCGCGCGCCAGCAGCATGACGAGCAGCGCGCCGAGCACCGGCAGGAACGTGACGACTGAGAGGATCGGCCAATTCATAGCATTTTCCTGCGCATGATCTGTTCCGACCTTCCTTCGCCCGCCGAAGCGGGCTTCGCGAAGGCGGGAAACCGGTTTGCCCTTTTCGGGATCATGCTAGTGCACCGAGAACATGAACCAGGTGATGAAGGCCGCCGCGCCGATCAGCATGGCGAAGGCGTAGTGATAGAGATAGCCGGTCTGCAACCGCATCACGTTGCGGGTGACGTCGAGCACGCGGGCGGAAACGCCGTCGGGGCCGAAGCCGTCGATCAGCCAGCCGTCGCCGCCCTTCCACAAGCCGCGGCCGAGCCACTTCAAGGGGCGGACGAAGATGAACTCGTAAAGCTCGTCGAAGTACCACTTGTTGAGCAGGAATTTGTAGAGCGGCTCCTGCGTGCGCGCGAGTTCGACCGGGATATCCGGCCGGCGGATGTAGAAGTACCAGGCGACAACGAAGCCGACCGCCATCATCACGGTCGGCAGCAAGCCGATCTGCAACGGGATGTGGTGCATATCTTCGAGCACGGTGTTGGTCTTGGCGAAGGCCAAGGACTCGCGGAAGAACTCCTCCACGCCATGACCGGCAAAGATATCCTTAAATGGAAAACCGGCGAGCACGGAGCCGGCCGCGAGGAAGCCGAGCGGGATCAGCATCACCATCGGACTTTCATGCGCGTCCTTCCAGTGCTGACGGTCGTGCGGCTCGCCGTGGAAGGTCTTGAAGATCAGCCGCCATGAATAGAACGAGGTCAGCAGCGCCGCGGCGACTGTGCAGATGAAGCCGTAAAGCGCCATCGGGCTCTTGGCGACAAACACCGCCTCGATAATTGCGTCCTTGGAGAAGTAACCGGCGGTGAGCGGGAATCCGGTCAGCGCCAGCGTGCCAATGATCATCACGATATAGGTGTACGGAATGCGGTCCTTGAGCCCGCCCATATTCCGCATGTCCTGCTCGTGATGCATGGCCAGGATCACCGAGCCGGAGCCGAGGAACAGCAGCGCCTTGAAGAAGGCGTGGGTGAACAGATGGAACATGCCGATCGAATACGCGCCCGAGCCCATGGCGACGAACATGTAGCCGAGCTGAGAACAGGTCGAATAGGCGATGACGCGCTTGATGTCGTTCTGCACCAAGCCGACGGTCGCGGCGAAGATCGCGGTAGTGGCGCCGATGAAGATGACGAAACTCTGCGCATCCGGCGCGAGTTCGAATAGCGGCGACAGCCGCGCCACCATGAATACGCCGGCGGTCACCATGGTGGCGGCGTGGATCAGCGCGGAGACCGGCGTCGGGCCTTCCATGGCATCGGGCAGCCAGGTGTGCAGCCCGAATTGCGCCGATTTGCCCATGGCGCCCATGAACAGCAGCAGGCAGATCAGCGTCAGCGCGTCGGGATGCCAGCCGAACAACGGAATGGTTTTGCCGACCAGCGTCGGCGCCTGCGCAAAGATGGTGCCGAGATCGACCGCGCCGACCATCGCAAACAGCGCGAAGATGCCGAGCGCGAAGCCGAAATCGCCGACGCGGTTGACGACGAAGGCCTTGATCGCCGCGGCGTTGGCTTCCGGCTTGTGATACCAGAAACCGATCAGAAGGTAGCTCGAGAGACCGACGCCTTCCCAGCCGAAGAACATCTGCACCAGGTTGTCGGCGGTCACCAGCATCAGCATGAAGAAGGTGAACAGCGACAGGTAGGCGAAGAAGCGCGGCCGGTACGGGTCCTCCGCCATGTAGCCGATGGAATAGACGTGCACGAAACCGGAGATCGTGTTCACCACCACCAGCATCACCGCGGTGAGCGTGTCGATACGCAGCGCCCAGTCGATCTTCAGATCGGCGGACAGGATCCAGGTGAACACCGGCACGTGCTCATCGTGATGGCCGAAGCCGACTTGCACGAAAGCGATCCACGACAGGACCATGGAGATCAGCAGCAGCGTGGTGGTGATCAGTTCGGCCGTGCGCGATCCCGCGGCGGCCGGCCCGCCGCCATGGGCATCGTGACCGCCGTGGGCGTCATGAGCATGCGTGGGCATGCGCGGCATGTGTGCCGTGATCGGCAGCGGCAGCCCCCTCCTCCGCACCCGGCGGCGGCCCCTCGCCGGGACAGCGCGCCCGCGCGCCCACCAGCGTGATAATTCCGGCCAGTATGGCGCCGAGCAGAGGGAGGAAGACGATTGCCTGATACATCTGAGGTGCTCAGCCCTTCATCAGATTGATATCTTCGACCGCAATCGAGCCGCGGTTGCGGAAGTAGACGACGAGGATGGCGAGCCCGATGGCGGCTTCCGCCGCCGCGACCGTGAGCACCAAGAGCGCGTAGATCTGCCCGACGATGTCGCCGAGATAGCTGGAGAAGGCGACCAAGTTGATGTTGACCGCCAGCAAAATCAGCTCGATCGACATCAGGATGATGATGACGTTCTTGCGGTTGAGGAAGATGCCGAAAACCCCGAACGTGAACAGGATGGCGGCGACCGAGAGATAATGTCCGAGCCCGATGGTCATGTATTGCTCCCCAGGCCCTGCCCCGTGCGCACCTTGAGGACCTCCATCGCGGTTGCCGGCGTGCGCGCGTTCTGCGCGGGGATGTTCTGACGGCGCACGCGCACGCGGTGCTGCAGTGTCAGCACGATGGCGCCGATCATGGCGATCAGCAGGATCATGCCGGCGGCTTCGAAGAAATAGACGTAGCGGGTGTAGAGCACGAGGCCGATCACCTCGATGTTCGACGCTTTGGCCGCAATCGGCGCGGTGATGGCGTGTGGCACGCCGGGTCCGATGACCCAGGCGCCGACCACCAGCAGGAGTTCGGCGAGGAAAATGCCGCCGATCAGCAGGCCGATCGGCAGATACTGCAGCGCGCCCTGCTTCAGCTCGGCAAAGTCAACGTCGAGCATCATCACCACGAACAGAAACAACACGGCGACCGCGCCGACATAGACCACGATCAGGATCATGGCGAGGAATTCGGCGCCCAGCATCACGAACAGGCCCGCGGCGTTGACGAAGGCGAGGATGAGATAAAGCACCGAATGCACCGGGTTCTTCGCCGCGATCACCATGAAGGCGCTTGCCACGCAGATGCCGGCAAACAGATAAAAGAACAGGGCGGCAACAATCATCGTCTCACCTATAGGGCGCGTCGAGCGCCTGATTCTTGGCGATCTCGCGCTCCCAGCGGTCGCCGTTCGCCAGCAGCCGCTCCTTGTCGTAGTAGAGTTCTTCGCGCGTTTCGGTCGCGAATTCGAAATTCGGCCCCTCGACGATGGCATCGACCGGACATGCCTCCTGGCACAGCCCGCAATAAATGCACTTCACCATGTCGATGTCGTAGCGGGTGGTGCGCCGCGTGCCGTCATTGCGGCGCGGCCCCGCTTCGATGGTGATCGCCTGCGCCGGACAGATCGCCTCGCACAATTTGCAAGCGATGCAGCGTTCTTCGCCGTTGGGATAGCGCCGTTGCGCGTGTTCGCCGCGGAAGCGCGGGCTGAGCGGTCCCTTCTCGTGCGGATAATCGAGCGTCGCCTTCGGCCCGAAGAAGTAACGCAGGCCGAGGACCGTCGCGGTCACGAACTCCCACAAGAACAGGCCTTTGGCTGCGCGATCGAGTCTCATCGTATCCTCACTTTGGCATCGCCAGCGCGCCGTACTGCAGCACGAAGGCGACGATCACCACCATGGCCAGCGACAACGGCAGGAACACCTTCCAGCCGAGCCGCATCAGCTGGTCGTAGCGGTAGCGCGGCACAATCGACTTCACCATGGCGAACATGAAGAACAGCATCGACGCCTTGAGCATGAACCAGATCACGCCCGGCACCCAGGTGAACGGCGGCACGGCGATCGGCGGCAGCCAGCCGCCCAAGAAGAAGATGGTGCCCATGGCGCACATGGTGCAGATCGCCACGTATTCGCCGAGCATGAACAAGACGTAGGGCGTCGAGCCGTACTCGACCATGAATCCCGCGACCAGCTCCGATTCCGCCTCTGCCAGATCGAACGGCGGCCGGTTGGTCTCGGCCAGCGCCGAGACGAAGAAGATGATGAACATCGGGAACAGCGGCAGCCAATACCAATTGAGGACACCGAGCCACGGCAGCCCGATCATGTTCGCGATGCCGCTCTGCTGCGCGGTGACGATGGTCGTCAGATTGAGCGAGCCCGCGCACAGCAGCACGGTGATGATGACGAAGCCGATGGAGACCTCGTAGGACACCATCTGCGCCGCCGCGCGCAGCGCCGACAGAAACGGGTATTTCGAATTCGACGCCCAGCCGGCCATGATGATGCCGTAGACCATCAGCGAGGAGATGGCGAAGATGTACAAGACGCCGACATTGATGTCGGCGATCGCCCAGCCCACATTGACCGGGATCACCGCCCAGGCGGCAAGCGCCAGCACGGTGGAGACCAGCGGCGCCAACAGGAACACGCCCTTGTTGGCGCCGGCCGGAATGGTCGGCTCCTTGAGCGCGAATTTGAGCATGTCGGCAAAGGACTGGAACAGGCCCCAGGGCCCGACCACGTTGGGGCCGCGCCGCAGTTGCACCGCCGCCCAGATCTTGCGGTCGGCGTAAATCACATAGGCGACGACGACCAGCAGGCACACCAGCAGCAGAACGCATTCCGCCAGGATGATGATGACGGGCCAGAGATAGGTCCAGAAGAATTCGACGAGATCCATGGCCCTACTCCGCCGCCGTCATGTTCTTGGTCGCCGCATTGGCCAAAGCCGAACACTCGGCCATGGTCGCGGAGGCGCGCGCGATCGGATTGGTGAGATAGAAGTCGCCGACCGATGAGCGTAGCGGCGCCTTGTCGGCGCTGCCGGCAAGCTTGGCGAGCTTCTTGATATCGGCGGCATCGCCGGCCGCGATCTGATCGAGACGCATGAGATGCGGATACGACGCGAACAGAACCTGCCGCAGTTGCTGCAAGGAATCGTAGGGCAGCGTCTTGTCGAGCGCGCCGGACAACGCGCGCAGGATCGCCCAATCCTCGCGCGCATCCCCGGGCGGGAACGCGGCTCGGTTGGCCATTTGCACGCGGCCTTCGGTGTTGACGTAGATTGCCGATTTTTCCGGATAGGCGGCGCCGGGCAGGATCACGTCGGCGCGATGGGCGCCGCGGTCGCCATGCGTGCCGATATAGACCACGCACGGCCCGGGCGAGACCTCGATCTCGTCGGCGCCGAGCAGGAACAGCACGTCGACACCGCCCTCCGCCATGTGCGCGGCATTGAGACCGCCGGCGCCGGGCACCAGCCCGAGGTCGAGGGCGGCCACGCGGGATGCGGCGCTATGCAGGACCGAATAACCGTTCCAGCCGTCCTTGAGCGCGCCGAACTCGATCGCCGCCTTGGCGGCAAGAGCGGCGATGGCCGCTCCATCCGGACGCGCCAAGGCGCCCGCGCCGATCAGAATGAGCGGACGTTCGGCCGCCTTCAGCGCTTCGGCGAATTTGCTCTTGGCAAGATTGGCGAGGCTTTCCGCCCCGGCCCCGAGATAGTCGTAATCGTAGGTCAGATCGACTTTTTCGCCGATCAGCCCGATCGGAAAACTGCCGGCGCGCCAGCGCTTGCGGATGCGGGCGTTGAGCACCGCCGCCTCGCGCCGAGGATTGGAGCCGATAATCAGCAGCGCGTCGGCCTTCTCGATACCGGCGATGGTGGCGTTGAACAGATAGCTGGCGCGGCCCAAAGCGGGGTCGAGCGCCGCGCCGTCCTGCCGCGCGTCGATATTGACGCTGCCCAGGCGGCCCATCAGGTCCTTGAGCGCGTACATCTCCTCGGCGCCTGCAAGATCGCCGACGATGGCGCCGATGCGCTTGCCGCCCGCCGTCTTCACCTTGCCGGCGATGACGGCGAAGGCTTCCTTCCAGGACGCCGCCCGCAAGCGGCCGTTCTCGCGCACGTAAGGCTGGTCGAGCCGCTGCGTGCGCAGGCCGTCCACCACGTGGCGCGTCTTGTCGGAGATCCACTCCTCGTTCACGTCGTCATTGGTGCGCGGCAGGATGCGCATCACCTCGCGGCCGCGCGTGTCGACGCGGATCGCCGAGCCGATCGCGTCCATGACGTCGACCGACTGCGTCTTGTTGAGTTCCCACGGCCGCGCCGCGAAGGCGTAGGGCTTGGAGGTGAGCGCCCCGACCGGGCAGAGATCGACCACGTTGCTTTGCAGCTCCGAGGTCATCGCCTGCTCGAGATAGGTGGTGATCTCCATGTCCTCGCCGCGGCCGATGGCGCCGAGCTCCGGCACGCCGGCGACTTCGGTCGAGAAGCGGATGCAGCGCGTGCAGTGGATGCAGCGCGTCATGATGGTCTTGACCAGCGCGCCGATATATTTGTTTTCGACCGCGCGCTTGTTCTCGGCGTAGCGGCTCGAAATCCACGCCATAGGCCATGGCCTGGTCCTGCAGGTCGCATTCGCCGCCCTGGTCGCAGATCGGGCAATCGAGCGGATGGTTGATCAGCAGGAACTCCATCACGCCTTCGCGCGCCTTCTTGACCATCGGCGTCTTGGTGAAGAGTTGCTTGGGCGTGCCGTCTTTGTTGGGCGCGAGATCCTTCACGCCCATGGCGCAGGAGGCCTGCGGCTTCGGGATGCCCTGCACTTCGATCAGGCACATGCGGCAGTTGCCGGCGATCGACAGCCGCTCGTGAAAACAGAAGCGCGGGATTTCCGCGCCCGCCGTTTCGCACGCCTGGAGCAGCGTGTACTCGCCCGGAACGTCGATCTCTTTGCCGTCGACAATAAGCTTGGTCATGTTCTATTCCGCCGCTTCGCGCACCGCGCCGTGGGCGTCGGCGTTGCGCGTGTATTGGTCGATGCGCCGCTCGATCTCGGGACGGAAATGCCGCAGCAGGCCCTGCACCGGCCAGGCGGCGCCGTCGCCGAAGGCGCAAATGGTGTGGCCCTCGATCTGGGTCGTGACTTCCATCAGCATGTCGATTTCGCGTTTCTGCGCGCGGCCTTCCGCCATGCGGGTGAGCACGCGCCACATCCAGCCCATGCCCTCGCGGCACGGCGTGCACTGGCCGCAGCTCTCGTGCTTGTAGAAATAGGAGATGCGCGCCATCGCCTTGATGATGTCGGTCGACTTGTCCATGACGATCACCGCGGCGGTGCCGAGCGCGGATTTCTTGTCGCGGCAGCCGTCGAAATCCATCAGCAGCGTGTCGGCCTGATCGGCGCCTGCCGGCACCAGCGGCATCGACGAGCCGCCGGGGATGACCGCCAGTAGATTGTTCCAGCCGCCGCGCACGCCGCCGGCATGCTTGTCCAGGAGTTCGCGCAGCGGAATGCCCATCGCCTCTTCGACATTGCACGGCTTCATCACGTGGCCGGAAATGCAGAACAGCTTGGTGCCGGTATTGTTCGGCCGGCCGATGGCGGCGAACCAGGCGGCGCCGCGGCGCATGATGTCGGGCACCTGCGCGATCAACTCGACGTTCTGCACCGTGGTCGGGCAACCGTAGAGGCCGACGTTCGCCGGAAACGGCGGCTTCAACCTGCGGCTGGCCCTTCTTGCCTTCCAGGCTTTCCAAGAGTGCGGTTTCCTCGCCGCAGATATAGGCGCCGGCGCCGTGATGGACGTAGAGGTCGAAGTCCCAGCCGTGCACATTGTTCTTGCCGATCAGCTTGGCGGCGTAGGCCTCGTCGATCGCAGCCTGCAGCCTCTCGCGCTCGCGGATAAATTCGCCGCGGACATAGATGTAGCCGGTATGCGCGGCCATGGCGCAGCCGGCGATCAGGCAGCCTTCGACCAGGAGATGCGGATCGTTGCGCATGATCTCGCGGTCTTTGCAGGTGCCGGGCTCGGATTCGTCGGCGTTGACCACGAGGTAATGCGGCCGCTCGCCCAGCGTCTTGGGCATGAACGACCATTTCAGCCCGGTCGGGAAGCCGGCGCCGCCGCGGCCGCGCAGGCCCGACGCCTTCACGTCGTTGACGATGCCCTCGCGGCCTTTTTCCAGGATCGCCTTGGTGCCGTCCCAGGCGCCGCGCGCCCGCGCGCCCTTGAGGCCCCAGTCGTGGCGGCCGTAAAGATTGAGAAAGATGCGGTCCTTGTCAGCGAGCATGCGTCATGATTCCCGTGAACGCGCCGCGTAGATCGATTTGTCGGTGAGCGTAGTGGCGCCGCCGATCGGCTCGGATAGCTGGCGGTCGACTTGCGGACCGGGCTTGCGGCGTCTTGCCGGCGGCGAATTGGTCGAGAATTCGGCCGAAGCTTTCCGCCGTCAGGTCCTCGTAATAGTCGGAGCCGATCTGCACCATCGGCGCGTTGACGCAGGCGCCGAGGCACTCGACCTCGACCCAGGAGAACTTGCCGTCCTTGCTGATTTCATTCTGGTCGCCGATGCGCTTGCGGCAGACCTTTTCCAGATCGTCGGCGCCGCGCAGCCGGCACGGCGTGGTGCCGCACAGTTGCACGTGCACCTTCCCGACCGGCGACAGGTTGAACATCGTATAGAACGTGGCGACTTCCAGCCCGCGGATATGCGCCATACCGAGCAATTCGGTGACGTGGCGGATGGCGGCTTCCGGCAGCCAGCCGCCGGCCTGCGCCTGCGCGCGCCACAGCAGCGGAATGATCGCCGACTGCTGGCGTCCTTCCGGATATTTGGCCATTTGCTGCTTGGCCCACGTCGCATTTTCGGCATTGAAGGCAAAGCCCTTCGGCTGCAATTCGGGTGGAGCGAGGCGGCGAACGCTCATCGGTCGATCTCCCCGAACACGATGTCGAGCGTGCCCATGATGCAGGATACGTCGGCCAGCATGTGGCCGCGGCACATGAAGTCCATCGCGCTCAAATGCGCAAAGCCCGGCGCGCGGATCTTGCACTTGTACGGTTTGTTGGTGCCCTCGGAGACGAGATAGACGCCGAACTCGCCCTTCGGCGCCTCGACCGCGGCATAGACCTCGCCGGCCGGCACGTGGAAGCCTTCGGTATAGAGCTTGAAGTGCTGGATCAGCGCTTCCATCGAGCGCTTCATGTCGGCGCGCTTGGGCGGCACGATCTTGCCGTCGTCGACCGAGACGCGGCCCTGGCCCTCCGCGCTGCGCAGCTTCTCACAGCACTGCCGCATGATCTTGATCGACTGGCGCATTTCCTCGACGCGCACGCAGTAGCGGTCGTAGCTGTCGCCGTTCTTGCCGACGGGAATGTCGAAATCCATCTCGGCGTAGCACTCGTAGGGCTGCGCCTTGCGCAGGTCCCAGGCGGCGCCCGAGCCGCGCACCATCACGCCGGTGAAGCCCCGGTTCCAGGCCTGCTCGAGCGTGACCACGCCGATGTCGACGGTGCGCTGCTTGAAGATGCGGTTTTCGGTGAGCAGGCCTTCGAGGTCGTCGCAGAATTTCAAATACGGATCGCAGAAGGCCTCGATGTCGTCGACCAGCTTGTTCGGAATATCCTGATGCACGCCGCCGACGCGGAAATAGGCCGCATGCATGCGCGCGCCCGAGGCGCGCTCGTAGAACCCCATCAGTTTTTCGCGTTCCTCGAAGCCCCACAGCGGCGGAGTGAGCGCGCCGATGTCCAGCGCTTGCGTCGTGACGTTGAGGATGTGCGAGAGCAGCCGCCCGATCTCGGAAAACAGCACGCGAATGAGCTGGCCGCGCTTGGGCAACTGGACGCCCAGCAGCTTTTCAGCGGCCAGACAAAAAGCGTGCTCCTGGTTCATCGGCGCGACGTAGTCGAGCCGGTCGAAATAGGGCACCGCCTGCATATAGGTCTTGTATTCGATCAGCTTCTCGGTGCCGCGGTGCAGGAGGCCGATATGCGGATCGACACGCTCGACGACCTCGCCGTCGAGTTCGAGCACCATGCGCAACACGCCGTGCGCGGCCGGATGCTGCGGCCCGAAATTGATGGTGAAGTTGCGTAGCTCGGTTTCCGCCATGTTAGTTCACGACCCCTTGCCTTCGCCCTTCGCCTTCTCGTCGCCGGGCAGCACGTAATCGGTGCCTTCCCACGGCGACAGAAAATCGAAAGTCCGGAATTCCTGCGCCAGCCGCACCTTGTCGTAGACCACGCGTTTCTGCTCGTCGTCGTAGCGGACCTCGACAAAGCCGGTGAGCGGGAAATCCTTGCGCAACGGATGACCCTCGAAGCCATAATCGGTCAGGAGGCGCCGCATGTCCGGATGACCGGTGAACAGCACGCCGTAGAGATCGAAGGCCTCACGCTCGTACCAGTCGGCTCCGCGGAACACGTCGATCAGCGACGGCACCGGCGTCACCTCGTCGGTCATGGTCTTGAGACGAATGCGCTGGTTGAGCCGCGGCGACAGCAGATGATAGACCACGTCGAAACGCTGCGCGCGGCCCGGCCAATCCACCGCAGTGCCGTCGATGATGCAGATGAACTGGCAGGCCGCGTCGTCGCGCAGGAAGGTCGCGACCTTGACCATGTCGGCGGCTTTCGCTGTGACCGTCAGTTCGCCGTAAGCGACTTTATATTCGGTGACCGACGTCGGAAGCGCATTCTTGATCGTCGCTCCGAGCCGGTCGAGCATTTCGTCCATTCCAAGACTCCGCTCAACGTTCGATCGTGCCAGTGCGGCGGATCTTCTTCTGCAGCAGCAGCACGCCGTACAGCAGCGCCTCGGCGGTCGGCGGACAGCCCGGCACGTAGATGTCGACCGGCACCACGCGGTCGCAGCCGCGCACGACCGAGTAGGAATAATGGTAGTAGCCGCCGCCGTTGGCGCATGAGCCCATAGAGATGACGTAGCGCGGCTCCGGCATCTGGTCGTAGACCTTGCGCATCGCCGGCGCCATCTTATTGGTGAGCGTGCCGGCGACGATCATCACGTCGGACTGGCGAGGGCTGGCGCGCGGCGCGAAGCCGAACCGCTCGGCGTCGTAGCGGGCCATCGCCATATGCATCATCTCGACCGCGCAGCAGGCGAGCCCGAACGTCATCCACATCAGCGAACCGGTGCGTGCCCAGGTAATCAGGTCGTCGACGGCGGCGACCAGGAACCCCTTGTCGGCAAGTTCGTTGTTGACGCCGACGAAAAAACTGTCGTCGGCCCCGACCGGCTTGCCGGTGCGCGGGTCGAGAATTCCCTTCGGTGCGGGTGCGACGAGCGTCATGGAATTAATCCCATTCCAGCGCCCCCTTCTTCCACTCATATATGAAGCCGATGGTGAGGACGCCAAGGAAAAACATCATCGCCCAGAAGCCGTAAGCGCCGACTTTGTGGAACACCACCGCCCAGGGGAACAGAAAGGTCACCTCGAGATCGAAAATGATGAACAGGATGGCGACCAGATAGAAGCGCACGTCAAATTTCATCCGCGCGTCGTCGAAGGCGTTGAAGCCGCATTCATAGGCGGACAATTTTTCGGGATCGGGCTCCTTGTAGGCGACGATGAAGGGCGCAATCAGCAGCACCAGCGCGATCACGAGCGAGACCGCGACAAAAATCACCAGCGGAAGATAGTCCAACAGCAATGTGCTCATGGCGACCTCAAGCCGTGCAGCCCCAAGCTCCGCCCCAGGAATTCCCCCGCCCGGACTGCTCGGCGGCTCGGAACGGCGCCGCAGCCCCGCACAACAAAGCCCTTGCCATGGTTGGAAAAGCCTCAAGAACGGGAGCGGCTGAGGCTTAGCGCAGCGCACAAAGAGGTGCAAGACGACAATGGTGAAACAACCACAAACACACGTACTTTTGTGGCGGTATTCATGTCTCGACACGATTGACAGGTCCGCAAGCGCCACTTGATAGTTGCGGCGGGCGCAGTGAGGCACAAAGACCTGGAAAACACGCATGACACTGATGCGACATTTAGCGGCCCTTCTCGTTCTGACGACCGCCACCACTATCGGGGCACCTCTGAGCAGGGCCGACGACTATCCGTCCCGGCCGGTGCGAATCATTGTGCCGTTCGGCGCCGGCGGACCGACCGACGTGTTCACGCGCGCCATCGCTGAGGAGCTGCGCAAGTCGCTGCATCAGACCTTCGTCATGGAAAACAAGCCGGGCGCCGGCACCACCATCGGCACCGATTACGTCACCAAGGCCGCGCCCGACGGTTACACGCTGCTGATGGTGTCCGGCACGCAGACCGTCAACGAGACGCTCTATACCAAGAAGCCGTATCACCTGATGCACGATCTGGTTCCGGTCGCGCCATTGATCGACAGCGACCTGGTGCTGGTGGTCAATCCGTCCGTGCCGGCGAAAAACCTGAAAGAGCTGCTGGCGCTGGCGCGCGCCAAGCCGGGCACACTCGATTTCGGCTCGTCCGGCAACGGTTCGAACTATCACATGGCCGCCGAGTTGCTGAAGCACCTCACCGGCATCGACATCGTGCATGTGCCCTACAAAGGTTCGACCGGCATGCGCACTGACATCCTCAGCGGCCAGATCCAGATGCTGTTCGACAGCGTCCCGACCATGGCGCCGCTGATCAAGGCCGGCAAAGTGCGCGCCCTCGGCACCAGCGGCGACAAGCGCTCGCCGAATCTGCCGGACGTGCCGACGATCGCGGAAGCCGGCGTACCGGGATTCCAGGCGACACTGTGGGTCGGCTTCATGGCGCCGGCCGGCACGCCGCAGCCGATAATCGACAAGCTCAACGCGGAAATTACCAAGATCGTGTCGCGGCCCAACATCAAGGCGGCCTGGGAAAAGCAGGGCGCCGAGCCGGTGACGATGACACAGCCGCAATTCAAGGCCTTCATGGACGCCCAGATCGCCAAATGGGCAGGCGTCATCAAGGCCAACAACATCAAGCCTATTAATTGAACATAGCAGCAGGACAGCGGCGCAATGAATGAAATGACCCAGCCGATCACCGGCACGGAGCATTGGACCAGCAAAGACGGCGGCGTGAAGCTGTTCATGTGGGAGAAGTGCGCCGGCGATCCGGCCAAAAGCATCGGCACCATCCTGTTCGTGCATGGCTCGTCGATGGCCTCCCAGCCGACCTTCGACCTGCAGGTGCCCGGGCGGCCGGATTCTTCGGCCATGGATCACTTCGCGCGCCGCGGTTACGACTGCTGGTCGGTCGACATGGAAGGCTACGGCCGATCCACCAAGGACCGCGACAACAACGCGCCGATCTCGCAGGGCGCCGACGACTGCTATGCCGCCGCACTCTATATCCAGAAGCTGCGCGGCAAGCGGCCGCTGCTGACATACGGAATTTCCTCGGGCGCGCTGCGCGCGGCGATGTTCGCCGAGCGGCATCCGGAGATGGTCGCGCGCTTGGCGCTCGACGCCATGGTGTGGACTGGCGAAGGCTCGCCGACGCTGGCCGAGCGGCGCAAGAAATTGCCGGAGTTCAGCAAGATCAATCGCCGGCCGATGAGCAAGGCGTTCATTCACTCGGTGTTCGACCGCGACCATCCCGACACCGCCGAGCGCAGGGTGATCGAGGCCTTTGCCGACGCCGTGGTCGCACTCGACAATTCGGTGCCGACCGGCACTTATGTCGACATGTGTTCGCGGCTGCCGGTGGTGGACCCGGAAAAGATCACCGTGCCGACGCTGATCATGCGCGGCCAGCACGACGGCATCGCCTCGATGGACGATTTGCTGAAGTTCTTTGCCAAGCTGCCCAACCCCGACAAACAGTTCTCGGTGATGGCCGGCATTTCGCACGCCAGCTTCCAGCAGAAGAACTACATGGGCGTCTATCACATCCTGGCGGAATTCTTCGCGATGCCGGCGCCGGTGTATCGCGGTTGACGATTCAGACGCCGAGCTGGTCCGCAAAGTCGGCCAGATTCTTCGCCGCGTAATCGGTTTTCACCGTTGGCGCGGGCTCACCGGTGTTCGGGCCATACTCGTTGACGCGCGCGGTGTGCGCGGTGCGCAAGCCGAGCTTGCCGGCCGCGGCGAGATCGTTTGAGTGCGCGGCGACCATCATGCAGTCGCCCGGCGGCAGATCGAAGGCCGCGCAAGAGGCGAGATAGACGACCGGCTTCGGCTTGAAGTCGCCGGCAACTTCCGATCCGAGGATTGCGTCCCACGGCAAGTTGTTGCGGCGCGCCAGATCGACCATCAGCGAGATGTTGCCGTTCGACACACGGCGCCAGCCAGAACTTCTTTTTCAACCGCACCAGCGCCGCCGGCACGTCCGACCAAGCATCGAGCCGGTGCCAGACCTTCGTCAGATCGTCGAGCACCTCGTCCGACAAATTTTCCAAACCGAAGCGCGGCAGCAAGCGGACGAGGTTGCGCCGATGCAGCACGTCGAGCTTGGCGAAGGGCTGCCGGCCGGAGCGCACCTCCTCCATCCCGGGCTGATATTCGCCCCGCCAGGCGTCGGCGAAGGCCGTCCAGTCGAGGTTATACCCAAGGGGGCCGAGTATTTTTTCGGCCTCCCGGGCGACCGAGGAACGCCAGTCGACGAGGGTGCCGAATACATCGAAGAACAGGGCTTTGGGGCCTGGGGTTGATGCTTCCAAGGGCATGAATTTAAGGCCCTCGGCGCCAGCGAACTCGGCGCCGAAACCGGCGTTAAGTCATTGAAAAGATGGCGGGAGCGACGGGACTCGAACCCGCGGCCTCTGCCGTGACAGGGCAGCGCTCTAACCAACTGAGCTACGCCCCCGCGGGCGTTTGCACGACGTAAAGGCACCCTGCCCCATAGTCAAGGCAACCCTTAGCCGGTTGCGGAAAATTGCGAAAAAGCCTTATTTCACGCTAAGAATCGATGGTCAGACCGCCCCCGAATCGTCTATGCGGGCGAGGTGTTTGGCGATCCGCCAAACTCACGGATTCACGAGGAGGGTCCTTAAAATGGCAACGGTTCCTGGAAAAGCTCCGACACCGCCGACAGTCACCTTAAAGCATCTCGCCGCCGCGCTCGCGGAATCCCATGAGATGTCGAAGAAGCAGGCGGAAGCCGTGCTCGGCGATTTCGTCGGTAATATCGTCAAGCATCTGAAGAAGGGCGAGCGCATCCGCATCGGCGGCCTCGGCATCCTGCAAGTGCGCAAACGCGCCGCGCGCATGGGCCGCAATCCGGCGACCGGCGAAGCGATCCAGATCAAGGCGAGCAAGAAGGTCGCCTTCCGCGCTTCCAAGGAATTGAAGGAATCGGTCTAGCCGATTTCCGAGCGGACCCTCCGGGGAAAATACCGGCAGGCTGGGAGCTGGCTAAGCTCCTGGCCTGCCGTTTTGCGTTTGCAG
This sequence comes from uncultured Alphaproteobacteria bacterium, assembly GCA_963779345.1. Classification (GTDB taxonomy): domain Bacteria; phylum Pseudomonadota; class Alphaproteobacteria; order Rhizobiales; family Xanthobacteraceae; genus Pseudolabrys. Next base: position 152,739 of record CAVZXY010000020.1, on the reverse strand, counting down.
TATCGCGAAAGTTGGCTTGCCGAGCCGTAGCTCGCGGATGGTTAGTCCGCCTTCGCCCTACCGGCTACGGCGCGACAACCTTTTCTCGCTTCGCGCGCGAAGGCTGGTGGGCGATGACGGACTCGAACCGCCGACATCCTCCGTGTAAAGGAGGCGCTCTACCAACTGAGCTAATCGCCCTGCCCCACGCATTATAGCCGCGCCGACAAGACACACGAAACGAAAACGGCGCCTCGCGGCGCCGTTTCCAGTTTCATTTGAGCGACCTTGCTTAATGCGCGGTCAGGCCGGAGCCGTCGTCTTCCGCCACCGGCTTCTCCGCGGCGGCGCCGCTTCGGCGAGCTTGGCGCTTGCCTCGTCCCATTCGATCGGCTCGGGCTTGCGCACCAACGCGCGGGCGATGACCTCGTCCATGCGCGTGACCGGGATGATCTCCAGGCCCTTTTTGATCGAGGCGGAGATTTCCACCAGGTCCTTGGCGTTCTCCTCCGGGATCAGCACGGTCTTCATGCCGCCCCGCGAAGCCGCCAAGAGCTTCTCCTTCAGGCCGCCGATCGGCAGCACGCGGCCGCGCAGCGTGATTTCGCCGGTCATGGCGACGTCGCGGCGCACCGGAATGCCGGTCATCACCGAAACGATCGCGGTGACCATGGCGACGCCCGCCGACGGTCCATCCTTGGGCGTCGCGCCTTCCGGCACGTGCACGTGGATGTCGCGTTTGTCGAACAAAGGCGGCTCGATGCCGAAGGCGACCGCGCGCGAGCGCACGTAGGACGCCGCCGCCGAGATCGACTCCTTCATCACGTCACGCAGGTTGCCGGTGACGGTCATCTTGCCTTTGCCCGGCATCATCACGCCTTCGATGGTGAGCAGTTCGCCGCCCACATCGGTCCAGGCAAGCCCGGTGACCATGCCGACCAGATCCTCCGCTTCGATCTCGCCGTAGCGATATTTCGGCACGCCGAGATAATCGCCGACGGTCGCCGCGGTGACGGCAATCGCCTTCTTCTTCGACGTCATCAACTCCTTCACCGCTTTGCGGATCAAAGTCGACAGCTCGCGCTCGAGGTTACGCACGCCCGCTTCCCGCGTGTAACGGCGGATCATGAGCATCAGCCCCTCGTCGTCGATCGACCATTCCTTGTCGGTCAGGCCGTGTTTGGCGATGGCGGCCGGGATCAGATGCTTGCGCGCGATCTCGACCTTCTCGTCCTCGGTGTAGCCGGCGATGCGGATGATCTCCATGCGGTCCATCAGCGGCGGCGGGATATTGAGCGTGTTCGCCGTGGTGATGAACATCACGTTGGACAGATCGTAGTCGACCTCCAGGTAGTGGTCATTGAAGGTGTGATTCTGCTCGGGGTCGAGCACCTCAAGCAGCGCCGACGACGGATCGCCGCGGAAATCGGCGCCCATCTTGTCCACCTCGTCCAAGAGGAAGAGGGGGTTCGAGGTCTTGGCCTTCCTCATCGACTGGATGATCTTGCCGGGCATCGAACCGATATAGGTACGCCGGTGACCGCGGATCTCGGCCTCATCGCGGACACCACCAAGCGACACGCGCACGAATTCGCGGCCGGTCGCTTTCGCGATCGACTTGCCGAGCGAGGTTTTGCCCACGCCCGGAGGACCGACCAGGCACAGGATCGGCCCGGTTAGCTTGTTGGCGCGCTGCTGCACGGCGAGATACTCGACGATGCGTTCCTTGACCTTCTCCAGGCCATAGTGGTCGTCGTTGAGAATCTTCTCCGCGCCGATGAGATCCTTCTTGACCTTGCTCTTCTTGCTCCACGGGATCGACAGCAGCCAGTCGAGATAGTTGCGCACGACCGTTGCCTCGGCAGACATCGGCGACATCTGGCGCAGCTTCTTGAGTTCGTGCGTGGCCTTCTCGCGGGCTTCCTTGGAGAGCTTGGTCTTCTTGATCTTGTCTTCGAGTTCGGCGAGCTCGTCTTTGCCTTCCTCGTCGCCGAGCTCCTTCTGGATCGCCTTCATCTGTTCGTTGAGGTAGTACTCGCGCTGCGTCTTCTCCATCTGCCGCTTGACGCGGGTGCGGATGCGCTTTTCCACCTGCAGGACCGAGATCTCGCTCTCCATCAGGCCAAGCACCTTCTCCAGGCGCTGGGTGACGACCGGCGTCTCGAGGATTTCCTGCTTGTCCGGAATCTTGACGGCCAGATGTGAAGCTACCGTATCGGCGAGCTTGGCGTAGTCCTCGATCTGCTGGACCACGCCGACGACCTCGGGCGACACTTTCTTGTTCAGCTTCACATAGTTCTCGAATTCGGTGACGACCGAACGCGCCATGGCTTCCGCCTCCACGCGCTCGCCCACGTCGTCGGCAAGCACGGTGGCATCAGCCTCGTAGTAGTCGCTGCGGTCGGTGTATTTGAGCACCTTGGCGCGCTCGGCGCCCTCGACCAACACCTTGACGGTGCCGTCGGGCAGCTTGAGCAGTTGCAGCACGCTCGCCAGCGTTCCAACCTCGAAGATCGAGTCGGTCGCCGGATCGTCGTCCGAGGCGTTCTTCTGCGTCGCCAAGAGGATAAAGGTGTCTGAGCGCATCACTTCTTCCAGCGCCTTGATCGACTTTTCACGGCCGACGAAGAGCGGGACGATCATGTGCGGGAACACCACGATGTCGCGCAGCGGCAATACCGGGTAGGCCCGGGTTTCGCCAGGTTGCAGCTGGGGTCGTGGTTTGGCGGTCATTGACGTGGTCCTTTTTGTTGTGCCCCTGCCCGTTGACCCGCTTGATGCGGCATCGCCGAACAGTGCCGGAAAGGATGGGCAAGGAGGCGTCGGGGCAGCAGCGAACCCGGCGCGCCTTCAGGAAGGGTACGAACCCTCGCCCACTCGGGAAACACGATCTTCCGTACGCGACTTCGCTTCGAACGCTATACGTAGGATGGCAGCCCAGGGTCCGCAAGTAAGGCCCGCTTTTGCGGTAAAAACGAGCCCGATATCCTTAGCAGGCCACCATCGGCACGATTCTACAAGCGGGTCCGCGTCTCGCCGGGGCGCACAAGATCAGGCGCTGGCGCTGCCGGTTTCGGCCGTCCGGTCGCTACGGTCGGCATAGATGTAGAGCGGGCGGGCGGTTCCCTCGACGACCTCCTTGGAGATCACCACCTCTTCGACCCCTTCCAAGCTCGGCAGGTCGAACATGGTGTCGAGCAGGATGCTCTCCATGATGGAGCGCAGGCCGCGCGCGCCGGTCTTGCGTTCGATCGCTTTGCGGGCGATGGCGCCGAGCGCCTCCTCGGCCAGCGTGAGATCGATCAATTCCATCTCGAACAGCCGCTGGTACTGCTTGACCAGCGCGTTCTTCGGCTCGATGAGAATCTGCTTGAGCGAGGCTTCGTCGAGGTCTTCGAGCGTGGCGACGACCGGCAAGCGGCCGACGAATTCCGGGATCAGGCCATACTTGAGCAGATCCTCGGGCTCGACCTGGCGGAAGATTTCGCCGGTCTTGCGATCTTCCGGCGCGAGCACCTTGGCGCCGAAGCCGATCGAGGTCGAACGGCCGCGCGCCGAGATGATTTTGTCGAGACCGGAGAAGGCGCCGCCGCAGACGAACAGGATGTTGGTGGTGTCGACCTGCAGGAATTCCTGTTGCGGATGCTTGCGCCCGCCCTGCGGGGGCACCGAGGCGATGGTGCCTTCCATGATCTTCAACAGCGCCTGCTGCACGCCTTCGCCCGACACGTCGCGGGTGATCGACGGGTTGTCGGACTTGCGCGAAATCTTGTCGATTTCGTCGATATAGACGATGCCGCGCTGCGCGCGCTCGACATTGTAGTCGGCCGACTGCAGCAGCTTGAGGATGATGTTCTCCACGTCCTCGCCGACGTAACCGGCTTCGGTGAGCGTGGTGGCGTCCGCCATCGTGAACGGCACGTCGAGGATGCGCGCCAGCGTCTGCGCCAGCAGCGTCTTGCCCGAGCCGGTCGGCCCGATCAGCAGGATGTTCGACTTCGCCAGCTCGACGTCGTTGTGCTTGGTCTGGTGGTTGAGCCGCTTGTAATGATTGTGGACGGCGACCGAGAGCACCTTCTTGGCGTGATCCTGACCGATGACGTAGTCGTCGAGAACCTTGCGGATTTCTTTCGGCGTCGGAATGCCGTCGCGCGACTTGACCAGCGAGGATTTGTTTTCCTCGCGGATGATGTCCATGCACAGCTCGACGCATTCATCGCAGATGAACACGGTCGGTCCGGCGATGAGCTTGCGCACTTCGTGCTGGCTCTTACCGCAGAACGAGCAGTAGAGGGTGTTCTTGGAATCGCTGCCGCCGACTTTGCTCATTCCCTTCTCCGTCTCACACTCGTTCTTACTTGCCGCGGCCGACGCAGTCCGCGCGCCAACGAACCAAGCAAGTTTCGCGCCGGAACTCCGGCCCGGCGGGCTTTGCTACCAGGAAGCCCGCGACCCTCGTCACTCTCCCACACCATAAGCGAAGCATGCTAACGGCGTGATAATCAAGAATCTATTAACGATAATGCCCCTTCAACAAGCACTGCGAAAGTAGGAACTTTGAGGGCAGCCACAGGCGGTACCGGCCAACCACGCTGACGCCAGAAGTGGGAAAATCAGGCCGGTTTGGCGGGCACTTCCTCCGGACGCCGCTCAATTACCTTGTCGACCAAGCCGAAATCCTTGGCCGCGTCGGCTGTGAGAAAATAGTCACGCTCGAGCGCGTCTTCGATTTTCTTGAGCGACTGACCGGTATGCTTGACGTAGATTTCGTTGAGCCGCTTCTTCAGGTTCAGGATTTCCTGGGCGTGCACCATGATGTCGGTGGCCTGGCCCTGGAAACCGCCGGACGGCTGATGCACCATGATGCGCGCGTTCGGCAACGCGAAACGCATGTCCTTGGCGCCGGCGGCGAGCAACAGCGACCCCATGGAGGCCGCCTGCCCGACGCAAAGCGTGGACACCGGCGGGCGCACGAACTGCATGGTGTCGTAGATCGCCATCCCCGATGTCACCACCCCGCCGGGCGAGTTGATGTACATCGAGACTTCCTTCTTCGGATTCTCCGCCTCGAGAAACAGGAGCTGCGCCACCACCAAGGTGGCCACATGATCCTCGATCGGGCCGGTGATGAAGATGATCCGTTCTTTGAGCAGCCGCGAATAGATGTCGTAGGCGCGCTCGCCACGGTTGGTCTGCTCGACCACCATGGGCACCAAATTCTGCATATAGGTATCGACCGGATCTTTCATTTCCGCTCCTTCGCCCGAATCACAGCGGGTAGCTTAGCGCCGCCGCCGCGCCCGGATGATCTATTTTCGAAATACGCCCGCGGCAAGGCGCGGCCAAAATCAGGCCGCGGCTGATTCGTCTTCTTTGAAGAGCTCTTCGCGGCTGACCTTCTTCTCGGTCACGCCGGCGAGTTCGACCAGGAAATCCACGACTTTTTCCTCGTAGATCGGGGCGCGCAAAGAGGCGAGCGCCTGCGGGTTCTGCCGGTAGTAATCCCAGACCCGCTGCTCCTGGCCGGGGAATTGACGAACGTGCTCCATAACCGCACGATTCAATTCCTCGTCGGTAACCGTAATTTTGTTTTTCTCGCCGATCTCGGCCAGCACCAGACCGAGCCGCACGCGCCGCTCGGCAATCGCGCGGTATTCGGCCTTGGCCTTTTCCTCGGTGGTATTCTCGTCGGCGAAGGTCTTCTTCTCGTTTTCCATTTCGCCGAGCACCGATTTCCAGACCCGGTCGAATTCCTCCTCGACCAAAGACGGCGGCGGCTCGAACTTGTGCCGCGCGTCGAGTTCGTCGAGCAGGGCCCGCTTGAGCTTCTGCCGCGACATCGAGACATGATCACGGCCGATGCGGTCCTTGACCGCGTCGCGCAGCTTGGCGAGCGATTCAAGACCGAGCGATTTGGCGAACTCGTCGTCAACGGCGACGCTGCCGGGCGTTTCGATCGACTTGGCTGTGACGACGAATTCGGCGTCCTTGCCGGCGAGATTTGCAGCCTGGTAGTGCTCGGGAAACTTCACCTTCAGCGTGCGGGTCTCCCCGGTGCCGATGCCGATCAACTGGTCCTCGAAGCCGGGAATGAAGGTGTTCGAGCCGATCAGCACGGCGGAATCGTCGCCCGAACCGCCTTCGAACGGCTGGCCGTCGATGGTGCCGGCGAAGGAAATGACGACGCGATCGTCTTTGGCCGCCTTCTCGCCCTCGCCCTTGGCGCTAAAAGGCTTGTTCTGCTCGGCGATGTGCGCCACCGCCTCGTCCACCTCGGCCTCGGCCACCTCGCTCGTCAGCTTGGTGAGCTTGATGGTCTTGAAATCGGTGAGCTCGATCGGCGGCACGATTTCGACCGCCATGGTGTAGTCGAGATCGCTCTCGCCCGAGATCAATTTCTCGACCGCGTCCTGCTCGGTCGGCAGCGTCACTTTCGGATCGGCGGCGAGCTTGTAACCGCGCTCGCTGACGATCTGGTTGTTGGTGTCGCGCACCGTCGCCTCGATCACCTCGGCCATGGCCGAGCGCCCATAGACGCGCTTGAGATGGGCGACCGGCACCTTGCCGGGACGGAAGCCGTTGATGCGGACGCGGTCTTTCAACTCGCCCAGCCGCACATTAACCTTGGCGTCGAGTTCGGCGGCCGGCACGACCACCTTGAATTCGCGCTTGAGACCTTCGGAAAGCGTTTCGGTAACTTGCATCGCTCACACTTCTTTTGCTTGGCAGCGCGTTGCGGCGGACTTGTCGGAATGATGGGCGTTCGCGCACGCGCCCGACACTTATTTCAACCCTCGGCTTGGTGCGGGCGGAGGGACTCGAACCCCCACGACTTTCGTCACGGGAACCTAAATCCCGCGCGTCTACCAATTCCGCCACGCCCGCAAAGGGCAAATTCAGGACGATCCTGGCGCCTCAATCCGGCAAGGCTTAGAGGCCAACGCCTTAACGCACCGCGGCCCGCCAGGGCAAGCCATCATGGCCGGCCTTTCGGGCGGCGGCTTATAGCACGGTGGAAACGCGCGGCATCACAAAAATAGGCCGCATTTTCGCGACCTCAAGGGCTCGCCACGAGCCTGTCCGGCAACTCGGCCAACAGGCGCCGGTAGACCGCCGGCAGCGCCTCGGACAAGTCCTCCGCAATGAGCCCGGGCCCGAAGTCGTTGGCCGCTTCGCCATGCAGCCAGACCGCGGCGCTCGCCGCCTCGAAAGCCGGCATGCCCTGAGCGAGCAGACCGGCAACCATACCGGCCAAGACGTCGCCGGAGCCGGCGGTGGCGAGCGTCGGCGGCGCGTTGTCGGCAATCGAGGCGCGGCCGTCCGGGCAGGCCACCACGGTATCGGGGCCCTTCAGCAGCACGGTAGCCCCGATTGTGCGGGCCGCTAGGCGCGTTTTTTCAAGTTTTGCCAGAACATGATGATCTTCATGTATCGCTTTAAATAATCGCGCAAATTCGCCTTCGTGTGGGGTCAGAACAGTCGCCGCTCCAACCCGGTTGGCGATCAAAGCGGCAAGCTGCGCGGGGTCGTCCGCAAGGCTGGTCAGCGCATCGGCGTCGAGGACCACAGCCGCCGCGCTGGCCAATGCCGCCGCGACTTGCTCCCGCATCGCCGGTCCAACCCCGCCGCCCGGCCCCAGCACCAACGCATTGCGCCGCTTGTCGGCCATGAACGCGGTCAACTCGGCCGCCCCATCCACCGGCCGGACCATCACCGCCAGGCTGGCGGCAGCATTGACACTGAGCGCCTCGCGCGGACTGGCGATGGTCACGAGGCCCGCTCCCGCCCGCAACGCGCCGCGCGCCGCCAGCCGCGCCGCGCCGGTGGTCGAGAGCCCGCCGGAAACCACCACCGCGTGGCCGCGCGCGTACTTGTGCCCATCGGCACGCGGCACCGGGAATGAACGGCCCCACAGCGCCGGCCGGTTGACAAAGGCCGTCGGTTTGATCGCGTCCAGCACGCTCGCCGGAATGCCGATATCGGCCACCTGGATCGCGCCGCAATGCAGCCGGCCCGGCAACAGCACATGGCCGGTCTTGCGGCGGAAGAAGGTTACGGTCCGGGCCGCATCGACCGCCACCCCCATGACCGCGCCGGTGGTGCCGTTCACGCCGCTCGGCAGATCGACGGCGACGACCGGTGTCGCTGTCGCGTTCATCGCTTCGATCATGACGCGCGGCAGACCTTCGACGTCGCGGTCGAGGCCTGCGCCGAACAAAGCATCGATGACGATGTCGCAACTGGCGAGCGAGACCGGCGAAGCCTGCTCGACCTTGCCGCTCCAGCGTTTGGCGGCAAGCGCGGCGTCGCCCTTCAGCTTCTTGACGTCGCCAACGAAACTGACGCGAACAATATAGCCGCGCTCGGCCAGGTGGCGCGCGGCGACAAAGCCGTCGCCGCCGTTGTTGCCCGGCCCCGCCACCACGACCACGCGCCGGCCCGGCAGCCCGCCGGCCGCATCGGCGACGGCGCGCCCGGCATTCTCCATAAGTTCGATGCCGGGAACGCCGGCGGCGATGGTCAGCCGGTCAGCTTCCGCCATCTCGGCCGTGGTGAAGAGTTCGTTCATGGCCTTCGACACTATCGGCCATCGGAAAGGCCGACAAATCGGCAAAATCCGTGCGCCCGATCAGTCTATCTCTAGTTCCTGGCAAAAGTTTTTGCAGGGTGCTTAATTGCTGGGCAGAGGATCGTTGTCTGGCCGGGTAGTAACGGGTTAACTGCGCCCTAAAGTATTGTGGGGAAACGCTTATTGCTCTCTCGCCGGCTTGGCACGGGACCTGCTAACCGGTAGCGCGGCACGCTGCGGACTTGCGGTGGGCTGGGGGGCGGAAGGAAAAGCAATGAAAAAAATCGAGGCCATCATCAAACCCTTCAAACTCGATGAGGTGAAGGAGGCACTCCAGGAGGTCGGTCTACAGGGCATTACTGTCACCGAAGCCAAGGGCTTCGGCCGGCAGAAAGGGCACACCGAGCTTTATCGCGGCGCCGAATACGTCGTCGATTTTCTCCCCAAGGTGAAAATCGAGGTGGTGCTCGGCGACGATATGGTGGAAAAGGCGATCGAAGCGATCCGGCGCGCCGCTCAAACTGGCCGGATCGGAGACGGCAAAATCTTCTTATCCAATATCGAGGAAGCCATCCGGATCAGGACGGGCGAATCCGGTATCGACGCCATCTAATCCGCGTGGCAGCGTCAGCGCGGGCAATTCATGAAAAAGGGGGAATGCGTCCCATGACTACCGCTAAGAATGTCATGAAGATGATCAAAGACAACGACGTGAAGTACGTCGATTTCCGGTTTACCGACCCGCGCGGCAAGTGGCAGCACGTCACTTTCGACGTTTCGATGATCGAAGAAGACACGTTTGCCGAAGGCCAGATGTTCGACGGCTCATCGATCGCCGGCTGGAAAGCGATCAACGAGTCCGACATGAACCTGATGCCGGATCCCGCAAGCGCCTGTATCGATCCCTTCTTCGCCGAAACCACGCTGGTGCTGGTTTGCGACGTGCTCGAGCCGACCACTGGCGAGCCCTATAACCGCGATCCGCGCGGCATCGCCAAGAAGGCCGAAGGCATGGTCAAGTCGATGGGCATCGGCGACACCATCTTCTTCGGCCCGGAAGCCGAATTCTTCGTGTTCGATGACGTGAAGTATAAGGCCGATCCCTACAACACCGGCTTCAAGCTCGACTTCGATCGAGTTTCCGTCCAACTCCGACACCGACTACGAAGGCGGCAATCTCGGCCACCGCATCGGCACCAAGAAGGGCTATTTCCCGGTGCCGCCGCAGGACTCGGTGCAGGACATGCGTTCGGAAATGCTCGGCGCCATGGGCCGCATGGGCGCCAAGGTCGAAAAGCATCACCACGAAGTGGCGAGCGCGCAACATGAGCTTGGCCTGAAGTTCTCGCCGCTGACGCAGATGGCCGATATGATGCAGGTCTACAAATACTGCATCCAGCAGGTGGCGCAGATCTACGGCAAGACCGCGACCTTCATGCCCAAGCCCGTCTACGGCGACAACGGCTCGGGCATGCACTGCCACCAGTCGATCTGGAAAGCGGGCAAGCCGGTGTTTGCCGGCAATAAATATTCCGACCTGTCGGAAACCTGCCTCAACTACATCGCCGGCATCATCAAGCACGCTAAGGCGATCAACGCCTTTACCAACCCGACCACCAACTCCTACAAGCGGCTGGTGCCGGGCTTCGAAGCGCCGGTGCTGCTTGCCTACTCGGCGCGCAACCGCTCGGCCTCGTGCCGTATCCCCTACACCACCAACCCGAAGGCCAAACGCGTCGAGGTGCGTTTCCCCGATCCGCTCGCCAATCCGTATCTCGCCTTCGCCGCGATGACGATGGCCGGACTGGACGGCATCAAGAACAAACTCGATCCGGGTTCGGCGGTCGACAAGGACCTCTATGATCTGCCGCCGGCGGAGCTGAAGAAAATTCCGACGGTGTGCGGCTCGCTGCGCCAGGCGCTCGGCGAACTCGACAAAGACCGTGCGTTCCTGAAGGCCGGCGGCGTGTTCGACGACGACTTCATCGACAGCTACATCGACCTGAAGATGACGGAAGTGATCCGTTTCGAGCACACGCCGCATCCGGTCGAGTTCGACATGTACTATTCGTCGTAATCGTTCCTCCCAAACATCGCCAAGACCCTTACCAAGACTTGGGCGATGCAACTCAAAGGGCGCTCCTTGAAAGAAGCGCCCTTTTTCTTCGCGTTGAATTTGATTGGCTGCGCAGTGCCGACGCTGCGATCACGTCGTACTAATGTTCGCGCGTTTGGTCGGCGTCCTGAATGGCCGCCTCATGGTACCAGCCGCTGCCGGCCGCGACCTTCACCGCGCGCGACACCGGAAACATCGTCACCGGCTTTGCCGCTTCGCGATGCTCGTTTGCCGTCGTGCGCGCCCGCACCGGAAATGGAATGATCTCGGCCGACCCGCGATACGTATTCGTGCTCATTGTTGTGCGCTCCTCAATCCTGCGCGCTCTCGGCGCCTTGCGGCTTTGCGAGAGACATATTGATAGAGACGTGTTGCCAGACAGATAACGCCTCCCAACAGATTCTGCTTCCCCAATATGCGCCTTGCCTTAGATCAAATCAGCGTGTGGCTACGGTGTAGGCATTCTCGTTTTTTGCACCTTCTTTCGGCATTCACCGCTCGCATCGGATGTTTATTTCGGACAAAATCATGTGTTTTTTCAATGGTTTGCGCGCAGCTTCGCGGCCGCAACGCTTGGCATATTTAATGCTTTGGTGACACCAGCAGTTGGCGGCCGGGGTGCCGTTAGCGGCCGAAGCTCACTCACTCGTGTCATCAGCTTATGAGAAACCCGCAATGACAAAGTATAAGCTCGAATACATATGGCTCGACGGCTACACGCCGGTTCCCAACCTGCGTGGCAAAACCCAACTCAAGGATTTCGAAAGCTTCCCGACACTCGATCAGCTTCCGCTGTGGGGCTTCGACGGAAGTTCGACGTTGCAGGCCGAAGGCAGCAGTTCGGACTGCGTGCTCAAGCCGGTCGCCGTCTTCCCGGACGGCGGGCGCATCAACGGCGCCTTGGTGATGTGCGAAGTCATGATGCCCGACGGCAAGACGCCACACCCGTCGAATAAGCGCGCTACCATTCTCGACGACCCTGGCGCATGGTTCGGCTTCGAACAGGAATACTTCTTCTACAAAGACGGCCGGCCGCTCGGTTTCCCGGCGAGTGGCTATCCGGCGCCGCAGGGCCCCTACTACACCGGCGTCGGCTACAAGAATGTCGGCGACATCGCCCGCAAGATGGTCGAGGAACATCTCGATCTCTGTCTCGTGGCCGGCATCAACCACGAAGGCATCAACGCCGAGGTGGCCAAGGGCCAGTGGGAGTTCCAGATCTTCGGCAAAGGCTCCAGACGCGCCGCCGACGAGATGTGGATCGCCCGCTACCTGATGCTGCGCCTGACCGAGAAGTACGGCGTCGACATCGAATTCCACTGCAAGCCGCTCGGCGATACCGACTGGAACGGCTCCGGCATGCACGCCAATTTCTCGACCGCCTATATGCGCGAAGTCGGCGGCAAGAAATATTTCGAAGCGCTGATGAAGGCGTTCGAAGGCGCCCGCGAAGACCACATCGCGGTCTACGGTCCTGACAACCACATGCGGCTGACCGGCAAACACGAGACGGCGTCGATCCACCAGTTCAGCTACGGCGTGGCCGACCGCGGCGCCTCGATCCGCGTGCCGCACTCATTCGTTAACAACGGCTACAAGGGCTATCTGGAAGATCGCCGCCCCAACTCGCAAGGGGACCCCTACCAGATCGCGTCACAGATTTTGAAGACGGTCGCGTCGGTCCCGATCGCGGGCAAAGTCAGCGCCGCGGCCTAGCCATCGCATGGGGCGCTCCGCGAGGGGCGCCCCTTTCGTTTGCGGATTGAGAACCAGTCAGACGATCAGGAAATAGATGACGGCCAAACCCGCGGCAACGCCGGCCACGGAAATCAGCATCTGCTTGCGGTGGCGTTTCGGCCCGTAGACCCCCGCCGCGCGCCGCTCGGCGATCAGCGCGGCGTCGTATTCGGCCGAGGACGAATAGGCGCAGGCCAGAGCCGCGCCCGCGCGCTGGGCGTAAGCCTCGAGCGCCAGGACGGCGGCGTCAGATCTATTGCTGGGGGCGATACGTGACATCCGCGCATATTAGCGCGCGGATGGTAAACGAGAGGTTGCCGGCGCCCGGTTAGCGCGTGACCCTTGCCGATTTGGCCCGGCGCGCATGGCCGCTGAACGGCAACACCCGCGCCGTCTCCATGGCCGGGGCGCCATGCCCAGCGGCGGTGGGCTGGGCGACGACATGACGCGGCGCCGGCCCTTCGCCGCCGGTATGGACCCGATTGCGGCCGTCATGCTTGGCGCGATAAAGCGCCGCGTCGGCGCGCGCCAGCAGCGGGCTGAGATCCGCAAGCGGCTCGTGGGACGAGGCGGCGCCGATGCTTACCGTGGCGCCGATTGCATGACCGGCCACGGTGACGCCGGCCTCCTCAAAAGCGATGCGCAAACGTTCGGCGATGCGCACGGCTAAATCCATGGGCTCCGCCACGATGACCGCGAATTCCTCGCCGCCAAGCCGGCCGATAATGTCGTTTGCGCGCATGTTCGTGCGCGCCACTTCGGCGAATGTCCGCAGCACCTCGTCGCCGACGGCGTGACCGAAGGTGTCGTTGATCGATTTGAAGCGATCGAGATCGAGCATCATCATCGTCACCGGCTCGCCGCGTTTGCCACGGCGGGCGCTCAGATCGAGCGCGGCTTCCAGAAAGGCTCGGCGATTGAGCAGGCCGGTGAGATGGTCGGTGTTGGCCGCGTTGCGGTAAAGGTTGACGTCGTTGTCCTTGACCATCAGCAGCACGAGGAACGCGGTGCCGATGGCGTAAAGCATCGTCTCCAGCGTGAACACCGTCAGCCAACCCGCAGCATAGGATTCCGGCAGGAAGGCCTGCATGGCGACCGGCATCAGGAACATCGCCGCATGCACGCCAGGTACCACAATGGCGGCGGTGCGCGAATAAAGCGACTTGCGCCGCTCGCGCCGCAATTCGAAGGCGATGAAGAAGGTGTAGGTCGCAACCACCATCACGCCGAGCGCAATGCGCGCATGACTGCCCTGAGGCAGCATCGGCCATTGGCACAAGACCAGCCACAGGATGGCGCCGGCGAAGGCGGCCTCCGGCAGCAACCGCCGCCCGTGGAATAGCCGCACGCCGTTCCAGATCATGCCACAAGCGAGGAAGGTCAGGGCCTGCGGGATCTCCGGCGGCAATCGCAACAACGGCGCCGGCGCGCCCCAGAGCGCGATCGACGAAGCGCCGATTAAATAGGCCGAACCCCACCAGGCGAGCGCGGGCACGTTGCGCTGCTGGACCCAGGCAGCCAGCAGCAATATTCCGAGCAGCGCGGCGATGCAGACGGCCACGAATCCCAAGGTCGGAATATCCAAGTGCGACAGCATTGGTACGGCCGCGGCGAACATGACGCTCTCATCAACCGCCTGGATTGTATGGGCGGGCGGTAAGCACATCGTACTCCCGGCCTTATGCGAAAAGGCTTGAGCGCTCGAGCAGCCTTCGATGCAAAACTTGTGAAAATTGTAAGTAATTCGGCGGCGAACCGCAGGCGGGACAACGGCCGCTAAATGCAAAAGGCGCGCATTTCTGCGCGCCTTTTGCGGATCTGACCGGCGAATTCGATCGATCAGCGCTTGGAGAACTGGAACGAGCGCCGCGCCTTGGCCCTGCCGTACTTCTTGCGCTCGACCACGCGGGAGTCGCGGGTGAGGAAGCCGCCCTTCTTGAGCGCGCCGCGCAGATCCGGCTCGAAATAGGTGAGCGCCTTGGAAAGGCCGTGGCGCACCGCGCCGGCCTGGCCGGAAAGGCCGCCACCGGAAACCGTGCAGATCACGTCGTATTGCCCGGCGCGGTTGGCGGCGACCAGCGGCTGCTGGATCAGCATGCGCAGCACCGGCCGCGCGAAGAACACTTCCACCGTCTTGGTGTTGACCAGAATCTTGCCCGAGCCCGGCTTGATCCAGACGCGGGCGACTGCGTTCTTGCGTTTGCCGGTGGCGTAAGCGCGCCCCTGCGCGTCGAGCTTCTGCACGTATTTCGGGGCTTCCGGCGCTGCCGGCTTGAGGCTCGCCAATCCTTCCAGCGACTGTACGGTCTCGGCCACGGTCAGGCACTCCTCACGTTCTTGCGGTTCATCGCGGCGACGTCGAGCTTTTCCGGTTTCTGCGCTTCGTGCGGATGTTCGGGTCCGGGATAGACGCGCAAGTTGCCGAACTGCACGCGGCCGAGCGGTCCGCGCGGCAACATGCGCTCGACCGCCTTCTCGACGATGCGTTCCGGGAAGCGGCCTTCGAAGATCGACTTCGCCGTGCGCTCCTTGATTCCGCCGATGAATCCGGTGTGGCGGTAATAGACTTTCTGCTCCCGCTTGCGGCCCGTGAACACCGCCTTGGCGGCGTTGACGACGATAACGTTGTCGCCGTCATCTGCGTGCGGTGTGTACGTCGCCTTGTGCTTGCCGCGCAGCCGCATCGCCACGATCGTGGCGAGCCGGCCGACCACCAGCCCGCTGGCGTCGATCAGCAGCCATTTCTTTTCGATGTCGGCGGCCTTGGCCGAATAGGTCGTCATGACAAACCCTTGGAAAGTATTGGCGGACAGATGCGCGCCGGAGGTGCGGTTCTCTAGCCGAGCAGCCCGCTGCGGTCAACGCCACAGCTGTTATATTACACGAGTATAATCAATGTCTTATAAGAATGGTAATTTAGCACCATCTGCTAATCATCGGGCCTGCGGGATCGAATAGGTGGCCGTGACATGGGCCACCGGCTCATCCGTGCCCTCGGAGTAGATGGTGACCTCGCCGACCGCCAGCCGTTTACCGACCTTCATCAAGCGCGCGTCGGCAATCAGGTCAGCGCGGGTCGGCTTGCGCAGAAAATTGATGTTGAGATTGGTGGTGACCGCCAAGCGGCTGCGGCCCGATCGCCGAGAACACCGCGACATACATGGCAAAGTCGGCCAGTTCCATCATGGTCGGCCCAGACACGGTGCCGCCCGGGCGCAGGCTGCTCTCCTCGAAGGCCCAGCGTACGCGCACGTCGCCGTGCGCGACCCGATCGATGGTGTGCCCGCAGCCCGGATAGAACGCCTGTGGGAATTCCGCATGCAGCAGTTTTGCGATTTCGTCGGCCGACATGGCTGGCGCAGGCATCGCTCCCCCTATCGCGCCGGACTTCCCGGCGCTGCGTCCGAGACCATGCCGACCCGGGTCAATCGGCCTTTTCAACCCTTGCCATAGAGCGCGCGCAAGTTCGTCCTTCGCCTGTTCGAATTTTTTCTTTCGCGCTGCGGAAAGGCCCTTGCCGGCGCGGTTGATGTAGAACGTAAGCATCGACATGGCGGAACGAAAAGGCGAGTGATTTGCGCCGCATGGCTGCGCTCCGCCGAGCGCTTGAGCGATAGGCGATCTGCCCGGGCGTGCGCAAAGTGAACACGCCCGGCTCCAGCATCAGCGCGGCGCTCTCCTCGTGTGACGCGCTGCGACCAAGCGCTTGCCGCGCTTCGTGCGCTTCTTCGTTTCGCGCTTTCTTCGCCATGGCTCTCCGCCAACGCAATATGCCACGGCCGCCGTTCCCGGCCTTGCGCGACCCAGGCCTCAGGTTAAGTATCGCCGCCATGAACGTCCGAAACGCACGCGCACCGACGAAGCGCCCGTGCTGCTGCGCGAGCGCGACGGGCGACATCGCGATCCTCGTGCTCAACCGGCCGGCGGCGCGCAACAGCCTGTCGGAAGCGCTGCTCAACGCGCTGTCGGCCGCGTTTGACGAGATCGCCGCCGACAAGATCGATCCGCGCCGTGGTGCTAGCGGCGAACGGCCCGGCATTCTGCGCCGGCCACGACTTGAAGGAATTGACCGCGCGGCGCGGCGATCGCCGACGGCGGACGCGCTTATTTCAAGCACATCATGACCACGTGCAGCGCGATGATGCAGCAGATCGTCAACTTGCCGCAGCCGGTGATCGCCGCCGTGCAAGGCGTCGCCAGCGCCGCCGGCTGCCAGCTGGTGGCGAGCTGCGATCTCGCCCTCGCCTCCTCGGCGGCGAAGTTCGCCACGCCCGGCGTCAATATCGGGTTGTTCTGCTCGACGCCGATGGTGGCGCTGTCGCGCAATGTGGCGCGCAAACACGCCATGGAAATGCTGCTCACCGGCGACATGGTCGCGGCCGAAGACGCCGCCCGCATCGGGCTGATCAATCGGGTAGTGGCGCCTGGCGAAGAGCGCAAAGCCGCGCTCGCGCTCGCCAAGCAGATCGCGTCGAAATCCTCTTACGTGCTCAAGATCGGCAAGCAGGCCTTCTACCGGCAGGCCGAGCTGGGGCTCGCCGAGGCCTACGATTACGCTTCCGAAGTGATGACCGAGAACATGATGGCGCGCGATGCCGAGGAAGGCATCTGCGCCTTCATCGACAAACGCGATCCGAACTGGGAAGACCGCTGATGCTTGTTGCGGCGGGCGCAGAATCCAGAGCGTGAGGAATTGCGAGCATGAACGTCCATACCGGCGCGGGCAGCGAGACAATCGTGATCGAAAAAGATGTCGCAGTGCCGATGCGCGACGGCGCGCGGCTGATGGCCGACATCTTCCGCCCGCAAGGCACCGAACGGGTGCCGGCGTTGCTCAATCTCGGTCCCTATCAGAAAGACAAGCTGTGGGTCACGCCCGACACGCTGGAGGAAAAGCCCAACCCTTATATGAACTGGGAGACCGTCAATCCGCTGTGGTGGGTGCCGCAGGGTTACGCCGCCGTGCGCGTCGACGGGCGCGGCAGCGGCAACTCGCCCGGCCAGCATGAGCCGTGGTCGCAAGCCGAAGCGGTCGACTTTTACGACGCCATTGAGTGGGCGGCGGTGCAGCCCTGGTGCAATGGCAAGGTCGGCCTCATCGGCATTTCCTACTACGCGATGAACCAATGGTTCGTCGCTAATCTGGCGCCGCCGTCGTTGAAGGCGATCATCCCCTGGGAAGGCGCCGCCGACCTCTACCGCGACGCGCTCTATCACGGCGGCCTGCTCAGCGTGTTCATGACCAACTGGTTCACCGCGCATCTGATGCACCACCTGCTTGGCCGCGCCTCGCGCGTCGAGCCGGACCGCTGGAAGTCGGACATGATGTATCGCTGGCTGCACGACAGTCTTGACAGCGGCGCGCTGCGTGGCGCGCAGGCGCAATGGGACAAGATCACGGTGCCGATGTTCACGGTCGGCAACTGGTCGGGCATGGCGCTGCATCTGCGCGGCAATACCGAGGCCTACATGCGCGCGGCCTCCAAACACAAGAAGCTGCGCATCCACGCCGGCAGCCACGTCCATGCGTTCTACACCGAGGACGGCAGGCGCGATCAGCTCCGCTTCCTCGACTACTGGCTCAAGGGCATCGACAACGGCGTGATGGACGAACCGCCGGTGAAGCTGGCGATCCGCAAGGGCAACGACGTGCTCGAATGGCGGCACGAGAACGAATGGCCGCTCAAGCGCACGCAGTGGACCAAATTCTATTTCGACCTGTCGCAGTCGCCGCCGCAGGGACAGCCGCAGACCGGTATTCTGGCGAAGGAAAATCCGAAGACGGAAAGCTCATGCACTTATCCGGCCTTCAGCCTCGGCACCATGGGCTCGACCTCGGCGGCCTCGTCGCAGGTGATGGGCGGCGGCGGCATCAAGCCCGGCATGGGCGTCGCGCTGCAGACGCCGCCTTTGCCGCACGACATCGAGGTCACCGGGCCGCTGATGGCAAGCTTCTGGGTGTCGAGCGAAAGCGAGGACATGGATCTGTTCCTGACGCTGCGCAACTTCGACGCGGACGGAAATGAGATTTTGGAAACCGGCCAGCAGGGCGCGCCGGTGCCGGTGGCCAAAGGCTGGCTGCGCGTCTCGCACCGCGAACTCGATCCCGAACTGACCCTGCCCTACCGGCCCTATCACAAGCATCAGCGGCGGCTTTATCTGAAGCCCGGCGAGATCGTGCAGGTGCAGGTCGAAATCTGGCCGACGTCGATGGTGTTCAAGAAGAACCATCACATACGTCTCGACGTGCAGCCGCGCGACGGCGCCGGCAGCGCCGGCTATCTGCACTATCACGCCGACTACAACACCGGCACGAACACGATCTACGCCGGCGGCGAGCGGGAATCGTATCTGCTGCTGCCGGTCATTCCGGCGAAATAGCCGCGGGCAATGAACCACGACGCGTATCCCGACGGCTATATCCGCGGCATTCTCAAGAGCGTGAAGAGCATCGCCGTGGTTGGCATCTCGCCGAAGGACAATCGGCCGAGCTACTTTGTCTTCAAATATCTGCAGGAGCGCGGCTACCGCATGATCCCGGTCAATCCGGGACAGGCCGGCAAGAAAATTCTCGGGCAGAAAGTCTACGCCAAGCTCGCCGATATTCCCGAGCCGGTCGACATGGTCGATATCTTCCGCGCCTCCGACCACGTGCTGCCGATTGTCCATGAGGCACTCGCGCTCGAGCCGAAGCCCAAAGTCATCTGGATGCAGCTCACCGTGCGCAACGAGGAAGCCGCGCAACTTGCCGAAGCCGCTGGCCTCAAAGTCGTCATGAACCGCTGCCCGAAGATCGAATACGGACGCCTGTCGAGCGGAGATTTCATGGATGGGCGTCAATTCGCGCACGCTATCCTCCAAACGCGCGCAGCCGCTCGGCAAAGGCGTGCAGCGCATGTCGCTCGACGAGAGGTCGGGCACCGCCGGCCCTGCGGCGCCGGCCGGCAATAGCCGAAAGAGTTCGGCGTAAGGCCGGCCGCAAATGACGGCATTGTGACTGTCAATTCCCAAACAAGACCTGCTGCAGGTAAGGAATTGCGACTGTAGGCCGGATTAGGGAAGGCCGTTCTCTTGACCCGCCTCAGCCATTCGTTAAACACCTGCCACCGACCGGCACGGCAACGTCCGGCAGCAAGGGGGATGACATGGCCGACGCGGAACGCATTCCGGGTTTTTCAACGCTCTCAATTCACGCCGGCGCCAAGCCCGATCCGACCACCGGCGCGCGGGCGACGCCGATCTACCAGACCACGTCCTTCGTCTTTGACGACGTCGAGCACGCGGCCTCGCTGTTCGGCCTGCAGGCCTTCGGCAACATCTATACCCGCATCGGCAATCCGACCTGCGCCGTGCTGGAAGAGCGCGTCGCCGCGCTCGAAGGCGGCACCGCGGGGCTTGCGGTCGCCTCCGGCCACGCCGCGCAAGTGATCGTGATGCACGCGCTGATGATGCCGGGCGAGGAATTCGTCGCCTCCAAGAAGCTCTATGGCGGCTCGATCAACCAGTTCAACCATTCCTACAAGAATTTCGGCTGGAACGTGGTGTGGGCCGATCCCGACGACATCTCCACGTTTGAAAAGGCGATCACGCCGAAGACCAAGGCGATCTTCATCGAGTTGATCGCCAATCCGGGCGGCGTCATCACCGACATCGAGGCGATCGCCAAAATCGCGCGCAAGGCCAAGGTGCCGCTGATCGTCGACAACACGCTGGCGACGCCCTATCTGTGCAAACCGCTCGACTACGGCGCCGACATCGTGGTGCATTCGCTCACCAAATTCCTCGGCGGTCACGGCAACTCGATCGGCGGCATGATCGTCGACGGCGGCAGCTTCAATTGGCTGCAGGACAAGCGCTATCCGATGCTGTCGGAGCCGCGCCCGGAATATTCCGGCATGGTGCTGGGCGAGACCTTCGGCAACTTCGCCTTCGCCATCGCCTGCCGCGTGCTCGGCCTGCGCGACCTCGGACCGGCGCTGTCGCCGTTCAACGCCTTCCTGATCCTGACCGGCATCGAGACGCTGCCGCTGCGCATGCAACGCCATTCCGAGAACGCGCTCGCGCGTCGCCGCAATGGCTGGCGAAACGGCCGGAGGTGGCCTGGGTGAGCTATCCGGGGCTGGCCGGCGACAAATACAACGCGCTCGCCAAGAAATACGTGCCGAAGGGCTGCGGCGCGGTGTTCACCTTCGGGCTCAAGGGCGGCTACGACGCCGGCGTCAAGCTGGTGTCGAACGTCAAGCTGTTCTCGCATCTCGCCAATATCGGCGACACGCGCTCGCTGATCATCCATCCCGCCTCGACCACGCACAAGCAATTGTCCGACGCGCAGAAGGTGCAGGCCGGCGCGGGGCCGGACGTGGTGCGGCTGTCGGTCGGGCTCGAGGATGTGGCCGACATCATCGCCGACCTCGAGCAGGGGCTGAAAGGCTAGCGGTCGGCGTCAGGCTTTCTTGAGCGTGCGCGCGACGTAGTCGCGGATTCGTCCAAGCGTCTCCGGCGCGGTCCAGATTTCGGTCACCGCCTTGTCGGTCGCCGCGCCGCTTGCCGCCATGCGTTCGGTCACGGCTTGGCGGATTTGCCTTTTCGTCTGCGCGAAGGCCGCGCGGCGACAGCAAGGCAAGTTCTTGCGCAACCGCAATCGCGTCCTCCATGAGTTCGGAAGGCTCCGCGATCTCGTCGATCCAGCCGCGGTCGAGCGCGGCATCGGTCGTGTAGGTCGCGCCGCTCAGCGTGAACTCCGGCAGATGGCGCGGCGGCACCGCGAAGCGCACGATCTCGAAGGCGAGCGCCGGAAACGGCACGCCGACCAGCATTTCGGTGACGCCGATGCGCCCACCCTCGCGCGCCATGATGCGGCGGTCGGCGCAAGCATGCGAGCACGGCGCCGCCGGCGATGGCATGGCCGTTGATCGCCGCCACCACGGGCTTGGGATGAAAGAACACCGTGTCGTAGAGCTTGTGCAGCGCCGGCAGGAATTTGCGAATGTAGTCGGCGCCGCCCTCGCTGACGCGGATCAGATCGACGCCGGCGGAAAAGATCTTGCCCTGCCCGGTCAGCACGACGGCTTTCGCCGCGCTGTCGCGCAGTTCGGCAAAGCGCGCCGCCAGCGCCTCGCAGAATTCGATGTCGAGCGCATTGGCCTTGCCGTGCCGCAGGGTGACGACGGCAATGCCGTCATTGATCGCGACGTCGATCACGCGGCCTGCCCCACCGCCTCCGGCACGCGCGCGAGCGCGCGATGCGACAGCCGCTCGGCATGGACGATGGCGATGCTGAACACCACCATCGCCATCACCTGATGCGCGAGCGCGAGCGCGAGCGGCGCCTGATAGAGCAGCGTGACGATGCCGAGCGCGGCCTGCAGCGTCACCGCGCCGGCCAGCACGATCGCGCCGCGCGCCGTCGCGCCGCTGCCGCCATGCATCGAAGGCGTGCAGCATCGCCAACAGCCATATGCCGTCGGCCAGCATGCGGTGATCGAACTGAACGGTCAGGATGTTCTCGAACAGATTGCGCCAGAGCGGCTTGATGAACAGCAACTGGTCGAGCGGCGGCATGACCGCGCCGTCGATCAGCGGCCAGGTATTGTATTTCAATCCGCCATCGAGCCCGGCGACCAGCGCGCCGAGATAGATCTGCACCAGCAGCAAGCGCGGCAACGGCCAGCGCGCCGAGGCGCAGCCGCCTGGGCGCCTCGCGCAATGGACGCGGCGCGATCTGCTGCGCGGTCCACAGGATGGCCGCATAGATCGCGCAGGCCAGCGTCATGTGGAACGCGAGGCGATATTGCGACACTTTGACGAGCGTGCCGGAAAGGCCGGACGACACCATCCACCAGCCGACCACGCCGAGCGCGGCGCCGCCGGCGAAGATGACCCACAGCCGCGTCGCGCAGCGGCGGCGGGATCGCGCCCTGCCACAGGAACAACAGAAACGGCAGCAGGAACACCGCGCCCGTGGCGCGCGCCAGCAGGCGGTGCGTCCATTCCCAGAAATAGATGGTCTTGAACTGCGCGAGATTCATGCCTTTGTTGAGTTCGCGGTATTGGGGGATGGCCTTGTAGGCGTCGAATTCGGCCTGCCAGGCCGGCTCGCTCAGCGGCGGCAGCACGCCGGTGACCGGCTTCCATTCCACGATCGAGAGGCCGGACACCGTAAGCCGCGTCGCGCCGCCGACGATCAGCGTGAGGAAGATCATCGCCGCCGCCGCGAGCAGCCACAGCCGCACCGCGCGCAGGCGAAACTCCGGAATGGACCGATGACCGTGCATGGAACGCTTGGCTTTCCAGGAAACCGCGCGGACCATATAGTCATGCGCGCCGCATCGCAAATCACCAAGACGCAGAGCCGTGCTCATGCGCATCCGCACCCGCAAACTGATCGGCACCGTCGCCCTGTTGGTTCTGGCGTCGGTGTGGGCGCTGCTCGCCATGGCGTTGGCGCAATCGGTGCTCACCGACATCAACGGCTTTGTCGCCGCGATCTTCTATGTGGTCGCCGGGCTCGGCTGGGTGCTGCCGGCGATGCCGCTGGTCAGCTGGATGGTGCAAGCCTGACGAGAATCAGGCCGCGTTGACGCGGCGGAAGCCGTTCCACATCGCCGTGGCGGCGCCCGACATCAGGACTTCGAGATAGCGCTGCTGCTGGAAATCGCCGTTGACCGAAATGCGCGGCAGCGCGGTCAAATGGTCGCGGTGCGCCTTGAACAGCACGCCCGGCCGCGTCGTCACGGCGGTCTTGAAACCCAGCTCGGCGGCGATGCGGAACTCGCGCGGCCCGGCCGAGGTCGGATCGCCGACCGGATAGGCCAGATGCTGCGGCCGTTTGCCGAGCGTGGCTTCCAGCACGGTGCGGCTCATCGCCATTTCGGCGCGCACGGCGGATTCGTCCGCCATCTTCTTGAGCATGTTGTGGTTGACGGTGTGCGCGCCGATGGTGACCAGCGGATCGGCGGCGAGATCGATGATCTCGCGCCAGTCCATGCACAGGTCGCGGCAAAATGCCGCCATATCGACGCGATAGCGGGCGGCAAGATCGCGCACCACGCGGCGCAATTCGTCTTCGGTCTTCATGCTGCGCAGATAGCCGTAGATTTCGTCGTAAAGATCGCGCTTTTCCCTCACGGTGCGGCAGTCGAAGAAGCGGGCGTCGCCGTTGATCACCAGGCCGATGCGGCTGTTCTGCGCGATCACCGCTTCGAGCGCGAGCCACCACAGTTCGCCGAGCCGGTCGGGGAAGCTGGTCGGGATGTAGAGCGCAAACGGCAGCCGGTATTTCCTCAGCACCGGATAGGCCCAGCGCATCAGGTCCTTGTAGCCGTCGTCGAAGGTGATGCAGACGAAGCGGCGCTTGAAATCGCCGTTGATGTAACGGGCGTGCATCTCGTCGAGCGAGATCACGTCGAGGCCTGAGTTTTTCAGCCGGCGCAGCAAGCGATCCAGGAACTCCGGCGTGATTTCCAGCAGATGGTTGGGCTGGAACGCGTCCGGCCGCCGCGGGCGCACGTGATGCAGCGTCAGGATGGCGCCGACGCCGCCGACCAGCGGACGCATGAAATGGTGCAGGCCGGTGAAATAGAGCGTTTCCAGCCCGGTCCGGATGATGGTCTGCTTCATGCCCGCCAAGCGTCTGGTTCCAAAAGCTCAATCGGCCGACTAATCCGGCCCTTATATCAACAAATGTTTGCGACGCGGTGACCAGGCCCCACTCCCCGGGCGGCGGTGGATTTAGGCGGCGATGACCTGCGGCGCGCCGGCCATCACCGTCACGTCGGCAATCCCCGCCGTCATCAGGCGTTCGCGCGCGGTTCTTGTCGCCGGATTGGCCGGATCGATGGCCACCAGCACCGCGTGCGCGGCCAGCGGCGCAAACCGCTCGAGCGCGACATCGGCGGCAGAACCGACGTCGATCACCACGTGATCGTAGCTGCGCACCAGCGCCTCGACCATGGTCGCCAGCATCGGCGAGGCGGCGAGCAGGCGCGCCTCGTTGCCGACATCGCCGGTCGCGACGAGGTGCACGGCCGAATATTGGTCGCGCGTGATGATGTCGCCGAACGTCGCGTTGCCGCGCACGAGTTCGGCGATGCCGGGCGCCTCGGGATCGTCCGAGATGATCGACAGATTGGGCGAGCCGAAGGCCATGTCGACCAGCACCACATTGGCGTCTTGCGCCAGCGTCCGGGCGAGCGAAATCGCGGCGTGGGTGGTGCCGACATTGCGCATGGTCCCGACGACGATGACGCGGCGGCCGTCGTCACCGGCCTGGCGCATGTTCTGCGCGATCTGCTCGACCGTACTCGACCGCCATCGGCGCGGCGGGCATGGCCGCGGCAGGCGAAGCGGCCGGCATCATGGACGGCGAATCGACGCGCGTCATGCGCGCGGCCATCGGCGGCGGCGCATAGGGATAGCCGGGACGACGGCGAAGGCGTCGCCAGCAGCGCTCCGGTCACGATGAAGCCCGCCGACAATGCGAAAGCGGCGAAGGCCGCGATCAGCACGGTCGGCAATTTCTTCGGATAGTCCGGCTTGATCGCCGGGCTGGCGCGCGAAATGATGCGCGCTTCCGGCGGCGCGGCATTGATGTTGTCGCGCGCGGTCGCCTCGCGGTATTTGGCGAGATAGGATTCCAGCAGATCGCGCTCGGTCTTGGCCTCGCGCTCGAGCGCGCGCAGTTGCACGTCCTGCCCGTTGGTCTGCGAGGCTTGCTTCTTGACCGTGTTGAGGCTGGCGGTCAGCGTCTCCAGCCTGTCGCCCGCCACCTTGGCGTCATTGTCGAGTTGCGCCGCAAGGCGCCCGCCTTCGGCGCGAATCTGCCCCTTCGACTTCGGCGATTTGCGCCTTGAGTTCCTTGATGCGCGGATGCTGGTCGAGCAAGGTGGTGGACTGTTCGGCCAACTGCGAGCGCAGCGCATTGCGCTGCTCGATCAGCCGGCGCATGGATTCGGAATTCGCGATATCGGAGGACTCGATCGGCTTGCCGGAGCGGATGAGCTCGCGCAATTGCCGCGCCCTCGCCTCAAGATCGGCCTTTTGGCCGCGCGCCGCGGCGATCTGCGAATTGATCTCGGTCAGTTGCTGGGTCGGCAGCGAGGTGTTGTTGGCGCCGACGAACAGATTGGTCCTGGAGCGATAGGCCTCGACCTTGGCTTCGGCGTCCGCCACCTTGGTGCGCAGATTGGCTATTTCGCCGGCCAGCCAATCGCCGGCGGCGCGCGTCTGATCCTGCTGCGCCGTTTGCTGCATCTTGAGATAGGTCTCGGCGACGCTATTGGCGACGCGGGCGGCGAGATCGGGATTGGCGGAGAGGAAATCGACGCGCGATGACGCGGGATTTTTCCACCGCGAAGACATTGAGCCGGTCGTAATACGAATTCGAGCGTCCGCTCTTCCTTCGTCATGCCGGCCGGATCGCGGCCGATGCCGAACAGGCTGAGCACGACTTTGAGCGTCGACGGGCCGCGCAACGCCGAATCGAATTCCGGATTGTCGGCGAGCTTCTCCTTTTTGATCACTTCGCGCGCCAGATCGCGCGACAGCACGAGTTGGATCTGGCTGGTCACCGCTTCGGTATCGATGGTGGTGCGGTCGCCGCCATTCTTGTCGGCTTCGGCGCGCAGGAACACGTTCTCGCGCGCCTCCAGCAGCAGGCGCGATTCGGAGCGGTAACGCGGGGTGATGGCGTTGACGACGGCGAAGGCGGCGGCGGCCGCGATCAGCGTGATGGCGAGAATTTTGGCTTTCTTCGCCCACAGCAGGCGGCCTAAACCGCGCAAATCGGGCTCGCCAGTGACGGCAATCGGTACCAGGGCGGGCGCGGCAGGCGCATCGGCAACTTTCGACTTCTTACGGAACAACATGCCTCACTCCACACAGACTGACGGTACCGGCGGGATGACAACCTATTATGGTTGCTTCCACGTTAATTTCCGGCGCCGGCGCTCGCCGACGGTTAGATTTTGTTAACCATACAGGCTCCCTAATCCGCCTGAATTTCCACGAGGCGGCGCGGATTCGTTCGATGCGGGGAGCCCGATTTCTGTTGGCCGCTTTGGTCGCGCTCGCGGCCAGCGGCTGCATGCGGCACGAGCCGGACGGCGACGCCGGCCGCGGCCTGTTTGCCATGCAGGCGAGCGCGCCGCAGGCTTACGCGCAGCAACGCAGCAGCGCCCTCGTGCTGCAATATGTCCCGCAACCGGCGCCTGCGCCGCAAGCGGATATCGCGGCGCAGTCCCCCGCCGCACCGTCGCCATACGCCTACGCACCCCCGCCGGCGAGCAGCCCTACACGCTCGGGCCCGGCGACAAATTGCGCGTCGTGGTGTTCGGCCAGGACGGCATTTCCAACACCTACATCGTCGATGCCGGCGGCAATGTCAGCCTGCCGCTGATCGGCAGCGTGGCGGCGCGCGGCATCACCACGCAGCAACTGTCGCAACGCATCGCCGAGCGGCTCAAGCAGGGCTACGTGCGCGAGCCGCATGTGACGGTGGAAGTGGAAAGCTACCGGCCGTTCTTCATCCTCGGCGAAGTGACGACGCCGGGCCAATACCCTTACGTCGCCGACATGACGGTGGAAAAGGCGATCGCGATTGCCGGCGGCTTTGCCCCGCGCGCCTACAAGTCGACGGTCGAACTCACCCGCAGCGCGCCGGGCGATCAGAGCAAGAGCGAGGTGCCGCTCACTTACCCGCTGCGCCCGGGCGATACCGTGATGGTCAAGGAGCGGTGGTTCTAACGCATGAAACCGTTGAATATTCTTCACGTCTTCCGCGCCCCGGTCGGCGGCCTGTTTCGCCATGTGCTCGACCTGACGCGCGAGCAAAACGCACGCGGGCACAGGGTCGGGGTGATCGCCGATTCGCGCACCGGCGGAACGCGCGGCGAGGATGCGCTGCGGCTGCTCGAGCCTTCGCTCAAGCTCGGCCTCACCCGCTTTCCCATGCGCCGCCACGCCAATCCCGGCGATTTGTTTGCGCTCGCCCATGTCGTGCGCCGCGCCGCGCAAACCCAGGCCGACGTCGTGCACGGCCATGGCGCCAAAGGCGGCGCCTATGCCCGCCTCTCGTTCGGACCCAAGCGTGCCGTGCGCGCCTATACGCCGCATGGCGGCAGCCTGCTGTTTGCCCACAATACCCTCGCGGGAAAATTCTATCTGGCGACCGAGCGTTTGCTGATGTTGCGCGGCGACCTGTTTCTGTTCGAGAGCGCCTACAGCGCCGACATATTCCGCAGCAAGATCGGCAATCCGCGCGGGCTGGTGCGCATCGTCCACAACGGCGTCTCGCAAGCGGAATTCAAGCCAATCATCGCCAAGGCCGACGCCACCGATTTGGTGTTCATGGGCGAATTGCGGCCGGTCAAGGGCATCGACGTGCTGCTCGACGCCATTGCGAGCTTGCGCGCGGCCGGGCGCACGGTCACCGCGACCCTGGTCGGCGACGGTCCCGAGCGCGCGGCGCTGCAAGCTCAGGTCGAGAATCTCGGCCTTGCAAACGCCGTCCATTTCCGGCCGGCCATGCCCGCCGCCGAGGCGTTAACCCTCGGCCGCATCATGGTGGTTCCGTCGCGGGCGGAATCGCTGCCTTATGTGGTGCTGGAAACCGCAGCCGGCGCCAAGCCGCTGATAACGACGAATGTCGGCGGCATCCCGGAAATCTATGGCCCCCTCTCCAATACCCTGGTACCGCCGCTGGATTCAGCCGCGCTGGCGCAAGCCATCGGCCGCGCCCTCGACCACCCTGACGTCATGGCGGAGATCACGCGGAAACTGCGCCAGCAGGTGCAGACATCATTCTCGGTCGAAACCATGGTCGACGGCGTGCTCGCCGCCTACCAGACGGCGCTGGAAACGCTGGGCAGCCAGTGACGGCTTTAAGACATATTCGGATACCCCGATAAGCCTTTTTTGACACTCTTTCCTTAGAAATTTCCGTGAATTAGGGACGATCTCTGCTGCCGCCCCGGGGCTCGCGGGCGGCTGGTCGCTCACACATGACCGATACCGACACACGCGCGCTTCAATAGGCCCGGAGGGCGCTACGGCGTTTCTTCAGCGCCTGCGCGCCGGCCCGCGCGCGGAGGCCAAAGCCCCGTCGCTGACGCCGGAAGCGCTCGCTGTGGCCGCGACCCCTGCCGCCGCGCCGATGTCGCCGATCGTGCTCGCGGGCTTTGTCCGCATGGCCGAGTTCGCGCTGATCGTGCTGGTCGGCATCGCGGTGTTCGCGCTCTACCTGCAGCCGACCGAAGATCTGATCTGGCGCTATGCCGGCGCGACCTTCGCCATCGCCCTGCTGTCGATGTTCGCCTTCCAGACCGCCGATATCTACCAGGTGCAGGCCTTCCGCGGTCACGAGAAGCAATACATGCGGCTGGCCTCGGCCTGGTCGGTCGTGTTCCTGATCGTGATCGGCGCTTCCTTCTTCGCCAAAGCCGGCGAGATGTTCTCGCGCGTCTGGCTCGGCAGTTTCTACGTCACCGGCCTGGCGGTGCTGATGACGTCGCGGCGGCTATTGTTCCTGCTGGTGCGCAAATGGACGCGCGAAGGCCGCCTCACCCGCCGCACGGTGATCGTCGGCGGCGGCGTGCCCGGCGAACACGTCATCGAAGAACTGCGGCGACAAAAGGATTCCGGCGTCAAGATCATCGGCCTGTTCGACGACCGCGGCGACGATCGCAGCAGCATGGATTGCGCCGGCGAGCGCAAACTCGGCGTGGTCGACGACTTGGTCGAGTTCGGCCGCCGCACGCGCGTCGATCTGGTGATCTTTTCGCTGCCGATTTCGGCGGAAGACCGCATCCTGCAGATGCTGAAGAAGCTGTGGGTGCTCCCCGTCGACATCCGGCTCGCCGCCCACACCAACAAACTGCAATTCCGCCCGCGCTCCTATTCCTACATCGGCAACGTGCCGGTGCTCGACGTGTTCGACCGGCCGATCGCCGATTGGGACGTCGTGATGAAATGGCTGTTCGATAAATTGATCGGCGGCATCATGCTCGTTTGCGCGCTGCCGGTGATGGCGCTGATCGCCATCGCCATCAAGCTCGAAAGCCGCGGGCCCGTGCTGTTCAGGCAGAAGCGCTACGGCTTCAACAACGATCTGATCGAAGTCTACAAGTTCCGCTCGATGCGAGCCGACGCCACCGACTCTGACCGCCAGCAAGCTCGTCACCAAAGACGATCCGCGCGTTACCCGGGTCGGCCGCATCATCCGCAAGACCAGCCTCGATGAACTGCCGCAGCTGTTCAACGTCGTCTTCAAAGGCAACCTGTCGCTGGTCGGCCCGCGCCCGCACGCGGTCAACGCCAAAGCCGAAACCAAGCTCTACGACGAGGCGGTCGACGGCTATTTCGCCCGCCACCGCGTCAAGCCGGGCATCACCGGCTGGGCGCAGATCAACGGCTGGCGCGGCGAGACCGACACGCATGAAAAAATCCAGCAGCGCGTCGAGCACGATCTCTACTACATCGAGAACTGGTCGCTGTTGCTCGATTTCCAGATCATCGCGAGAACACCGTTCGCGCTGCTCAAGACAGAGAACGCGTATTGATCACCGCCCAGGACATCGCCAGAAGCCGCGCTGCTCCGCCGGTCGCAGCGGCGCCAGTAGCCACGCTCAGCGAGCGCCTGCTGCTGGTGGTGCTTTACATCACGGTCTTGGCGAGCTCGGTCGCCATCATCGAGCCGTCGCCGCATGACGGATTGATGGGGGTACTGGCGGTCGCCTGTATCGCCGCCGGCGTGCGTTTCGACCGTCATCTTGCGTTGTTGTTTCTGCTGCTGCTGGTCTTCAACGTTGCCGGCCTGCTGGCGCTGCTCAACGTGCCCGGGCAGGAAATGACGGTGCAATTTTCCATCACGTCGATTTACCTGGGGGTGGCGGCGATGCTGTTTGCCGCGTTGTTCGCCGACAACACCATGTCGCGCATTGTGACCGTACGCGCGGCCTACATACTGACCGCGACCATCATCGCGCTCGCCGGGATCGCCGGCTATTTCAACATGTTTCCACACGCCCACGAACTGTTCGCCACCAACGACCGCGCGCTCGGCGCCTTCAAGGATCCCAACGTCTATGGCCCGTTCCTGATCTGGCCGGCGCTGGTAGTGCTGGAGCGCATGCTGGCGCGACGTTTTCGGTTCACCGACGTATTCATCGTCGGCGCCCTGTTATTCGCCCTGCTCCTGAGTTTTTCGCGCGGCGCCTGGTTTCATGTGGCGGTGTCCTGCGCGGTCATGATGATGATCGCCTTCGTCACGGCGGACACCGATCTCAAGCGCATGCGCATCATCACCCTGGGCGTCATCGCCATCGCGGCGGTGGCGGCTTTAATCGTCATCGCGCTGTCGTTCGACTCGGTTGCCGACATGTTCCGGCAGCGCGCGCAGCTCATCCAATCCTACGACGTCGGCAGCGGCG
Organism: uncultured Alphaproteobacteria bacterium; assembly: GCA_963779345.1. Taxonomy (GTDB): domain Bacteria; phylum Pseudomonadota; class Alphaproteobacteria; order Rhizobiales; family Xanthobacteraceae; genus Pseudolabrys. The sequence goes on along the minus strand of CAVZXY010000020.1, from coordinate 121,913 downwards.
GACGCTTCCGCCTGCAGGAGCTGGCGCTCGCCGAACTGCTCAACTATCCGAACGGCATGGGTCCGTTCGGATTCGCCAGCGTGCACAAAATACAACAGCATAACGTCTACCTGCAGGCCTTCCTGGTCTACGGCTGGGCCGGCGCCATGGCCTACATCACGCTGCTGGCCGCAACATTCTGGACGGCCTTGCGCACCGTCTTCGTGCGCACGCCGTGGCAGCCTTATCTCAACTGCGCATTCGCCGCGTTCGTCGGTGAAGTACTCGAGGGTTTCGTGATCGATACCGATCACTGGCGGCATTTCTTTCTGTTGCTCGGCATGATCTGGGGCCTGGCGGCGGCGACGCTGAAATACGAGCGCGCCCGCCAGACACTGCAGCCGGCGGAACGGCTCGTCCATGTCGGCGCTTGAATCCGACTCCCAATGACCGCCGGCCGGCGCGGCGCGGCGCCTTGCGGCGGCTATGGCAACGGCTGCCGCAGAACACGCGCAGCCAGATTCTGTTCGACGTCAGCCGCATGATTGCGCCGCTGCCGGACGCCAATCCGCGCGGCGGAATGCCGCTCGCCATCGCCGGTCTGTTCTCAACCGCGAGCGGCGTCGGCGAAGGCGCGCGGCTGGCCTACGCCTCGCTCGATGCCGCAGGCTTTTCCCCCGCCGCCTTCGACTTGAGCCCGGCCTTCGGCCAGGTCGAGATGTCCGAAGCCGCGCAACGGCGCACGCTGACACCCGGCGTCGGCAGCCTGATCGTCCATCACAACGGGCCTTTCTTGCCGCACGCGCTCTGGGCGCTCGGGCGCGCGCGCGTCCGCGGCCGCCGCATTATCGGCTACTGGGCCTGGGAACTGCCGCGGCTGCCCGACGGGTGGCGGCCAAGTTTTCGCTACCTGCACGAAATCTGGGTGCCGAGCGCCTTCACCCGCGACGCCGTCGCCGCCGCCACCGATAAGCCAGTGCATGTTGTGCCGCATCCCTTGCCGCCGATGGCGGCGACGCCAAACATGCGCGGCAAGCTTGGCCTGCCGGCCGATGCCTTGGTCGTGCTCAACGTGTTCCATCTCGGCTCGGCCTTCAGCCGCAAGAACCCGCTCGCCGCCATCGCCGCGTTCCGCAAGGCGTTCGGCGACGCTCCGGACTGCATGCTGGCCATCAAAGTTATCGACAACGGCGCGCAATGGGCGCGGCGCGAACTCGACACAACGATTGCCGGCGCCAAAAACATTCGCCTGATCGAGGGCATGTTGCCGGAAGCCGATATGGCGGGGCTGATGGCCGCCGCCGATATCGTAATCTCACTGCACCGGTCGGAGGGCTTCGGCCTCGTGCCGGCGCAGGCCATGGCGCTTGGCAAGCCGGTGATCGCCACGGCATGGTCCGGCAATCTCGAATTCATGAACAACGATAATTCGGCGCTGGTGTCCTACTCGCTCATTCCGGTGCACGACCCCGAAGGCGTTTTCGCCGCCGACGGTCAGATGTGGGCGGACGCCAATGTCGAGGAGGCCGCGGCCTGGCTGCGGCGCCTCGCCGGCGACGCCGATCTGCGCGCCAATATGGGTGCGGCCGCTGCCAGAGACGTCGCCGCGCAGCTTTCACCGAAGCATTTTGCCGGGGCGGTTGCCGCGCTGATTGAAGCGGGAGAGCGCCGTTGATGTCGCCATTGCCACGCATTGCCATCAATGGCCGTTTTCTGACGCAGCGCTCCTCGGGCGTGCAGCGCTTTGCGGCGGAAGCAATCAAGGCGATCGACCGACTGCTCGATACTGATTTTGCCGCGCTCAACGGCCGCGTTGAAATCCTCGCGCCGCGCGCGGCGCGCGATTTCTCGCTCAAGAACATCCCGCTTCGCCGGGTCGGGCATTTCGGCGGCTATGCCTGGGAGCAGATCGAATACCCGCTGCACGGAGCCGGCCAGCTTCTGCTCAATCTGTGCATGCTCGGACCGCTCGCCGCCCGCCATCAGGTCGTAGTCGTGCACGACGCGACCGTGCTGGCGCTGCCGAATAATTTCTCGCCGCGTTTCCGCGCCGCCTACAAATTCCTGATCCCGCGGCTGTGCAAGCGCTCCGACCTGGTGATCACAGTCTCTGAATTTTCTCGCCGCGAGATCGGCAAATGGTACGGCGCCGACGTCGCCACCATGCCGGTCTGCTTCGAGGGCGGCGACCACATCAAGGCTGTGCCGGCCGACGAAACGGTGATCGACCGTCTCGGCCTCAAGGGCCGCAACTTTTTCCTCGGCGTTGGCGTCGACTCCGCCAACAAGAACATCAAGACGGTCGTCAAGGCCTTCCAGCAGGCCAAGCTCGACGACGCCATGCTGGTGCTGACAGGCGCCAAGGACCCCAAGGTGTTCGGTGACCTCAACATCGCCGGCGGCGACGGCGTGCGCGCCGTCGGCTTCGTCTCCGACGCCGAACTCCGCGCGCTTTACGAACACGCGCTCGCGCTGGTGTTCCCGTCGTACTACGAAGGCTTCGGCCTGCCGCCGCTCGAGGCGATGACCTGCGGCTGCCCGGTCATAATCAGCGAGCAGCCGGCCTTGATGGAAGTTTGCGGCGATGCGGCGTTGATCTGCCAGGCCGACGACGCGGACGCGATCACGCGTAACATGCGGACGCTCGCGGCCGATCCGGCCTTGCGCGAACGCATGGCGAAGGCCGGCCGCGCACGCGCCGGACGCTTCACTTGGGCATCGGCCGCGCACGCGCTACTCGATTATTGTATGGCGCTCGGCCAAAAGAAGGCGGCGTGAGATGAAGCAGCGCCTGATCTCCATTCCGTTCTTTCTGCTGCGCACCACCACCGCCGGCGCCGCGCTGGTAACCGGCCTGCTGCAGACCTATGTGTTCGCGCACATCCTCAGCCCGCAGCGGTTCTCCATTTTTATCCTGGTCGCCGCCTTCGGCTATTCTCTCTGGCTGATCGACTTCGGCATCGTGAAGATACTGTTCGTGCGGCTGCGGGCGCGTTTCCTGGCGCGCGACCTCAACGACAACGTCGCCGGCCATGCGACGGCCGTCGTCCTGTTCTATTTCGTTTTGGTGAGCGTCGGCGCCCTGCTCTGCTTCATTTTCATGGCAGGTCACACGGCCGCGTCAATACGAGAGGCGGCGGAGTTCGGACTGTTCTTCTGGTTTGTCGCCCTCAATCTGGTGTGGTTCGCGCTGCGCAACATATCCATTGCGGTCGACGAATTTGTCCTGTTCGAGGTGCTGGAAACCGTGCGCCGCGCCGGATACTTCGTTGGCCTTGCCGCCGCCCTGTTCGGCCTGCCGCTCCTCGCGATGCTGATCGCGCTCAATGCGCTATGGGCGGTGGTGGTGACGGTCTGCGTCAGACGCATGATCGCGCGCGGCGCCCTGAAGCCGCACGTCGGCGGCTTTGTCGCCGACTTCGTCTCGTTTTTTCGCGCCAACAAGGCCACACTCATCCGCAGCGGGACTTATGCGGCGAGCGAAATCTACGCCGGCAATTTCCCTTATCTGATCGTGCCCTTGCTGTTCGGCCTCGGCGCGCCGCCGATCATCCTCGACACGACTTTCAAAGTATTCCGCGGCGGCGCTACTATTTACGGCGCGGTCTGTGACATCCTGGTGCCGCGGCAAACCAGCGCATTGGCCGAACGCGACGGCCCGACGCTGGTCCATGCCACCCTGATGGCGGCCGCGCTGTGCAGCATTCCGGCGGCCATCGCCTGCATCGTGCTGATCTTCGGCGCCGACAGGCTGTTCGCTATTCTGCTCGGCAACGCGGCGACCATGCCGCCGGCGACCACGCCGATCCTGATCGTGCTGCTGATCGCCAATCTCGCGCAAATGGTCGCCAACAGCGTGCTGGTGCACAACGGCTACTTCCGCGAAGTGGCGCGCATCGGCATGGGCCTGGTGGTGGCGATGACCGGCGTCGGCGCCCTCGCCGTCCTCGCGCATCTCGATATCGTGCAATTCCTCGAGGCTTATGTCGCCGTCTATTGCTGTGCGCCAATCGCGTCGATGGTGCTGATGATCCGCGGACCGATCCGCCTCGCCCATGAGGCCGCGGCCGTGCCGCAAGCGGCGCGGCGGTAGCAGTCCGATCAGATTGACGTAAAGATCAGACCGCGGCGGGTTCGCTCGCCGCAGGCCGGCGAAGCCGGTCGACGATGCGTTGCGATTGCCGGCTTTTATCGCCGTTCAGCCAGCGCGTGACCGGATTTTCGAAATACCGGTACATCGTCAATGCGACGAGAACCGTGATGGCGACCCCCATCGGGATGAACGTCCATAGCGGCAGTATCGCAAGCGGTCCCTTGAACCAGCTCAGGGACAAGAGACGCAGCAGGAATTCCTGCACAAGGTAGAGGCTGTACGAAGCATCACCGATAAGCAGGCCCGATCGCCACACACGGCGATCCGCGTCGATCTGCGGACCGAGCGCAATGCCGATCAGAACCAAAGTAGCGGGCGCCGCACCGGCCAGACGCAGCGCCAAGCTGTCTTCGGCCCCCGATGGAGTCCAGGGCATGAACATGATGCCGAAACCGATCGCCATGAACGCAATTGCCGACAGGCCCGACAGCCGTAATCCATTGACATAGGCAATTCCAACGGCCGCGCCGAACAGGAATCCAAGGACGATCGGATCGCCCCAGAAATTGAGCGCGACGCCGGGAAGCAATCCGCCGACGCGCGCGGCGACCAAGAGGCCAAGCGAAGCAAACAGCAGCGACAGGCCGATGCGCCGGCGGAAAAGCAGAGAGACGGCAAAAACGACGTAGAAAAGCATCTCAAGATTGAGCGTCCAGCCGGGCGTCGCCAGCGGCCGAATGTCGCCGGTCAGGCGCACGTAGGGCCAGAACAGATAAGACGCGACGATGTAGAGCGGATCTCCCGGCGGCGCCTTGCTCAAGCTCGGCACGGCCAGGATCCCGATCAGTGCAAAAGTCGTCACCAGCCAATAGAGCGGCACGATCCGGATGAGTCGGCGGCGCATGAAATCGATCGCGGCGGACGACGATCCGAAGGCGCGCGCGCTCGTCACCACCATGATGAAGCCGCTGATCGCAAAGAAAAGCGGAACCCCCGACCCCCAAGGGCCTTCGTCGAAGAGCTTGTGGCCGCCGATGGATGCAGACAGACGTCCGGTCTCGATCCCGCAATGAAAGACGACGATCATCAACGCCGCGCAGGCTCGCAGGATCTGAATATTCGGCAATTTCATAGCGATCTCCGCCGCGACCGAACGTGCGGAGTGCTAACATTTGACGGCGTTAAGGAGTTATCTTCGTCGGGTTAAGTTTAAGGCGCTAAGTTAATGGTGGCCCGTCGGATCATCGTTAAGGCGGTGGATTCACCATACCATCCGCCGCATTCCGACGCGCATTGACCTTAGCCGCGAACGCGGCGCACCAGCGATCCGGCAAAGGCCCGGGCCGCGCTGAAGGCATTCCACACCACCGGTGTCTGCTTGATCCAGCGCTTGATGCGTTGCGCCGCCAGCATCGGCATGGCCACGAACGCGCCGCGCCAAGTCGCCGGCGCGATGACATCGTAAAGCTTGAGTTCGATGTCGCACCAATCGCGTTTGTAGCGTTCGTCGCCGATGGTAAAATCGAAGATGTCGCAACCGCGGTCGATGGCGTAATGCATCAAGTCGTGCAGATGCGCGGCGCCGGGTCCGAAACGCGACAAGTCGCAGTCGGTATAGCTCGCCAGCAGGTGATAATAGCGGCCGCGATGAATCAGCGCGAAATTGACCGCGGCGGCCGTCGCGCCGACATCGAGGCGGCTCACATGCACGACGGGCCGGGTCGCCGGATCGGTGGCCAGCGCACGATAGAAATCGGCATGGCCCGGCCTGGCAAACAGATTGCCGACGCCCATGCGGGCAAATGATTTCGCCTTCTGCGCCATCAAGGTGTCGAGGGAGCTCAAGATTTCGCCGTCGCTATCCAGGTTGATGAACCTGATCTCGCCGAACTCGCTCAGCTTCTTGCGCTTGGTGCGGTCGCGCCGGCGCGTCGCCGAGGAGCGCTTGCCGGTATAGAACGCCTCCCATTCGCCGGTGAGATGGGTCAAATAGGCGCCGCTCGGGTTGATCGTGCCGCCGAGATACCGCATTGGATTTTGCTGTGCGCCGACCGTTTCCGGCATCTTCGCGAGCGCGATGACGTCGTAGCGCAGACGCGGATGAGCTTGCAGGCTGCGCGTGATGTCTTGCCACAACGCCAGGAAACGCGTGCGGTCGATCCGCGCGGAGAAAGCCTGCGCCAGCAGCGGCGCGTTGTAATCGCAAAGTTCAGAGCCGAGCCAGGTGAGTTCGCGCACCCAGCCGGCGGCATGGACCGAAAGCGGCAGGATGAACAGTATGGCCCCGGCGCCGTCGCGCCCCACCACGATGGCGGGCTGCACGCCGTTCCGCGGTACCGATATGGCGCTGCCAGGTCGTCAGCCAATCGAAACTTTGGAACACGGTGCAATCGGCGTGCGGTTCGAAGGCCCGCCATTCGCGCTCGATCGCCGCCAAATCCTCATAGACCGCGATCGCGAATGTCCCCGAGCGCGGCGGCCGGCGACAACGCTGGCGTGCGTTCCGTGGCCGGATCGGCGTCGAAGTGCGCGTCAAGGCGTGCTGGGACAGCTTGGGCCATGGCCGGATCTCGGTAGTGGAGCGCTAGGGGACGAATTACGTCCAACAGGCGTGCACAATCCGTTAACTCGACCGAGGCACCTGAAATGCCGTTAGCAGAGTGTTGTTGCGCCGCGATAGCCGCATCCCTATAGTCCGCGCCGTTCCGGTCGGGGCGTAGCGCAGCCCGGTTAGCGCACCTGTCTGGGGGACAGGGGGTCGTGAGTTCAAATCTCGCCGCCCCGACCAGGACTTAGCTGGAATCGGTGGTGCTAAAAATACATCAGGGTAACGATCCGGGTAACAGTTTTTCCGCGCCGGCCACGTACATTCCGTTGCATTCTAATGGTTGCCCTGGGTCATAGGCTGAAACATCTGAACCTCTCTTTTTCAGATCCTCTTTCAATAAGGCCCTACCCACGCAACCGACTGATGAAGGAGTTGATTTCCGAAAGCGGGACAAGTCGCCTGCGGCCGATCTTGACGCTCTTCAAACTGCCGCCTTCGAGAAGCTCGTAGAACAACGTTCGGCCAATTCCTAAGATCAAAATGGCCTGCTTAACCGATACCAATTGTTGGCGAATAATATGCTCACCAGATTGCGATCCGCGCACCTGCTGTCCTCCATAACTCGAAGCTGTTGTCGGGATAAGGCGGCCAATGCCGATCAGCGGGAGTTATGCGCTTCCGGCGAATCAGTAATGGCACTGTAAGGTTAGTGATCGCAGGTGTTGCCTAGAGAAAAACGGCTTCGTCACTTCCGATAAACGTCGTTCTCGGAGGTGATTTATCTATTTCCGAAAAAGCGCTTGATCCGTATCGCTTGCACAACCCGAGTTATGGCCGCTGTTACCAGTTGTTGCGGTGCTGCGATTGTCCGCTTAGTGCCATTTGCAGCCCGGAAGCTGGACCTAATGGCTGCAATGGTAGAGCCCAGCAATCCTGCCAAGTCGATTTAGCAATCTATCCAGACGCCTAAATATCACGTAAACCGGAAGCCTGATTATGTTCCTATTTCAAACTGACCCACCTACCCGATGCGCATGAATCGCTGCTAGCAGAGTCCACGGGTGCCCCCGCATTTTTGACACAGAATTTCGGTTTGAAGTTCCGGCAGCTGGACTAAGCTGCAATCGACCATTAATTGGAACTCGATTCAATCCCTGAAAGGGTTCGCGGATGATGCGCAAGACCACACTCGTTCTACTCAGCGCGGCGGCCGGAACGGCAATAACGCTGTTTGCCACGGAACCGCGCATAGAGCTGTTCGGCGCGACCGCCAACGCAGCAGCGGCGGATACCTACAGGGACCTTAATCTGTTTGGCGAGGTCTTCGAGCGCGTGCGCGCCGATTACGTCGAGAAGCCGGATGACAGCAAGCTGATCGAATCCGCCATAAAGGGCATGGTGACGGGGCTCGATCCGCATTCCGACTACATGGATCCGAAGAGCTTCCGCGACATGCAGGTGCAGACTCGCGGCGAATTCGGCGGCCTCGGCATCGAGGTCACCATGGAAGATGGCCTGATCAAGGTCGTGGCGCCGATCGACGACACGCCCGCCGCCAAGGCCGGCATCATGGCCAACGATCTCATCACCCAGCTCGACGGCGAGCAGGTGCAAGGTCTTACTCTGAACCAGGCAGTCGACAAGATGCGCGGCCCGGTGAACACCAAGGTCAAGCTCACCATCATGCGCAAGGGCCAGGATAAACCAATCGAAATGTCACTGACCCGTGAAGTCATTCGCGTGCGTTCAGTCCGCTCGCAGGTGGAAGGCGACGACGTCGGATATGTTCGCATGACGCAATTCACCGAGCAGACTACCGACGGCCTGAAGAAAGCATTCGCCGATATCACTGCCAAAGTGAGCAACGACAAACTCAAGGGCTATATCCTCGATCTGCGCAACAATCCGGGCGGCCTGCTCGATCAGGCCATCTCGGTTTCGAGCGCGTTCATCCAAAGGGGCGAGATCGTCTCCACACGCGGTCGCAACCCGGAAGAAGATCAGCGCTTCACTGCCCATGGCGGGGATCTCATTAAAGGCAAGCCGCTGATCGTGCTGATCAACGGCGGCTCTGCGTCGGCATCGGAAATCGTCGCTGGCGCCTTGCAGGATCAGAAACGCGCGACCATTCTAGGCACGCGTTCGTTCGGTAAGGGCTCGGTGCAGACGATCATTCCGCTTGGCACCGGCAATGGCGCGCTGCGGCTGACCACGGCGCGCTACTTCACGCCGTCGGGACGCTCGATTCAGGCCAAGGGCATCGTGCCCGACATTGAGGTCATGCAAGACGTGCCTCCTGAAATTCTGGCGAAGTCTGACACTAGCACCAAGGGCGAGGCTTCACTGCGCGGCCACCTCCAAGGCGACGCCGGCAAGGAGCAGACCGGCTCGCAGTCCTACGTTCCGCCGGACCCCAAGAACGACAAGGCACTCATCATGGCGGAGGAGTTGCTGCGCGGGACCAAGACCAATCCCGCCTTTCCCCCAAACGTAAAAAACGCTTCGAATCAGAATTGAAGGTATTTTACGATGACATTCGCGCCCCTTGACGCGCATTGGGCTGATTCGATTACGGCTAGCGCGATAATCCGAGATTATCGAGAGAAATGACCTCATTTGGTCTGGCCGTTTGCAGCGAATCGAACGGTTCTTGAACAAGAAGGTTGGTGCGACAGACCGCTATCGTCCCGCCCGAATGTCCGCTTCGGGTCACGTGTGGACGGCGCCATGGCAAGAGCTTTTTTGACGTTTCTGCAGCATTGGTCGGGTGCGGTCACGTGTCCGGCCTGTTGATGCGGCGGGTGTGGCCGCTGGCCCTAATGCTCTGCGCGGATCGAGTCCCAATCGTTAGCACGCACTTTAAAGTGCGATGACCCAAACGGGCTCTCCCGATCCCCGGAACGACCGTATCTGCATTACGTCGTCATGCCCTCGCCAATTGGTGTTGCCGATCTATCCGCTGGCGTGTCTTATGCCGCCAGCAACAGCTTCGGCTCCTTATATCTCTCGCCGCGGACCATGATGGCCCACGCCATCCGTGCAATCTTGTTGGCGAGCGCGACTGCAGCCACCTTCGTCGGTCGACGTTCCATCAGCCGGCCTAGCCATGGTCGCTTCTGGGTGCCGTGCTTCTGCGCATAGCGGATGACGGCCATGGCGCCGACGACGAGCAGCCATCGCAAGTATCGATTGCCTTGCTTGGTGATGCTGCCGAGTTTGTCCTTTCCGCCTGTCGTGTGCTGCTTCGGCACCAACCCGATCCAGGCAGCAAGACTGCGCCCCGATGAGAACATCTTCCAGTCGCCGATCTCGGCGACGAGCGCGGTAGCGACGATCGGGCCGATGCCTGGAATCTCCGCCAGCCGCCGGCTTGCCTCGCACGAGCGATGCAAGGCCAGGATGTTCTTGTCGATGGACAAGATCTCGGTTCCGATGGCGCTGTACTGCCGTGCCAGCACATCAAGAATGCCGTGAACGGCTGGGGGGACCCGATTATCCGCACCATCCGCAATGATCCTGAGCAACTCTCCCGTTCCGTTGCGGCCCTTGGCTGACACGATACCGAGTTCGGCTAGGTGCCCACGTAGCGCGTTGCTCAACATCGTGCGCTGACGCACTAACAATTGCCGGGCCCGGTGCAGCATCAAGGCGGTCTGCTGTTCCTTCGTCTTGATCGGGACGAACCGCATCGACGGCCGTGTCACCGCCTCACAGATTGCGGCCGCATCGTTCGCATCGTTCTTGCTGCGCTTCAGATAGGCCTTCACATAGCTCGGCGGCATCAGCTTCACCGTGTGACCGAGCGCCTGCAGCTCGACGGCCCCAGTGATGGGCTGACGGGCATGCTTCGATCCCAACTAGGCAGGGCGGCAGCTCGGCGAAGAACTCCAACACCTTTGCCCGACTGATGCGCTTGCGGATCATCACCGCACCTGCGCCATCAACCCCGTGCACTTGAAAAACCGACTTCGCAATATCCAGACCAATCGTGCTAACCTCGCCCATGGACGGCTCCCCTCAATGTGGTTTGCTTCAGCGCAACCACCCTTTGGCACTCTGATGCCGCAGAGCGGGCGCCGTCCACAGCATCATTAGTGGACAAACGGACAGGCCCTTGCGATGTCTGCTTTACTCCTGAAAGCACACATTCGGCGGCACGGTTGGCGCGCCCGCTAAGTGCCGAAACCGGACATTTCGCAAATATCACACATCATTGTAGCTAGCCCTTCACCTCGCCTTACTCGGCCGAGTGACTGAACTTGATGCCCGCCTTTTCCATATTGTGCTGAACGTTGCGGAAGCCGTCCGGAGTGACCTGCACCTCGCCGCGAAACGGATAGTCGAAGGCGAGGATCAGCACGATGATCAGCGCAAGGGTCACGGCGACGCCCGTGGTCATCATCGCATGCATCCTGAAGCTCTCCATGCCAAAAAAATACGTAAACGTGATGGTGATGAATGCGCCGAGCAGCACCACCGCCCAAACCGTCGGCTCGATATGGTCCTGCGCCGCCAGGATGCGCTGGAGCCGCGCGTCATAGAGCGAGTTGAGTTGCGTCAGCGTCTCGGTGACCATCGCGACCTGCATCGCATCGCCCGCGCGGATGCTCGTCAAGACTTGATGGAACTTGAACAGAGGCGCCCAGCCTTCGTCACCGAACGGCGCCCCATGTTCCATCGCGGGCCATTCCTTTGCGATGACGATCTCCACGTAATCATGGATGTCGCCGAGCAATTGCGTCTTCGCCGGATCCGGCATCGCGAACGCATCGCGCCAGAGATCTCCAACCAGCGAGGCCTCCCTCTGCGCCGTGTCGCCGGCTTTGCCGAACGATTCCCCAGGCCGCGACCGCGATAAAGGCGAGCAGCACCGCGAAGAACACCCCGACGAGCGCCGAGTTGAATCCAGTGAACTCGTTGTGCTTGCGGCGCATCTCAAGGCGAAGAACGCGGCTCGAAATGACGAGACCGATGAGCGACAGTCCGACGATGAGCGCTATGACGACCGGGGCCATGACCCAGGTCGACACCCCGTAGATCAGGTTGACGAGCACGATGCCCTCCGTGTGCTATTGTGAACCTTCACTCAGATTGTTGCGGCTATAAAGCGGTCCGGCAAGGGCGCCTGAATAAGGCTGATGCCGACGCAGATCATGATGTCGGCTCTGGGCAATCGCGACCGAGGCATCCAGCGCTCGCGCCAAACAATGTCCGCTGTTGCTCCAATAGCGACCAAGTATGTTGCGGCACAGCGAATGACGCGATGTGCCAGAAGCGGATATCAAGCACAAAAATCGGCGACGCAAGAGCTGTGCGGTCCAGTTCGGCTCGGTATGGCAATTTACTGACCTCGCCAATTCGAAATCCGCTTCCAAATCACTCGGCCAATGATGATGTTTCCAATACCGTTCGCGTGACGCAGGGGGAGTGCAATACGCGGCTAGCGGTTTAGTAGATGGCTGCCGAAAAGGCCCCTTGGACGGACCAGCAGAATTAGCAGCATTATGGCGAAGGGAGCGGTCTGCGCGAGTGGAGCGTAGATTAGCGAGCCGAGCGACACGACCTGTCCGACCAGAATGCTCGATACCAATGTGCCCTTAATGCTGCCGAGCCCACCAATAATGACGACCATGAAAACGAAGGCGAGCACCTCTAGTCCCATCTGCGGGTCGACCATGATCAGTGGCGCCTGCAGGCCGCCCGCAAGGCCCGACAAGCCGCCGGCGATGACGAAGGTGATGGTGAACAGCCGGTAGACGTTGATGCCGAGGCCTTCGACGTGCTCAACGTCCTCCGTGCCAGCGCGGATCGCCTTGCCGATGATGGTGCGGTTGAGGAACAGCCAGATGCCGACGTAGACCAGTGCAGCAATGCCGATGATTATCAGCCGGTAGATCGGAATTTCCGTGCCGACGATAAAGACCTGGGCGGTGATCGGCTCGGCCACCGGGCGCGGCACCAGGCCCCAGAAATATTTGATGACGCCGACGCCACCGATCAGCACACCGAATGAGGTGATCATAGTGAAGGGCAGGTCGCGGTCGTAGATGCGGCGGAACACTATGCGTTCTACCGCAAGTGCCGCGAGGCCGCCGACGATCACGCCGGCCGCGATGCCGACCCAGACGCTGCCGGTCGCAAGGCCGACCGAAAAAGTGATGTAGGCGCCGACCGAGTAATACAAGAGCTGATCGAGGCTGATGATGCGCATCAGGCCGAAGCAGAGCGACAGCCCGATGGTCATCAGGAAGAAGATGCTGCCCAGGCTTAGGCCGAAGATGACGCCGGAAATGAAGAGCTGCACGGTCATCGGCCGTCTCCCGTCTTGCCGGCGATGCGTAACGCGACCTTCTTGAACAACGGCTCCAGCGTGCCCCAGATGCCCTTCTCGCCGGCCAGCATGATGAACACGAGCACGAAACCGATCACCAATTCCCAATTGCCGAATATTTTGCTGAGTACATCCTTCAAGCCGGTGTAGACGATCGCGCCGACCAGCGGGCCGTACAGCGTGCCGACGCCGCCGAGGATGGTTACCACCACGGGATCGGCGGCGCGGGCCGGGCTGGTGATCTCGGGGCTGACGAAGCCGAGATAGACCGCATACATCGCGCCGGCGAGCGCCGTCGTCGTGTTGGCGATGACAAAAGCGACGAGCCGGATCTTGAAATTGCTGTAGCCGAGGAAGTTCACCTTGTCTTCGTTGGTTTTCACGGCGAGACAGCAGGCGCCGAAGATCGAATTGTCGAGATATTTGAAGAAGGCCCACAGTACGAAAGCGACCATGAACGCGAAGATAAAGAACTGCTCTGGCCGCGTCAGGTCGAGGATCGGGGTCGAATCCAGGTTGGCCAGGAACCACAGCCCGTTGTCGCCGTGGGTGATGCCGGCGAGCATCTTCTGCATGACGTAGAATATGATCACCGCCAGCGCGAGATTGACCAGCGCGAAATAGTCTCCGCGCAGCCGCACGAACAGCGCTCCGACGGCAAAGGACACGGCGATGCCCGCCGCGATGCCGATCAGGATGCCGACATAGGGATTGGTGCCGAAGTAGAACAAGTAAAAGGCCGCGGCATAGGCGCCGACCGCCAAATACGCTGGCTGGCCGAACGAGATAAAGCCGACGCGGCCGAGCAGATAGTTGCAGCCCATGGTGTAGATCGAAAAGATCACGATCTCGTTGGCGAAGGGCAGCGGCAGGAGTACGCGCGCCAACGCGAGCAATGCGAAGGCCAGCAGCAGTCCCCACCACCATTTCACAAAACTCATCGCCGGTGCCTTTGTCGGACTAGAGATATTTCTCGCACGCTTCGGGCTTGATCTCGTCACGTTCGGTCAGTTCCGCCATGATACAGCCGTCCCTCAGGGCATAAATCTTGTCGGCGATGGCGCACACCAGCGGCAGATTCTGCTCAACGATTACGAGCGCGGTCGTCTTGGCGAGATCCTTGAATACATCACGAAGGTTCATCACGATGCTGGGAGCGAGCCCTTCGGTCGGCTCGTCCACCAGCAGAAGCTTGGGGCCGCCGAGAATGGCGCGGCCGATCATCAGCATCTGCCGCTCGCCGCCGCTGAGATAGCCGGCCTTGCGATCCATCAGGATTTTCAGCTTTGGGAAATAGTGGATCACCGGCGCCCAGTCGTAATCCTGGCTAGCGTAGCTGCCGAGCTCGAGATTTTCCCGCACCGTCAGATCGGAAAAGACCTTCTTGTCCTGCGGAATGTATTTGATGCCTCTGTCGGCGATCGCAAATGCGGGCAGCCCCAACAAGCTCGCGCCGTCGGACACGATCGTTCCCGAGGTCGGCTTGAGGAAGCCGGTGATGCTTTTGAGCAGCGTACTCTTGCCGGCGCCGTTGCGGCCGACGCAAGCGACCACTTGGTTGCGCTGCACAGTTATATTTACGTCGAACAGCGCCTTCGACTTGCCGTAGGCGACGTTGAGGCCAGAGACCGCGAGAATATCTTTGCTGCCCGTCATCCGACGACGACCCTGTCTTGCTCGGTGGCGACGTCGATCTGCCAGTAGCTGCGCCGCACTTCGGGGTGATTGAGTGTCTCCTCGTAGCCGCCGTCAGCGATCACATGGCCTTCATGCATGACCGTGAGCCGCTGCAGGAAATCCTCCACATGCGATATCTTGTGCTCGACGATCAGGATGGTCTGCCGGCCGATGCGTTGGCGCAGCACGCCGAGCACAGCCTGGATCTCGGATTCGGAGAGGCCCGCGAGCGGCTCGTCGAGAAGCAGCACCTTGGGCTCGGTCAGCACTGCCATGGCGATCTCCAGCCGGCGCTTCTCGCCCAGGCTCAGATTCTTCACCAGCCGGTCGCGCACGCCGTGTAGGTCGAAGACTTCCAGCGTCTCGGCGATCTTAGGATCGTCGCGCTGGCTCTTGCAGGTGTGCAGCAGTAGTGCCAGCATCGACGAGGTGCGGTGCGCGCGGAAAAAGGCGAGCACCAGATTGTCGATGACGCTGAGACCGTCGAACGTCGCGGTGAGCTGGAACGTGCGCATCAGCCCGCGCGCGACGCGTTGCTGCGGCGTCATGCGGGTGATGTCTTCGCCCTTGTAGTAGATCGATCCCTCATCGGGCCAGAAAAGCCCGGTCAGCAGATTGAAAAAGGTGGTCTTGCCGGCACCGTTCGAGCCGATGATGCCGGCGACTTCGTTTTCGCGCAGCAGGTAGCTCACGTTGTTGACAGCGACCTGCTTGCCGAAACGCTTGGTGACGGCTTCCGTTCTGATGATCTCGGCGCGCGTATCCACGTCTCATCCTGTTCTCGATATCGTTGCCCCGGCGCAAGACGGCTTGCGCCGGGGCGAAGGTTGACGGCTGCGGGCAATGGTCGCCCCGGCAGCGGCAGGGATCAGTAACCGAGGTCCTTGAGCTTCGGCAGCACCGATTCGCCGCCCATGGAGCCTTCCACGGTGAACAAATCCCATTCGTTCTTCCGCTCGGCGGCGCCTTTGCCTTTTACCAGGAATGCCGCGTATTTGTAGGCGGCCGAATGATCCTGACGCCACGTCGCTGGGCCCTTCACGGTGTCGAATTGACCGCCGTTTGCCATCAGCGCCGCGGAGACTTTCTTCGGGTCGAACGATTTCGCCGCCTCGAAGCCACGGAACATCTCCATGTAGGCAATGTAGGCGATCGTCGAGTAGGCGTCCGGCGGCGTGCCGTATTTGGCGCGGAACAGCTCGGTGAACTCCTGCGCGCTTTTGGCCACCGCTTTGTCCGGGAAGCCGCTGAGGTCGTAATAGAAGTAGTGCATGGCGTAGACGCCCTGCAGCGCTTCCGGTGGCAATCCCTTTGCTACCACGTTGGTAATGAAGGCGTTGAAGATGGTCATGTCCTTGTTGAGGCCCATCTGTGAGACTTGCTTGAGCAGTGCCACCGAATCGGCCGCGAACTGCGCCGCGATCAGAACGTCCGGCTTGGCGGCGCGGACCTTCTGCAAAATGGTAGTGAAGTCGCTGGTGCCGAGCGCCGCCTCGTCGTAGCCG
This sequence comes from uncultured Alphaproteobacteria bacterium, assembly GCA_963779345.1. Taxonomy (GTDB): domain Bacteria; phylum Pseudomonadota; class Alphaproteobacteria; order Rhizobiales; family Xanthobacteraceae; genus Pseudolabrys. The sequence continues at coordinate 105,780 of CAVZXY010000020.1, read as the reverse complement.
ACGATCGTTCCGCCGAATTCCTTTGCGGCGGCGTAGGCGCCGTCGCGCATATCCCAGCCCCAGCTGTCGGAGCGCGCCAGGAAGAAAACGCGCTTCTTGCCGAGAGTCTGCACCGCGGCCTTGCCGGCCATATAGCCAACGGTCCACGGGCTGTAGGCAGTGGCAAAGCTCGAATCCGCGAGCTTGCCCTTCATGAAGGCTTCCTTCGCCATCACGCATACCGGGAAGTAAGGCATCGGGTCCTTCGACACGATCGCGTTGATGGCGTAGGCGAGCGGCGACCAGGTCTGCCCGCCGACGCCCTTCACGCCGTCCGACACCATGTAGCGATAACGGCGTACGCCGACGTCGAGTTTGGCCTCGTCATCGTCGACCACGCCTTCGACTTTCACGCGGCCCCAGGGCATGTTGAGGCCGCCCTGCTTGTTGATGACGTCGATGGCGAGCAGCGCGCCCTGCTTCTGCGTTTCCGCCACCGCCGCGAACGGGCCGGTGAGCGGCAGCAAGATGCCGACCTTGATTTGTGTGGGTTCCGCCGCATTCGCGGTACCGATTCCAACTGCGCCGCAGATAACAGCAGCCGCAATACTAGCCCAACCTATCCTCATCGCACTTCCTCCTGTTAGTTCATTTTTATTTGCTTTGGCCCTAACCAAGCCACGAGAGCCGCCGGGCAAAGTCAGCCGCAGGTAAGGACAGCGAAGTAAACGCACCTCGGCTTTGACGTACATCAATCGGAATGTGGGAATCGGCCGCTTTTTACGGCTTTCCGACGTTGGGAACCGGATTCTGAATGGTAACGCCGGCGGAACCTCCGCAAGTCAAGAGGACGCGTTGAGGCTGGGTTTCACTACAACCTTGATGGCGCCATCAACTCGATCTTTGGCATACCGGATAGCGGTTGGTAGCTCGGCGAGCGGAAATGTATGCGTGTGGATCTTGGTAGCGTCAAAGCGCTTCTGCCGCATAAGGGCTTCGGCACGGCGCACGGCGCTTTTGCCTTCACCGCGGATGCCATAAAGATAGATGTTGTTACTCACGATGTGAGCGACGTCCAAATTCGCCGGCGCGTGGGCGAAAGCTGCGAGACACACTTTCCCGCCGCGGCTGGCCAAATGCACAGCGTCGTTGACCGCCTCGTTTGAGCCCGAGCATTCCACCACGTAATCGGCGCCTTTGCCGTCGTTGAGTTCCTTTACCGCGGCAACAACATCCGGCACTTTGCCAACATTCACTACCGCGTCTGCGCCGAGCTCGCGTGCGATATTCATTCTGTCATCGCGAATCTCAGTAAGAATCACCGGTTGTGCACCAAGTGCTTTGGCAACAGCAATTACCATCAAGCCTATCGGGCCCGCGCCGCTGACTATGACGCTTTCGCCAGCGACAAGGCCGCCAAGCTCGGTAAGCGCGTACATCGCGGTGCCTGCCGTGACCACGAGAGCACCTTCCTCGTCTGACATATCGTCGGGAATGGCAACGAGCGTGTTGATATTGTTTACCTGGTACTCGCAGAAGGCACCATCGGTGGTGAAGCCATTTGCGCGGTGGCCCTTGTCGGAAGAGCCATAGTTGAGGCCGTAGTTGAGACATGAGGTATACATGCCTTCTCGACACCGCTTGCATTGACCGCAACCGGCGTGGATTTCAACGGCGACGCGATTTCCGATCTGATACTCATCGACACCTGGTCCGAGCGCCACAACGGTGCCCATATATTCATGGCCTGGAGTGAAATTCTTATTGAAAGGCAGACCGCCTTGGATAATCGCCGGCGGTCCGTGATAGATCACGTCAAGATCGGTGGCGCAGATCGCAGCGGCGTCGACGCGTAAAAGAACTTCTGCGCGCTTCGGCACGGGCACATTCTTGTCAGTGAATTTAAGTTCGCCTGGGTCGCCAAGTACCCACGCTTTCATTCGGTTGGAAATTGGGAACTTGCTAGAGGTTTTTACGTCGGCCGGTGCATACATGGTAACTTCCACCGTCGCCCAAAGAGAACGGACAAAGGAATATCAGCCACGCGCTACAAATTCGCTCAGCGTGAATTTCGACGAGAGAGGCCAGCATGCGGATTGTCATTCGCGGCCGCAAACGCGGAAAAATATGCGCCCCTAACCGCAGTTCTGCTTGATTTAGATCAATTAGACCGCCGCCACCTCGGACAAGCGAATAAGGGCACGGCTTATCCTGGAGAGCACGACCCGATTGTCGACAAAGACCTCTGGGAACAAGTTCACGAGCTGATTTCTGCAAGCCCGAGAACGCGCACCAAGCGGCCATTGGGATGCACGCCAGCTATTCTGAAAGGTCTGATCTGCGGCCCGACGGGCGCCGTCATGACGCCGGCCCACAGCCGGAAAGGCGGCAAGCTTTACCGTTATTACGTCTCGACCGACGCCAATAGGACTGGCACCTCCACCTGCACTCTTCGCCGTGTGCCGGCAGCCCAGATCGAGGCTGTCGTGATCGCGCAGATTAAGACTATGGTTCAGACGCCTGAGATCATCGTCGCGACTTGGCGGGCGGCCAAACATTCGATCACGCCTCCGATAACCCATCTTCTCGGAAGCTGACATCGCTTTCTGGGCCAGCGCGACCGTTAGTTCTCCGCAATCCGATAGCCAATGCCGGGTTCGGTGAGAATAATGCGCGGGTCGTCGGCATGCTCTTCGACCTTCTGCCGAAGCTGGCCAATGTATACCCGGAGATATTGCGTATCCTCGGTATGCGCCGGTCCCCAGACCGCGGTGAGAATTTGCTTATGCGTTACCACGCGACCGGCATGTCGAGCCAAGAACGACAATAGCTCGAATTCCTTTGGCGTCAGTTTGATCTCAACGCCCGCACGCGTGGCACGATGACGCACGGCATCCACTTCGAGATTGCCGACGCGCAGCAGCGGAATTTCCGCCTTGCGCTGCAATCGATGGCGCAGCGCCGTTCGCATGCGCGCCAGCAGTTCGCCAACGTTGAACGGCTTGTTGATGTAATCGTCGGCGCCCAGATCTAAGGCCTCGATCTTCTCCGTTTCGCGTTCGCGCGCCGACAGCACAATGATTGGGACGTCCGACCATTCGCGCGCGCGCTTGATGACATCCTTGCCGTCGCCGTCGGGCAGCCCCAGATCGAGCAACACGATGTCCGGCGACTCGGCGGCGATGCGCTTGGTTGCCTCCGCAATGGTGCCGGCGCTGGTCATCTCATAACCATTTGCCTCCAGCGCCGGTTTGAGGAAGCGCAGAATTGCCGCCTCGTCATCGACGACCAGAACCTGTGTCTTCGTACTCATGCCGGCGTGTCCTGGCGTGGAAATGTCAGCACGATGCGGGTACCGCGCCCGTTTGCATGCGGACTCTCGGCCGCGATCGAGCCGCTATGGGCCTCCATGATGCCCTTGGCTATAGCGAGCCCGAGACCGGTCCCCTTTCCGCCGTCGGCTTGCGTCGTGTCGGCTTTGACGAATTTGTCGAATATCTGCGGCAGCGCCAGCGCCGGGATGCCGGGGCCGTCATCGGTGACACGCAACTCGATCTTATCCGGGACGATCATCGCATCCACCAGGACGCTGGTCTCCGGCGGGGTATGGACAATCGCGTTGCCAATCACATTGCCGATCGCCTGCTCGACCAGAGTGGCATCGGCGCGCACCAACGGCAGATCGATCGGCAAGGCCACCTCGATGCGTTGCCGCGCGCCGCGCCGGCGGGCACCGCTGACGACACGATCGACGATTTCGCGCAGATCGATCCAGTCGCGTCGCAATTCCAGGGCGCCAGCGTCGATCCGGGTTATGGCGAGAAGGTTGCGCACCATCTCGTCAAGTCCTTCGCTCTCCTGCTTGATCTGCAACAACAGGTCCCTCTTTGCCGCACTATCGAGCTTATCGCCATAGTCGATCAGACTTGTGGCGGAGCCCAGGATCGACGACAGCGGGGTGCGGAAATCGTGCGAAATCGACGCCAGCAGCGTGTTGCGGACCCGCTCGGTTTCAGTCGCCGTCTTGGCGCTCACCATGTCGCGCGCCAGCGAGGCGCGCTCCAGCGCGGCGGCGGTCTGCTCGGAAAAGCGTATCGAGCAGCGCCCGCGCCTCGGAATCGAGCAACGCCACCCTTAGCGGCTTCGCTGATGCCGATGACGCCGAGCGTCTTCTCGCCGAGGCGCAAGGGCACGAAGTACCATGGCATGATTGGCAGCGTGCGGTGGCGGTACCGGCGGGCTCGCCGTGCGAATAAGCCCAGCGTGCGGCCGTCATCGAGGCGGCGTCGAGCGTATCCTCCGGCGGCCAGGCGGCCGTGAGTTCGAGGTCGTCATCACGCGCCAGCATCACGACGACGGCGCGGCCGAGGCTGGCGTGGATTTCGCTAGCAGCGCCTTCGGCCACGGCGTCGAAAGACGCCAATCCCGACAGGCGGCGGGTGAATTCATAAAGCCGCCGCATCGCCCGCATGCGGCTGGCCGAAATCGTCGCTTGCTCGCGCACGCGACCGGCGAGCGCCGATGTAATCACCGCCACCACAAGGAAGATGACCAGCGCCAGCAATTCGTAAGGCTCGGCAATCGTGAACGTGTAGAGCGGCGGGATGAAGAAAAAATTGTAAACCGCAAATGATAGGGCCGACGCATATATTGCCGGCCAGATGCCGAAATTCACCGCGACCAGCAGCACGGCAACGAGGAACAGCATCGACAAATTCGGGATCGGCGTCATCGACGTTAATCCCTCGCCGATCGCAAGCGCCGCGCCGATGGCGAGCGTCGCATAAAGAAACGGCAGTGGCTGCAATACAAAACCTGTGCGGCGGCGCGGCGTCGGCGTCGTCGTGTCGATCTGCCGCGTCACCACATGGATGGCGATATCCTGCGTGCGGCGGACCAACTCGTGGGGCAACGAGCGGTGCAGCAATTCGCTGAAGAAGCCGCCATGCGAGCGGCCGATCACGATCTGCGTGACGTTCTCGAATTTCGCAAAGCGAAGTAGTTCCGCCGGCAGATCGCTGCCGGTCAAGGTCTGCGTCTCCGCGCCGAGCGCTTCCGCAAGCTTCATGGCGTCGTCCAGCCTTTGCCGCGCGGCCTCGTCGAGGTTCGTACCCGGCCGTTCGACAGTGACGGCAAGCCAGGGCGCGTCCATCAGATCGGCGAGGCGCTTGGCGGTGCGTACCACGGTCGGTGAAATCGTGTCGGGACCGATGCAGGCGAGAATACGCTCGCCGGCCGCCCACGGCCCTTCGATGGCGTGTGCCTGCATGCGCGAAATGAGATCGGCATCGATGCGCTCGGCCGCGCGCCGCAGCGCCAGCTCGCGCAAGGCCGTCAGGTTTTGCGGTTTGAAAAAACTTTCAACAGCGCGGGCGGCGGTATCCTGAACGTAGACCTTTCCTTCCGCCAGGCGCTTGAGCAGTTCGTCGGGCGGAAAGTCGACCAGGATGATCTCGTCCGCTTTGTCGAACACCGTATCCGGCACGGTCTCGCGCACCCGCACCTTGGTGATCTTCAGCACCACGTCGTTGAGGCTTTCCAGGTGCTGGATGTTGAGCGTGGTCCACACGTCGATGCCGGCGGCGAGAATTTCGTCGATGTCCTGCCAACGCTTGGGATGGCGGCTGCCCGGCACGTTGGTGTGCGCGTATTCGTCGACCAGCAACAGACTCGGCCGGCGCGCCAGCGCGGCGTCGAGATCGAATTCCTTCATCACCTGGTTGCGGTAGACGATCGGCCTGCGCGGCAAAACCTCGAAGCCCTCGACCAAACGTTCGGTTTCGCGGCGGCCGTGCGTCTCGATCAGCCCGGCGACCACGTCGCGTCCGCCCGCCTTTTCGGCTTGCGCGGCGGTGAGCATGGCAAAGGTCTTGCCGACGCCGGGGGCGGCGCCGAGAAATATCTTCAGGTGCCCCCGCCCCTCTTTCTTGGCGAGAGCAAGCAAGGCATCGGGCGAGGCTCTTTGCGCTTCGTCGCCAGGCATTTGGCTCCTCTAGCGCATATTACAAGAAAAAACCCGTCCCGGACTTGCTCCGGGACGGCTAGTACACGGGGATTGATCGCTCGCGCTTACGACTTCAACCCGTCGAGCGCGAGATTGAGCTTGAGCACGTTGACCCGGGGCTCGCCCAGCAAGCCGAGGGTGCGCCCCTCGACCTGGCTTTCGACCAGGGCGCGGACGCGCTCAGCCGGCAGGCCACGGGCCTTGGCCACCCGCGGCACCTGGAATAGCGCCGCTTGCGGCGAAATGTCGGGGTCGAGGCCGCTGCCCGAGGTGGTCACCAAGTCGACCGGGATCGCGGCTCCCGGGTTTTCCTTCTTCAGCTTGTCCACATCGGCTTTGACTTGGTCGACCAGCGCCTTGCTGGTCGGGCCAAGGTTCGAGCCCATGGAGTTCACCGCATTGTAGGGCGCGTCGACAGTCTTGGTCGCGTCCTTCGGATCCGGCGCATTGGTCGCCGACGGCCGGCCGTGGAAATATTTGTCGTCGGCAAACACCTGCCCGATCAGCGCCGAGCCCACGACCTTGCCGCCTTTGACGATCAGGCTGCCTTGCGCCTGGTACGGGAAGATCACGCCGGCAATTCCGGTCATGACCAGCGGGTACACCAAGCCGGTGATCGCGGTCAGGGCGACGACCAGGATGATGGCCGGACGGATTTCTTTCAGCATGACACCTTCTCCTCAGACCAAGTGCAAGGCGTTGACCAGGAGGTCGATCGCCTTGATGCCGATGAACGGCAGCACGATGCCGCCCAGCCCGTAGACCAGCAGATTGCGCTGCAGCAGCGCGCCAGCGCCGATTGCGCGATAGGCGACGCCCTTCAGCGCCAGCGGAATGAGCGCGATGATGATCAGCGCGTTGAAGATGATCGCCGACAGGATCGCACTCTGCGGCGTGGCCAGATGCATGATGTTGAGCACGGCCAGTTGCGGATAGAAGGCGAGGAAGATCGCCGGGATGATGGCGAAATACTTCGCCACGTCATTGGCGATCGAGAACGTGGTGAGCGCGCCGCGCGTCATCAAAAGCTGCTTGCCGATCTCGACCACTTCGATCAGCTTGGTCGGATCTGAATCGAGGTCGACCATGTTGCCGGCCTCGCGCGCGGCCTGCGTGCCGGTCTGCATGGCGACGCCGACGTCGGCCTGCGCCAGCGCCGGCGCGTCATTGGTGCCGTCGCCGCACATGGCGATCAGCCGCCCGTGCGTCTGTTCGCTGCGGATGTAGCGCAGCTTGTCCTCGGGCGTTGCCTGGGCGATGAAATCGTCGACGCCGGCTTCGGAGGCGATTGCCGCGGCCGTCACCGGATTGTCGCCGGTGATCATCACGGTCTTGATGCCCATGCGGCGCAGCGCGGCGAAGCGATCCTTCACGTCCGGCTTCACCACGTCCTTGAGGTGGATCACGCCGAGGATGCGGCCACCCTCGACCAGCCCGAGCGGCGTACCGCCAGAGCGGGCGATCTTGTCAACCGCGGCGCGGAACGCGGGCGGCTCGGGAATATTCTGGCCGGCCTGCTCGCGCGCGAATTTGAGCACGGAATCGACCGCGCCTTTGCGGATTTTTCTGGTTCCGACATCGACCCCCGACATCCGGGTCGTCGCCGAGAAGGCGATGAATTTGGCGCCAGCCGGGGCGCCCTCGCGCTTCACGCCATATTTTTCCTGCATCAACGTGATGATCGAGCGGCCTTCGGCGGTCTCGTCGGCATCGCTGGCAAGCAATGTCGCCTCCGCCGCCTCGCGCTCGCTTACGCCCGGCACCACGATGATCTCGGTCGCGAGCCGGTCGCCGAAGGTGACGGTGCCGGTCTTATCGAGCAGCAGCGTATCGACGTCGCCGGCCGCTTCGACCGCGCGGCCTGACGTCGCGAGCACATTAAAGCGCACCAGACGGTCCATGCCGGCAATGCCGATGGCCGACAGCAAGGCGCCGATGGTGGTCGGGATCAACGTCACGAACAACGCCACCAGAATGACGATGGAGATCGCCCCGCCGGCATAGGCGGCATAGCTCGGGATGGTCGCGGTCGCGAACACGAAGATGATGGTCAGGCCGATCAGCAGGATGTTCAGTGCGATCTCATTCGGCGTCTTCTGCCGCTCTGCGCCTTCGACCAGCTTGATCATGCGGTCGAGGAACGACGATCCGGGCGAGGACGTAATACGAATGACGATGCGGTCGGAGATGACCGTGGTGCCGCCAGTGACCGCCGAGCGGTCGCCGCCGGATTCGCGGATCACCGGCGCGGATTCGCCGGTAATCGGCCGCTTCGTTGACCGAAGCGATGCCTTGGATGACGTCGCCGTCGCCGGGGATGACATCGCCGGCCTCGCACACCACCAGATCGCCGGCCTGCAGGTCTTCGGCCGAAACGCCTTCGAACACCTCGTAGTTGTTGGGCATCAAGATACGTTTGGCGCGGGTCTCGGTGCGCGTCTTGCGCAACGAGTCGGCCTGGGCCTTGCCGCGCCCTTCCGCCACTGCTTCGGCGAAATTGGCAAACAGCACGGTGAACCACAGCCACAGCACGATCTGGAAGGTGAAGCCCGTGCCGGCGTGATGCTGCACGATATCGCGCACCAGCAAGACGGTGGTCAATGCGGTCACGACCTCGAGCACGAAGATCACCGGATTCTTCATCAGAGTGGCCGGGTTGAGCTTGACGAAAGCCTGGCCGATCGCCGGCATCACGATCTTCGGGTCGAAGAGCGTGGAAACAGGCATCCGTTTGCGCAGTTTGGAAGTATCCATTGCCGTAACTCCAAATGAATCCGATCAGAACACCGTGCCCGCGGTCATCGCGAGCTGTTCGACGATGGGGCCGAGCGCGAGCGCGGGGAAGAAGGTGAGGCCGCCGACGATCAGAATCACGCCGACGACCAGGCCAATGAACAGGCCACCGGTGGTCGGGAACGTGCCGGCCGAAGGCGGAACCGATTTCTTTTCCACCAGCGAACCGGCGATCGCCATTGCCGGGATGATCATGAAGAAGCGGCCAACGAACATCGCAACGGCGCCGGTGATGTTGAAGAACATCGTGTTGGCCGTAATGCCGGCGAAGGCCGAACCGTTATTGCCGGTGCTCGAGCTGTACAGGTAGAGCATCTCCGAGAAGCCGTGCGGTCCAGCATTATTGAGCTGGGATACCCCGTCCGGGTTGACCGCGGCGACCGCCGTCCAGCCAAGGATCATCAGCGGCAGGATCAGGATAGCGAGCATGGCCATCTTGACTTCTTTGGCTTCGATTTTTTTCCCCACATATTCCGGCGTGCGGCCGACCATCAATCCCGCGACGAAGATCGCCAGGATCACGAACAGCAGCATGCCGTACATGCCAGCGCCGACGCCGCCGACGATGATCTCGCCGAGCTGGATGTTGACCAGCGGGATCATTCCGCCGAGCGCGGTGAACGAATCGTGCATGGCGTTGACGGCGCCGCACGAGGCCGCGGTGGTGATCACCGCGAACAGCGCCGAGGCGACGATGCCGAAGCGCGTCTCCTTGCCTTCCATGTTGCCGCCGGCGATGCCCAAGGCGTGCATCGCAGTGGTGCCATTGGCCTCGGCCCAGTAGCAGACGGCAACGCCGGCGATGAACAGCAGGCCCATGACGGCAAGGATCGCCCAGCCCTGGCGCTGGTTGCCGACCATGCGGCCGAACACGTTGGTGAGCGCCGCGCCGAGCGCGAAGATCGAGATGATCTGCAAGAAGTTCGACAGCGCGGTCGGGTTCTCGAACGGATGCGACGCATTGGCGTTGAAGAAGCCGCCGCCGTTGGTGCCGAGCATCTTGATCGCTACTTGCGAGGCGACCGGACCGACCGCAATGGTCTGCTTGGCGCCTTCGAGCGTGGTGGCGTCGACATAGGGGCCGAGCGTTTGCGGCATGCCCTGCCAGACCAGGAACAGCGTGAACACGACGCAGATCGGCAGCAGGATGTAGAGCGTACAGCGGGTGATATCGACCCAGAAATTGCCGATGGTCTTCATCGAGGCGCGGGCGAAGCCACGAATGAGCACGAGCGCGAGCACGATGCCGGTCGCCGCCGACAGGAAGTTCTGGTGCGTAAGGCCGAGCATTTGCGTGAGGTACGACATCGTGCCCTCGCCGCCGTAGTTCTGCCAGTTGGTGTTAGTGATGAAGCTCACCGCCGTGTTGAACGACAGGTCGGGCGCCACGGCCGTCTGTTCGGCTGGATTAAACGGCAGCGAGGCCTGCACGCGCATCAACACGTAGAGGATGAGAAAGCCGCCGACATGGAACAGCAACATAGCAATGGTGTAGGTCAGCCAGCTCTGCTCGCGTTTATCGTCGACGCCGCCAACCCAGTAAATCGCGGCTTCGACCGGCCGCAGCACCGGCGACAGGAAGGTGCGCTCGCCGTTGAAGACGCGCGTCATATTGCCGCCGAGCACCGGCGTGATCGCGACGATGATGGCGCAGTAAAGCAGAATCTGAACCCAGCCAATCGCAGTCATGGCACATCTCTCTTTTGACCCATGATCGTTTCCGAAAACCGCCCGATTTTTCGGATCAAGCGCGCTAGAACCGCTCGGGCCGCAGCAGAGCGTAGGTGAGGTAGAACAGCAGCCCCGCGGTCACGAGGCCGGCGAGCGAATAGTCTAAAACCATGGCAGCCCCCTAAAGCCGATCGCAGGCGTAGCTGTAGCCAATCGCCAGCGCGAAGAAGACAAAAGCCATTGCGAGCATGATGACATCGAGCATGGATGGCTCCCTTTCAAATGGTCCGGAGCGAGCTCTCAAATAGGTTTCGACCAATAAAGAAGCGATGTGGATTGTCATTGCGCCACATCAAGAAGAAATAAAGATCGCGCCGCTCAGCCGCGCCGCCTGTCACAAAACTCGGTCTTTATAACACGTTTATGCGGGGACGAGATGATACGGATGATGCTCTACGAAGCGGCCCAGGTCATGTTGACCCGCACCAACAAGTGGTCCTGGCTCAAGGCCTGGGCGATGAAAATCGCCACGCACCGCGGCATGAAAAAGGCGATCGTGGCGCTGGCACGCCGGCTGGCTGTAATCATGCACCGAATATGGGTTGACGGCACCGAGTTCCGCTGGACCCGGGAAGAAACAGCAGCGGCATGAGAGCCGCGCAGGATCAATTACGATAGGAGAAAACTCGAACTCCACCGAGCGGTGGAATGATGTCCCTCGCGGGACGATGGATGAGGTGAGTTCGTTCGGTCGCTTGGACCTGCCGTTCGTCTAACGGCAAGGCCGCCCAAAAGATTGTTCCGCCTCGTTCTCGACTCCCATGATGGAAGGGCCTTGGTGCCGATTCCGAAGAGAAGCACGAGCCCGTGAGCGACATCGACACTGCAGAGGTGGAAAGTCTGAAAGTGCTTGACCCCAATCGGCCGATTAGAGAAGCGACCAATGCCTGCGCTTGGTCATGCAAGACCCGTTCCACGCTCAGCCCGCCCCCTTCGGCCCTGCCCGTTGCTGGCGTGACCCAACTCGTTAGTTCCGGATGGCATCGACCGCGCCGAGCGCGTCGATAACGCCGGCGCCGACGTCGCGTTTTTTGCCGGGGATCGCCCGCGCCGACTTGATCAGCAGGCTGCGCACCTGGTTGGGCGTGAGCCTCGGATCGCGCGCCAGCAGCAGCGCGGCCACGCCGCTGGCATGGGCGGCCGCGACCGAGGTCCCCGTGGTCAGCTGATAGCTGGCATCGGGTGCCGGCTCCACAATCTGCACGCCCGGCGCCGCCACCGCGACTTGCGGCCCGCGATTGGCTTGCGGCAGCAGCTTGTCGTCGGCGTCGGTCGCGGTCACGCCGATCACGTCCCGATCGGCCGCGGGATAAAGCGGCGGCGAACGCGGCCCGGCATTGCCGACCGCCGCGATCAGCACCATGCCGCGCGCGTGCGCCTTGGCCAGCATGTCGCGGAACATGGGATCGGCCGGTCCGGCGAAGCTCATATTGACGATGCGCGCGTTTTTGCGCGCGGCCCAATCGAGGCCTTTCAGAATATTGAAAGTGGTGCCCTGCGCGCCCTCAGCCGTGCCGGAAAAGGCGCGCACCGCGAGCAACTTCACTTTCGGCGCGACGCCGATCAGCTTGGCATGCGCGGCGATCGCGCCGGCCATGCCGGTGCCATGCATGTGTGCCGGCGCCGGCGTGCCGAGCGCGTCGTATTCGTCGGCAATCACGCCGGCGAGATCGGGATGGCTGTCGTCGATCTTGGAATCGATCACCGCCACCAGCACGTCGTCGCCATTGGTGATCTTGTGCGCCTCCAGCAAATGCAGCTTGGGCACCACGTATTGCGCACCGGCGTCCGACTGCGCCGGCGGTTGCGCTTGGCCGAACGCATAGAGGAAATTCGGCTGCGCCACCGAAATCCGGCTGAAGGGCGAGAGTTGCTGCAATGTAGTACGGACAGAATTTCTGCCGTCGATACGCCAGCGCTGCAAGGTGCGGCCGGTGAGCGTGAAGCTCTGCGTCTCCAAGAGCGTCAACTGCAGCCGGCGCGCCACGACATTGAGATATTGCGCCGGCGTGCCGCTCTCGACTTCCAACAGCACCTCGTTGGGCACGAAGGCGGTCACGCCGCGCGACGGAATATCGATATGGCGGCTACGCGCATGGCGCGGACCGCGCGGCGGCAGATTTTCCGGCCGGGTTGGCGGGACCGCGGTGACGACCGCATCCGGGAACAAGACCGGGCCGAGCAGCCATCCCACCGGCCCGAGAAAACAGTTCAACGTCATGCGGTCGACTTCGGGGATCGTCAATTCGCGATTGAGTATCAAGGTGCCGATCATCGGCGACACCGCGGCGCAGGCGATGCCACCCACCGCATACCAACCGAGGGGGGTCGGTATCGCGCGTGTAGTCGTCACCGGCCCCGGACCAGAGGTCGATGCCGCCTGTGCCGGCGCCTGCGCACTCAGAACCGCCGCCAAAACCAGGATTGTCGCTTTCGGCCCCCGCCGCATCGGTACCCTCAACTCAGCCGGAAAGCCCGACAGGGCTATTTTATTACACAGGGCCAGCGACGGCGCTACGCGCGTCTAGCTCAAACCTGAGGCGCCGCGCCAAGACCTGCGGCGCCCGATTCCGCCGATGGCACCGCGGCATCGATGAGCTTGCGGCACTCGGCAAGCTCATGCAGCACGGCGTGCAACTTGCGCAGGTCCTCGCGCGCCAGCCGGCCGGCCGGCACCGCCTGCAGCACCGGCGCAGGAGGCGACGGTTGCATGGTCGGCGGCGGCACGTCCGCAACGCCATGGATCGCGCGATCGGTCGGCTCGATGTGGAGCTCCGGCGCGCTCTTGAGCGGCGGTTCGCGGCGCGCCTCGAGCTCGTCCGCGCGATCGCTCAGGTCGCGGCCGATCAGCGCCGAGAGCCGGCTGCCGAGGCCGCGCGCCTCGTCGGCCACCTCGGCCTCGGCGGACAGGGCTTCCTCGGCGACATCCTCCTCGTCCGTCGCGCCATGCGGCGGTTGCGGCGCGCCTTCCTGCCAAACGGCCCCCACGAATTTCGCGCCCTGCTCACGCAAGATGCGCTGCACGCCGCGAATGGTGTAGCCCTCGCCGTAGAGGAGATGGCGGATGCCCCGCAGAAGATTGAGGTCGTCGGGACGATAATAACGCCGTCCACCGCCCCGCTTCATCGGTTTGATGTCGTGAAACCGGGTTTCCCAGAATCGGAGCACGTGCTGCGGCAGATCGAGTTCATCCGCCACTTCACTGATGCTGCGAAACGCGTCCGGCGCCTTGTGATCCAAAGCGGCCTTACTCCCCATAATTCAATGAACGCAGTACTGAAAACGCGCGGTCTCAAGCCGGTTCGGCATGACCGTTGATGCGATGCTTGAGAATCGCCGACGGCTTGAACACCATCACCCGGCGCGGCGAGATCGGTACTTCCTTGCCGGTCTTGGGGTTCCGCCCGATGCGCTGGCCCTTCTTGCGTACGACGAATGACCCAAAAGAGGACAGCTTCACGGTTTCGCCACGCTCCAGGCAGTCGGTGATCTCCTTGAGCACCAACTCCACGAGCGCGGCGGATTCAGTCCGTGAAAGGCCCACCTTTTGATAGACCGCCTCACAGAGATCGGCCCGCGTTACTGTTTTACCGCTCATCGCCCAGCCCCGCCCTCGGCGAACATATCCTGCTGAATTATCGACGATATTAGCATCATCCCCGGGGGTCAACCGGGCGATTCAAATTGTGCGGGGTCCCCGACTGGGACCCCGGGCCAATCCCGCGGCCCGGCCGGACGTATACCAATCGCCACCTGCAACCATTTCCGGCCGCACCGGCCGGGCGAAAACATGCCCAAACCCCCCATTACCAACGCAGCAGGGCCGAACCCCAGGTGAAACCGCCGCCCATCGCCTCCAGCAGGATAAGATTGCCGCGCTTGATACGCCGGTCGGCCATCGCATCGGTCAGCGCCAGCGGGATCGAGGCGGCCGACGTGTTGCCATGGCGGTCTACCGTGATCACGACCTTGTCCGGCGTGATGCCGAGCTTATGGGCCGAACCATCGATGATGCGCTTGTTGGCCTGGTGCGGCACGAACCAGTCGATATCGGCGGCGCTGGTGCCAGTGGCCTTGAAGGCGTCGTAGATCACGTCGGTGATCATCGCGATCGCGTGCTTGAACACGTCGCGGCCTTCCATGCGCAAATGGCCGACGGTCTGGGTCGAGGACGGCCCGCCGTCTACGTAAAGCTTGCTCTTGTAGCGGCCGTCCGACCGCAAATGGGTGGTGAGCACGCCGCGATCGGCCGTGGTGCCCGCCTGCGGCTGCGCCTCCAGCACCAGGGCGCCGGCGCCGTCGCCGAACAGCACGCAGGTGGTGCGGTCGTTCCAGTCGAGGATGCGCGAGAAGGTCTCCGCCCCGATCACCAGCGCGCGCTTGGCGGCACCGCTCCTGAGCATCGAGTCGACCACCGACAGCGCATAGACGAAGCCGGAGCAGACCGCTTGCAAATCGAAGGCGGCGCCTTGCGTGATGCCGAGGCCAGCCTGCACCGAAACGGCGGTCGCCGGGAAAGTCTGGTCAGGCGTCGAGGTGGCGAGCACGATCAGGTCGATGGAGTCAGCTTCGACATGCGCGTTGGCGAGCGCCGCGCGCGCGGCATGCAAAGCAAGATCGGAGGTCAGTTCGCCGGCAGCGGCGATATGGCGTTCGCGGATGCCGGTCCGCTGCACAATCCATTCGTCGGTAGTGTCCACCGCCTTCGCCAATTCATCGTTGCTGAGGATCCGCGCGGGCAGATAGCTGCCGCAACCCAGCACGATCGAACGCATTACCGTCACGAGTTCGCTCCGCTCGCCCTGCGCGCCGTCGCGCTTGCCTGTAAATCGCGCGCCATCGACTCGCCGATTTTGGCCAGCAATTCGTAGCGGAACATGTCGTAGCCGAGGTCGATCGCGGACGCGAAGCCCTCGGCGTCGGCGCCGCCATGGCTCTTGATGACAATGCCGTTGAGGCCGAGAAACACGCCGCCGTTGGATTTGCGC
Source organism: uncultured Alphaproteobacteria bacterium (assembly GCA_963779345.1). Taxonomy (GTDB): domain Bacteria; phylum Pseudomonadota; class Alphaproteobacteria; order Rhizobiales; family Xanthobacteraceae; genus Pseudolabrys. The sequence goes on along the minus strand of CAVZXY010000020.1, from coordinate 90,285 downwards.
GGGTCCATCTTGTCGCGCAGCGTGCGGAACGCCTGGCGCGACAGCAGATAGCCGAGGCGCGCCGCCCAGGTCCGGCTCATGGCATTCTTGAGATATTGCGCGAACTGCCGGGCGGTGCCTTCCGCCGTTTTCAACGCGATGTTGCCGGCAAAGCCTTCGGTCACCACCACGTCGACCGTGCCTTTGCCGATGTCGTCGCCTTCGACAAAACCCACGTAGTTGAGGTGCGGGAAACTGCCTTCGCGCAACAGCCGACCCGCCTCACGCACAGGCTCGAGGCCCTTGATCTCTTCTACCCCGACGTTGAGCAAACCGATCGTCGGCCGCTCGATGTCGAACAGCACGCGCGCCATGGCGCTGCCCATGGCGGCGAGGTTGATCAGATGATGCTCGTCGGCGCCGATCGAGGCACCGACGTCGAGCACCACCGCCTCGCCCTTGAGCGTCGGCCACAGCGCCGCGATCGCCGGGCGCTCGATGCCCTCGATCATCTTGAGATCGAAACGCGCCATCGCCATCAGCGCGCCGGTATTGCCGGCGGAGATGACGACATCGGCTTCGCCCTTTTTCACCGCGTCGAGCGCGAGCCACATCGACGACTTCCAGCGCCCGTGGCGCAGCGCCTGGCTCGGCTTGTCGTCCATGCGTATAGCAACGTCAGTGTGCACCAGCCGCGCGTTGCCTTTGAGCCGCGGCAAGGCGTCGAGCAAAGGCTCGATCACGGCGCGGTCGCCGTAGATCAAGAACTCGATATCAGGGTGGCGGGTGAGCGAAATATCGGCGCCCGGCAGAACGACCGAGGCACCATGGTCGCCGCCCATAGCGTCAAGCGCGATGCGAGCCTTGTCAGGCATGGATCGACTTTAGCGGCGCCGGCATGGCCGCCGGCAGCTTCAATGGGGTCCGACGCACGGGGGCGACCATAACCGCTGGGCCGCGCCAGACAAGCCGCTTTCGGCACCGGTCCACGACTTGAAATGCGGTCACGATTGGCCGCCGCCGAGGTTCTTTTTCAGCGATTCCAGCGCCGCAAAGGGGTGTTCGCCACTATCCTCGTCCTTTAGCGGCGCAAATTCGGCGCCCGCCTTACGCGGATAAGGGTCGATACCTAGAATCAGGAACTCAGCGGCCAGCGCGCCCAGGTCGAGGCTGCCGCCGTACAGCGGTTCTGGCGGCTCGTCGCCATCGAGCGGGCGCTTGCGGGCGATCTTGGGATCAGCCTCGGTTCCGCTCGCCGGTGCGAATTTGAGGTCGACAGCCTCGGACACCGTGTTCTCAATCGGCTCAAGCGTCACCACGCAGGTCTGGCCGACCCGCGCATCCACTTGGCCGCTGACGTGAACGCCCGCGCCCCGGCGGGTCAGGTCGAAGACCGCGGAAAGCTGCGGCAAATCGCGCAATCCGGCGAGTTCGGCCAACCCGGCGCGGACACCCGTCGGAGCGTCGATCTCAACATGCAGGCCCGTATCCGGGATATCCTCCACGGCAACCGGGATGCTCCAGGGGCTAGCAGTTTTCTTCATTAAATCAGGCTCTTAACTGATAAACATCGGAGTCTTGCCGGGGTCCGGAAATTGCAGCTCGCCATCGGCAAGGTTGGCCGATGGCTGCGCAGCGAGATCACGTAACGCCTCCCGCATATAGGCCGCAAGGCGCTGGGCCGCCGCCGCGTCCGCTGCGGCTCCGCCATAGATATTCCGTTCCAGGGCCTCGGCCAGCGCCCCATTGTCCGTCGCCGCCCACGCCGCCCGATAGGCCTGCGCGCGGCCATAAAAAGCCTCGCCGATGCGCCGCATCTCTTTCGGCACCTTCAAGTCGCCGACCCCCATCTCCCGCAAATTGTGGTCCATATCCTGGCAGAAACGGTCGAAAATACCCTGCCCCAGGTTCTGCAAGGCGGCATCCTGCGCAAGGCGATCCAGCACCATGGCCAAATGCAGCACAATCAGATCAAAACGGCCGTTAACCGTGTCGGCGACCGCATAGTCGCGATAAAAGGTCGGCAATCGCGCCTGCGCCACGATCATGCCATACAGGGTGGAAATGGTGTCGGGGCCGCGTTGCTTGCGGCGAAAAAGGGGAAAGATCATTGCATTGGTTCGGAGTTGACCGGGACCGCCGCCCGGTACGTGATCGCCCTCGCCGATGCAAGATCGAAATGACGGTGCCGCGTTTGGGGTCGACGACCAATCGAAATCACAGCGGGCTGGTCCGCGTCGCGCTGGCGCTCGCCTGCGGCCTGGCGCTCGCCGGCTGCGGCAGCTTCACCGAGACGCTGCAGCGCGGCTACGTGATGCAGGAAGGCGCGCTCGAGCAGATCCCGATCGGCGCCCCCCAGGAGCAGGTGCTGATCGTGCTCGGCACGCCCTCCACCGTCGCCACCGTGAGCGGCGAAGCCTTCTATTACATTTCGCAGACCTCGCAGCGTTCGGCGGCGTTCATGCCGTACGAAGTCAAAGACCAGCGCGTCATCGCGGTCTATTTCGACAAGAACCGGCGGGTCGAGCGCCTGGCCAATTACGGCCTCAAGGACGGCAAGGTCTTCGACTTTATGTCGCAAACGACGCCGACCGGCGGCAAGGAATTCGCCTATCTGAGCGGCGTGTTGCACGCGCTGACGCCGAAACTCTGACACCACATAAAGCTTCCGACGAAAAAGGGCCCGCACCGTGCGGGCCCTTTGTTTTTTTGGGTCTGCGGTTTTGGCGTCAGTGCGCCAGGATCGCCAGCAGCAGCAGCGCCACAATGTTGGTGATCTTGATCATCGGGTTCACCGCGGGCCCTGCCGTGTCCTTGTAGGGATCGCCGACGGTATCGCCGGTGACCGCCGCCTTGTGCGCGTCGGAGCCCTTGCCGCCGTAATGACCGTCCTCGATGTATTTCTTGGCATTGTCCCAGGCGCCGCCGCCCGAGGTCATCGAGATGGCGACGAACAATCCGGTGACGATGACGCCAAGCAACATGGCGCCGAGCGCCGAGAAGCCCGCCGACTTGCCGGCCGCCCCGCCGCCGGCGATCAGATAGATCGCGAAATAGACGAAGACGGGCGACAGCACCGGCAGCAGCGAGGGGATAATCATTTCCTTGATCGCGGCCTTGGTGAGCATGTCGACGGCGCGGCCGTAATCCGGCTTGCTGGTGCCCTTCATGATGCCGGGGTTTTCGCGGAACTGCCGGCGCACCTCTTCGACGATCGCGCCGGCGGCGCGGCCGACCGCAGTCATGCCCATGGAGCCGAACAGATAGGGCAGCAGGCCGCCGAACAGCAGGCCGACGACGACGTAGGGGTTGGTCAGCGAGAAGTCGAGCACGACACCTTGGAAATACGGATGCGCGGCGGCGTCCTTGCTGAAGAACAGCAGGTCCTGGTTATAGGCCGCAAACAGCACCAGCGCGCCCAAGCCGGCCGAGCCGATGGCATAGCCCTTGGTGACCGCCTTGGTGGTGTTGCCGACGGCGTCGAGCGCGTCGGTCGCCTTGCGCACTTCCTTCGGCAGGCCGGCCATTTCGGCAATGCCGCCGGCATTGTCGGTGACCGGGCCGAAGGCGTCGAGCGCGACGATCATGCCGGCGAGCGCCAGCATCGTCGTCACCGCAATGGCGATGCCGAACAGCCCGGCCATGCCGTAGGTCACCAGGATGCCGGCGATGATGACGATCGCGGGCAGCGCGGTCGATTCCATCGAGATGGCGAGGCCCTGGATCACGTTGGTGCCGTGGCCGGTGACGGAAGCCGCCGCGATCGACTGCACCGGACGGTAGTCGGTGCCGGTGTAGTATTCGGTGATCCAGATGATCAGCCCGGTGACCGCGAGGCCGACGATGCCGCAATAGAACAGCGTCGTGGTGGTGAAGGTCGCAACGCCCGCGGTCAGCGGCACGCCGAAGCCGATCAGCCAATGGATGACGCCGGCGATGCCGACGAGCGACAGCAGGCCGGTCGCGATCAGGCCCTTGTACAGCGCGCCCATGATCGACTGGCTGGCGCCGAGCCGCACGAAGAACGTGCCGAGGATCGAGGTGATGATGCAGACGCCGCCGATGGCGAGCGGCAGCGTCATCATGGTCAGCAGGTGCGGCGTGCCGGCGAAGAAGATCGCCGCCAGCACCATGGTGGCGACGATGGTCACCGCGTAGGTCTCGAACAGGTCGGCGGCCATGCCGGCGCAGTCGCCGACATTGTCGCCGACGTTGTCGGCGATCGTCGCCGGGTTGCGCGGGTCGTCTTCCGGGATGCCGGCTTCGACCTTGCCGACCAGGTCGCCGCCGACGTCGGCGCCCTTGGTGAAGATGCCGCCGCCGAGACGGGCGAAGATCGAGATCAGCGAGGCGCCGAAGCCGAGCGCGACGATGGCGTCGATCACGGTGCGGTCGTTCGGCGCCAGATGCATGGTGCCGGTCAGGAAGCCGAAATAAAGCGTGACGCCGAGCAGCGCGAGCCCTGCGACCAGCATGCCGGTGATGGCGCCCGACTTGAAGGCGAGTTCCAGACCGCCGGCCAGCGACTTGGTGGCGGCCTGCGCGACGCGCACGTTGGCGCGCACCGACACGTTCATGCCGATGAAGCCGGTGATGCCCGACAAGATGGCGCCGACCAGGAAGCCGACGGCGACCAGCCAGCCGAGCGTGAAGCCGACGATGACGAAAATCACCGCGCCGACCAGCGCGATGGCCGAATATTGCCGCTTGAGATAGGCCTGCGCGCCTTCGCGCACGGCGGCGGAGATCTCCTGCATGCGCGCGCTGCCGGCATCGGCACCGAGCACCGAACGGGTGGCCCAGATGCCGTAAAGGATCGCAAGCACGCCACAGCCGACGATCACCCACAATGTGTTCATGGTGGTTTCAACCTCGATTGAAATGGCGCGTACGGAAGGAACGCTCCCGCCGGCGCCAGGAGCGTCGAGGATGGCCGCTGTTAAGGGCGCTTCACCCCGACCGGAAAAGCGCGCGGATATAGCCAAAAAGGAACGGGTAAAGCAACGCGGAATTTCCTCTTATACCGCTGCCCCTTCTCCTCACGGTCGGGAGCGCCGCGAAGCGGTGCGTCTCGAACCATGAGGCCGCCCCATCCTTCGAGACGGGCGCTTCGCGCCCTCCTCAGGATGAGGCGGATATAGGCGCGCGCATTAACCGCCCGTATTCTTTACCGGCCCCGGGTAGGCCGTCGTCCCTGCCCCGCGTTGCGAGGCCTTTCCGTCCCCCTCGCAAAACCGAGGGGATGGCGCGCCAAGCGGCGCGTCCTTAGTCGTAGTCACGTACCGTTTCCGGCACGTGGCGCCTCTCGGCGCGCCATCGCGGCGTTCTCACTGCGGCGCCGGGCCGCGCTTTCGGCTCAGCTCTTGGCGTGCCTTTCGGTCCTTCGTTGCCGCCACCCTCCACGGGTGAAGCGGCGGGCCTACTCGGCCGGCCGAGCCGACCACCGTCAGCGAGCTCCTCGCAGGGGACCGTAGTATCCCCGGGCGGAGCCCCGGCGCCGCCCGGGAGGGGGAGGAGCGTTCGTCTCCCCCGCGCGGGCGCCGCATCCAGTCCCACTTGCATGACGCCTCATGAAGCGCCCTCGGTGGATCGGACGATTAGGACTATATACCTGTGATTATAATCCTGTCAAGGCCGCGATAGCGCCGGATGCGCCGGCGGATGTCGGCTTTTGGACTAAGGCGGACAAAGATAGTTTGTCGGATAGTTTTTAGCCCGCAATGGTTTGTCCGCTTATGATCCGCGGCGGACAATCATATGGTAATCATGCCAGCCATCAAACGGGTGACGGATGATAAGCCATGTTGGAAACTGACAAGGTGTTCGCCGGCTCGGTTCCGGAAAATTACGACCGCCATATGGTGCCGTTGATTTTCGAGCCGTACGCCGCAGATTTTGCACAACGAGCAGCGTCCTTCTCGCCAAGCGCCGTTTTGGAAATCGCCGCGGGCACCGGGGTTGTCACCCGCGCGTTGGCGCCAAAACTGTCTCCCCGTGCGAGCTATATCGTCACCGACCTCAACCAGCCGATGCTTGACTACGCCGCTTCGCGACAATCTCCCGACGCCCGCATCAAATGGCGTCAAGCGGATGCTCTGGCGCTGCCGTTTGAAAATGCAGCCTTCGATCTCGTTTGTTGCCAGTTCGGCGCGATGTTCTTTCCCGACCGCTCGTCTGCCTACCGCGAGGCAAAGCGGGTCCTGAAGCCCGGAGGACATTTTTTATTCAACGTATGGGATCGCATCGAGGAAAACTATTTTGCGGATGATGTGACGAATGCCCTCGCCAGGATTTTTCCGAACGATCCGCCGCGCTTCATGGCACGCACGCCGCACGGCTACCACGATACGGCGCTGATCCGTAGCGAGCTGGAGGAGGCAGGGTTTTCCCGTGTGATTGTCGAGACGAGAGCCGAGCAAAGCCGCGCATCCTCGCCGCGCGTTCCTGCCGTTGCTTATTGTCAGGGAACTCTTCTTCGCAACGAAATCGAGGCCAGAGACGCTGAAAAACTGGAAGCTGCAACCGACTACGTCGCATCCGCGATCGCAGACAGACATGGCAGCGGCGAGGTTGCTGCCAAGATTCAGGCACACGTCATCGTGGCTGTGGTCTAGAGCGCAGTCACCGCCGCGCGCTTGCGCAGGCTGAGCCACAGCAGCATGGCGCCGGCCAGGAAGATGGTCGGGAAGATCACCGCGTTGATCGTCGCCCAGCCGAAATTTTCGAGCAGTTGGCCGGAAGAAAACGATGCGATGGCCATGCCGCCGAAGATCAGGAAGTCGTTGAACGCCTGCACCTTGTTGCGTTCCTCGGGGCGGTGGCACTGCGTCACCATGGTGGTGGCGCCGATGAAGGCGAAGTTCCAGCCGAAGCCGAGCAGCACCAGCGCGGTCCAGAAATGCGCCACCGTGAGGCCGGTGATGCCGGCGACCGCGGCCAGCACGATCAGGCTCAGGCCGATGCCGGTGATGCGCTCGACGCCGAAGCGCGCGATCAGCGTGCCGGTAAAGAAGCTCGGCGAATACATCGCCAGCACGTGCCACTGGATGCCGAGCGTGGCGTCGGTCACCGAATGGCCGCAGCCGACCATGGCGAGCGGCGCCGAGGTCATCAGCATGTTCATCATGGTGTAGCTCGCCATGCCGCAGGCGACCGCGACGATGAAGCGCGGCACGCGCACGATCTCGAGGAGCGGCCGCGCGTGGTCGGCGTGCACCGGCGGCAATGGCGGGATCTTGACGAACATCAGCACCAGCGCGGCGAGGAAGGCGCAGGCCGATTGGCCGAGATAGCTGGCGGCGAAGGCATAAGGCGGCAGCAGGTCCTTGGTGAAGATGACGAGCTGCGGCCCGATCACCGCGGCGAACACGCCGCCGGCCAGAACCCAGGACACCACTTTCGGCCGGTACGCCTCGCTCGCGGTATCGGCGGCGGCGAAGCGATAGGAATTATGCGCGGCGGCGTAGAGCCCGCCGCAGAAGGTGCCGAGCGAGCAGCAGCCAGAACTGGCCGTTCATCACCGCCGAATAGGAAATCAGCCCGGACGCCATGCCAAACACCGAACCGGTCTGCAGCGCGAAACGCCGGCCGTAGCGGCGGGCGAGCGCGCCGACCGGCAGCGAGCCGAGCCACATGCCGATCACCATGCAGGTGATCGGCAGCGTCGCCAGACCCTTGTCGGGGGCGAGCACCGCGCCGACGATCGAGGCGGTCGAGACGATGACGGTGTTGTTGCCGCCGGCGAGCGCCTGCCCCACCGCCAGCACCATGGCGTTGCGGCGCGCCAGGCGTCGTCGACGGTGCGTACTGGATGGGTTCGGCGATGGCCGACATCAGGGATTCCCGGCAAAAGGATTCTCCTTCTAGCGGCGTTCGGAGAATATCACCACTGCCGGCGGCGCAGGGCTGCGTTGCCGCTTACCGCTCATTCCCGCGTAAGCGGGAATCCAGTTCTTAAGCCAAACCCCGTGGCCCCTGGACCCCCGCTTGCGCGGGGGTGAGCGGAAAACAAGCCTCAATCGTTCCGGTCGAAGCGCCAGGCGCCGGGATGGCGGATGACGGCGTCGCGCGCCTCATCCAGCGAACGGGCGCCGATCTGGCCGAGCGAGGAGCGCAGTTCGTCGATGTAGAGGTCGATCAGGTGCCCCGGCCCCTCGTCGCCGAGCGCGCCGACCGCCCACAGGAAGCTCTTGCCGGCGAACGCCGCCTTGGCGCCGAGCGCCAGCGCCCGCATGACGTCCTGTCCGGAGCGGATACCGCTGTCGAGCACCACCGTCGCCTTCTGGCCGACAGCCGAGACGATCGCCGGCAGCACGTCGATCGACGGCGTCAGCGCCTCGATCTGGCGGCCGCCGTGGTTCGACACCCAGATGCCCTCGATGCCGAGCGACACTGCCTTCTCCGCGTCGGCCGGATGCAGGATGCCCTTCACCAGCATCGGCCCCTTCCAGCGGTCGCGATAGCGCGCGACTTCTTCCCAGGAGAACACGCCGCCCATGTTCTGGCGCGCGAAGCCGATCACCTCGTTGGTGCTGGCGCCTTCGCGCGTGTATTGCCGGATGGTGGCGAACCGCGGATAACCATTGCGCAGCAGCGCCATGAGCCATTTCGGCCGCACCAGCATCTCGTACATCATGCGCGGGGTGGGACGGAATTCGCGGCCCAAGCCCGGCATAGGTTTCGCGCGTGCGCGTGGTGCGCACCGGCACGTCGATGGTGAGCGCCAGCGCCTTGACGCCCGCCGCAGTCGCCCGCTTGATCAGGTCGAAGCCGATGGCGTGATCGTTCTGGTAGAAGCGATAGAGCTGCAGCCAGAACACGTCGGGCGCGACTTTGGCGACGTCCTCGATGGTCGCGCCGCCGGCGACGCCGAGAGTATAGGGCACGCGCGCGCGCTGCGCCGCCTTGGCCATGATCAGATCGGCGCCCGGCCACACCAGCGACGGCCCGCCCATCGGCGCAATTCCTATTGGCGCTGAATAGCGCGTGCCGAACAAAGTGACGTCGGTCGGCGGCACGGTGGTGATGGCGCCGTAGCGCGGCACGACTTTGATCTGGTCGAACGCCGCCCAATTGTCGCGCGATGCCGACGTCGGCGCCGGCGCCGGTGTCGCCATATTCGAACGAGAAGCGCGGCACGTTTTTCGGCGCGCGCTTCCGCAAATAGGCCGAACTTGGATATTGGCGATGCAGCGCCTCGAAATTCGGGCTGATCCCCGAAGGCATTTGCTCGATCGGTTTTTTCGCCGTCAGGTCGTCCATGGCGTTTCCCTAATTCCGTTTCTTTTCGACTATAGCGCGCCCGGCCTAGCTGTAACCACTGGGCCGGCGCAACCTCAGAAATGGCTGAAGGACGTGCGCTTGAAGGCGAGCGCCTGGCCACGGCTGTCCACGAAGCGCACACCCTCGCCCGCTTTGATCTCGCCGATCTCGGTCACCGCGACGTTGGCCGCTTTCGCCGCGGCGCGGAAGCTATCGGCCTTGGCGGCCGGCACGGTGCAGACGATCTCGAAATCGTCGCCGCCGGTGAGCGCGGTCTCCAGCATCGCCGGATCGGCGGCGACCGCCGCTTGCGCCGCGTCGGAGAGCGGCACGCGCGCGGCCGCGATCTCGGCCGCGACTTTCGACACCCGGGCGAGCTTGGTGAAATCGCCAACAAGGCCGTCCGAGACATCCATCGACGCCGAGGCATGCGTGCGCACGGCCTCGGCCAAGGCATTGCGCGGCTGCGGCAGCAGATAGCGCGACGCGAGATGCTGGCGCTGCTCCTCGCTGAGTTTCCAGGTTGCGCCCAAATTCGTATTTTTGCGCATGACGAGGCCGAGCGCGGCGTCGCCGATGGTGCCGCTGACGAAGACGCGGTCGCCCGGCTTGGCGCCGGCGCGGCGCACCATGGTTCCTTCCGGCACGCTGCCGAACATGGCAATCGAAATCGTGATCGGTCCCGGCGTGCGGTCGGTGTCGCCGCCGAACAGCGGACAGCCGAAGGCTTCCGCATCTTCGCGCAGGCCTTGCGCAAATCCGGCGAGCCAGTCGCCGCCGGTCTCTTTCGGCAGCGCCAGCGACACCAGAAAGCCGAGCGGCTTCGCCCCTTTGGCGGCGAGATCGGACAGATTGACCCGCAACGCCTTCTTCGCCACGTCGCGCGCCGCGTCTTCGGCAAAGAAGTGCACGCCGCCGATGATGGCGTCGGTTTTCAGCACCACGTCAGTGCCCGGCGGCGGCTTGATGAAAGCGGCGTCGTCGGACAAGCCCAGCGCGCCCGGATGCGTCGCCAGCGGCACGAAATAGCGCGCGATCAGGCGGTCCTCGGCCGAGAGTTTGTCGTCGTCAGCGCTCATGGCCCGACTCTGCCTTCTTATCCCTTCCGCTAAAAGGGGCCCTAGGCCGTGAATTCGCCGCCGCGCAGCTTGCGCGCCAATTGATCGAGCACGGCGTTGACCATGCCGGTCTCGTCGCGCTCGACAAAGGCGGCGGCGACGTCGGCGTATTCCGAGACGACCACGCGCGCCGGCACGTCGCGGCGGTGGTCGAGTTCGTAGGCCCCTGCCCGCAGCGCCGCGCGCAGCACCGCCTCGATGCGCTTGAGCGGCCAGCTCTTCGCCAGCGCCTCGTCGATCACTGGATCGAGCTTTCGCTGCTCGCGCACCACGCCGGAAACGATGTCGCGGAAAAACGCGGCTTCCGCCGGCAGGTATTGCGCGCCTTCGACCTCGCGGCCAAGCCAGTGGCTCTCGAATTCGGCGAGGATCTCGTTCAGGCCGGTACCGGCCATATCCATCTGGTAAAGCGCCTGCACGGCGGCGAGCCGGGCGGCGCCGCGCTTGTTGGCCTTGCGCGCGTCCTTATTCTCGGGCGGCGCGCTGCGGGCCATCATTTGCCCGCGAGCTGGCGCTTGAGCGCGATCATGGCAAGCGTAGCGCTTGCCGCACTGGCGCCCTTGTTGCGGCCGTCGGCGCTCGAACGGGCGAGCGCCTGCGCTTCGTTGTCGACGGTGAGGATGCCGTTGCCGAGCGCAAGCTGCCGGTCGATGCTGAGATCCATCAAACCGCGCGCCGATTCGTTTGACACCAGTTCGAAATGATAGGTCTCGCCCTGGATGACGCAGCCGAGCGCAACGACGCCGTCGTAGGGCGCGCGCTTGGCCTTGGCGGCGTCGAGAGCAATGGCGATGGCCGCCGGCACTTCGAGCGCGCCCGGCACGGCGATGCGATCATAGGCGGCGCCGGCCTCGTCGAGCACGCGCGTCGCGCCCTTGAGCAACGCGTCGGCGATATGCTCGTAAAAGCGCGCTTCCACGATCAGCACGCGCAACGTGTCGCGCTTTTTCGCAGCGCTCGTCTTCTTGGCCATGTTTTCAGGTTCCTTGTTGAGCCGCGTCCTAGCAAGCGCGCGCGCGGGGAACAAGGGTTCTATTTGGTTTCCATCAGCCGCGCGGCGTAGCGCGCCATGGTGTCGATTTCGAGATTGATGTCGTCACCCTGACGCAAGGCGCCGAAGGTGGTCACGGCAAGCGTGTGCGGGATGATCAGCACCGTGAAGGTATCGCGGTCTACCGCGTTAACCGTCAGCGAGACGCCGTCGAGCGCGACCGAGCCCTTGGGCGCGATGAAACGCGCAAGTTCTGCCGGCGCGCGCAGCGTGAAACGCGCCATATCGGTCAGGTCCTCGCGCGCCACGACATTGGCAAGCCCGTCGACGTGGCCGGCGACCAGGTGGCCGCCGAGTTCGTCGCCCAATTTGAGCGCGCGCTCGAGATTGATGCGCGCGCCGTGGCGCCAGCGGCCGACGGTGGTCACGCTCAACGTTTCGGCGGCGGCATCGACCGCAAACCAGGTGCGGCCATCCTCCTCGCCGGTGCCGACCACCGTCATGCAAACGCCGGAACAGGAGATCGAGGCGCCCTCGATCAGTTCGGCGCGCGGATAGCGGCAGTAGATGGTGATGCGATGCAGATTGTCGGCGCGCGGCTTGACCGACCGCACTTCGCCCATATCGGTGACGATGCCGGTGAACATCAAAAACTCCGCTCATGCCCGCGCAAGCGGGAATCCAGAGCCACTAAATCAGCCTCAATGCTCGATCGCCCTGGGTCCCCGCTTTCGCGGGGACGAGCGGAGAATTTTATATCGTTCGACATCTCAATCACGCTGGTAGGTTTCGAGAGTGTCGGACCCTAGCTGTTCCCTGCCCCGCGCGTGCAATTGCCCGGTGAAGCCGTCAAGCGGCAGGCCTTCAAGCGGCGCGATGCCGTCGGCGCCGATGGTTTTGGCACCGCGCAGCAGCGCCAACTCATCGACCAGGCCGGCGGCGGCAAAGCTGCCGGCGAGTTTCGGGCCGCCCTCCACCATCAGCCGGGTGATGCCCTGCTCGGCCAGAACCTTGAGCACATCATTGAGATCGAGCTGGCCGTCCACGTCTCCGACGCGGAATACCTTGCAGCCTTTGTGCTGCAAAATTTCCTCGGCGATGGCGGAGGGCTTGGCCGAAGTGAACACCCAGGTCGGCGTGTCGCGCACCGTCGCCACCACCGAAGTCATCAACGGCAGTTTCAGCTTCGCGTCCAGAACCACCCGCACCGGCGAACGCTCCGACATGCCGGGCAGCCGACAAGTGAGTTGCGGATTGTCGGACAGCACGGTGCCTATGCCGACCATGATGGCGTCGCTTGCCGCGCGCAGCTGGTACACACGCGTCCACGCCGCTTCGCCTGTGATCGCCGCTGGTTTACGGCCCGCAAGCCCGGCTTTGCCGTCGGCCGACACGGCGAGCTTCAGCGTCACCTGCGGCCGCCGACGGGTCATGCGCATGATGTGGCCGGCATGGACACGGAGCGCCTCGTCGGCGCCAAGACCGATATCGACCGCGATGCCCTTGTCGCGCAGCCGCGCATGGCCTTTGCCGACGACGTCCGGATTGGGGTCTTCCAGCGCCGACACGACGCGCGCGATGCCGGCCTTGATGATGGCGTCGGCGCAAGGCGGCGTTTGGCCCTGGTGCGAGCACGGCTCAAGGGTCACGTACATCGTGGCGCCTTGCGCCGCCTTCTTGGCGCGGCGCAGCGCCTCGACCTCGGCATGTGGGCGGCCGCCGCTTTGCGTCCAGCCGCGGCCGACGATGACGCCGTCCTTGACGATCACGCAGCCAACCGCCGGATTGGGCCAGGCATTGCCCAGACCGCGCCGGCCCAGCGTGAAGGCAAGCCCCATGAAGCGGGCGTCGTCGGCGGCATTCGCCGCGCTGTCCGGCATCGCAGAAACCAGCGCTGTTTGATCGCTCATTTGCGCGCGATCACGGGCTTGGCTTCGTCCTCGCCCGACAATTCGTCGAGCGCGGCGCGGAAGTCCTTGGCCTCGCGGAAATTGCGGTAGACCGAGGCAAAGCGCACGTAGGCGACGTCGTCGAGCCCGCGCAGATGCTCCATCACCAATTCGCCGATCGCCTCCGACGACACTTCGTTCTCGCCCTGGCTTTCCAGTTCGCGCACGATCTTTGAGACTTCCTGCTCGATACGTTCCGGATCGACGGCGCGCTTGCGCAGCGCGATCTGTACCGAGCGCATCAATTTATCGCGGTCGAACGGCACGCGCCGGCCATTGCGCTTGATCACGGTCAACTCGCGCAACTGCACGCGTTCGAAGGTGGTGAAACGGAAATTGCAGGTCAGACACACACGGCGGCGGCGGATCACCGCCGAATCCTCGGTCGGCCGCGAATCCTTCACCTGCGTATCAAGACTGCCGCAACTCGGGCAACGCATGACGTCCCCTCTCGCCCGTTACTGATAAATGGGAAACCGCGAAACCAATACCTTCACCTTGTCGCGCACCGTGCTTTCAATCAGCGAATCTTCCTCGGTCTTTTTCTGCGACAGTACGTCGAGCACGTCGGCGATCATCTCGCCGACCTGCCTGAATTCGGCGATGCCGAAGCCGCGCGTGGTGCCGGCCGGCGTGCCGAGGCGGATGCCCGAGGTGACCGTCGGCTTCTGCGGATCGAACGGGATGCCGTTCTTGTTGCAGGTGATGTGGGCGCGGCCGAGCGCCAGTTCGGCAACCTTGCCGGTGAGCTGCTTCGGCCGCAGGTCGACCAGCATCAGATGCGTGTCGGTGCCGCCGGAGACGATATCGAGGCCGCGTGACTTGAGCGTTTCGGCCAGCGCCTTGGCGTTCTCCACGACGTTGCGCGCGTAGGTGCGGAAGCTCGGCCGCAACGCCTCGCCGAAGGCAACCGCCTTGGCGGCAATGACGTGCATCAGCGGGCCACCCTGCATGCCGGGGAACACCGCGGAGTTGAACTTCTTCGCCAGCTCCTCGTCGTTGGTAAGGATGACGCCGCCGCGCGGCCCGCGCAGCGTCTTGTGCGTGGTCGTGGTGACGACATGCGCGTGCGGGAACGGCGACGGGTGCGCGCCGCCGGCGACCAGGCCGGCGAAATGCGCCATGTCGACGAACAGATAAGCGCCGACCGCGTCGCAGATTTCGCGGAAGCGCTTGAAGTCGATGATGCGCGGATAGGCCGAACCGCCGGCGATGATCAGCTTCGGCTTGTGCTCATGGGCGAGACGCTCGACCTCCTCCATGTCGATGCGGCAATCGTCGCGGCGCACGTTATAGGGCACCGGCTTGAACCACTTGCCCGACATATTGATGGCCATGCCGTGGCTGAGGTGACCGCCGGCGGCGAGATTGAGCCCCATGAAGGTGTCGCCGGGCTGCATCAGCGCGAAGAAGACTTCGGCGTTGGCCGAGGCGCCGGAATGCGGCTGCACATTGGCGAACTTGCAGCCGAACAATTTGGTCACCCGCTCGATCGCCAGCCGCTCGGCGATATCGACGAACTGGCAGCCGCCGTAGTAGCGCTTGCCCGGCAAGCCCTCGGCATATTTGTTGGTGAGCACCGAGCCCTGCGCTTCCAGCACGGCGCGCGAGACGATGTTCTCCGAGGCGATCAACTCGATCTCGTCGCGTTGCCGGCCGAGTTCAAGCTTGATGGCTTCGGCGATCGCGGGATCGACCTCGCTCAAGGGCGCCGAGAACAGGGCCTCAACATCGCTTGTTGGTTTTGCGCTCGATGTCGCCGACATCACGATCTCCTGGCGCCGGGGCAAAGCGGCGCCGAATTAGGGGCAAAGTCCGGGATTAGGTCGGCAATAGCATATCGGCCCGAAGGCGCCAAGCATGGGGTGTGGAACGTGCCGATGCCCAATATCTAGGTTTAGCCGGCGTCCGCTCAACCGCGGCGCCGCTAAAAAAACAAGACCCCGGCCGCAAGGGCCGGGGCAAGTCATCTCCGCCTAAAAAGGGATTACAAGCGATAGAGGATCTGATCGGTCCAGAAACGCTCGAGCCGGTGCAGCGACTTGTTGAGCGTGGCGAACTCGTCGGCATTGATGCCGCCGACCTGCTCAACGGTGCGCACGTGCTTCTGATAGAGCGTCTCGACGATGTCGCGCACTTCGCAGCCCTTTTGGGTCAGCTTGATGCGCACCGAACGCCGGTCGACGCGGCTGCGCTGGTGATCGAGGAACGCCATCTCGACCAGCTTCTTGAGATTGTAGGAGACGTTGGAGCCGAGATAGTAGCCGCGCGTGCGCAGCTCGCCCGCGGTCAACTCCTTGTCGCCGATATTGTAGAGCAGCAGCGCCTGCACCGAATTGATGTCGGCGCGGCCGCGGCGGTCGAATTCGTCCTTGATGACGTCGAGCAGCCGGCGATGCAGCCGTTCGACCAAGGTCAAGGCCTCGTGATAGAGCGGCCTGATGTGGTCGAACTTCGCCTCGCGTTCGGCGGGTTCGACCGTCTTCACAACGGCTTTCATGTCCAACGCCCCTTTTTTGCGTTTTATTTGTCTTCGTCACTTACCGGTAACGAGGCCCTGTCTTCCCCGCTCCGTATGACTGACCCTATAAGGGCGATTCTAAAAACGGCTTAAATAACACGATAAAGATTAGATTTATTTGCAACAGTGAACGGTTCATTGACCTTGCAATTTAACGGATCGCGGCAAGATTTCGTTCACCCCAATTTTGTCATTGGGAGGCGCAAACAAAGCGAGCGAGCCCGAAATCCGTAATTTCGGCGAAGCGCAGTCTGGATTCCGCGCCGGCGCGTGCGCTCCTTGTCCCGGAATGACACTCGGTTAGCCGCGGACGAATTGGATGATACCGGAGAAATCCCGGCCCGCCTCGCCGCTCTCCACATAAGCCGAATAGATCCTTTCCGCGTCGGCGCCGAGTTGCGTCCTGGCGCCGGCGGCCTTGGCCGCGGCCTGCGCCAGTTTCAAATCCTTAAGCATCATCGCCGCGGTAAAGCCGGCCTGGTAATCGCGATTGGCGGGCGATGTCGGCACCGGTCCCGGCACCGGACAGTAGCTGGTCAGCGACCAGCACTGGCCCGACGACTTCGAGGAAATGTCGAACAATTTCTGGTGATCGAGGCCGAGCGCTTCGGCCAGCACGAAGGCTTCCGACACCGCGATCATCGACACGCCGAGGATCATGTTATTGCAGATTTTCGCCGCCTGCCCGGTGCCGGCGCCGCCGGCGTGCACGATGGTCTTGCCCATTTTCTGCAGGATCGATTCCGCGCGGGTGAATGCCTGCACGCCGCCGCCGACCATGAAGGTGAGCGTCGCCGCGGTGGCGCCGCCGACGCCGCCCGATACCGGCGCGTCGAGCATCATGAGACCTTTCCGCTCCGCCGCACTTGCGACCGCGCGCGCGGTCTCGACATCGATGGTCGAGCAGTCGATCAACAGCGTGCCAGGATTGGCGTTGTCGATCGCGCCGGAGGAGCCGAGATAGACTTCGCGCACCTCCTTGCCCGACGGCAGCATGGTGATGAACACGTCGGCGCGCGCCGCCGCGCTTTTCGCCGTCTCGACGCTGACGCCGCCGGCCGCCACCAGCTTGGCGACCGAAGCCGGATTGACGTCGACGCCTTCGACCTGATGCCCGGCTTTGAGAAGATTTTGCGCCATCGGCAGACCCATATTGCCGAGCCCGACAAACCCTATGCGCGCCATCGCACCCTCCCCACTTCACTCTTTGCACATTACGCCGGCTGCTCCTGCGCCGACTTCAGGGCCAGCCAGAGATAAAATACCAGCAGGCCGCCTTCCAGCAGACCGACCAGCAGACTGGCGCCGAACACCTGCGGGAAGAATATTTCTACCGCCAGCATCGAGGCCACCGCCATCAGCCAGATCACCGCACCCCAGGCGGCCGCGAGCCATAATCCCACCGCAGCGACAAGATCGATCACCGCAAAGAAAATCGTCGCGGTCTGCCAGGCGATCGAATGATATTGAAACACGTCGGTTGAATCGACGCCGATGCCGCAGACCCGCGACCAATGATAGAGACCCTTGAGCATCGACACCCCGGCCATCACGCGCAGGAACAGCACCAGCCGCCGCGTCCAGCGGCCGATGCCGCGGTCGCCTTCTTGCTCGTGCACCGGCTCGAGGCTTTCAAGATCGTCCTTGGCGAACGGCTCGCTCATTCAATCACCAATTCGTCGGCGCCGAGCGGCGCGAAGTGGCGCTCGACGTCCGCGCCGCTCACTTCCGCCAGCGTCGCCGGCTGCCAGCGCGGCTTGTTGTCCTTGTCGACGATCACGGCGCGCACGCCCTCGTAGAAATCCGATCCGCGGATGATCCGCGACACTATGCGGAATTCGGCGCGCATGCACGTGTCGAAATCCCATGTTCTGCCGCGGCGCACTTGCGTCAGTGCCAGCTTCAGGCTGAGCGGCGATTTGACGCGCATGGTGGCGGCGGTTTTTCCCGCCCACTCGGCGTCGGCGCTGCTTGACGCCGCCTCGCGGTCGAGCGCGGCGAGGATGCCTTCGACGCTGTCGCCGGCAAACAGGCGGTCGATCGCCGCGCGCCGCGCCAAAATCGGCCCCTCGCCGGCAGGCTCGGCAAAGGCTGCGAGCAGCGCATCGACCGAAACCGTTCCGGTCAGTCCATCGAGCAGCGCCGGAAACCGCGCCGAGGGAATGCGGTGCGTGGCGATGCCGGCGGCGTAAGCGTCGGCGCTGTTGAAGCGCTCGCCGGTTAATCCGCAATAGGTGCCGAGTTCGCCCGGCATGCGCGGCAGGAACCAGGTGGCGCCAACGTCTGGAAAAAAGCCGATGCCAACCTCGGGCATGGCGAACTGGAAGCGGTCGCCGGCGACGCGATGCGAGCCGTGCACCGACACGCCGACGCCGCCGCCCATCACCAGCCCATCGATCAGCGCCACATAGGGCTTGCGGTAATTCTTGATCGCGACGTTGAGCGGATATTCGTCGCGCCAGAACTGCAGCGCCTCGGCGTGACGGCCGGCCTGGCCCAAATCGTAAAGCGCGCGGATATCGCCGCCGGCCGAGAATGCGCGCTCGCCGGCCGCGGTGATGACGACGCGCGTGATCGCCTCGTCATCGGCCCAGGCGTCGAGCTGCGCACGCAAAGCGCCGCACCATGTCGTGGGTGACGGCGTTGAGCGCCTGCGGCCGGTTGAGCGTGATGAGCCCGGCCGCGCCGCGACGTTCGAACAATATCTCGGCGTCGCTCACGCGGGCCGCGGCCACACGCCCGCGGCTTCGAGCCGCCCCATCGCCTCGTCGGAGAATTCGGCCTGCGGCGCGTCGCCGCCGATGACGAACATCAGGATCAACTCCGCGTTCGGATCGCCTTTGGTGACGTTTTCGAAGCGGCGGATCATGCCGGGCGGAAACGACACCACGTCGAGCGGGCCGAGGTCGACGTAGTCGACTTCGCCCTTCTCGTTCTCCCAACTGGCGCGCCAGGTGCCGGTCATCGGGATGAAGGTCTCGTTGGTGTCGTGATTGTGCATCTCCGGCCCGTGGCCGGGCTTGGCCTTGCAGTAGCCGAGGTTGAAGCCCTCGCGGATCTTGATCGCGGCCATCCGCGCGGCGTGATCGCCGACCGGCGAGGTCGCGTTCTCGCCGACGTTTTCCGGCGGCTGGAAGCCGATGACGTTGAACAATGTGCGCTCGCAGCCGGGCATCTTTGAGTCCGGCAGGCCGCCGTCGGAGCCTTTGAGGTCCTTGAAGCGGGCGACGCGTTTCATCATGTCGTCGCGCGAGAGATAGAGTCGCTGCAATTGCTCCATGGCGTTTCTCCCTGTTTCTTTTGTTCTCTAATTGCCCAGCATAGCGCGGCTGACGATCAGCCGCATGATCTCGTTGGTGCCCTCGAGTATTTGATGCACACGCACGTCGCGCAAGACGCGCTCGATCGGATGATCGCGCAGGTAGCCGTAGCCGCCGTGCAACTGGAGGCAGCCATTGACCACCTCGAAACCCGTATCGGTGGCAAGGCGCTTGGCCTTGGCCGCGAGCGGTGTGGCGCCGGGCTCGCCTTCGCTCACCGCGACTGCGGCGCGATGCAGCAGCAGGCGTGCGGCATCAAGGTCCGTGGCATAGTCGGCGACGCGGAACTGCAGCGCCTGGAAGTCGGCCAGCCGCGAGCCGAACTGCTTGCGCTCCTTCATGTAGTCGATGGTGCGGTCGAGACAGAATTGCGCGCCGCCGATCGAACAGGCGCCGATGTTCAAGCGGCCGCCGTCGAGCCCGGCCATGGCGATGCGGAAGCCCTGGCCCTCGGCGCCGATGCGGTTCTCGGCCGGCACGCGGCAGTTCTCGAACATCACCATGGCGGTCGGCTGGCTCTTCCAACCAAGCTTCTTCTCCTGCGCGCCATACGACAGGCCGGGCGTGCCCTTCTCGACCACGATGGTGGAAATGCCGCGCGGGCCGGCTTCGCCGGTGCGCGCCATCACTACATAGATGTCGGAAACGCCGCCGCCGGAGATGAAAGCCTTGGTGCCGTCGAGCACATAAGTATCGCCGTCGCGCCGCGCGCGCGTGGTAAGGCTCGCAGCATCCGAGCCCGCGCCCGGCTCGGTCAGGCAGTAGCTGGCGAAATGCTCCATGGTGCAGAGCTTGGGCAGGAATTTCTCGCGCGCCTCTTTGGTGCCGAAGGCATCGATCATCCAGGCTGCCATGTTGTGGATCGAGATATAGGCGGCGGTCGAGGTGCAGCCTTGCGCCAGCTCCTCGAAGATGATCGCGGCGTCGAGCCGCGACAACGCCGAGCCGCCGACGTCTTCTTTGACGTAAATGCCGCCGAAGCCGAGCGCCGCCGCCTTGCGCAGCGCTTCGACCGGAAAGGTCTCGTTCTCGTCCCAGTCGCGCGCCTGCGGCATCATGTCGTCGCGGGCGAATTGCCGCGCGGTCGCCTGGAACGCGCGTTGTTCTTCGGTGAGGGAAAAGTCCATGGGGCCCCCTGGCCCTTGGGCTTACCAAGCCTGCGCCCCTGGCGGCAACCGGGTGGAACATTGCGGCCGTTCCGGGGTCTAATGCTATGGGGCGGCGGCGCGGAGACATACGATGGCACAGGACGACAAGAAGCCAAGCGGGCCCGACCTCAGCAACGGCACCGCCTCATCCGAGCTCGCCGACGGCGGCATGCTCGCGGGCCGTGTCGGCGACGACGAGGTGGTGCTGGTGCGCCATGGCGGCAAAGTCTCGGCCATCGCCGCCCACTGCACGCATTATCACGGGCCGCTCGCCGAAGGGCTGGTGGTCGGCAACACCATCCGCTGTCCCTGGCACCATGCCTGCTTCGATCTGGCGACCGGCGAAGCGCTCGCCGCGCCCGCGCTCAGCCCGCTGGCGTGCTGGCAGGTCGAGGAACGCGGCGGCAAGATCATCGTCGGCGCCAAGCAGGATCAGCCCGCGCCGAAACCGACCGGATCACCGAGCGAGCGCGTCGTCATCGTCGGCGGCGGCGCGGCCGGCTTTGCCTGCGCCGAGATGCTGCGCCGGCGCGGCTTTGCCGGATCGATCACCATGCTGAGCAACGACAGCGCCGCGCCGGTCGATCGGCCGAATTTGTCGAAGGACTATCTCGCCGGCTCGGCGCCGGAGGATTGGGTGCTGCTGCGCGGCGATGACTGGTACGCCGAGAACAAAATCGACCTCAAGCTCAAGACCGAGGTCGCCGCGCTCGATGCCAAAGGCAAAGCGCTGACGCTCGGCGACGGCAGCAAGCTTAGCTTCGACAGACTGCTGCTGGCGACCGGCGCCGAGCCGGTGAAGCTCGACATTCCCGGCGCCGCCCAGGCCCATGTCCACACGCTGCGCTCGCTCACCGACAGCCGCGCCATCATTGCCCAGGCGAAGACCGCCAAACGCGCGGTGGTGATCGGCGCGAGTTTCATCGGTCTCGAGACGGCGGCCGCGCTGCGCGCCCGCGACCTCGAGGTGCATGTCGCCGCGCCGGAGAAGCGCCCGCTCGAACGCGTGTTCGGACCGCAGCTCGGCGATTTCGTGCGCGCGCTGCACGAGGAGCACGGCGTCATTTTTCATCTCGAGGACAGCGTGACGGCGATCGGCGCCAAAAACGTCACGCTCAAGAGCGGCGGCACAGTCGATGCAGACCTGGTGGTGATCGGCGTCGGCGTGCGGCCGCGCCTGACGCTCGCCGAAAAGGCCGGACTTGACAATCGACAAGGGCGTCAGCGTCAACGAATATCCTGGAGACCAGCGCGCCCGGCATCTACGCCGCCGGCGACATCGCGCGCTGGCCCGACGCGCATGACCGGCGAGCGCATCCGCGTCGAGCACTGGGTAGTCGCCGAGCGGCAGGGCCAGACCGCCGCACTCAATATGATGGGCTTGCGCACGCCGTTTCGCGCCGTGCCCTTCTTCTGGAGCCAGCATTACGACGTGCCGATCAATTATGTCGGCCACGCCGAGAAATGGGACGCCATCGAAATCGATGGCGACGTCATGAAGCGCGATTGCGTGGTCCGCTACAAAAGCGGCGGGCGCACGCTGGCGGTTGCCTCCATTTACCGCGACCGCGACAGCCTCGAAGCTGCCGCCGCGATGGAACGACAGGTGGCAAAAGCCGGGTAGCGGGCGGTCTGCGGACGGGCTAAAAAGAGCCCCGGAGACCTCCTCATGGCAATCAAATTCGGCCGCCCCATCGAAGCCCGAACCCATCTGGCGCCCGTCGAGCAGGCCGCCGGCGAACGCCTCGATCTCCCCGTCCGCCCGCGCCGCAACCGGCGCAGCGAATGGGTGCGCCGCATGGTGCGCGAAAACCAGATCACCACCGACGATCTGATCTGGCCGCTGTTCATCATGGACGGCGACAATGCGCGCGCGCCGGTGCCGTCGATGCCGGGCGTCGAGCGGCTGTCGGTCGACCAGGCCGTGCGCGAAGCCGAACGCGCCGCCAAGCTGACCATTCCGTGCCTGGCGCTGTTTCCCTATACCGACCCGAGCCTGCGCGACGAGACCGGCAGCGAGGCGCTCAACCCGGACAACCTGGTCTGCCGCACCTTGCGCGCGATCAAGAAGGCAGTGCCGGAGATCGGCCTCCTCGCCGACGTCGCGCTCGATCCCTTCACCAGCCACGGCCATGACGGCTTGATGCATGACGGCGAAATCCTCAACGACGAGACGGTTGCCGTGCTGACAAAGCAGGCGTTGGTGCAGGCGGAAGCCGGCTGCGACATCATCGCACCGTCCGACATGATGGACGGACGGGTCGGCGCAATCCGGCGGGCGCTCGACGCCGCGGACTTCACCAACGTTTCGATCATGGCCTATGCGGCGAAATACGCCTCAGTGTTCTACGGGCCGTTCCGCGACGCGGTCGGCTCGTCGAAGACGCTCACCGGCGACAAGCGCACCTATCAGATGGACTATGGCAACACCGACGAGGCGCTGCGCGAGGTCAAGCTCGACATCGAGGAAGGCGCCGACATGATCATGATCAAGCCCGGCCTGCCCTATCTCGACATCGTGCAGCGGGTGAAGGACGCTTTCGCCATGCCGACCTTCGCCTATCAGGTGTCCGGCGAATACGCGATGATCATGGCAGCCGCGCAGAACGGCTGGCTCGACGGCGAAAAGGCGATGTGGGAGACTTTGGGCGCTTTCAAGCGCGCCGGCGCCGACGGCGTGCTCACCTACTTCGCACCGCGCGTTGCGGAGAAATTACGGTCAGAAAAATAACCCCTTAATGCTCGCCCAACCCTCCGCTCATTCCCGCGCAAGCGGGAATCCAGAGCCACGATCAAAAGCCGTACGAATTGCCCTGGGTCCCCGCTTTCGCGGGGACGAGCGGTTAGATGTTGGTGCCGCGTCGAAACTGGAACTCTATCATGGGTGAATTCGCAATCGGTCAAGGCGTGCCGCGTTTCGAGGATCCACGGCTCGTTCAGGGGCGCGGCCGCTACATCGACGACGTCGTCTATCCCGGCATGGCGTTCGGCGTCGTGCTGCGTTCGCCGCATGGGCATGCGAAAATCCTGTCGCTCAAGACCGACGCCGCCAAAGCCGCGCCCGGCGTGCTTGCCATCATCACCGCGGCCGACTGGAAGAAGGCAGGACTGGGCGAATTGCCCGGGCATAGCGGGCTCAAGCTCCGCGACGGCTCGCCGATGTTCAAGCCTTCATACCCGGTGCTGGCCGAAGACCGCGTGCGCTGGATCGGCGACCCGGTCGCCTTCGTCGTCGCGGAAACCGCAGCCCAGGCAGCAGATGCCGCCGAACTGATCGAGGTCGACTACGAACCGCTGTCCGCGGTCGTCTCGACCGCCAAGGCGGCCGAACCCGACGCCGCGAAGGTCTGGGAGGGCTGCGCCGACAATATCGGCTTCGTCGAGCTGATCGGCGACAAGGCCGCGACGGACTTAGCCTTCGCCAAGGCCGCGCACGTCGTCAAGCAACGTCTCGTCATCAACCGTGTAACCGCAGCCGCGATGGAGCCGCGCGGCGCCGTCGGCGTCTATCTGCCGGCGGAGGACCGCTACATCGTCCACACGCCGGCACAGCGCGCCCATCCCTATCGCAACGAGATCGCGAAGGTGATGAAAGTTGCCGAGAGCAAAGTGCGCGTGATCTGCATCGACGTCGGCGGCAGCTTCGGCATGAAAACGCCGGTGTTCAACGAAGCGCCGTTGACGATGTTTGCCGCCAAGCTCACCGGGCGCGCGGTGAAATGGATGAGCACGCGCACCGAGGCTTTCCTGAGCGACGCGCAGGCGCGCGACAACGTCACCGAAGCGGAGCTCGCGCTCGACAAAGACGGCCACTTCCTGGCGATGCGGGTGAAGACGGTCGCCGCCATCGGCGCCTATCTGCAGAACAATATGCCGGCATTCATCCTCAATGCCGGCACGCTCGCCGGCGTCTACCGCATCCCGGCGATGCACGTCGACATCACCGGCGTCTTCACCAACACCAATCCGATGCGGCCCTATCGCGGCAACGGCCGCCCGGAGGCAGGCTACGTGATCGAGCGGATGGTCGATGTCGCCGCGGACGAACTGGGGATCGATCCGGCCGAACTGCGCCGGCGCAACTACATTTCGCCCCAACAGATGCCGTTCAAGACCGCGCTGACGTTCACCTACGACTGCGGCGAATTCGAAAAGAACATGAATTTGGCGCTGGAACTGGCCGACATCAAGGGCTTCAAGAAGCGGCGCGAGGAATCGCGCAAGCGCGGCAAACTGCGCGGCATCGGCATCTCCAATACCATCGAGCGCGCCGCCGCCGGCGGCACCGAAGGCGCCGAAGTGCGCTTCGACCGCGGCGGCACCGCGACCTTGTTTTCAGGATCGATGACCGCCGGCCAGGGCCACGAAACCGTGTTCAAGCAACTGGTCTGCGACCGGCTCGGGCTCAACCCGGACGAGGTCCGCTACGTGCAGGGCGACACCGACGAGGTGTTCTACGGCGAAGGCACCGGCGGCTCGCGCACCTCCACTATGTCGAGCGCCGCGTTTACGATGGCGACCGACAAGGTGGTCGAAAAAGCCAAGGCCATCGCCGCGCACGCGTTCAAGGTCGATGCGGCAGACGTGAATTTCGCCGACGGCGTGTTCTCGTCGCCGAAAACCAACCGCACCATGACCATCAAGGAGGTCGCCATCGACGCCGCCAACCCGGCCAAGATTCCGGCGACGATGGAACCCGGCCTATTCGCCACCGCCGTCTACAAAGCGGGAGCACAGAACTTCCCGAACGGCTGTCACGTCTGCGAACTGGAAATCGACAGGGAAACCGGCGAGGTCCAGATCGTGCGCTATAGCGTCGTTGACGACGTCGGCACCGTGCTCAATCCGCTGCTGCTGCACGGCCAGATCCACGGCGGCGTTGCGCAAGGCGCGGGCCAGGTGCTGATGGAAGACATCCATTTCGACGCCAGCGGCCAATTGGTGACCGCCTCGTTCATGGACTACGCCATGCCGCATGCCCACAACCTGTCCGACATCGAGGTCGAGTCCAATCCGGTTCCGACCAAGACCAATCCGCTCGGCACTAAGGGCGCCGGCGAAGCCGGCAATGTCGGCGCGTTGCCGGCGGTCGCCAATGCGGTGGTCGACGCGCTGTCCGAATTCGGCGTCAGGCACGTCGAGATGCCGGCAACGCCGGAACGAATCTGGCGCCTGATGCAACGCTGAACGGCCGTCTAATCGATCGCTGCGCCGGCCTGAAGCCGCGCCGGCTGATAGCCGTCGGCGGCAAGGGCAGCAAGAATCTCCGCGGCGTGCGCTCCGTCGCGCGTCTCGATGGTGACGTCGAGCTTGGCGCCCTTGGCGGGCACGTCGAGCAGCAGCCGGCGGTGGTGCACTTCCAGGATATTGGCGCCAAGTTCGCCGAGCCGCGTGGCGATCGTGCCGAGCACGCCGGGCCGATCCGGAATGGTGAGGCGGAACGAGACGATGCGGGTTTCGCGTTCGAGCTCGCGCACCATGATCGAGGCCAGAATGCGCGGATCGATATTGCCGCCGCATAAGATGAGGCCGACCTTCTTGCCGCGGAAGCGCTCGGGCCTCGCCAACATGGCGGCAAGACCGGCAGCGCCCGCCCCTTCCGCCATGGTCTTCTGCAGCGTCAGGTAGCCGTTGACCGCGCGTTCGAGATGCGCCTCGTCGACTAGAACGATCTCGGACACCAGGTCGCGGATCACCGGCAGCGTCAGCTTGCCGACATTTTTCACCGCGATGCCTTCCGCCAGCGTCGCGCCGCCGATTGGCCGGCTCTCGTTGTGCAATGCGTTCCACACCGACGGGTAAAGCGCGGCTTCGACGCCGACGATGTCGATCTTGGGTTTCATGGCGCGGGCGGCGATGGCGTTGCCGGCGATCAGTCCGCCGCCGCCGATCGGGATCGCCAAAATATCGAGGTCTGGAGTTTCCTCCAGCATCTCCAGCGCGATGGTGCCCTGCCCGGCGATGATGCGGGCATCGTCATACGGGTGCACCAGCGTCAGCTTGCGCTCGGCCAGTATTTGCTCGCAGCGCTTTTGCGCCTCCGCCACAGTCTCGCCGTCGAGCACCACTTCGGCGCCATGCGATTTGGTTGCCGCCACCTTCACGAAGGGCGTGGTCACCGGCATGACGATGGTCGCCGGAATTTTCAGACGCGCGGCGTGATAGGCCACCGCCTGCGCGTGGTTGCCGGCCGACATGGCGATGACGCCGCGCCGGCGCTCCGCTTCGCTCAGCGAAGCGAGCTTCACCAACGCGCCGCGGTCCTTGAACGAATTGGTGACCTGCAGATTCTCGTATTTGACGTAGACTTCCGCGCCGGTGAGCGCGGACAGCCGTGGCGCCGGCAGCATAGGGGTCCGCAGCACGACCCCTTGGATCACGCGGCGGGCGGCTTCGATATCGGCTATCGTGATGCTCAAGATCCGGTCCCCCTGACGTCCCGGCACCATGCCGCAAGCGTGGCCGGCGTTCCAGCCGGTCGGCGCTTCGGCGGCGATTTCGCCCTCGCCGCCCCTTGCGGCGGCCCGATTTCGTCCTCCATCTCGAAGCAGAGCTTACCAATCGTCAAGGGGGACTGGCATGACGATCGACGTCAAACCGCACGCCTACAACCCGGCCACTAATCCCGAATTGTTTGAAGGGGTTCTTGCGCGCCGTGTGGTCGCTTTCGTGATCGATTTTATCATTATCGCCGTCCCGGTGGTGCTGGCAGCGATGTTTATCTTCGCCTTTGGCCTGGTCACTTTGGGGCTCGGCTTCGCGCTCTATTGGCTGCTGTCGCCGGCGACCGTGGTCTGGGCCCTGGTTTATTTCGGCATCACGCTAGGCGGTCCGCGCTCGGCCACCATCGGCATGCGCATCGTCGATCTCGAAATGCGCACGTGGTACGGCGCGCCCGCCTATTTCGTGCTCGGCGCGGTGCACGCCATCGCGTTCTGGTTCACGGTGTCGTTCTTCACGCCGTTCATCCTGCTGGTCGCCTTCTTCAACGAACGCCGCCGGCTGCTGCACGACATCATGCTCGGCACTGTCATCATTAATAATCCAGCGCGGGCCACCCTGCGCAGCGCCCCGGCACGATAATGGGCTTTGACGCCAGCCGCCCGGCGCGCGATGCTAGGCATGAATCGGAAGCTAATGACGGCCTGACGACGTGACCCAGCATTCCCGCGATACACCGCAGTTCTATCTGACCGCGCCCTCGCCCTGCCCCTATCTGCCCGGCGAGGACGAGCGCAAGGTGTTCACCCATCTGGTCGGCGAGCGCGCCGGCGAACTCAACGATCTGCTCACGCATGGCGGTTTCCGCCGCAGCCAGTCGATCGCCTACCGGCCAGCCTGCGAAGGCTGCCGCGCTTGCGTCTCGGTACGCGTGGTGGTCGCGGATTTCGAACCCTCGCGCAACATGCGCCGCATCGCCGAACGCAATGCCGACGTCGTCGGCGACATGCGCGCGGCGGCGCCGACGTCCGAGCAATATTCGGTGTTCCGCGCCTATCTCGACACCCGCCACCGCGACGGCGGCATGGCCGACATGACCGTGCTCGACTACGCCATGATGATCGAGGACAGCCATGTCGACACGCGCCTGATCGAATACCGCAGGCGCGGGCCGGACACCGGCATCAACGGCCGCGGCGCCGGCAAACTGCTGGCGGTCGCGCTCACCGACGTGCTGAGCGACGGGCTGTCGATGGTCTATTCGTTCTTCGATCCCGATGCCGGCGAACGTTCGCTCGGCACGCTGATGATCCTCGACCACATCGCGCGCGCCAAGGCCATGGGGCTCGCTTACGTCTATCTCGGCTATTGGGTGCCGGGCTCGCGCAAGATGGACTACAAAGGCCGCTTCCTGCCGCAGGAACGGCTGCTGCCGTCGGGCTGGAGCCGGGTCGAAAAATAACACTACGGCGCTGACTCATAAAGCCGCGGCCAAAATCCGATCCGCGCGAGTCGCTGATGAACCAAAGCGGATACTGTTGCCCCCACAGTGCGCATGTGCGCTGCATTCAGCCCCTTACGTGATAGTGTAACTACCCATCCGCTGGTATAGCGCCGCGATGGAACACGATCATCATGGCGAACACGTTCACGTGCCGAAAGATTTTGGCCCGATGTTCGCAATTGCTACCGCCCTCAATGTCGGCTTGGTTGCTATTCAAGTGTTCTATGGCATCGCCGCACATTCCGTCGCCCTACTTGCCGATGCAGGACACAATTTCGGCGATGCTCTCGGGCTGGTGATCGCGTGGGGCGCGCACGTCCTTGCGAAGCTCACCCCCACTAGCCGCTATACATACGGATTCCGCTCAGCGTCCATTCTCGCAGCACTGCTGAACGGTGTGATCTTGCTCGTGGCCACGGGCGGCATCGCATGGGAGGCAATCCAGCGGTTCTTTGAGCCGGGCGACGTCGCGGGGATAACCGTTATGATTGTCGCTGCTATGGGCATCGTCATCAATGGCCTTTCAGCTTGGCTTCTTATGGCAGGCCAAAAAGACGATTTAAATATCCGCGGTGCGTTCCTTCATATGGTCGCAGACGCGGCGGTGTCGCTGGGGGTCGTAATCGCTGGCGGTGTCATCATCTTGACCGGATGGAATTGGCTTGATCCGGCCGTCAGCATTGTCATATCGGCGGTGATCGTGTGGGGAACATGGGGCCTCTTACGAGAGGCCGTAAATCACTCGCTAAGCGCCGTTCCATCCGACATCGACCCGAAGAAAGTCGCCACATATCTCAGTGGCCTTCCCGGTGTCGATGCGATCCATGACTTGCACGTATGGGCGATGAGCACGACGGAGACCGCGCTGACTTGCCACCTTGTCATGCCAAAGGGCCATCCCGGCGACGAATTTCTGCAAGGGCTTTATCACCAACTGCATGACAAATTCGAGATTGAGCATCCGACGCTGCAAATCGAAATAGGGAATGCTGGCGCGTGCAAGCTTGCGCCGGATCATGTCGTTTGATGGCGTTTTACGTTCAACGCTAATGTTTGCTGTTGGCGGTAAAGCGGGCGCGCCACACGGCGTGCTTTACGGGGTCACGCCCTAGCGCAGGCCCGGAATCGCCACGCCCAAGGTCTGCACAATTAGAAATGCATTGAGCAACAGCACCAGCGCCGTCGCGACCGCGGCCGCGACACGCGTCATGCGGCCGTTGACGAACGTACCCATGATGTCGGCGCGGCCGGTAAACATCAGCAGCGCGATCATCGGCAGCGGCAGTGCGATGCTCAAGATCACCTGGCTCACCACCAGCGCCTGGGTGGCGTTCACGCCATAGGCCACGACCACAAAAGCCGGCACCATGGTGATGACACGGCGCAGCCAGATCGGAATGCGGAAGCCGACAAAGCCTTGCATGATCATCTGCCCCGCCATGGTACCGACCACCGAGCTCGATATGCCGGAGGCGATGAGCGACAACAGAAAAATGCCCGCCGCGCCGATGCCGAGCAGTGGCGCCAGCGTGTGATAGGCGGTCTCGATTTCGGCGACATCCGGGTGTCCGGCGTGGAAGGCGCCCGAGGCCATCATCACCATCGCCATGTTGACGAGGCCGGCAACCGCGAGCGCGGCGATCACCTCGATGTTCGAGATACGCACCAGCTTGTGGCATTCCTTGTGGTCGCGCGCCGGCGTGCGCGACTGCGTCAGACCCGAATGCAGGTAAATCGCGTGCGGCATGACGGTCGCGCCGATGATGCCAACGGAGAGCAAGAGGGCTTCGGCGTCGGGGATTTCCGGCACAACCGAATGGTACCCCGCGGCTCCCCATTCGACCGGCGCGATGAATATCTCGATCAGGTAACAAAGCCCGATGATGCCAACGAGGCTGCTGATCACCAGTTCGACCGGGCGGAAGCCGCGGCCCTCCACCATCAGGATGGCGTAGGTCGCGATAGCGGTGACGCCCATTCCGTAGATCAGCGGCATCCTGAACAGCAGCGCCAGGCCGATCGCGCCGCCAAGGAATTCGGCGAGATCGGTCGCCATAGCGGCGACTTCGCTCACCGCCCACATCGCCACGACCACGGGCTTGGAGAAATGGTCGCGGCACAGTTCCGCGAGATTGCGGCCGGTGACGATGCCGAGCTTGGCCGACAGCGCCTGGAACAGCATGGCAATGAGGTTGGCAAGCAGCACGACCCATAGCAGCGTGTAGCCGTATTTGGCGCCGGCCTGGATGTTGGTGGCGAAATTGCCCGGATCCATATAAGCGATCGAGGCCACGATCGCCGGACCGGCGAAGGCGAGATAGGCCCCCGGCCCGCGCCGCTCCCCGCTCAGAATGGCCTGCGCCGCCGCCACGGTGCGGTCAGTCAGCGATCCTCGACGGGCATTCAATCCACTCATGCGCTGGGCCGCTCTAGCCTCGACATAAAAATGTAGCCATTGCTACACTTAAGAATAGGCGGCCATTCGCGGATGTCAATGCACAGATTGTAGCCGTGGCAACAATTTGATAGTATGCGGCAGCAGCGCGCCGGCAGGCCATTTCGCCATCGCGCGCGGAGCTTGCAGGAACGCGCCATGACGCCGACGGCGAAGAAAAAGAGAACTGCGCCAGCGATGAAGCTGCCGGCCGAACTCACCCAGGCGCGCCGCTTCGGCAAGACCCGCTCGGCGCAATCGGGCGCCCTGCTCGAGGACTATGTCGAATTGATCGACGACCTCTTGACCAGCAATGGCGAAGCGCGCCCGACCGACGTTGCCCGCCGTCTCGGCGTCTCGCACGCCACCGCCATCAAGACGATCGCCCGCCTCAAACGCGCAGGCCTTGCGACCGGCCGCCCCTACCGCGGCGTTTTCCTGACCGAGGACGGACAAAAACTCGCGGCACGAGTGCGGACGCGGCATCGGCTGGTCGTCGATATTCTCTTGGCCTTGGGGGTTCCCGGCGAAGCCGCGGAAGCCGATGCGGAAGGCATCGAGCATTACGTCTCTGAAACGACGCTCAAGGCCTTCGCGCAGTTTCTGGCGTCGCGCGAACAACGCTAGAATGGGCGCCGGCCCGCACTACGTCCAGTCACGACACGCGCCAATTGTTGCAATTGTGGTTCATTTGCGTTGGAACCGTCGGCCCTCTGACCGGGTTGCCTCCATCTTGATGGCGGCAACGAGGGGGCGGCCTTGCATGACCGGATTTCGGCGACATTGGCCGTGGCTTTGCGCTTTGCTCGTGTTGGCGGCGGGGCCCGCATTTGCGGCGGGTGATGCCCTCAAGGGAGCATCCGAACCGCTTTTCGTCGCCCAGATTCTGGTGTTGATGCTCGCCGGCCGCCTGCTCGGCGAAATCATGCTGCGCTTCAAGCAGCCTGCGGTCATGGGCCAGCTTATCGCCGGCCTGATGCTCGGACCGTCGCTGTTCGGCGCGATCTTGCCGCACTGGCAACACGCGCTGTTTCCCGCCGCGCAAGAGCAGAAGGCGATGCTCGACGGCGTCGCCCAATTCGGCATCCTGCTGCTACTGCTGCTCACCGGCATGGAGACCGATCTCAAGCTCGTGCGCCAGACCGGACGAGCCTCGGTTCTGGCCTCGCTTGCCGGCATCGCCGTGCCGTTCGCCTGCGGCGTGGCGCTTGGCGAACTGCTGCCCAACTCGCTCCTGCCCGACCCGGGCAAGCGGCTGGTCACAGCGTTGTTTCTCGGCACCGCGCTGTCGATCGCGTCGGTGCAGATCGTGGCGACGGTCGTGCGCGAGATGAATTTTCTGCGCCGCACCGTCGGCCAAGTCATCGTCGCGTCGGCGATCATCGGCGACAGCATCGGCTGGATCATCGTGTCGGTGATTTTCAGCCTCGCCGCCAGCGGCGCGGTGGACGGCTGGGCCCTGGCGCAAAGCGTCGGCGGCACGCTGCTATTCCTCGCCGCCAGCCTGACGGTCGGACGGCGCGCCGTCTTTTTCCTGATCCGCTGGGTCAACGATAACCTCGTCAGCGAGTTTGCGGTCATCACCACCATTATTTTGATCATGGGGGCGATGTCGCTGATCACTTACGCGCTCGGCGTGCACACGGTGCTCGGCGCATTCGTCGCCGGCGTCCTTGTCGGCGAATCCCCGATCCTGACCCGGCATATCGACGAGCAGCTGCGCGGGTTGATCACGGCTTTTTTCGCGCCGATCTTCTTCGGCGTCGCCGGCCTGAGCGCGGATCTCACGATCTTGGCGAGGTCCGATATCGCGCTTGTGACCGTCGCGTTGATCCTCATCGCCAGCCTCGGCAAGTTCGCCGGCGGCTTCCTCGGCGGCAAGCTCGGCGGCCTCAGCGCGCGCGAAAGCCTGGCGCTCGCCTCAGGAATGAACGCGCGCGGATCGACGGAAGTCATCATCGCATCGGTCGGCCTCTCCCTCGGCGCGCTCAGCCATGACCTCTTCACCATGATCGTCGCCATGGCCGTGATCACGACTATGGCCATGCCGCCGACCTTGCGCTGGGCGCTCGCGCGCATCCCCATGCGCAAGGAGGAAAAGCAGCGGCTCGAGCGCGAGGAGATGGAGGCGCGCGGCTTTGTGCCCAATCTCGAGCGCCTACTGGTCGCGGTCGACGACAGTGTCAACGGAGAATTCGTCTCCCGCGTCGCCGGCATGCTGGCTGGCACCGGCAGCATGCCGACCACCGTGCTCCACATCACCGATCCGGCGAAGATCGACAAGCCGTCGCCGGAAACGAAGTCGGGCAAGGATGACGCCCAGCCGGTCGCAAAACCGGCCGATGCCGAAAACTCCGAGGCGAAGAAAGACGAGGTCGGTAAAAAATCCGCCGACGAGAAAAAGGCCGACAAGGAACAAGAAAAGATCGAGGAGAAAAAGGCGAAAGCGACCGGCGAGACCATCAAGGAAGCGGCCGCGCAAATCAAGAGCATGCAGGAGAATGAAGAAAAGGTGGACGCGCCGGTGGATGTCACCACCATCGTGCACGAATCGCCGCATCGCGACTTCATCGTGGAGGAAGCCAAGAAGGGCTACGACCTAATGCTGATTGGATTGGCGAAAACCTCCGACCGGGATAAGGAATTCCACGAAAGCGTGGGCGCGCTTGCCAGGGGCTTCGAGGGACCGCTGGCGATCGCGGCGACGCGCGGCGAACTGGCCAGCAAGCCCAACGGCAAGCTCAGCATTCTGGTGCCGGTTAATGGCACGGAAGCCTCGCGCCGCGGCGCCGAAGTCGCCATCACCATGGCGCGGGCGACCAAGGCGCCGCTCACGGTGCTCTACGTCGCCGTGCGCGCCGGCAAGCGCGCGGGCGGCGGTGCCTTGCGCAACCGCGGCCGCGAAGAAGCAATCCTGAAGGACATTGTCGCCATCGCCGACGGCTACAACATGAGCATCCGCACCGCGCTGTTGGCCGACAACTCCACCGACGACGCCATTCTCGGCGTCGTCAAACGGCGCAGGAACAATCTGATCGTGCTCGGGGTCAGCCGCCGCCCGGGCGAGAAATTGTTCTTCGGCGACACCGCCGCGGCGTTGTTGGAGAAGTCGAAAGAGTCGCTGTTGTTCGTGGCGAGTTGAGCTATCGGCCTCAACTATTCGGAATCATCGCCGTTCGACTTGCCGGTGGCCGGTTGCGCGTTGAACTTGTTGTTGGTGAGGAACCTGTCGGGCCTGATCTTGCCGGCGTCGCTGCGGTTGCCGCGCCAACTGGCCAACTCCTTGAGCGTCAGCGTGAAGCTCCTGCCCGCCGTATCGATCCAGGTGAGGCCGTCGGCGCCCTTGAAGGTCTTGACGTCCGAGAGCCCCTTTTCCTTGTAGCGCTGCAGCCGCACGCCGCGGCCGCGCGTCATTTCCGGCACCTGATCGATGGGGAAAATCACC
The DNA here is from genome assembly GCA_963779345.1 of uncultured Alphaproteobacteria bacterium. Lineage (GTDB taxonomy): Bacteria > Pseudomonadota > Alphaproteobacteria > Rhizobiales > Xanthobacteraceae > Pseudolabrys. Next base: position 56,174 of record CAVZXY010000020.1, on the reverse strand, counting down.
ATCTTGCGGTTCAAGCCGATCGCCGCCACGAGTTCGCCGTCAACCGTGGTCAGCGCCGCCGCCTTGTCCGGGGCCTTCAGGTTGAGCACTTGCTTGCCCTTGCGGGTGGTGCCGAGCACCTCGTCCTCCGGCACGACGAAACCATTGCCGCCGTAGCTTGCCACCAGGAATTTGCGTTTGCCCTGGTAAGGCAACGCCGCGACGATGTCGGCGTCCTGCTCGATGTCGAAATAGAGCCGCACCGGCTCGCCATGGCCGCGCCCGCCCGGCAGTTTGGAGGCTTCCAAAGTGTAGAACTTGCCATTGCCGGCAAAGATCAGAATTTTGGCGGTAGTTTCGGTGGGAAATGCGAATTTCAGCGCGTCGTCGGTCTTGAAGGTGACGCCCTTTAGATCGTCGACGTGGCCGCGCAATGCACGTATCCAGCCTTTTTCCGAGACGACCACGGTGATCGGCTCGCGCACCACCATCGCCTCTTCGATCGCAGCCTCGTCGTGCTCGGGCGCCTCGGCGAAAGTGGTGCGACGCTTGCCGAGATCGGTCTTCGGTCCGAACTTGACCTTAACCTCCTTGATCTCGGCGGCGATGGTCTTCCATTGCTTGTCGGTCGAGCCGAGCAGCCCCTTGATTGTCTTGAGCTCCTCGCGCAGCGCCTTGTCTTCGCCGCGGATTTCCATCTCCTCCAGCTTGCGCAAATTGCGGAGGCGCATGTTGAGAATGGCGTCGGCCTGCACGTCGGTGAGCTTGAACTCCTTCATCAAGACGGGCTTGGGCTCGTCCTCGCGGCGGATGATCTTGATCACCTTGTCGAGGTTCAGATAAGCGATGAGATAACCGCCGAGCACCTCCAGGCGGTGCTCGATCTGCGCCTGCCGGTATTTGGAGCGGCGCACCAGCACGTCGCGTCGGTGATCGAGCCATTCGCGCAAGGCTTCGGCGAGGCCGAGCACGCGCGGGATGCGGCCCTTCACCAACACGTTCATGTTGAGCGGGATGCGGCTTTCGAGCTCGGTGAGCTTGAACAGCAACTCCATCAGCAGTTCGGCGTCGACCATGCGCGAGCGCGGCTCGATCACCAGGCGCAGATCCTCGGCCAATTCATCGCGCACGTCGGCAACGAGCGGCAGCTTCTTCTCGTTGATCAGATCGGCGAGCCTCTCGACCAGGCGAGATTTCTGCACCAGCCAAGGGATTTGCGTGATGACGATGGTATAGGTGCCGCGGCCGAGATCTTCCTTTTCCCAACGCGCGCGCACGCGGAATGAACCACGGCCGGTCGTATACGCCTCGGCGATTTCCGCCGGCTTGTCGACAATGACGCCGCCGGTCGGGAAATCCGGCCCCTTGACGTATTTGAGCAGCGTGCGGCTGCGCGCTTTCGGATTATCGATCAGGAACAGCGCCGCATCGCACAGCTCGGCCGCGTTGTGCGGCGGGATCGAGGTGGCCATGCCGACGGCAATACCCTGCGACCCGTTGGCGAGCAGATTGGGAAACGCCGCCGGCAGCACCACCGGCTCTTCGCCCGTGCCATCGTAGCTCGGGCGGAAATCGACCGCATCCTCGTCGATGCCGTCGAGCAGGAGCCGCGCCACTTCGGTGAGGCGCGATTCCGTGTAGCGCATGGCGGCGGCGTTATCGCCGTCGATATTGCCGAAATTGCCCTGCCCGTCGATCAGCGGATAGCGCTGGGCGAAATCCTGCGCCAGACGCACCATGGCGTCATAGATCGCCTGGTCGCCGTGCGGGTGGAAATTGCCCATCACGTCGCCGACCACCTTGGCCGACTTCTTGAAGGCGGCGCCGGGGTCGAGCCTAAGCGTCCGCATGACGTGGAGGATGCGGCGGTGCACGGGCTTGAGGCCGTCGCGCGCGTCGGGCAGCGCGCGGTTCATGATGGTGGAGAGCGCGTAGGCGAGATAGCGCTCTTCCAGCGCCCCGCGCAGCGCGACCTCCTCGATGTCACCCTTTTCCGGGGGAATCAGTCGCTTGTTCATGACCGATAGCTACTGCGGCTATTGGCCATGAACAAGCCGGGAACCGGCTTTCAGGCCTGTCAAATCGGGCCGGAACGCATTGCCAAGCCGCCATTCGGACCGCAAAACAGCCTGCGCCGTGATCGAGCCACCCGCCCGGCCGTGGAGAACCTGCGAGATGTTCAAACCCGGATTTTTCCTGCCAGCCGTCCTGCTCGCTGCCGCGATGACGACGGCCGGCGCGCAAGAGCTGCCGCGGCTGCAGACCAACGAAGCTTACATCAACGAAGCGACGATGCGCACGCAGAAGCTGCCGATCGACGACCCGATGGCGGTCTTTGCCTATGTGTTCGGCAGCTTGCCCAACCGGGTCAAGGTCTACCCGACCGAGAACCACTATTACTTTGCGTTCGATCTCAACGGCATCCGCTACGCCGGCAACATCAAGATCGATGCCTTCCTACGCGCGCAAGGCAAGGTCGAATTCTCCTATTACGAAGATCGCGGCAGCTGGCTTGAAGACAGCCACGCGACCGGACTGACGCTCGACGCCTCGCGTGGCGTGACGGTCGAGAAGATCGAGCCGCTCGCCTACCGACTCACCTATCGCAGCAAGAGCGTCGTCTTTGCGCTCAACGATTTGTCGCAGGTCGGGCCGCCGGCGGCGGCGCTGGCGCCGGACGATCGCTTCATCGGCCCGGTGTTCGACGAATCCGGCGTGCGGTTCTTCCTGGTATTCAACACCAGGCTGAAACTGTTTCACTACATCCTCGACGAGACTGTGACGCCAGCCGACGCGTTCGTGCCGGCGCCCGTCGGCAACGGCCGCATCCTCATCGGCAAGCGCACCGGTTTTGCCGTCTATCGCGATCAGCATCGCAACCGGAAAATTCTTGTCGGCGCATTTCGAGACAATGTGGTAGCGAACAACTATCTGGACGGCCCGTTCGATCAGATGCCGGACAATTTCATCGAGGGCGATACTTTTCGAAACGCCATTCTCGCGGTCGCGCCCGATTTGAAAGGCCAGATCAATCGCTACGGAAGTTTCGCCGATGGCGCGCGTTTCGCGATCGCACCTTATATGGAATACCGCAACCCGAAGGATCTGGCGATTTTCGATCGCTGCGCGACCGACCGGCGCATTCCCGCGGCGCGGTACGACGCCTGCTTCGCGCTGCCTCTGGAAGGCCGCCATGACGCCAGTGCGCGGCCGCTCGCCATGCTGCGCCACCCGCGCTGAAACGTCGCGTGCAAACGAAACGGGCCGGCAGCTTTCACTGCCGGCCCGCCAATTCGAACGTCGGAAGCGACGTTATCTCTACCAACACCTCAACCGTGACCGCCAGTGATGGACGCAGTGACGGCGACGGCGGCGGCGCCATTGCGTTTTTTCAACCGCTGTGATCGCGTCGGCCGAAGAGCCGACTGCCACTCCATTCGCTGGAGCCGCTTGAGAAGCCGGCATGCTAAAGAGACCGAAGAACACCGCCATCAGCGTGCCAACCATAATTCTTTGCATCTAGCCTGCCTCCCATTCTTGCTAAACTCAAATCAGTGCGAACGCGCCAAGCCTACCCAGCAGATAAGAACCGCGCGTGACCGATCTGTTCATCCTGCGCTCAGGAACCCGGCGCCGAACTATCGAATAATACCCAAGGCTTGCCAAGGTTCCCCAGCGGCGATTTATCCGATTTGTCGCGGTATAAGAATACCACCATACTATCTGCGGTCAATGCCCGGGGTGCTCAGTCGGTCTCGTCGCGAGTTACGCCCCGCAACTCGTAATAGACCTTTATGAACGGCGCCAAGACCTTATAGAGCGCATTCTTGGACACCAGCGTGTCGTGCAGGGCCAGATAGTCGATACCGGTGTAGATGAAGCAATTCATCGCGTCTCGCGGCGTCTCGACGATGGGCTCGCCTTTGATATTGAACGACGTGTTGACCAGCACCGGCACGCCGGTGAGTTTCTCGAATTCCATCAGCAGGTCATAAATCCGCTCGTTCTGCTCGCGCCGGACCGTTTGGACGCGGGCGCTGCCGTCGACGTGGACGATCGCCGGAATGCGGTCTTTCCATTCCGGACGCACCTGCTTGGCGCGCAGCATGAACGGCGATTCGTCGTCACCGATGAAAATGTCCTTCGCCCTTTCATAAGGCACGATCGGCGCGAACGGACGGAACGCCTGGCGGAATTTTACCCGCTTGTTCAAAATGTCTTTCATCTCGCGGCGCCGCGGATCGCCCAGGATGCTGCGGTTGCCGAGCGCGCGCGGCCCGAACTCGCAGCGGCCCTGGAACCAGCCAAACACCTTGCCTTCCGACAGCAATTTCGCCGCTTCGCGGCAGATGCTTTCGCCCGAGCCGTTGAACGTCTTGCGGCTGACCAGCAGCGGATTGCCGACGCGCGCCTCCTCGTCGGTGTATTCGCGGCCGAGCGTCGCCTGCTTCATCACGAACGTGCGCGATTTCTTCTGCACCGCCAGATGGCCATAGTAAGCGCAGCCGATGGCGATGCCATTGTCGCCGGCCGCCGGCTGGATCCAGACATTGTCGAAACCCGCCTCGCGCACGATGCGCCCGTTGGCGACGCAGTTGAGCGCCACGCCGCCGGCCAGGACCAGGTTCCTGGCGCCAGTCGTCTCGCGCAGCCAGCGCGCGCGCTCAAGCAGCACTTCCTCGCTGTCGTGCTGCACCTGCCACGCCATGTCCTCCCAGTGCCGCATGGAGGGACTGGCCTCCCACTTCTTGATTCCGTCCGGCGTCCAAGGCTGGTTGAAGTCTGCGGTCCATTCCGGGACGCGCAGTTCGCCGTCCTTGAGTTTGAGCAGCTTTCTAAAGGTGTTGGGGCGCCCGTAGGGCGCAAGCCCCATCACCTCGCCGCACTTGTTCCAGTCGGCGAAGATGTAGCTCGACACGCGGCTGTATAGCGCGCCGAGGCCGTCCATGTTGAAAAATTCGTCGCTGAGCAGACCGCGGCAAGGCTGCAGCCACACTTTCTTCAGCGTCTCGAGCTCGCTGCCTTTGAATTTGTAGTAGCTCTCCGATTCACGGGCGAGCGGATTGACTCCCTCGATGAGCTGACCGGGCTCCTTGATGTCGGAGGCATAGCTGCCGACGCCGTCGACGACCATCACCACGCCTTCATTAAAGGGACAGACGGCGAAGGCGCTATAGGCGTGGGCGAGGTGGTGCGAGACCGTCATCACCTTGTTTGTCTTCGGCAGATAGAGGGGGCTCTTGGCCACCTGGTCACGTTCGCGGTCGGCGATGTCGCCCTGGTAGACCATGCGAACTTCCAGCTCGTCGACCGGCAGGACGTAGCAATTGCGCACCACCAGATCGACGTCGTCGAGCGTGATGCCTTCAGCTTGCAGACAGTAATCGACGACCTCCTGGAAGAACCCGCCGGCGTGCTTTTGCCGCGTGATCCGCTCTTTCTCGATGCCATAGGCGATCTCGCCATCGCGCAGCAGGCACGCGCTGACGTCGTGGTCGTAGGCGTTTATGCCAAGGATGTAGGCGTGGTTCTTCGGCATCAGTTTTATTGCTCCGGGCCGGCTCCTATAGCATGGCTTTCGCGATGCCGATAAGCTGCCCTGCCTCGGTCAGGGATTGGACACAACACGACATGAGAGCGGTGAAACGCATCGTCGCCGATGAGTGCTGCGGCGTGATCGTCGACCTGCAGGACTTTTTCCTGGCGCAGGTCGACAAAAAGTTCCGCTCCCGCATCAAGACCAATACGAGCCATTTCGTCCGCCTGCTGAATTATTTCCGCATTCCGATTGTGGTTACGCTCGAGCGGCCGGTCGAGCGCAAGGGGACGTTGCCGCACGAGGTCGGCAGGCATTTGGGCGATCGCGCCCACGTTTTCGAGAAGAGCTTTTTCGACTTGTGCAAGGACAAGACAATAAAGAGCCATCTCAACGGCTTGAAAAGGCGCCAGGCGATCGTCGCGGGCTGCGAAACCGACGTCTGCGTGCTGCAATCGTGCCTCGGCCTATTGAATCTCGGCTACGAGGTCACCGTGATGGAGGAATTAATATTTTCCTCATCGCGCAACGTCGGCGCGGCGACGGACCGTCTGAAGAGCGAAGGCGTCGTTTTTTCGACCTACAAGATGCTCTTCTACGAGCTGATCGAAGCGGTGGAAGGCGAACGAACCGTCGAGAAGAAGTTTGCGGATTTCGGTCCCTTCCCTGAAGACTTGCCGGATTCGGCGGTTCAATAGGCGACCGCGGCGCGCGGCCCACGCAGGATCGCCGCGATGAAATGCGCGCGCTCGTCGGTGAGCGTCAGCCCGCGCGGCTCCAGCACGTGGCGCGCCAGGAAAAATCCGGTAAGCGTGAAGCCGTCGGCGAGATCGCGTTCGCCGGACTCGAGGGCGGGGTCGCGCAGGAAAGCCGGCAACCGCAGCATCTTGTCGGCCCACGGCTCGCCGGCCTCGCGCGAGACCGCCCTGCCCGACTTGGGCGAGACATAGATCAGATCGGCCCGCGACCCGGTCGAGGCGCATTGTTCGAGATCAAGTCCGAAGCCGAGTTCGGACAACAGTTGCAATTCGAAGCGCACCGCCAAAGGCGCCGCCAGCGCGGGATCCTCAAGCCGGTCGAGCACCTCTTCGAATACCGAATAAAGGCCGGCGTGCGGGTCGCGCTCGGGCAGCAGGCGCATCATCGCGGCCAGATGGCTGACGCCGTAGATCGCGTGCGAACTGCCGAAGAAGTCCGACGCACGCTGGCGCATCGGTTCGACCGTGTAGTTGCCGAGATGCTCGTCGAGCCGCGCCCGCCAGTTGGCGCTCACCGAATTGCCGACCTGCAGGACCGGCTTCATGCGCGAACCGAAGCCGCCGCGCACCAGCCCGAGATGGCGGCCATGCTCGCGCGTCATCAGTTCGAGGATGGCATTCGCCTCCCCGTGCCGCTTGACGCCGATCACGATGCCTTCATCGGTCCATTGCATGAAGACTGCATACTCCGGGAATCGGAGAAAATCACGGCGGCCGGCGGGCTATTCCTTCGGAAATTCCAGCCCCATGGCGCGGTAGCGTTCGGGATCGTCGCCCCAGCCCTCGCGCACTTTGACGAACAGGAACAGGTCGACTTTGCCCTCGACGATCGCGGCGATCTCCCGCCGCGACGATTCGCCGATCGACTTGAGGGTCTGACCGCCTTTGCCGATGACGATCTTGCGCTGACTTTCGCGCTCGACATAGATCGTCTGCTCGATGCGGATTTTGCCGCCGCGCAACTCCTTCCACTGCTCGGTCTCGACCGTGGAATGATAGGGCAATTCCTGATGCAGCCGCTCGAACAGCTTTTCGCGCGTGATCTCCGCCGCCAATTGCCGCATCGGCGCGTCCGACATCTGGTCGGGCGGGTAGAGCCAGGGGCTCGGCGGCATGCGTCCCGCGAGCCAGTGTTTAAGATCGGCCACGCCGTCACCGGTGAGGGCCGAGATCATGAAGGTCGAATCGAACTTGGCTTTCTCATTGGCGATCTTGGTCAACAGCAGCAGCGTGTCGCGCGGCACCAGATCGATCTTGTTGAGAATGAGAATTTTGGCCGGCTTCACGTCGACGAGCCGCGCCAGCAGCGCCTCCGCCTCCTCGTCGATCCCCTTGCGCGCATCGATCAGCACGCCGACCAGATCTGCTTCATGCGCGCCGCTCCACGCCGTCGTCACCATGGCGCGGTCGAGCCGCCGCTTCGGCGCGAAGATCCCCGGCGTGTCGACAAAAATGAGCTGCGATTGGCCGTCGAGCGCGATGCCGCGGATCAGCGCGCGGGTGGTCTGCACCTTGTGCGAGACGATGGTGACCTTGGAGCCGACCAGGGCGTTGAGCAGCGTCGATTTGCCGGCGTTGGGTGCGCCGATCAGCGCGACGAAGCCGCAGCGCGTTTCGCCCTCGGGCTTGCCGTCAGCCATCAAGCTTGTCCGCCGCCACACCGACGCGGGCGAGCATCTCGGCCGCGGCGGATTGTTCGGCGGCGCGCTTCGAGGAGCCCTTGCCCTCCGCCGGCGGCCGCTCCGACAACACCACCGCGACGCGGAATTCCGGATCGTGATGCGGCCCGGTGCGCGCCAATTCCCGATAGCTCGGCGTCGGCAATCCGCGCGCCTGCGCCCATTCCTGCAGCATGGTTTTGGGGTCGCGCAAGGGGCGCAACGGCTTGAGCATGCGCTCCTTCCAGAACCGCGCGATCACGTCGTCGGCTGCCTGATAGCCGCCGTCGGTAAACACCGCCCCCACCAGTGCCTCGCAGGCGTCCGCCAGAATGGTGGTGCGCAGCCTGCCGCCGGCGTGCGATTCCGAATTGCCGAGCTTGAGCGCGGGGCCAAGATCCATCGCGCGCGCCACCTCGGCGCAGGTTTCCTTGCGCACCAGGTCGGCGAGCCGGCGCGACAGTTCGCCCTCGTTGGCTTTCGGGAACGCACGATAGAGCATGTCGGAAATAACCAAGCCGAGCACGTGGTCGCCAAGAAACTCCAGGCGCTGATAACTGTCGGCGCGTTTCTGCGGACCGCCAAGCGCGGAAATATGCGTGAGCGCGCGCTCGAGCATGGCCTTGTCGGCAAATTTATAGCCGATCCGCTCCTCGAGCGCGCTTCGATCCTTGGCGCCTTTGCGGCTCATCGCACGATTGTGAACAGCCTGCTCCAGCGAACCGAGACCGGCCAACGCCAGAATTCCCAGGCGCGCTCGCCCTCGTAGACGGAGAAGAAAATGATCTGCGCCTTGCCGACGATATTCTCGAGCGGCACCATGCCGACTTGGCTAAAGCGGCTGTCGGTCGAGTTGTCGCGGTTGTCGCCCATCATGAAATAATGGCCGGGCGGCACGGTGTAGACCTGGGTGTTGTCGGCAAAGCCGTTATCGACCAGATCGAGCGTGTAGAAGCTCACGCCGTTGTCGAGCGTTTCCTTCCAGCGTTTGACCGGCGCGGCGGGTGGAGCGCCCTCTTCGGCTTCGACGAACGGCGGCGCCGGCTCGCGCTTGACCGCGACACCATTGATGTGGACCTGACCGTCGAGCACCTGGATCTTGTCGCCGGGCAAGCCGATCACGCGCTTGATGTAATCGACCGACGTATCTTTGGGCAGACGAAACACCACCACGTCGCCGCGCTGCGGCAGCCAGTCGCCCGGAATGCGCCCGGAGAATAGCGGCGGCGACAAAGGCAGCGAAAAGTGGCTGTAGCCGTACGTGTATTTCGACACGAACAGATAATCGCCGACCAGCAGCGTCGCCTTCATCGAGCCGGAGGGGATATTGAAGGGCTGAAACAGGAACGTGCGGATCACCAGGGCGATGATCAACGCGTGGATAATCACGCGGATCGTCTCGGCGACGCCGCCTTCTTTTCGTTTTGTTCCGGATGTCACGCTCATCGGCCTCTTGTCCCGCCACGAAGGCGTCGTGCCCCGGCGACCTTGTAGCGGCTGCCATCCCATGGCGCAATCAAGAACGCGCGCACGCCGGTATAACCGTTTGGTTGGATTGCGTTTATTGGCGTCACGCCGGCGTTTTCGGGACCGCCGAAATGATGACGATGGCCTGGGCCGCCGGGCCTTCGTCGGTCAGCGAAACATCAATCTGCGTCTCGCAGCCGGCCGGCGTGATCGCCTGCAGACGCATCAGCGCGCCGCCGGTCAGCTTCATGGTGGGCCGGCCCGAAGGCAGATTGACCACGCCCAGGTCGCGCCAGAACACGCCGCGACGAAAACCGGTGCCGAGCGCCTTGGAGCACGCTTCCTTGGCGGCAAAGCGCTTGGCGTAAGTTTCCACCGCATTGACCCGGCTTTCTGCTTTGGCGCGTTCGGCGGCCGTGAAAATGCGCCCGAGAAAACGCTCGCCGTAACGCTCGATGCTGCGCGCGATGCGCCGCACGTCGACCATGTCCGAGCCGAGGCCGATGATCATGGGGAATGCGCCGCCTTGCGCCCGCGATCCATCGCCGCGCGCATGAACTTCACGGTTTCGGCCAGTCCCTCGAACACCGATTCACCGACCAGAAAATGTCCGATATTGAGTTCGGCAATCTGCGGCAGCGTCGCGATGACCTCGGCGCTGGCGTAGTCGAGGCCGTGGCCGGCATGGACTTCGAGGCCCAGGCTCTTGGCCAGCAGCGCGCCGGCGCGGATGAGTTCCCATTCCGCGGCGGCTTTGGCGGCTTGATTCTCGATCAAGGCATCGCACCACGAGCCGGTGTGCAGTTCGACCACCGGCGCGCCGAGTTCGACAGCCGCCTCGATCTGCGCCGCCGCCGCGGCGATGAACAGTGAGACGCGAATGCCGGCGTGCTTGAGTTCGTGCACCACAGGCGCAAGCTGCGCGTGCTGCTTGACGGCATCGAGGCCGCCTTCGGTGGTGCGTTCGGTGCGCTTTTCCGGCACCAGGCAAACGGCATGCGGCTGGGTCTTGAGCGCGATCGCGGTCATTTCGCCGGTCGCCGCCATTTCGAAATTGAGCGGCTTGTCGATCTCGGTTTTGAGGCGGGCGATGTCGTCGTCGCGAATGTGGCGGCGGTCCTCGCGCAGATGTGCGGTGATGCCGTCGGCGCCTGCTGCGATCGCAAGTTTCGCGGCGCGCACCGGATCGGGATGCCGCCCGCCGCGCGCGTTGCGGATGGTGGCGACGTGGTCGACATTGACGCCGAGGCGCAAGGGAAGCGCAATCATCGCACTATCCGTTGACCCGTTCCGCCTTCGCCACCACGGCCTTGGCACGCAATTGCGCGATGATGGCGGTGAGATGCTTGAGGTCATAGACCTCGAGATCGATCAGCACGTCGGTGAAATCCGGCGCCCGCCGCGTCATGCGGATATTGTCGATGTTGCCGTCATTCTCGGCGATCACTTGCGCGATCTGGGCGAGCGAGCCGGGCTCGTTGACCGATTGCACGGCGACGCGCGCCGGGAACCGGCGCGGCGTGCTTTCTTCCTCGTCCCAGCGCACGTCCAGCCAACGTTCCGGATTGTCCTCGAATTCACCCAAGGCGGGAGACTGGATCGGATAGATCGTAATCCCCTCGCCCGGCGTCAGGATGCCGACGATGCGGTCGCCCGGCACCGCGCCGCCGTCGGGCGCGAAACTGACGGGCAAGTCGCCGTTGATGCCGCGGATCGGGATCGCCGGGCCAGCCGCGCCGGTGCTCGGCACCTTGAACTTGACCGAGGTGAGCTTCTTCAGGCCGAACCAGCCGCTCTCCGATTTGCGTTTCACCGCCATGGCGGCGGCGCGCTCTTCCTTGTAGTCGGGATACATGGCGCGGGCGACGTCGGAGGCCTTCAATTCGCTGCGGCCCACCGCCGCCATCACCTCGTCGACGGACGCGCGCGCCAGCCGCGGCAGCGCGCCGGTGAGCTTTTCGTCCGAATAGGCGATCTTGGCGCGCTGGAACAGGCGTTCGACGATGCGCCGGCCGAGGCCGGTATATTGCGTGCGGACCGCGACCCGCGTGGCGCGCCGGATGGCGGCGCGCGCCTTGCCGGTGCGCACGATCGATTCCCAGGCGGCCGGCGGCGCGGTCTGCGTCTTGGAGACGAGAATCTCGACCTCGTCGCCGTTGCCCAGTTCGGATGCGAGCGGCGCAATCTTGCCGTTGATCTTGCAGCCGATCGCGGTGTTGCCGACATCGGTATGCACCGCGTAGGCAAAATCGATCGGCGTCGCCTTGCGCGGCAACGCGATCAATTTGCCCTTGGGCGTGAAGCAGAACACCTGGTCGTGGAACAGTTCGAGCTTGGTGTGCTCGAGGAATTCTTCCGGATTGGAGCCTTCCGCCAAGAGTTCGATGGTCCGGCGCAGCCAGGCATAGGCGCTCGATTCGCGCGACAGCAGTTCGGTCGGCGAACCGACATTGTCTTTGTAAAGCGCGTGCGCGGCGATGCCGTATTCGGCGATCTCGTGCATTTCGACGGTGCGGATCTGCAACTCGACGCGCTGCTGGCCCGGACCGATCACCGTGGTGTGGATGGAGCGGTAGTCGTTGCCCTTCGGCGTCGAGACGTAATCCTTGAAACGCCCGGGCACCATCGGCCATGACGTGTGCACGATGCCGAGCGCCTGGTAACAGTCGGCGACCGTCTTTACGATGACGCGGAATCCGAAAATATCGGACAATTGCTCGAAACCGACCGACTTGCGCTCCATCTTGCGCCAGATCGAATAGGTGCGCTTGCGACGGCCGACCACCTGCGCAGTGATGCCGCGATCGGCCAATTTGCGGGTGAGTTGTTCCTCGATTTCCGAGATCAGATGCTTGTTGCGTTCGGCGAGGCCATCGAGGCGCCCGCTCACGACGCGGTAGGCCTCCGGATAGAGTTCGCGGAACGCCAGATCGTCGAGTTCCTCGCGCATCTCGTGCATGCCCATGCGGCCTGCAAGGGGCGCGTAGATTTCCAGCGTCTCTTCGGCAACGCGCCGGCGCGCCTCGACCGGCATATAGTTGAGCGTGCGCATATTGTGCAGCCGGTCAGCGAGCTTGACCAGAAGCACGCGCACATCGGAAGCGATTGCCAGCAGCAGCTTGCGCAGGTTTTCCGCCTGCTTGGCTTCCTTGGTGACCAGGTCGAGTTTCTTGAGCTTTGTCAGGCCATCGACCAGCGTGCCGATGTCGGGCCCGAACAGGCTGTCGATCTCGGCGCGGGTGGTCGCGGTGTCTTCAATAGTGTCATGCAAAAGCGCAGCAGCAATAGTGGCGTCGTCGAGCTTGAGGTCGGTGAGGATGGCCGCCACCTCGATCGGATGGGAAAAGTAAGGATCACCCGATGCGCGCCGCTGCTCGCCATGCGCCTTCATGGCGTAGACATAGGCGCGATTGAGCAGTGCCTCGTTCGTTTTGGGATTGTAGCGGCGGACCCGCTCGATCAGATCGTATTGCCGCATCATCTGCGGCTTGCGGGATTGCGCAGGCTTTTCAACGGCTGGGGCAACCGAAACGGCCCGCTCCAGCGGCGCCCGGGTCGGCGACTGCTTCTGCATCCGCGGTAGATCAGAGCGCGCGCGCGCCATCCTCGTGCCTCGCGGCCGCCGAATTTGCGTGAAAAAAGCTGCCGGCGACCGATCGTAGCATAGATATCACGATAAATCGCTGAAGCCGCAAGGGCTTGCCGTGCCGGCCGGCAAAAACAAACGGCCCGGCGAGAGGGCCGGGCCGTTACGTAAAGTTTATGCGGAATTGCCGCTAAAGCTATTATTCGGCGTCTTCTTCCGGCACTTCTTCCGGCGGCGCCAAGCCTTCGAGGCCCTTGAGCAATTCCTCCTCGGTCATGCGCTCGGAGGTCACCTCGGTATCGTCGGAATCGACGCTAGCGCCGGCACCGGCGCCGATCAGCGGCACGTCGGGCTCTGGCTCGTCGACTTCGACATATTTCTGCAGGCTATGGATCAGGTCTTCCTTCAGATCGCCCGGGGACACGGTCGTTTCCGCGATCTCGCGCAGCGCGACGACTGGGTTTTTGTCGTTGTCGCGGTCGACGGTAATCTGCGATCCGGACGAGATCATGCGCGCCCGGTGGCTCGCCAAAAGGACGAGATCGAAGCGGTTCTCAACTTTGTCGATACAATCTTCTACGGTGACACGGGCCATCGGCTCGTCACTCCTTTGAATGGAACTATGTCCTGAATTCGCCCGGTAGGTAGACCGTGTAGGCTGAAAATTCAAGTATTTTTGTCTTGGTTTAGCCGCACCCCTCTGGTACCGAAACGGCTGCAAGCAAGCCGATCCGACTGGATTTTACCGGCATTGGCGTGATTGCACGGGTACCCACTGAATTGATCGAAGGTGCCTTTCTGTTAACGCCGATTCGATGCAGCGCTTCGCGCTTCCTGCGCGTTGAGGGCGTGCTCAATCGGGCCATTCGTTTTGTATTGCAAGGAACGTGAGAAACATCCCATGACCGTCCCCGGCGAAAAAATCGCACTGTTCATCGATGGCGCCAATCTTTACGCCACCGCCAAATCGCTCGGTTTCGACATCGACTACAAGAAGCTGCTGCGCGAATTTCAATCGCGCGGCTATCTGCTGCGGGCGTTCTATTACACGGCGGTCATCGAGGATCAGGAATACTCCTCGATCCGTCCGCTGATCGATTGGCTCGACTACAACGGCTATTCTGTCGTCACCAAGGCGACCAAGGAATTCGTCGACCAGACCGGACGCCGCAAGGTCAAAGGCAACATGGACATTGAGCTCGCGGTCGATGCCATGGAGATTGCGCCGACGATCGACCACATGGTGCTGTTCTCCGGCGACGGCGATTTCCGCTCGCTGGTGGAAGCCGTGCAGCGCAAGGGCGTGCGCGTCACCGTGATCTCGACCGTCACCACCCAGCCGCCGATGGTGGCCGACGAACTGCGCCGCCAGGCCGACATCTTCACCGACATCGTCACGCTGCAGGGCAAGATCGGCCGCGATCCCTCCGAGCGCGCCGCGCGGCCGCCGCGCGACGAGCACGGCGCTTCGCCTCAGCACACGCCGCAATTCCTGCAACGTCCGGCGACCGCGCAACGGGCCGACGCCACGGCCGACGTCGGCGCCGACGACGACGAATTCGACGATTGATGGGCGGAGCCCGGCGATGCCGGACGACGGCCAGCCTGGGCCAAACTGTCCGCGTTGCCCGCGGCTGGCGGCATTCCGCGCGACCTGGCGTGCGAAAGAACCGGAATGGTTCAACGCGCCGGTCTCCTCCTTCGGCTCGCGCGATGCGCCCCTGCTGATCGTCGGGCTGGCGCCCGGCCTGCAAGGCGCCAACCGCACCGGCCGGCCGTTTACCGGCGATTACGCCGGCGTGCTGCTCTACGACACGCTTAGCCGCTACGGCTTCGCACGCGGTTCATACGGCGCGCATCCCGACGATGGATTGGAACTGGTCGACTGCCGCATCACCAATGCGGTGCGCTGCGTGCCGCCGGAAAACAAGCCGACGACCTCTGAGATCGCGACCTGCCGCGATTTCCTCAAAGCGACCATCGCGGAGATGCCGCGGCTCGAGGCGATCGTCGCGCTCGGCCGGATCGCGCATGACAGCGTGGTGACGGCATTCGGGTCCAAGAAATCCGCCGCGCCATTCAAGCACGGCGGCCAGCACGCGCTGGGCAATCTGACGTTGATCAGCAGCTATCACTGCTCGCGCTACAACACGAATACCGGCGTGCTCACGCCCGAAATGTTCCGCGAGATTTTTCGTGCCGCCCGCGAATTGCTCGGGCGCCAAAACATTTAATTCAAAGTATTGCGATGGCCAAATCGGCGCAGTCCGACCGCTGCTATCTCACGTACCTGAAGTTGGAATCCGCCGCACGCGGACCGGCTGCTTACAATTCGAGTTTTTTTCTATCAACTCTCGTTTGATTTAAACCGGTCTCGTTTGGTTCAAGAGTTCCAAACATGCCGCCCCTAAGAATTGGCCGCACGATCCGGATACCACGACCTATTTAAGGGGGGTTTAAGATGGATCAAATTACGCAACAATCGCCGGCGGCGGAAATTCTTTCGTTTCCGCAAGTTTCACGACTGGACGAGGCGTTGCTTGAAACCATTCTGAACAACATGTCGCAGGGCGTGCTGTTGTTCGATTCGGAAACGCGATTAATTTTTTGCAACCGGCGCTACATCGAAATGTACGGATTGTCGCCGGAAATCGCACGGCCCGGACGTTACCTGCGTGACCTCCTCATCCATCGAATCCAGGCCGGCACCTTCACTGGCGACCCGGACGATTACATCGTCAGACTTAAAGAGGGCATCACGGCCGAGACGTCATTCGATCACACGGTGCATTTGCCCGATGGCCGGGCCTATTCGGTCACGAGCAAGCCGATCGCGGGCGGCGGATGGCTGGCGACCCACGAGGACGTTACCGAGCGGCTGCGCTCCGATGGGCGCATCGCGCATATGGCGCGCCACGACGCGCTGACCGACCTGCCCAATCGCGTCCTGCTGCGCGAACGGCTGGAACATGAGCTCAAACGCGTCAAGCGCGGCGAGTGCCTGGCGGTGCTGTGCCTCGATCTCGATCAGTTCAAGGGCATCAACGACACGCTCGGGCATCCGATCGGCGACGAGTTGCTGAAGCTGGTCGCCGATCGCCTGCGCGGCTGCACCCGAGAACCCGACACGGTCGCGCGGCTGGGCGGCGACGAATTCGCCATCATCATGACCCAGATGCAGGAACCGACCGACGCCGCCTCGCTTTCCAAGCGCATTCGCGAGTCGATCATCAAGCCGTATCAGATCGAAGGACACCAGATCGTCACCGATATCAGCATCGGCATCTCGGTCGCGCCCTTCGACGCGGAGGAGGCCGATCCGCTGTTGCGCAACGCCGACATGGCGCTCTACGGCGCCAAGGCCGACGGACGTGGAACTTTCCGGTTTTTCGAGCCGGACATGAACGTGAAAATGAAGACGCGGCGCGAATTGGAAATGGACCTGCGCAAGGCACTGGTCGGCAAAGAATTCGAATTGCACTACCAGCCGCTCGTGAACCTCAAATCGAACGACGTCAATGCGTTCGAGGCGCTGTTGCGCTGGAACCACCCCAAGCGCGGGCTGGTTTCGCCTGCAGATTTCATTCCGGTCGCCGAAGAAACGGGTTTGATTGTTCCGCTCGGCGAATGGGTGCTCAAAGCGGCGTGTTACGAGGCCGTCGATTGGCCGGATCACATCAAGGTCGCTGTCAATCTGTCGCCGGCCCAGCTGAACAACCGCAACCTGCTCAATGTGGTGATCGGGGCGCTGGCGGAGTCCGGCATGCCGGCACGCCGGCTGCAATTGGAGATCACCGAAACGGTGCTGTTGCAGAATACGTTTGCCACGCTGGCGACGCTGCACGAGCTGCGCAAGCTGGGCGTGCAGATCGCCTTGGACGATTTCGGCACCGGCTACTCGTCACTGAGCTACCTGCGCAGCTTCCCGTTCGACAAGATCAAGATCGATCAATCGTTCATTCAGGACCTTTCCAACGGCGCGGAACCCCTCGCCATCGTTCAGGCAGTCGCCAACCTGGCGAAATGCCTCAACATGACGTCGACCGCGGAGGGCGTGGAAACGCAACAGCAGATGGATCTGCTGCAATCGATGGGCTGCACCGAAATGCAGGGCTATCTTTTCAGCCGCGCGAGACCCGCCAGCGAAATCAGGCAGTTCTTCGAGCAGAAGCCGGAAAGTGCGGCGGGAGCAGCCTAGCCGGCCGACCGCAGCCAAGCGATCACGTCTGCGGCGTTCTTGTCGGGCGGAAATACCGGATAGAACACCTTGCCGATGACGCCGTCGTCGATCACCAGCGCCATGCGCTTGAGCAGCGTCATGCCGGAGGTGACGAAGGTCGGAAGATTCATTGCTTTGGTCAGTGTCAGCTTTTCGTCTGACAGGATCGCGAACGGCAGATGCAGGCGGCTCGCCGCCTCCTGCTGGTAGGCGGTATCCTGCGTCGATAGGCCGTAAAGCTGCGCCACGCCCAGCCGCATGAGCTCGGCGAAATGATCGCGGAAGCCGCAGGATTGCGGTGTGCAGCCGCGTGCCCCCGGGATCTCGTCCCAGCCTGACGGCAATTCGATGCCGGGCACGCCGGTGCGCGGATAGATATAGACCACCGTGCGGCCCTTGAGCTTCGCTAGGTTGACCGCCTTGCCCGTGGTCGCCGGCAGCGCCAGGTCGGGCAGCTTCATGCCGGTCAGATGCCGTGCGCCGCCGTCGTCCTGCGGTGCTGGGATATTCGGCGGCAGCACATTCGGATTGTGAGTCCCTGGTGCTTCGGTCATTTGCCCCCGTACGACATGAACTCCATCAGCGAGCCGTCCGGATCGCGGAAATAGACGGATGTGCCCTGCCCCTTGGCGCCAAAGCGCTGCAGCGGGCCGCGATGGATGGAAACGCCGTGCGCCTTGAGGTGGGCGATCGCGTCTTCGATTGGGCCTGTCCACTCGAAACATAGATCGGAATTGCCCGGCTGCACCGGCTCGAGAGCCACTTCCGCCGGATTGACGCCCGGCCCGTGCACGTTGAGCTGCTTGTCGCCGAAGCGATACGCAAAGCCCGCCGGCCGTTTGACCAACTCGGCGCCCATCACCTCGCTATAGAACTTGTTCGAGCGCTCCCAGTCGGAAACGTGGATGACGCAGTGATCGAGCTTGGTCGGCACCGCCATTGTCTTATCCCTTCTCCCGCATCAGCCGGCCGCGCTCGCGCTCCCAGGAGCGCTTCTTTTCCGTCTCGCGCTTGTCGTGCAGCTTCTTGCCGCGCGCGAGCGCGATTTCAAGCTTGGCCCGCCCCTTCTCGTTGAAATAAAGCTTGAGCGGCACGATAGTCATGCCCTCGCGCTCGACCGCGCCGGCGAGCTTGTTGATCTGGCGCGCGTGCAGCAGCAATTTGCGGGGCCGCTTGGGCAAATGGTTGAAGCGGTGGGCCTGCAGATATTCAGGAATGTTGGAATTAATCAGCCATATCTCGCCGCCGCGCGCGTCGGCATAGGATTCCGCGATGGTCGCCTTGCCGGCGCGCAACGATTTCACCTCGCTGCCGGTGAGCGCGATGCCGGCCTCGTAGGTCTCGCCGATCTCGTAGTTGAAGCGCGCCTTGCGGTTGTCGGCGACCACCTTGAAGCGGCGCTCGGGTTTCGCGGCCATGACTTTCTTTACGGTTTCAGCGCTGTTTCAGCAGATCGCGGATTTCGGTGAGCAACTCTTCCTGCTTCGACGGCGGCGCCGGCTTCGCCTCTTCCTTGCTGACCAGCCGGGTCATTGCCCGGATCACCAGGAAAAGCACAAAGGCGATGATGATGAAGTTAAGCGTGACGGTGAGAAAATGCCCGTAAGCCAATACGGCACCTTGCTTTTGTGCCTCCGCCAGAGTGGTGGCCGTGACCTTAGGCGAGAGCGGAATGAAGTAATTCGAGAAGTCGAGGCCGCCGGTCAGGGCGCCCACCACGGGCATGATGAGATCGCCGACCATCGCGCTCACGATCGCGCCGAACGCGGCGCCGATAATCACGCCAACGGCAAGATCGACGACATTGCCGCGCAGTGCGAATTTTTTGAATTCCTCGAGCATCGTTAGTTGATGAGCCCGGCGTGCACCATGGCTTCGCGCACGGCGGTTTGCGCCTTCTCACTCGCCGGCACCATCGGCAGCCGCACCGTGTTGACGCACTTGCCGATCAGCGACATCGCGTACTTGATTGGCGCGGGGCTGGTTTCGACGAACAGATTGATGTGCAGGGGTGCGAGCTTGTCCTGCAGCTTGAGCGCGGTCTTGAAGTCGCCCTTGAGACACGCGCTCTGGAATTCGGCGCACAGCCGCGGCGCCACGTTCGAGGTGACCGAAATGCAGCCATGGCCGCCATGCGCCATGAAGCCGAGCGCGGTGATGTCCTCGCCCGACATCTGGTTGAATTCCTCGCCCATCGCCGCGCGCTGCTGCGAGACGCGCGACATGTTGGCGGTCGCATCCTTGACGCCGGCGATGTTCTTGAGTTCGTAAAGCCGCTTCATGGTGTCGACCGACATGTCGACGATGGAGCGGCCCGGGATGTTGTAAATGATGATCGGGATGCCGATGGCGTCGTTGATCGCCTTGTAGTGCTGATAGAGCCCTTCCTGCGTCGGCTTGTTGTAGTAGGGCGTCACGATCAGCACCGCGTCGGCGCCTGCCTGCTCCGCGTGCCGCGACAGCCCGATCGCCTCGGCGGTCGAGTTCGAGCCGGCGCCGGCCACCACCGGCACGCGGCCGTTGGCCTGGTCGACACACCATTCCACCACCTGCTTGTGTTCGTCATGCGACAACGTCGGGCTTTCGCCCGTGGTGCCGACCGGCACCAGGCCGCTGGTGCCTTCGGCGATCTGCCAATCGACCAGGTCGCGGAACGCCTTTTCGTCGAGCGCGCCGTTTTTGAACGGCGTGACCAGCGCGGTGAACGATCCTCGAAAGTTCGTCTTGGCGGTCATGATGTGTTCCTCGGCACGACTTTTCCACATGGGGCTGCAGGCGATAGCCCCATAGATACCGGGTCGCCGCCGGCGATAAAAGCCCTCCCATCAAATAGCTTTATGAATTGGCTTGATAATTCGCCGCCTGCCCTGCTTTTGCCCGGCTTGCGCTGTAGCCTTCTCGGAGGGTCGGAATTTCGGCTATCCTTATTCGGCCAGATTGGCCTAATGGGGGGATGCCGGGCGGCGCTTTGAGTCGGCGCCCTGGACCCAATAGACGGCCGGGCAAGGGTATTAATGGACGCGTTGAAACGGAACCGCCGGGGCCTTGCCCTGGCGCTTGCGGCGATCGGCGCCCTGAGCGCCCAATTTGCCGCGGCCGCGCCCAAAAAAGTTCCCGCGCAGCAGCAGCAACAGCAACAGCAGACGAAACAGGCTGCCCAACACAAGCCGGCGGCCCACGCCGCCAAGCATGCGGCCGTTCGTGTGGTCCGCAACGTGCCGCTGCCGCGCAAGCGTCCGCCCCTGCCCGCGGCCAGCGTTCCGGTGCCGAAGCTCGCCGTGGCGGCCATCATCCCCGGCAGCCTCGCATTCCGAAAGCTGCCGCTCACCAGCCCCGCGATGTTCCACCCGGCCGAGCCGCCGCTGTCCGGCCGGTTCGCCGTCGCGCCGTCTACCGCGACCTCGCCGGATGACATCGCCGCGGTCAAACGCGTGATCGAAGCCGCCCACAAAGGACGCCTCGCCGACGCCGATACCATCGAGAACGAGATCAGGAATCCGGTCGCGCGCAAGCTCGCCGAATGGATCATCCTGCGCAGCGACAACACCAACCCGAGCTTTGCGCGCTACGCCGCTTTCGTGAGCGCCAATCCAGGCTGGCCGCATGCGGCCTTGTTCCGCCGCCGCGCCGAGAACGCTTTATGGAACGACAATGTCAGCGACGCCGACGTGCTCGCCTTTTTTGCCAACCATAAGCCGCGCACCGCCAAGGGCCGCTACATGCTGGCCCGCACGCTGCTCGCCAAAGGCGACCGCGAGGGGGCGGCGGCGCTGGTGCGCTATGCCTGGCGTCACGAGGATTGCACGGCCGACACCGAGCGCAAGGTGCTCGAGATGTTCGGCAACCTGCTCACGCGCGCCGACGACAAGGCGCGCATGGACCAGCGCTTCTATGCCGACGACGTCGAAGCCGGCATGCGCGCGGCGACCCGCCTCGGCGGCGACGAGCTGGCGATCGGGCGGGCCCGCGCCGCGGTGATCAAGCGGCTGAACAATGCCAAGGCGCTGCTCGACGCGGTGCCGGCGAGCGCACGGCACGATCCCGGCTATATCTTCTCGCGCGTGCAATGGCTGCGCAAGGACAACAAGCTGGAGGAAGCCGGCAAGCTGATCCTGACCGTGCCGCAAAATCCGGCCGCGATGATCGATCCCGATCAATGGTGGCAGGAACGGCGCATCCTGGTGCGCAAGCTGCTCGACGACGGCGATCCGCGCACCGCCTTTTACGTCGCGCGCGACGCCGCCGAGCCGGTGCGCGGCTATTTCCGCGCCGACCACTACTTCACCGCCGGCTGGATCGCGCTGCGCTTCCTGCACGATCCGAAGACCGCCGCCACGCTGTTCGCGCATATCGCCGATGGTTCCGTCAGTCCCTATGCGCTGTCGCGCGCGGGTTATTGGCAAGGCCGCGCCGCCGAGGCCTTGGGGCAGCGCGCGCAGGCCAAAGCCTATTACGAGATGGCGGCGCGCTATACCGCAACCTATTACGGCCAGATTGCGCGCGGCCGGCTGGGGCTTGCCGATCTCGGCCTGCGCGGCCCGCCCGCATTCACGCCGGCCGTGCATGCCGAAATGCGCAATCTCGAGGTCGTCCGCGCCGCCGAAATCCTTTATGCGCTCGACGAGCGTGATCGGCTGGCGTCGATCTATGCCGAACTCGGCGAAAGCAGCAACGACGTCGCCGGCCTTTCGGCGCTCGCCGAACTCGCCAACAAGCACGGCGACGGCCGCGCCATGCTGCTGCTCGGCGAAGGCGCCTATGGGCGCGGACTGCCGCTCGAATATTACGCCTATCCGACCGTCGGGCTGCCGTCCTACAAGCCGATCGCGCCGCCGATCGATGCGGCAGTGGCCTATTCGATCGCGCGTCAGGAGAGCCACTTCAGCCAGAAGGTGGTTTCGGTCGCCCATGCCATGGGGTTGATGCAGGTGACGCCGGAAGCCGCGATCGACACCGCCAAGAAGTTCAAAGCGGTCTATAACCGCGCCCGCCTGTTGAGCGATCCGGTCTACAACATGCAGATGGGCGCGGCCGAGCTCTCCAACCTGCTCACCGGCTATAACGGCTCCTACATCCTCACCTTCGCCGGCTACAACGCCGGGCGCGGCCGCGTGCGGCAATGGATCGCGGCCTATGGCGATCCGCGCGACCCGAAAGTCGATCCGGTCGATTGGGTCGAGCGCATCCCCATCTCCGAGACCCGCAATTACGTGGAGCGGATCATGGAGAACCTGCAAGTCTATCGCGCCCGTTTCGGCGGCGGCAGCCGCCTGATGATCGAGGCGGATATCAGGCGTGGCGCGATGAATTAGCCCCCGTGTCCCGGGCACAGCGCAACACGAACTGAAATGCAATCCGTGTCCCGGATGCGGTGCAGCGTGGAGCGAAGCGGAACGATGCACCGCTGATCCGGGACACATGTGTTAAGCAACCTTATGCTCGTCGCCCCCACCTCCACCTTCGTCTCCGCCCCCGACGGCTTGCGGCTGCACGCGCGCTGCTACGGCCGGCGTAGCGCGCCGGCGCTGCCCGCGGTCTGTCTGCCGGGCCTGGCTCGCACGGCCGCCGATTTCGAGTTGCTGGCCGAGGCGCTGGCCAGCGACGCCAGCCGGCCGCGGCGGGTGATCGCGCTCGACTACCGCGGCCGCGGCCAATCCGAATACGACAAAGATCCGGCAAACTATAATTTCCAGGTCGAGCTCGCCGACGTGCTCGCCGTGATCGCCGCGCTCGACGCCGCGCCGGCGATTTTCGTCGGCACCTCGCGCGGCGGCATCCTCGCCATGCTGCTCGCCGCCGTGCGGCCGACCGCGATCGCCGGCGTCGTGCTCAACGACATCGGTCCGGTGATCGAGCCGAAGGGGCTGATCCGCATCAAGGGCTATGTCGGCAAGCTGCCGCAGCCCAGATCTTTCGAGGAAGGCGCCGAGATCCTGCGCCGGTTGTTCAGCGCGCAATTTCCCAAGCTCGGCCCGGACGATTGGCTCGCCAGCGCCCGCCGCACCTTCCGCCAGGACAACGGCGTGCTGGCGCCGACCTATGACGTCAAGCTGGCCAAGACGCTGGAAGGCGTCGACTTCGACAAGCCGTTTCCGCCGCTCTGGGCGCAATTCGATGCGCTCGCGAACGTGCCGGTGATGGTTATCCGCGGCGAGAATTCCGACATCCTGTCGCCGGCGACGGTCGAGGCGATGCGGGCGCGTCATCCGGCGATGGAAACGGTCGAGGTGCCCGATCAGGGCCACGCGCCGCTCTTGGCGGAGCCGGACACGATCGCGCGCATTGCGGATTTTGCCGCGCGGTGTGACCATTGAGAGCTAGGGTTTGATTCGGTTGAGCAGAATCGACAGCCCCTCTGCGTCATCCTGAGAGTTTGGCCGGAAATGAGGGCAGCGAATTCAGAGCGTTACCCGTGCAGCCGTCATGCCCGGCCATAGCCGTCCAAAGGACGGCGTGCTTCGCACGCCTATGTGCCGGGCATCTACGCCTTGCCGACTGAATTGCCATAAGACGTGGATGGCCGGGACAAGCCCGGCCATGACGGTGTGGAAGCGCTGCGTCTAACCAATTGAACTGACTCGCCTCATTTCCGGCCAGGCTCTGAGGTGGCCGTGCGTCGCGCGGCCCGATGACAGGCTCCGCGAGCCTCGAAGGGTGACGGATAGAGAAAGAAAAACCCCCGGCGGTTTCCCGCCGGGGGCTATTTGCTTTAAGCGAACTTCGCCTCGATCGGACGTCGATCAGGGATAGAAGTTGCGCTGCACGCGGAAGATGCCCGACCACCAGCTCTTGTCGTCGAAGCCGGCGACGTTATTAAAGGCCGTGTTGAGGTTGTTGTACATCACCTCGAGGCTCAGATCGAGGTTGGCAACCGGCGTCCACGTGGTGCGCGAGCCGATCTGGGCAAAGTTCCAGTCGGCCGAGATACCTGTCACACCACCTGCCAGGACCGTACTGGCCGCATCGTCATATTTCACCTCGCCGTACGCGCCGTAGAGCGAAGTCTTCCACCGGGGGGCCCAGAAGTGCTCGAAACCGCCGGTGACGCTCCACGCCTTCGTCTTGTCGAGGCCGCCATTTACGTAGACCGCGTCGAAGGCCTGTCCAACGCCATGCACGGTACCGTCGTTGTTGGTCACGTTGAAGCCACCGTTGATGCCCTGGCCGGCATAGGACAGCACGCCGTCGCTGTAGTTGGCTTGGACGATGACGTAGTCGCCATGGCCCGATCATCGGCAGGTTGAACTTCAGGCCCGCCGCCGACCGCCCATGCCGAGTCATTCGCTGTTCCCAAAGTCGGGCTAGGTGTAATACTCGAAATTGCCCTGAGCTGATGGTACGCGCCCATCACCTGAGCCGAACCCCAAGACTGGTCGATGCGCAGGTTGCCAACGACGTCAGGCACCTCCTGATTGCCGTACTGACCAACCGCTGCTCGCAAAAGTACTGGCGTTGAACGCACTGGTGATCGAACTTGCGACGAGCGGCGGGTTGTTCAACCGAGAGCGAAGCCGACAAGCCGTTGCCGAACTGAGCGGTGTAGGCAAACACATCGATGCCGGCACCGGCGTAGTTCGAGCCCCAGAAGTTGGTCTGGTTCGAATAACCCATCATGTCGAAGTCGAAGAACGACGCGGTCTTACCGGCCGTGAAGCCGGCCAACTGGATGAACGCGGCGTTGGACCAGAGCGCCGTATACGGCGTCGTGCCCGAACCACCAGGGACGTTGCCAACGCCTGGACCGCCAGGAAAGCCGGCGTTGACAGTCTGGTTGTTCGTCGCGGTGGTCGCCATCATGATGTACGAACGCAGGGTGCCGTACTCGGTCTGCGTGCGAGCATCGACCGTAATGCCCGCGCGGGTACGCCAAGTCTCACCCTTCCCCTGGGTGGGGCTGCCGTCCACCGAACCGGACTGGATGACGGAGTAGGAACCGCCAGCATTTCCGTTCACTTCGGCGCGGGCGAAGCCGCCGATCTTGATACAGGTATCGGTGCCCGGGATGTAGTAAAATCCTGCGCCATACAGACTACAAATCTTCACGTACTGGACCGGCTTGGCCTTAACGGGAAGATCGGCAGCCTGCGCCCCAGCCATCGCAACGAGACCCGCTGCGCTGCCGAGGAGAAGGCTTTTCACCATCTTCATATTGAACCTCCAAACGTTGTTTCTCGTGAGAGGGTCCGTCTCCGCCCAGTGCGACAGGCACCGATGGAACTTCCCCTTTGCTCCCCGCTCTCCGGAAAATATTTCGCACCCTGCAATCACCCCATGTCCAACTCGGCGACATGGGCCTTTCACGTGGTGCGATCCGTTAACCGGACAGCGCGACATGGGGATGCCCCCCTCCGTCGCAGTTACGACATTATCGACTGAGGCTTGAGGTGCAATGAAGAAGCGCCGTTCCCACAGGTCCGAACGGCGCTTTTCGAGGGACTGTTGCGCAAAAAACACGCAATTTTTGGCAAGCCGCCTTGGTCCGACAAGGCGCGGCCGCCCGGCCTCGCCGCATCGAATACTGTATTTAAATTCAATGGCTTACAATGACATAGCCCAATATCCTGGGTGATCGGCCCAACAGGGGCGCGTGCAGCGTCGGATGCCACATTCTGCCAAAATGAACGATTTTTGACGCTTTCTGGCCCGCTATCGCGCGAAAAAGCCCAATTTCGAGGCATCCGGTTCAAATGATCGCTTTTGGCTTGCCGGCCGGCGCCCGGTCGCCTGGCGGTATTTTAGCGACCCCCACGGCGGCCCACGACCATCTCGCACTTGAAACGCGAATCGTTTTCGCGCCCTTCGTTCGCGCAAATCGTCAAAGCGCGAGCAACTCACAAACTCGTCCACAAAATAATTTGGCCGGCGGATTTCTGCGGAGGAAATTGAGGACCGCGGTCGCGGGACATTTCAAAGTGGCCGCCCGCTCACCACAACCGCCCCGAAGGGGGCGAAGGGTGGCGGAGACGGAGGGATTCGAACCCTCGATACGCCTTTGGAGCGTATAACGGTTTAGCAAACCGCCGCCTTCAGCCACTCGGCCACGTCTCCATAATGATGAATGCCTATAGGCTGGCTGTTGGATCGTCAATTCGTCAGCCGTGGCGTGACGGAGTATATATAGATGAACCGTCCCGCTTGCCGCCGCCGATGCCGCGACATCACGAGCCGGATCGGCGGCAACAAAAATCCGAATGTCACGCGGGGCACCAGAGACCGAGTCGAGGAGCTGATCATGTCGAAGTTTTCTTCAGCGATGATTGCCGCCGCACTTTTGGCCGGGCTAGCGGCCTTCGCCTCGCCAGCCCGCGCCGAAATCGAATATCCGTGGTGCATCCAGTATGCCGGCGGAGCCCACGGCATCGGCGCAACCAGTTGCAGTTTTGTCAGCCGGGAACAATGCATGGCGAGCGCCAGCGGATTGGGCTCCATGTGTGTGCAGAACCCGGCCTATCCGACCAGCGTGAGGCGGCCGGTGAAAAAACATCATCCACACCGCTGGCACCCGCAATGACGAGAAACGCGGCGTGCCGAACTGGCGCGCTTCGTCGCCGCCTAGCACATCAAGCCGCGACACGGATCGCCGGCGTCTGCACCGGCTGCGGATGGCTCTTGAGCCAATCGCGCGCGGCGCGCTGGGCGCGGCCGATCTCGGCGTCGGCCATCTGCTCGGCGATCTCACGGCGCAACCGCGCACCGTCGGCATGCCCGCGCATGGCCGCGATGTTGAACCATTTGTGCGCTTCGATCAGATCGGCGGCAACGCCCGCGCCGATCGAGTAGTTCATGCCGAGCGCAAAGCAACCTTCCGCGTCCCGCGGCTCGGCGGCGTAAGCCGCCGCAATTCCGGTAGCCATTGAGGCCTCCCCATTTTCGCGACCGTCCGCCCCCGCGGCCGATCGTCTGTCCCTGTTGCCCGCGAAATTTTTCTCGTCCGAGCAGCGCGATCATGGACGAGAAAATTTGAATGACAGTTTAAGCGTTGCAATGAATCGAACGTGAACGCGCACACGGCGCCTCGCGCGCGGACGTGTGAAAAGACCCATATTTACGGGCGAAATCGATGTGCCGCCGGCCGGGATTGAGGAAACGCTAACCGCGCTGGGTAAGCGCTGACTAACCACCCAGGCGACAATGCGCTCGCTGTGCCGTCTATGCCGTGCGTGCGCGCTGGCCGAATAATACCGCCTGCACCTTCGGATCCTTCATGTCGATGCCTTGGCGCAATTCAAGGCCGAGCGCCATGCCGCGCTTGACCGCCGGGCGCGCCTTCATGGTGTCGAGCCAGCGTTTGAGATTGGGAAACTCGTTGATGTCCTGCCCTTGCCGCTCCCAGCCGTTGACCCAGCCGACCAGCGCCATGTCGGCGATCGAATATTTGCCGGCGATGAATTCGCGATCCTTGAGGCGCAAGTTCATCACGCCGTAGAGCCGGTTGACCTCGTTGATGTAGCGGTTGATCGCGTAGGTCAGCGTTTCGACCGCGTAGTTCTTGAAATGATGCACCTGCCCGGCCATCGGGCCGACGCCGCCCATCTGCCAGAACAGCCATTGCTCGACTTCGACGCGTTGGCGCTCGTCTTTCGGATAGAACTTGCCGGTTTTGCGCCCGAGATATTGCAGGATGGCGCCCGACTCGAAGATCGAGATCGGCCGCCCGCCCGGGCCGTCCGGATCGATAATCGCCGGCATGCGGTTGTTCGGAGAAATCCTCAGAAAGTCCGGCTTGAACTGCTCGCCCTTGGAGATATTCACTGGCACCAAGGTGTAAGGCAGTCCGCACTCTTCCAGCATGATCGAAATCTTGAAGCCGTTCGGCGTCGGCCAGTAGTGAAGCTCGATCGGTTTGGCCGGCTTGGCCTTGCGCTTAGCAACGGTCTTTTTCGTCTTCGCTTTCGTCGCCCGCTTCGCCTTGCCGCGCGCCATGTCCCTGCTCCGTTTCAACCGAACCGCTGCCAATGACAGTCTGACCTAAGACCCACGGCGGTAATCCGCAACTGCCATAAAGGCCCCACAGAC
Source organism: uncultured Alphaproteobacteria bacterium (assembly GCA_963779345.1). Classification (GTDB taxonomy): domain Bacteria; phylum Pseudomonadota; class Alphaproteobacteria; order Rhizobiales; family Xanthobacteraceae; genus Pseudolabrys. Next base: position 27,955 of record CAVZXY010000020.1, on the reverse strand, counting down.
CGGCGTTTTCGGACCGGCCGGTAGCAAGATACTAGACGAACACAACCTAGGATGGTTATTCTTAGCGGGCAGGTTGCGGGCCGGCCGCATCGCTGGCCCGGCAAACTGGCCAAACAAGAGTGGGGGAGTCATGTCCAAAACATTGTTCGCTGTCTTGCTGGCGGCCGGCCTCATCACCGCGCCGCTTCCGGCGCTGATTCACAACGCCGCAGCGCAGACGACCGCGCCGGAAAAGAAACAGGCCAAGCCGAAGAAGCCGCCGACACCGGGGCAACTCGCCGCGCGTGAGCGGCTGAAGAAGTGCGCCGCCGAATGGAAAGAGGCCAAGGCCGCCGGCAAGATCGAGAAGGGAATGAAGTGGCCGAAATATTGGAGCGCGTGCAACAAGCGGCTCAAGTCCGCGGGCTGAGCGGCGCGCGACTGCGCTTCGAAAAACTTAAAGCAACCCCAGACACACCGAGGGCGTCGGCGAGACTCGAAATCTCGCCGACGCCCTCTGTTGTCATCGGAACCGGGGCGCCGCAGTGCAACTGCATCGCGCTCGCCGCACTACAACGCAACCCGGCCCGTATGACGCAATCTTCGAAACGAAGAGCTCGAAGATTCAAAAGAAGCTACTAGAGCTTCTTCTTCTTCTTCGCTGCCTTCTTCTTTCTACGTTTCGCCATTGCTGCCCTCCTAGCCACTGATAGTGGCGGATGTCTGCATCAGTACGGTCGCGGATCGACACGCACTGCATTCCGTTTACTACAGCGCAATGAAAAAAACAGCGTTCGACTTAACAAAGCGTGTATCCGCGCCGCGTAGCGCATTACGCAACGTCGCAGACATCCCGCGTACGCAATACGATTTGGTTCGCGACAAAAGCGCGGCGCATGATTGCGCGCATTATAAGCGACATGCGGAAACAGCGATTAAATAAGGGTTTCTTGCACTGCCGACCATCGAGACGCGTTGCCGCGCGACAAAAACTTTGCGTGCGCGGCCAAGTAAAATTGCATCGACGACATGCGCCTTGACAACAAATGCACAGGCCAAAATTTTTTTCACAATTTGCTTGGCAAAACGGCGCGCGCGGACCGGAATTGATCAAAATTGAGCGAATCAGTGGCGAGTGATTCGCGACTGCGCGTTCGCCGGCGCGGAAGTTTTGGCGTTCGACGCGCGTCGATTCGAATTTGAAATGAACTTTTGCTCACCCGATTACCGCATTGCACCTAAATCCGATGCAAATGAGCGCGATAGCCGCGCGCGGATCAGAGTCCAAGTTTCTTTTTCAGGATTTCATTGACCGCTTGCGGGCTCGCTTTGCCGCCGGACGCCTTCATCACCTGGCCGACGAACCAGCCGATCGCTTTTGGATTGGTCTTGGCGTCCAAAACCTTGTCCGGATTCTTGGCGATGATGTCGTCGACGGTCTTTTCGATCGCGCCGATGTCGGTGACCTGCTTCATGCCGCGGTCATTGACGATCGCGCGCGGATCGCCGCCCTCGTTCCAGACGATCTCGAACAGGTCCTTGGCGATTTTTCCGGAGATTGTGTTGTCGGCGATCAGATCGAGGATGGCGCCGAGTTGCGCGGCCGATCACCGGCGACGCTTTTTCGCCATACCGATTTTGCCGTCTTTGTTAAGCCGGCCGAACAGTTCGTTGATTACCCAATTGGCCGCTGCCTTGGCGTCGCGTCCCTTCGCCACCGCCTCGAAATACTCGGCCGTCTCGCGCTCGGCCACCAAGACGCCAGCGTCATAGGCCGAAAGCGCAAAATCGCGCATGAAACGCGCCTTTTTCTCGTCCGGCAGTTCCGGCAGATGCTCCTTCAGCGCGTCCACATAAGCCTCGTCGAATTCCAGCGGCAACAAATCGGGATCGGGGAAATAGCGGTAGTCGTGCGCCTCTTCCTTGGAACGCATAGAGCGCGTCTCGCCTTTGCCCGGATCGAACAGCCGCGTTTCCTGGTCGATCGAACCGCCCTCCTCGATGATCTCGATCTGCCGGCGCGCCTCGTAGTCGATGGCCTCGCCGATAAAGCGGATCGAGTTCATATTCTTGATTTCGCAGCGCGTATTGAGCGGCGCGCCCGGCTTGCGCACCGAGACGTTGACGTCGGCGCGCAACGAACCCTTCTCCATGTCGCCGTCGCAGGTGCCGAGATAGCGCAGGATCGAGCGCAGCTTGGTGAGGAACGCCATCGCCTGACCGGCCGAGCGGATGTCCGGCTTCGACACGATCTCCATCAACGCCACGCCGGAGCGGTTGAGATCGATGGCGCTCATGTTCGGATGCTGATCGTGCAATGATTTGCCGGCGTCTTGCTCGAGGTGCAGCCGCTCGATGCCGACGGTCACCGCCTCGCCGTCATCGAGATCGACGACGACCTCGCCCTCGCCGACGATCGGCGACTTGTACTGGCTGATCTGATAGCCCTGCGGCAGGTCGGGATAGAAATAGTTCTTGCGGTCGAACACCGACCTGCAATTAATCTTCGCCTTCAAACCTAAGCCCGGTGCGGATCGCCTGTTTGACGCATTCCTCGTTGATCACCGGCAGCATGCCCGGCATCGCCGCGTCGACCAGCGACACATGGCTGTTCGGCTCGCCGCCGAATTCGGTCGAGGCGCCGGAGAACAGCTTCGACTTGGAGGTGACCTGGGCATGCACCTCCATGCCGATGACGACTTCCCAGTCGCCGGTTGAGCCTTTGATCAATTTGCCGGGTTTGCTTTGCACGCTCATGGCGGCAACTATGTATCGCGGCCAAGGCCGACAGACCAGACATAAGGCGGGACATACATGGCTGACATTACGGTCCTATCGACGCTTGCCACCGAGCAGGCTTATCGCGATTTGCTATCGGATTTCGAGCGAGCAACAGGGCACAAAATCGCGACCAGCTTCACCGGGACCGTCGACGTGAAGAAGCGCATCGCCGCCGGCGAAGCTTTCGATCTCCTGATTATGGCCAGCGACGACATCGATGCCTTCCTCGCCTCCGGCGCGCTCAAGCCCGGCAGCCGCGCCGATCTCGCCTCGTCCGGCATTGGCGTCGCCGTGCGCGCTGGCGCGGCCAGGCCCGATATCGGCACGGCCGCCGCCTTGGTCACCGCTTTGCTGGCAGCCCGCACCGTCGGCTATTCCACCGGCCCCAGCGGCAACTATGTCCTCGGCCTGTTCGATCGCCTCGGCATCGCAGACAAGATCAAGCCAAAGCTGCGGCTGGCCCCGACCGGCGCCTTCGTCGGCAGCTTGATCGTCAGTGGCGAAGCCGAGATCGGTTTCCAGCAGATGAGCGAGCTCATCGCACTTCCCCGGCATCGACCTGGTCGGTCCGCTGCCGGCGGACATCCAGAAGACCACTATTTTTTCAAGCGGCATCGCCGCCAAAGCCAAACAGGCCGACGCCGCCCGCGCGCTCGCCGATTTTCTCACCGCGCCCGCCGCCGCAGCCGTGTATCGCCGGCGCGGCTTGCAGCCGGCACACCAGACCTAGAGCTGCAATTCGCGCCCGAGCGCCTGCTCCACCGAGTCGAAGCTGTCGGTGAAGCCTCGGTACTCGATCAGCTTGCCATCGCGGAAGCGATGGAAGCTGGCGATGCGCGAGCGGATAGTGCGGCCGGTTGTGCGCTGAACCATCTGGACGTCGGACAAAGTGGCGGCGCAATCGCCGTCGACCAGCGTCACCGCGACTTTGTAATTGGAGACGCGGAAGATGTCGTACATCAGGGCATAACCCTTGAACACTTCGGCCTTGCCGCGGCGGGCGCCGGCGAATGGAAACAACGCCACCGGCGCGTAGAATAACCAGTCGATGTCGTCGTGGTAGCGGGCAGCGAGCCGGTCGGTGTCGCCTTGCATGAACGCGGCAAGAATGTCCTCGAGCACGGCGCGTGTCGTTTCTTGCGTCACTTACGGCTCCCATTACACTTCTAGGGTAGGCAGCCGAGTTCGCAGCGGCCCCCTACCGCTCAGCCAGAGGCCCAGAGTATGCCAATACCCCTTGGCAGGGTCACTATTTTGCGTGGTTTTCCAAATACATTCGTTTCGCCGCATGCTTGCGCCGGCACGCCGTCACCATTCGCAGCCGCACCATGGGCTCGGCCCTCGCGTGGCCCGAATTCTGCATAATTGTCGGCGGTCTCGTCGCTTTGGCGACGGTGACCTTTATCTTCGGCGGCGGCGAACTGGACGGCAGGAAGACCGTCCTGGGCGATCAAGATTTGCCGCCGATCGCGTTAGCCAATCAGTAAGTCGTTGTCGGTGGTGCTCACCACCACGCTTGCGGCGTGAAGTGTCCCGCCGCCTGCTCGATCACGGACGCCGCCGCGAACAGCGTTTCCTCGTCGAACGGCCGCCCGATCATTTGCAGGCCGAGCGGCAGGCCCTGCCCGTCGAGGCCGGCCGGCACTGAAATCCCTGGCAAGCCAGCCATGTTCACGGTCACCGTGAACACATCGTTCAAATACATCTCGACGGGGTCAGCGCCGCCCTTCTCGCCGAGGCCGAAAGCGGCGGACGGCGTGGCAGGCGTCAGCATGGCATCGACGCCCGCCTTGAAGCAGTCCTCGAAGTCGCGCTTGATCAGCGTGCGCACTTTCTGCGCGCGCAGATAATAGGCGTCGTAATAGCCGGCCGAGAGCACATAGGTGCCGATCATCACGCGCCGGCGTACTTCGGGGCCAAAACCCGCGCTGCGCGTCTTCTCATACATATCGATAATGTCGCGCCCGGCCTCGCGCAGGCCGTAGCGCACGCCATCGTAACGCGCGAGATTGGATGAGGCCTCCGCCGGAGCGACAATGTAATAGGCAGGCAGCGCATATTTGGTGTGCGGCAGCGACACCTCGACCAGCTCGGCTCCGGCACTTTTGAGCCAGTCCATGCCCTGTTGCCAGATCTTTTCGATTTCCGCCGACATGCCGTCGAGCCGGTATTCCTTCGGAATGCCGATGCGCAAGCCCTTCACCGATTTGCCAACCGCCGCCTCGTAGTCGGGCACCGGCAGATCGGCACAGGTGGTGTCCTTGGCATCGGGACCCGCCATCGAGCGCAGCAGGATCGCGGCGTCGCGCACCGTTTTGGCAAAAGGCCCGGCCTGATCGAGCGAGGAGGCGAAAGCGACGATGCCCCAGCGCGAGCACCGGCCGTAGGTCGGCTTGATGCCGACCGTGCCGGTAAAAGCCGCGGGCTGGCGGATCGAACCGCCGGTGTCGGTGCCGGTCGCGCCCAGGCACAACTGCGCCGCCACCGCCGCGGCCGAGCCGCCCGACGAGCCGCCGGGCGTCAGCGGCGTATTAGCGCCTTTCCGGCGCCACGGCGAGATGACCGGGCCGAAATGCGAGGTCTCGTTCGACGAGCCCATGGCGAACTCGTCGTTGTTGGTCTTGCCCAGCAGCACCGCGCCGTCGCGCCACAGATTGGCGGTCACGCTCGAATCGTAAGTCGGCACGAAGTTGTCGAGGATGTGCGAGCACGCCGTCGCACGCACGCCCTCTGTGCAGAACATGTCCTTGACGGCGAGCGGGATGCCTTCGAGCGGCCCGGCTCGGCCTGCGGCGATGCGGGCGTCGGCGGCTTTGGCCATGGCGGAAGCGCGCTCCGGCGTTTCCAGCACATAGGCGTTGAGCGCGCGCGCCTTTTCCATCGCCGCCAAATGCGCGTCGGCCAATTCGAGCGCGGAGAAGGATTTCTTCGCCAGCCCGTCGCGCGCTTGCGCCAAGGTGAGCGAATTCAAATCACTCACGATTTTTGCTCGTCCGCGATTGTCTGCGGCGCGGGTGCCGGCTCACTCTCGGGCGCTTCGCAAGCAAAGCGCGTGGCCTGTTCGCGCAGGACCCGCTCGCGATCCGCCTCCGGCAGGGCGTCGATCATAGCCCAGAAGTTCATCTCACAGGCGATGCACATTTATTCGACCACCTTCGGCACCAGGAAGAAATGATCCCCGCTCGTCGGCGCGTTCTTCACGATATCGCTGGCGATGCCGCCATCGGTGACGACGTCCGCGCGCTTCTTCATCGCCATCGGCGTCACCGAGGTCATCGGTTCGACGCCTTCAACGTTCACTTCCGAAAGCTGCTCGACAAAGGTCGAGCATGGCATTGAGCTCGCCTTGCAAATGCGCGATCTCGCCCTCTGGCACGGCGATACGCGCCAGATGCGCGATGCGGCGGACGGTATCGGCGTCGACGGACATCGGACCCTCAAAGGATGCAGCCGCGTATAGCAGACCGCCATTTAGTGTCGCAATGCTACGCCGCCTTGCGCTCGTGGTCCGGGCAGCGGTGCACCTCGATGGTCATGTGCGACAGGCCGGCGATGCCCTCAAGCCGGTGTTTGTAGGCCGAGGGCGCCTGCGGATGGTCCGACACCACCGCCGCGATCAGCCCGACATGGCCGGGCCCGAGCCGCCACAGATGCAGATCGCAGACGCGGTCGCCGTCGACCTCAAGATGCTTGCGAATATGGCCGGCCAGATGCCGGTCCGGCACCATGTCGAGCAGCACCGTGCCGGCCGTGCGCATCAGCCCGAACGACCAGCTTAAGATCACGGCGACGCCGACCAACGCCATCAACGGGTCCATCCACACCCAGCCGAAGATGAGGCCGCAGCTCAGTGCGACGATCGCCAGCACCGAGGTCAGCGCGTCGGCCAGAACATGTACATAGGCGGCGCGCAGATTGCTGTCGTGGCCATGGTGGTGATGGGCGTCGTGATCGTGGTGATCGTGATGATGGTCGTCGTCGTTCGCATGGCTGTGATGATGGTGGTCGCTGTCGAACAAAAGCCACGCGCTGGCGACGTTGACCGCCAGGCCGACGACCGCCAGCGCAATTGCCTCGCGGAAATGGATGGTGACCGGCGCCGTGAGCCGCATCAGCGCCTCGTAGCCGATCGCCGCCGCGATCAGCGCCAGGATCACGGCGCTGCAAAACGCCGCGAGTTCCCCCATCTTGCCGGTGCCGAAGGTAAAGCGCGGATCGTGGGCATGGCGGCGGGCGAAGCGGTAGGCGAGCGCGGCGATAGTCAGCGCGCCGGCGTGCGTCGACATGTGCCAGCCGTCGGCCACCACCGCCATCGAGCCGAACAGGTTACCGCCGACGATCTCCGCCACCATCATCGCCGCGGTGAGCGCGACCACGAACCAGGTGCGCCGCTCGTGCCGGTCGTGCTTGGCGCCGAGGAATACGTGGCTGTGCTGCCAGGGCTCGATCGAATGGGTGTGCATGGGGGCCTCGTGCTGTGCCGAATCCATTCAACACATAGCCCGGCCGGGCGGCAGCGCAACCTCTCGGACTATAATCATATTGCCGGCAGGATTTATCGCACCCTCCTGCGCCCCAAAGTATAGGGACAGCGGGACGTTGGCTTTGTATGAATTCGATCATGACCCGCCACCACGACCGCTATCCGTACTCCCCGATCCCTGCCCGCCCCGTTTACGACTGGCCCGGCGGCAGGCGGCTTGCCATTTACTTCGCCCTCAATCTCGAATGGTTCTCATTTGGCGAAGGACTTGGGGCCGAACTGGCGCCCGGCGGACCGCAGCCGGACGTGCTCAATTATGCTTGGCGCGACTATGGCAACCGCGTCGGCGTGTTCCGCTTGGCGGAGTTGTTCGCCGAGTTGAAGCTGCCGGTGTCGCTCCTGGTCAATGCCGACATGTATACGCAAGCGCCGCAGGCGGTGGCGGCCTTTCCCGGAGCCGAGATCGTCGGCCACGGCCGCAGCAATTCGGAGCGCCAGGGCACCTTGAGCGACAGCGAGGAACGCGCGCTGATCGCGGAGACCACCGCCGCAGTCGAAAAACACGCGGGCGCGCGCCCGCGCGGCTGGCTCGGGCCCTGGATCTCGCAATCGTATGGCACACCCGACCTGCTGCAGGAGGCCGGCTATAATTACCTGCTCGACTGGTGCCACGACGATCAGCCGACCTGGATGAAAACGCGCAAGGGCCGCATCCTGTCGGTCCCCTACCCGCAGGAGATCAACGACATCCCGCAGATCGTCGCGCGCAAGCGCGAGGGCGCCGACTTCGCCGACATGATCGTCGATGCCTTCGATGTGCTCTACGCCGAATGCGCCAAGCGCCCGCTGGTCATGGGCATCGCGCTGCATGCCTACATCGTCGGCCAGCCGCACCGCTTCAAACATTTGGCGCGCGCGCTCAACAACATTGTCCGGCGCGCCGACGACAAGGTCTGGTTCACCACCACGGGCGCGATCGCCGCCCATGCCGCCGCGCTGCCGCCGGGCACGGTTGCGTGATAGGCTTGCCGTCTGCCGGGAAGGAGAGCGCGCCATGTACACATTCCCCAATCCACTGAACGTCATGTTTCCCGGCGCGGGCGGCAACTTCCAGAACTTCGATTTCTGGTCGCCGCGCGTGTCGGTCAATTTCGCCGGCAATCCGGCGGTCGAGCGCGAAGTCACCGAAGAGGTGGCGAGCTACGGCAGCCAGATCGGCTGGCTTAACGACATTGTCGCGGCGCTCGCCAAGGCCGCGCCCGGCGCGCTGAAGGGCAATGAAGAAGCCGAAAGCGCGCTGATAAGCCTCAATGACGCCATGCAGAAAATCGAGGAGATCAAAGCGCGGCGCAAGACAAACGCCTACGACGCGGCGCGCGACGCGCTCGCCAAACTTGGGTCCGCCGACAAGGCGGCCTATAAACGCTTGGTGAGCTCGCTCGATCCCGACGATCCGCCGGGCGCCGCCTGACGATGACGATTGGCACGCTGGTGGATATCGCGCCGCTTTGGCCGGTGCGCGGGTCGTTGATCGGCCTCGACCTCGGCACCAAGACCATTGGTGTCGCCTCGAGCGATCCCGACCGCAGACTGGCGGCCGGGGTCGAAACCGTTGCCCGCAAGACGTTCACCGCCGACGCCAAGCGCCTCTTGGCACTCGCCGCCGAACGTAACGCTATCGGCTTCGTACTCGGCCTGCCCATCAACATGGACGGCACTGAAGGGCCGCGCGCGCAATCGACCCGGGCTTTCGCGCGCAATTTCGCCAAGATCACCGCGTTGCCGATCGCGCTGTGGGACGAGCGACTGTCGACCGCCGCGGTCGAACGCGAATTGATCGGCCACGATGTCAGCCGTAAAAAACGCGCCGCGGTGATCGATCAGCACGCCGCAATGTTTATCCTGCAAGGCGCGCTCGATCGCCTCGCCAAAATGGCAACCTAAATTGCCGGCCGGAGCGCAAGAAAGGCGAGCTTTATTGCCCGCCTTTCCCGCTTCCACACGTTACTGATTGTCGCACGGCACGTAGTTGACAGATGCCGGCGACAACGTGCAATCGCGCCCGTTCCGCTCGCGACGATCGTAGTTGTAGCGCGATCCGTAATAGCTGGACTCCGGTTCGTAGGCATAAGCGCCCGCGTAACCGTCATCGTAGCCATAGTAGTCCGAATAGGCCGCATTAGCCGCGGCCGCGCCGGCCAATGCACCCACGCCGAAACCGATCGCGGCGCCTGCGCCGTTATGCCAACCGTGGCCGTGGCCGCCGTGCCACCGCGCCTGGCTCGGGGTCGCAGCGGCGAGCGCAAGTGCGCCAGTAAAGACTGCAGCCGCGGCATATTTCGAAATCCTAGTCATGGTTCATCTCCGTTTCTGTTCGTTCCTTCGCCCTTCATGGGGGCGTTCCTCCGGTTTTTCGTCGTTGACGGTCCCGACGCACCGAAACCGCTCCCGGCGACGTCGCCGCCGGACACACGTCAACACCTCCCGTCGCCGCACGTTCCGTTAACTGTTACTCACACGGTAACGCTTCCGTGTGGACCGTTCCCTCGCCGGGCCTTGCCGGGAACCATGGTTCCGCCTATAGCAATCGCTTTAATGAACATGGCGCCGAAATCCTCTTTCGTTCTCAACCAACGACATTTGTTGGGAATCGAAGGACTTTCGCACGAGGAGATTTCCGGCCTGCTCGATCTCGGCGAGGAATTCGTCGAACTCAATCGCCAGGTCGAAAAGAAGCGCACTTCGCTGCGCGGCCGCACCCAGATCAATCTGTTCTTCGAGGTGTCCACCCGCACCCAGTCGTCGTTCGAACTGGCCGGCAAGCGGCTCGGCGCCGACGTGATGAACATGTCGACGAGTTCGTCGTCGATGCGCAAGGGCGAGACATTGATCGATACCGCGATCACGCTCAACGCCATGCATCCCGACATTCTGGTCGTGCGCCACCACGCCTCCGGCGCGGTCGAACTCTTGGCCAGCAAGCTCGACTGCTCGGTGATCAATGCCGGCGACGGCTCGCACGAGCACCCGACGCAGGCGCTGCTCGACGCGCTCACCATTCGCCGCAACAAGGGCACGATCGAGGGCCTGCTGGTGGCGATCTGTGGCGACATCCTTCATTCGCGCGTCGCCCGCTCCAACATCATCCTGCTCAACGCGATGGGCGCGCGGGTTCGCGTGGTTGCGCCCTCGACGCTGCTGCCGCCCGGCATCGAGCATTTCGGCGTCGAAGTCGCGCGCGACATGCGCGAGGGCCTCAACGGCGCCGATATCGTCATGATGCTGCGGCTGCAGCGCGAACGCATGAACGGCTCCTACGTGCCGTCGATCTCCGAATATTTTCATTTTTACGGCCTCGACGAAAAGAAGCTCAGCTACGCCAAGCCGGGCGCGCTCGTCATGCATCCGGGGCCGATGAACCGCGGCGTCGAGATCGACTCGATCGTCGCCGACGGCGCGCAGTCGCTGATCCGTGAACAGGTCGAGATGGGCGTGGCCATCCGCATGGCCGTGCTGGAAGCTTTGTCGCGCAATCTGCCGAACGCTTGAGTGTGATGTAGCCGATGTTGTCCGAACGCCGCCCGATCCTGCTCGCCAACGCCCGGATCGTCGATCCGTCGCGCGACTTCGATATCGTCGGCGACCTGCTGATCGCCGACGGCCTCGTGCGTGAAGCCAAGAAAGGCATCGGCGCCGGCGGCGTTCCGGAAGGCACCGACGTGGTCGATTGCCGCGGCAAACTGGTCGCGCCGGGTCTCATCGATATGCGGGCCTTCGTCGGCGAGCCCGGCGCCGGTCACCGCGAGACGCTGGCCTCCGCGAGCCAAGCGGCCGCGGCCGGCGGCGTCACCACCATCATCTGCCAGCCGAATACGTCGCCGGTGATCGACGATCCGGCGACGGTGGATTTCGTGCTGCGCCGCGCCCGCGACACCGCGATCGTGCACGTGCATCCGATGGCGGCACTCACCAAAGGGCTTGAAGGCAACGAGATGACCGAGATTGGCCTGCTCAAGGCCGCCGGCGCGGTCGCCTTTACCGACGGCGACAAGAGCGTGACCAACGCGCAGGTGATGCGGCGCGCGCTCACTTACGCCGGCGATTTCGACGCGCTGATCGTGCATCACACCGAGGATCCCGATCTCATCGGCGACGGCGTGATGAACGAAGGCGAATTCGGCGCACGGCTCGGCCTGCTCGGCATTCCGAAGGCGGCGGAAACGGTCATGCTCGAGCGTGACCTTCGCTTGGTGGCGCTATCGGGCGGCCGTTACCATGCGGCCTCCATCACCTGCGGGGAATCGCTCGAGGTGTTGCGCCGCGCCAAGGAGGCCGGCCTGAGCGTCACCGCCTCATGTTCGATCAACCACATCACGCTCAATGAAAACGACATCGGGCCCTACCGCACCTTCCTGAAGCTTTCGCCGCCGCTGCGCGCCGAGGACGACCGCAAGCTGCTGGTTGCCGCGGTCGCGCACGGGCTTATCGACATGGTCATGTCGGATCACAATCCGCAGGACGTCGAGACCAAGCGCCTGCCCTTTGCGGAAGCCGAGCCCGGCGCGATCGGGCTGGAGACCATGCTGGTTGCGGGCCTGCGCCTGGTGCATTCCGGCGAGATCGAGCTGGTGACTTTGCTGCGCGCCATGTCGACGCGGCCGGCCGAGTTGCTCGGCCTGCCCGGCGGCACATTGCGGACCGGCGCACCGGCCGACATCATCGTCGTCGATCTCGATATGCCGTGGGTGCTCGATCCGGCCGAGCTCAAATCGAAATGCAAGAACACGCCGTTCGATGAAGCCAAGCTGACCGGCCGCGTGGTGCGCACCATCGTCGCCGGCCGCACCGTCTACGAATACGTATGATCTTAGGCCTCGCCTTCGCCGTCGGCTATCTGCTCGGCTCGATCCCGTTCGGGCTGATTCTGACGCGCGCCGCCGGCGGGCCTGATGTGCGCACCATCGGCTCCGGCAATATTGGCGCGACCAACGTATTGCGCACCGGCAGAAAGGGTCTCGCCGCCGCGACCTTGCTGTGCGACGCGCTCAAGGGGACCGCCGCCGTCTTGCTCGCCGCGCATTTTGCCACGCCCGATGCGGCGCTCATCGCCGGCGCCGGCGCTTTCCTCGGCCACCTCTTTCCGGTTTGGCTGAAGTTCAAAGGCGGCAAAGGCGTCGCCGTCTATATCGGCGTGCTGATCGGACTTTATTGGCCGGGTGCGGTGATCTTCTGCGCCATCTGGCTCCTCGTCGCATTCGCCAGCCGCTATTCCTCGCTCGCCGCGCTGATCGCCAGCGCGCTGACGCCGCTGGCATTGTGGCTCTTCGGCCAACCGCGCGCCGCCGCGCTGTTTCTGCTGCTGAGCGCGCTGTTGTGGATCATGCACCGCGCCAATATCGCCCGGCTTCTCAACGGCCGTGAAGGCAAGATCGGCGCAAAGTCCACGCCCGCCACCTGACCCTGGGTTGCAGTCGGCCAAAACAGGTTGTAGAGCGCCGCGCCTTGGGCGATGCTTAGCCCCCATAAATGGGGGCGCCGTTGAACGAGCGGGTTCGATTAAGCGACGAGCAGCGGCTCGATTGGTTGCGCCTTATTCGCACCGAGAATATCGGGCCCCGAACGTTCCGCGATCTGATTAATCACTATGGCGGCGCGCGCGCCGCGCTTGACGCTCTGCCGGCGCTCGCCCGCCGCGGTGGCGCGGCGGGCCCGGCGCGCATCTGTTCGCGTGAGGACGCCGAAGCCGAATTGAAAGCCGCGCGCGCGCGCGGCATCGAATTGGTCGGGCTCGGCGAGCCGGACTATCCACAGCGCCTGCAGATGATCGACGACGCGCCGCCCTTGCTGGCGGTGCGCGGCAAACTTGCCGCACTCGCGCAGCCGCTGGTGGCCATCGTCGGCTCGCGCAACGCCTCGGCGGCCGGCGTCAAATTCGCCGAGCGCCTGGCGCGCGACCTGGGTGCGGCCGGTTTCGGCACGGTGTCGGGGCTGGCGCGCGGCATCGACGCTGCCGCCCATCGCGCCAGTCTTGCAACCGGCACCGTCGCCGTGCTGGCGGGCGGGCACCGAGCACATCTATCCGGCCGAGCACGGCGATTTGCTGGAGGCGATCCTTGCCGAGGGCGCCGCCATCTCGGAAATGCCGCTCGCCTGGGAGCCGCGGGCGCGCGACTTCCCGCGACGCAACCGGTTGATCTCGGGGCTGTCCGTCGGCGTGGTGATCGTGGAAGCGGCGCGCCGCTCCGGATCGCTGATCACCGCGCGGCTTGCCGGCGAACAGGGCCGCGAGGTGTTTGCCGTGCCGGGCTCCCCGCTCGATCCGCGCGCGGAAGGAACCAACGGCCTGCTCAAGCAAGGCGCGACGCTGGTCACAGAGGCCGCCGACGTCATTGCAATGCTGGAACCGATCCTCGGACGCGGCTTCGACGTGCAGGAGCCCCAGCGCGAGGTTCCGGGCCCACTCGACGCCGAACCCGGCGACGACGAACGCGCCCGCATTGTCGGCCTGCTCGGGCCGACCCCCGTGTCGATCGACGATCTGGTGCGGCTGTCGCGCAGCTCGCCGGCGATCGTGCGCACGGTACTGTTGGAACTCGAAATCGCCGGCCGGCTGGAGCGCCACGGCGGCAGTCTGGTGTCGCTGCTATAAGATACGATCCGAATCGTGATCGGACCAAACAAATGCTCCGGAACTTACTCTTCTTCTCCGTCATGTTTGCACTATCTTGCGCGCCGGCGCGCGCGCAGCAGCAATCCTTTGCAGCCTTCGAGGCCGCGCTATGGTCTGACGCCCAAGCCAAGGGCATCACCCGCGACACATTCGACCTCGCGCTCAAAGGTGTCACCCCCGACCAGCGCGTCATCGCGGCCACCAGGCGCCAGCCCGAGTACGGCAAGCCGGTCGGCGCCTATGTCAACGATCTTGCCTCGCGCGGACGCGTCGCCAACGGCCAGCGCAAAGCCAAGGAATGGACGAAGACATTCGACGCGGTGGAAAAGAAATTCGGCGTCGAGCGCTGGGTCCTCCTTGCGCTGTGGGGCGTCGAAACCGATTACGGCGCCGAGAAGGACCATTGGGACGTATTCCGCTCGCTGGCGACGCTCGGCTACGTCGGCTACCGCGATCCCTATTTCCGCAACGAGTTGCTCGTCGCCATGCGCATCATGCAGGACAACCATTTCGGCCGCGACCAGATGGTCAGTTCGTGGGCCGGCGCCATGGGCCAGACCCAGTTCATGCCGAGCAACGTGGTCGACTACGCCGTCGATTTTTCCGGCGACGGCAAGCGCGACCTGTGGAACAATGTGCCGGACGTGCTCGCCTCCACCGCCAATTATCTCGCCAAGGAGCACTGGAAGCGCGGCCTGCCCTGGGGCTTCGAGGTGACGGTGCCGAAGGGCTTCGACTACCGGAAGAGCCGCGGCAGCTTCGCGGAGTGGAAGAAGCTTGGCGTCCGCCGCGCCGACGGCAAGCCGTTCCCGCCGTCCGGCCCGGGCATTTTGTTTTTTCCGAGCGGCGCCAACGGCCCGGCTTTCCTGACAACGGAGAACTATCCGGCGCTGAAGGAATACAACAACTCGGACGCCTATGTGATCGCGGTCGGCCATCTCGCCGACCGCATGAATGGCGGGCCGCCGATCAAGGTGGCCTGGCCTACCGACGATCATCCGATTTCGCGCGACGCCCGCATCGCCTTGCAGAAGAAACTCGCCGCGCTCGGCTACAAGGTCAACGACTTCGAGGGGCACATCGACTTCGACCTGCGCGACAATATCCGCGCCGAACAGGTCAAACTCGGCATGCTGCCGGACGGCAACCCAACCGCGACGTTCATCGAACGGCTGGGTGTGAAGGTGCCTTGATAGCGCCACGCGGGTATTCCGGTGGCGAAAGTACACAGTCCACCTACGCATAATCGCCAAAAACTTGTTTTTATATCAAATACGCCCATTGATTGTATTTTGGCATATGGCCGGTCTCTTTGATGCCTGAATTGGCTGTTCATAAAGGTTTTCCGGGCACCCTTATTTGACAGCAAGGAGTGCCTTCCCCATGTTCCGGCCAATGCCAGCGGCCGATTCCGCTCGGAACCTTGCCGGTTCTGGCCGATAACCCTTTGGATTTTCATGAAAGTTGTCGTTGTCGAGTCGCCATCCAAGGCGAAGACGATCAATAAGTACCTGGGGCCCGGTTACGAGGTCCTGGCGTCCTTTGGCCATATCCGTGACCTGCCGGCCAAGGACGGATCGGTCGATCCGGACAATAATTTCAAGATGCTCTGGGAGGTCGACCCGCAATCGCAGAAGCGCGTCAACGACATCGCCCATGCCCTGAAGAAGGCCGACACCCTCATTCTGGCGACCGACCCCGACCGCGAGGGCGAAGCCATCTCCTGGCACGTGCTCGAGGCCCTTAACGAAAAGAAGGCGCTGAAGGGTCAGGCGGTCGAGCGCGTCGTCTTCAATGCCATCACCAAGCAGTCGGTGACCGAGGCGATGAAGCATCCGCGCGCCATCGACGGCGCGCTGGTCGACGCTTATCTGGCGCGGCGCGCGCTCGACTATCTGGTCGGCTTCACGCTCTCGCCGGTGCTCTGGCGCAAACTGCCGGGCGCGCGCTCGGCCGGCCGCGTGCAATCGGTCGCGCTGCGGCTGGTATGCGACCGCGAACTGGAAATCGAGAAATTCGTCGCCAAGGAATATTGGTCGATTGTCGCCAAGCTGGCGACGCCGCGCGGCGAGAGTTTCGAAGCCCGCTTAGTCGGCGCCGACGGACAGAAGCTGCAACGTCTGGACATCGGCACCGGCGTCCAGGCCACCGACCTGAAGAATGCGCTCGAAAGCGCGACGTTCACCGTTGCGGCGGTCGAGGCCAAGCCGGCGCGGCGCAATCCGCCGCCGCCCTTCACCACTTCGACCATGCAGCAGGAGGCGAGCCGCAAGCTCGGCTTTGCGCCGGCCATCGCCATGCGGCTCGCGCAACGTCTCTACGAAGGCGTCGAGATCGACGGCGAGACCACCGGCCTCATCACCTACATGCGCACCGACGGCATCGATCTCGCGCCCGAAGCGATCGCCGATATCCGCGCCATGCTCGGCAAGAATTACGGCAAGGAATACGTGCCGGCGAGCCCGCGCGAATATCATAACAAGTCGAAGAACGCGCAGGAAGCGCACGAAGCCATCCGCCCGACTAGCGCCAGCCGGACGCCGGCCGAAGTCGCCAAATATGTCGACCGCGATCAGGCCCGTTTATACGAACTGATCTGGAATCGCGCGGTCGCGAGCCAGATGGAATCCGCCGAGCTCGAACGCACCACGGTCGACATCGTCGCCAAATCCGGCAGCCGCACCATCGACCTGCGGGCCTCCGGCCAGGTGGTGAAATTCGACGGCTTCCTGACGCTCTATCAGGAAGGCCAGGACGAGGCTTCGGACGACGACGAGTCGAAGCGCCTGCCGGCCATGTCGGAAAACGAGAAGCTCGCCAAGGAATCGATCGACGCCGCCCAGCACTTCACCGAACCGCCGCCGCGTTTTTCCGAAGCGGCGCTGGTCAAGCGCATGGAAGAGCTTGGCATTGGCCGGCCCTCGACCTACGCCTCGATTCTGCAGGTGCTGCAGGACCGCGGCTATGTGCGCATCGACAAGAAGCGGCTCATCCCGGAAGACAAAGGCCGCGTCGTGGTCGGCTTCCTGGAAAGCTTCTTCCAGCGCTATGTCGAATACGATTTCACCGCCTCGCTTGAAGAGCAACTCGACCGCGTCTCCAATAACGAGATCAATTGGAAGAAGGTGCTGGAGGATTTCTGGACCGGCTTCATCGCCGCGGTCAACGACATCAAGGAACTGCGCATCACGCAGGTGCTCGACGCGCTCAACGACCTGCTCGAGCCGCATATCTTCCCGGCGCGCGCCGACGGCGGCCCGGTGCGGCAATGCCCGCAATGCGGCAATGGTCAACTGTCGCTCAAGGTGGGACGCTTCGGCGCCTTCATCGGCTGTTCGAATTACCCGGAATGCACCACAAAATGACCATCCGCGCCTCTTTCGGCCTGGCTTATTCCTTCCCGGTCGGATATTTGATTTCCAATCTTACTGTCGCGCCGCCCTTCGGCAATACCCAGATCTGGTCAGGCCAGTTCAGCGACCCTTACGCCAATAATCCCGGAGGCAACATCTTTCCCTACACAGTTGGCCCGAATGCCCCCTACACTGTAGCCGGAGCCTATGTTGTGGCGCCGTCCGATGCCAAGACCACACAAGTGAACCAGTGGAACTTCGTGGTTCAGCGGCAGTTCGGCAGCGATTGGGTTGGCTCGGCTACTTACTCCGGCAGCGCTACAGAACACATGCTGGTCTCCTATCAGGCCAATCCGGCAATCGTGTCGCCTTGCCCTGGAGGAGCCGCGGTTACCACCTGCAACACCACAGGCAATCAAAACAGCCGCCGGCTGTTCACTGTAAAGGGATATCCCGGCAACAAGCTCTACGGACCGGTACAACTCCTGGACTATTCGGGAACCGGTTCCTACCACGCCATGATTCTTTCGCTACAGAAGCGGTTGAGCAAAAACGTCGCCGTCAGCGCGAACTATACCTGGTCCCACTGCATCAGTGATTTCGCGATCGCCTCGAGTACCGGCGGCGTGGGCGGAGGCTTGGCGATTCCGACAGACCGGCGCTATGACCGCAGCAACTGCCAGTCGGTTCAACTCGGTGGTACGCTCTCCGCGGACCGGCGTCACAATTTCAATTCGACGGTAGTCTACGAAACGCCGCGCTTTGCCAATTCCCGGCTCAGTATGCTGGCTTCCGGGTGGAAGCTCTCCGGGATCTATCGGGCGCAGTCGGCGCCGTGGATGACCGTCAATCTTAGCTCCGACGTGGCCTTGAGCAGTCAGTCCCCCTTGACTCAGCGTCCGGTGCAGGTCCTGCAAAATCCGTTATGCGACAACCCTAGGCCCACTTGCTGGATTAACCCGGCCGCGTTTGCGCTGCCGGCGCCGGGAACCCTCAGTCCCCTGGGACGGGCAAATATTCCCGGGCCTGCATTCTTCCAACTCGATGCAGCGGTCTCCCGGGACTTTAGGCTCCGCGAGTCGGTGACTCTTGAATTGCGCGGAGAAGCCTTTAACTTAACGAACAGCTACCGTGCTGGTGTGTCCCCCCCTAGTTTGGCAGCGGGCGGTTCGGGCGTGAACCTTACCTTTGGCACTGCTACTTTCGGTCAAGTACAGACGGCGCTCGACCCGCGCATTCTCCAGGTAGCCGGCAAGATCACGTTCTGATAGACCGGATGCGCTTATGCCTAATGCTTCTGGTCTTCAGTCTTGTGGGCGGCCTTTTGCTCTTCCGCCCGCGCCGCGCTCAGCAGTCCGGACAGGCCGTAATTTCCCTCGTGACAGGCGTATTCATAGATCAGCCCTTTGGCTTTGTTGAACGTGAACTCGCCTCCCCAAGGCCGCTCAAAAGCCGTCGGGTCCTCGATGTGGAACTGATACAGAATCTGATCGGGTTTCACGCGAGTATATCTCTCGATGACGTGAAGGTTCTCGTCCGCTCCCCTGAAGTGCGTCTTTCCGTTGAAGTTGGTCGTATCCACCACCAAGGTATTGCCTTCCCAATGACCGCGGGAATCGCCCATCCACAGGCGAATGTCCGAAGGGAGGTGCTTGCTTCCATCGGTGGGAATGACGCGGTAGTCATGGATCATTTCCGAAAATACGACGACCGTATCGCCGCTTTGGAAAATCTGAAAGTTGTTGTTGTAGACGGTGGGAATGATGGGAGGCCCGACGTTTACTCCGACAATACACCGTTCCTGAATCCCGCGGTCCTCGGGACCGTTGGGCGGCCCCTGCAACGCAGCGGCTCGTTTCTGCGCGGCAGCTCGCGCAGCCGGAGTCAGCGGCGGAATCCGGCCATCGGCGGGATCTACGATGAGCGATGTACGCAACGAAGGAACAACTTTCGTCCCTCTGTCCCACCAAGCTTCGTTATAAGCGCGCGCAACATCGTCCGCGCCCGGCTTTCCCCGCCGGTCCCGATCGTTTTCAATCGCGAGCTCTTTCTCGTATGCCTCCGCCTCCGCGGGAGTGAAGTAAGCCTTCCCGGCAAGGTCCTTAGGCCGCTCCATCGGGGTTATCGTGGCGGTATCCCAGATTCCGGTAAGGTCGCGCGCGCCGGCGGCCTTGGGAGTTCCGGCAGGCGTTTGCGCCACAAGATTCACTGATATGACGCAGCCCAAAAGAAATCCGACCAGCTTCATAGAAAAACCTCCTCGCTTAGTTCGCCGGCTTCTTCCGGTACTTTCCATACAGCAACTCCTCCACCATTTCCACGCATTTGAATTCGAGAAGCTGCATATTCTTGTCTAAACGCCGGTAGAGAGGCATGCTGATTGTCCAGGGCCGCACGAAAGTATTTGGATCTTCAATCGTCGCCTCGTACTGAATCACATCGCGCCCCGCGGGAGTATAGCGCTCGATCACGTGCAGCTTATCGCTATGAAAATTCCCGGCCCGGTCGAACCACGTTTGATCATTCAGACTCGTAACGTCGACCACCAGGGTTCTCCCCTCCCAATGTCCCACAGACTGGCCCATCCAGCTGTCTACGGGGGCTTCGCCCGGATTATCCATATAAATCGTGCGGGTCGCGTTAGCATACTCGTAGCCTATAAAGATGAATTTGCCCGACTGCACGATCTGAAACGGGTAAGGCATGTAAGTTGCACGGGGAACGCCCGGCAGGTAGCACTTTACCTCGGGGTCGAGTTCGATCCGTTTCGCGTAATTCTGTTCCCTTTGCTTAAGGGCCTCGGGCTTGTACGGAATTTTTCCCTCAGTGACGACGCCCAACCCGGCCGGAGCAGCGCCAAGCGCACCCATAGCCACTACCGGAGATGCTTCCGCGGCGTGAGCTTCCAGATTCCAATTGGCCTCGTTCACCGCCTGCCAGATGCCGTTGAGATTGGGATGCCCCTCGATGTCGCCGGCCGGTTTGGCTGGAGTTTGAGCCAACAAACCCGAAGCACAGATAAGAGGCAGGAAAAGCCAGGCAAAACGTGCCGAGTCTAACCGCTGCATGGGGTTCCGGAGTGCGCTGCTCATTTCTCCGCGTCCGGTGTAGCCGTGTTGGAAGTGCCGAGGAAGAGTTTGCGTCCGTCCTTAAACGTCACATCACGGCCGTTCGCTTTCAGTGAGCCGTCTTTAGCCTGGTACCCGTCAACCACGACTTCCATACCGGGGGTTACTGAATTGCGGGTGAACCCGCGCCGCAGCAGAGTATTCGGGCTGCCGCATTCGACCATCCAGTTGGAAACTTTCCCGTCGGGTCCCTTTACATCCATGTGGATCCAGGAGTGAGGATTGATGAGTTCCATCTTGGTCACCACGCCCACCAGCTTGATCGGCTTTTCGCCGTCAAACTCGGCGGCGAAAGAATGGTGAGCCGAGGCGGGTACCGAGAAGCTCAATCCGAGGCAAAAGCTAATTGCACCGAAAACAATTTTATGTGATCGCATCTTGTTAACTCCTAAATTCGTGCGCTAGAAAACATACTTCATCGAGAACTGCAGAATCCGGGGATCGAGAGCGCTTGTAATCTGACCGAAATTGCTCGCCGGGTAGCTCAACGCAAGACCCGGGCTCCCCGCGGAGAGGCTGGGAGGCGCCACACCCGCCCGGAAACTGTTGGGCAAGTTGAAAGCTTCGCCGCGAATCTGCAAAGACTGGTGTTCGTGAATCCTGAAGGTTCGCGACAAGGACATATCGAACTCCCAGAACCCCGGACCCTGGATGTTATCCTTGCCCAGCGTGCTGAGCGTGCCCGCCGCGGGCGTCGTGAACGCCGCGGGGTTAATCCAGCAGGACGAGTTTGGATTCTGGCAGAGGGGATTTTGAAGCACCTGCTGCGGCCGCTGACCGGAGGCGCTGCTCAAAGCCACATCCGAAGCCAAGGTCACGGTATAGTAGCCGCCCGTAGTTGCGCGATAAATTCCCGCCAACTGCCATCCGGAAACCACCGTCGCCAGCATCCGGTTGGAGAATTGCGGCGCTTGTGCCACCACGGATAGATTGAAGATCTGGCGGCGGTCTGAAGAGAATGTTCCGCCGGATTCGGATGACTGGCAGTTTCCGCGATCCGCCCGCCGGTCATTGGGATTCACAATGCCGCCGCCGGCGCCGCTGGTGCTATCCGCCGTGGTCAAATCGCCGATGCAATGCGACCACGTGTAGTTTGCGTCGGCGCTGACGCCACGGCTCAATCTGCGGCGCCCACTGAGGAGCAGTCCGTTATAGCTGGCCGTTCCACCATCGGCAAAGGAATCCAGGAACCCGATCAGATTCGAACCCGGATATCCCGCCAGCGACAGTACCCGGCGCTGGTCGCGGTTCGCGATCGTGTTGCAACTCGTCACCACTCCGTTGGCGCAAGGGACGATCTGGGAAGGATTGGTTTGGTAGGTGTACCACAGATGCTCGGTTTCGCTGCCGATATAAGCCGCCGAAAACAGCCAGTCGGTCCCTACTTGTTTTTGTAGGGTGAGGTTCCACAGATGCACCTCGGTGGTTTTCATATTAGGCTGCATCGCAATGTAGGTTCCGAACGGCACAAACGGAACGTTCTTGTTCACGGTAAACGGGAAGATATTGCCGCCGCGATTGGTCGCGAAAGGATCGTTGAAAGGAGATCCGCTGATGGTAACCGTATTTCCGAAAGGAGGCGCATTCGCTTCGTTAGCGAACATTTCACCCGCTGCGAAGTCATACGCGATACCGTAAGACGCGCGGATCGTCATGCGGCCGTCACCTTTGGGATCCCACGCCAAACCAATGCGCGGCGCAAACGAGTTCCACTGCTTGTTCATTCCTCCCTTGCCGCCGGGGAAGCCGGGATCTCCCGGATAGGTGAAACCCGGAGCCGCGTTCGCATAAACTTGTGTCTTCTTGCCCGCGATAAAGTTTGCAAGATCAAAGTTGTAAACGGCGCCGTTGGTGAGTTGGAAGGGGAAGAACGGATCCCAGCGGACGCCGAGATTGGCCGTTAGGCGAGGGGAAATTTTCCAAGTGTCTTGCGCATACATCCCCAGGTAGTTTTTATTCACCGGAATAGCGTTTGGTGCGGAGTCGCTAAAAGAGTTCAAGGTTCCCAGCAGGAATTGAGGAAGGTTCGCGAAGCTAAATATTCCCTCTGCGAATACGTTCCCTCTGACATTGTCCCGCGTATCGGAAACCGTGATGCCGAATCCCAGTTGGTGGTTTCCGCGAACCAGGCTGACGTCATCGCTTAACTGGTATAGGCTCAACCTGTTAATTGCCTTGGCTGTATTCCCGCCGATGGTGAAGGCACCCGTCACAGCAAAGGAGCTTTGGTGAGGGAGATAGCCGCAATACATCTGGACGCCCAGATCACATCCGGAAAAGTAGTCCGCGTTAAAGCGATCGATCGCTTCCCGGCTGAAGGAAGCCCGAAACGCATTGACCGTACTTGGGCTGATCAAGTAAGTGTGCCCGAGAATCGCCGTCTGCGCCAGGTTGTCATATCCGCCCTGGCCCGAGGAAAGAATCTCGTCGGGAGTAAGACTCAAGGACGCCGGCTGACGAAACGTGGTAGCCATGTAGCGGAAGAAGAGCGATGATTTATCACTCGCCTGATAGTCGACACGCCCCAACACTTGGATTTCGTTCGATTGAGTGACCTCGCCGAACGTCACGCGTCCGCAGGGATCATTCGAAACAGGCAGCTTCTTGGCAAGCAGCAGGGAAGATGAATTGTATAGCATCGGATTGATTTTGTTGCCCGGGAACTGCGCCTTCAACGCTGCCGGAATATCCTGGGGGCACGCGTTAAAATCGCCGCCAAGCATCGCCGGGGTTGGCACAAACGCAACGATCCCGGTCGGATCCTGCCGCGTTATGGTGCCTTGGTAGCCGCCGAAGAAGAACAGCTTGTCTTTCCGAATCGGTCCGCCGACCGTGCCTCCGAACTGGTTCCGCTTTAGAGTATCGCGCCGCGTCGCAAAAAAATTGCGCGCGTTGAAGTCACCGTTGCGAAGGAATTCGAACACATCGCCGTGCAGACTGTTGGTGCCCGATTTCGTTACTGCCGTGATGGACGCTCCCGACTTCACGCCGTTCTGCGCGGTTAGCGCGCTGGTCTCTACTTTAAATTCCTGCAGCGCGTCGGGGAAGGGAAACGGCATGTTCGTCGCCATGTAGGGGTCGGTGTAGAGGCTGCCATCCAACCAGAATGCATTGCCATATGCCTGGCCGCCCGCCACTACAATATTCACGGTGTTCGGGAAGCCGGCCGACCCGGCCTGCCCCTGCGGAATGGTTCCCCCGACCAGCGGAATCAGGTCCGTCGCAAGTCTTCCGTTCAACGGCAATTCCACGATTCGCTGGTTCTCGATCACATTGCCGATACCAGTAGCTTGGGTTTCAACCAGGACACTATTGGCCTCGACCTGGACTTGATCGGAAACCGCACCGACTTTGAGCGTGACGTCAATGGTGGGATTCGTGGCGACCTGCAAGACGATTCCGGTTTGAACCGCCGTACTGAAACCTGCTTTGCTGACTTCCAGCCGATAGGGGCCGATCGGGAGATTCGGCACAACGTAAGTGCCGTCCACACCGGTCGTCGCCGTGCGTACTACGCCGGTAGCCGTTTGCGTCAACTTCAAGTCAGCGCTCGGAACCGCAGAGCCGGACGAATCTTGGACGGTTCCTTGAATCTGTGCTGAACTCTGCGCTTGTCCCCATGCCATTGCGCCTATCGAAAGAAAGACCACAACACGCGTTACCGTCCCCATACCTATTACCTTCTCCTTTTTCATACTCCAAGACATTCGTGAGCGCAACAGCAGGGCCGCAAATCTGAAAGCCCTTTGGCTATATAGACTGACTATGAGGCGAACTTTGTGGGGGCGGCCGCCACCCGCGCCACCCGTTTGCCTGAATTTTACTGCAAATCAGAATCAGCAGGGCGGCGAAACAGCGGCGAACTTTCGCCGCCGCGCAGGACCCTAACCTGGCGGAACCAGCAGTGATACACTAGCTTCCGTGCTTTTCAGCAGCGGCGTAGCAGCGAACACTTCAGTTCCTGAGCAGCGACGGCCGAGCCGCATCTTGCTGGGTCCTTTTCAGGTCGACGTGAGGACCTGCCGACTCTTGCGCGACGGGATAGCCGTGAGACTCAGAAATCAGGCATTTCACGTCTTAAAAGTTTTGGCGTGGAACACGGGCAAATATATCGATTACGAGGAGCTTCTTCGGGAAGCGTGGGATGGCAGGTGCGTATCCCGGCATACCGTAGCCTCCACGGTGGGGGCGGTTCGCGCCGCTCTGGCCGAGTGTGGAAACTGGATCAGCTACAAGCCTAAGCTGGGGTACTGCTTACGAATACCGCTCTCGGAAGATCTTATTCGGACCGGCTGGCACGTTTTAAACCGCTGTACTCCTGAAGGATTGGATATGGCGCTCCAGTATTTCCGCGAGATGACTCGGCAAGAGCCCTCCAATGCGGAAGGCTTCTATGGAATGGTGCGCTGTTATTTTAAGATGCTGGCCTGTGGCATCGGTGCACCGTGCGATGTCTACCGCCGCTTCCAGCATGCGCTGAATCGTGCCGTGGCTGTCGGCGGCTGGACGCCACAAATCCATACGGACATGGCCTGGGGGCTCTGGCTGGTCGAAGGCAACTTTGAAGAAGCACAGACCCATCTAGACATTTCTTTAAAGGTAGATTCGTGGCGAGCGAGCCCCCACATGTGCCAGGCGCTGATACACGCTTCTCACGAACGGTTCGATGCGGCTTTAGAAAGCCTGAATCGCGCGCGGCTGGCCGATCCCCTGCAGGCCTCACTCTCGGCATCGGAGATTCTGGTCCGGCTTTGCCGGTACGAGTGGCAAGCCGCGGTGGAGTTGGGAATGGAAGCAGTCAAGATCCATCCCTACCTTCATTTCGAGCGCACTTATTACGCCCAGGCGTTGGAATTTGCGGGGGAGATTCAGGAAGCATTGGCACAGTATCGAAACGCGAGCGCCATCGCGCCCGCTGTCTGCTCGATTCGCGCGCTGGAGGCTAGGTGTCTCGCTCGGAACGGCCAAAGGGATGCAGCCCTCACCATTGCCGACGAATTGAATCAAATTCGCGTCTCCACGTACGTCGATGCCTACTACATGGCTCTCGTTATGGACGCGTTGGGCCGGCGGGAAGAGGCCTTTCAAGAGCTGGAAAGGGCGATAGACGAATATTCGACCAGCCTTTACATGCTGCATGTCGACCCCAGGATGGACGATTTAAGGGTCGACCATCCGCGTTTCTCGGCGATCAGCGCAAAACTGTCCAGCCGCCGGCGGGCTTCGATTCCGCACCAGCGGGCATAGCTGTGCCGAAAAGGCTCGAGTCGGGCGCCGTTGGCAAAGTCACCCGTCCAAATTCGCCGCTGTTTCGCCGACGGTCCCACTCGTCTTTGACATAAGCTAGGGGTATTGGAGGTTCAATGAAACTCCCCCTCTTTGCTCGATGGCCGGTAGCGGTCGCCGCCATCATCGCCGCGCCCACCTGGGCGCCCAAGCCACCCAGACGGTTCCGAAAGCTAGCGCTGGCAAAGAAAGCAGAGCCTGGACCACTCCCCGCACCTGGGACGGCCGACCGATCTGCGGGGTGTTTGGACCAACGCTACCGTGACGCCGCTTGAGCGGCCGCTGAATTTGCCGGCAAAGAGTTCTTTACTCCCACGGAAGCGGCGGCTTGGGCAAAGCGGGTGACGGATCGGAATAACGTGGACAAACGAGGAAACGATGTGGAGGCAGATGTCGCGGCCGCCTACAACGAAGCGTGGTGGGACCGAGGCACGCAAGTTACCGGGACCCTGCGTACCTCCCTGATTTCGGATCCAAAAGACGGAAATCTTCCTCCGATGACGGCCGAAGCGAAGGCTCCGGCGGCCGGCGCAGCCGAACAGCGGCGCCTGCATCTCAATGAAGGGCCGGAAAGTCGAGGTTTGGGCGAGCGCTGTTTGCACATGACCCAGATTGGACTGCCGATGATGCCCGGATCCTACAACAATAACTATCAGATCTTCCAAACGAAGGATACGGTGGTTATTTTAATCGAGATGTTGCACAGCGCGCGTATGATTTCCCTGAACGACCGGCCCCACTTGCCAGCCACTCTGCGCCAGTGGATGGGCGATTCGGTAGGCCATTGGGAGGGCAATACCCTGGTAGTGGACACTACCAATTTCAATGACAAGACTCGCTTCCGCGGTACTTCGGAGACACTTCACTTGACCGAACGCTTCACCCGTACCGGACCCCAAACGATACTCTACGAGTTCACCGTGGATGATCCAGCCACCTATGCCAGGCCCTGGACCGTGCAAATGACCATGTCACACTCTGACTCTAAGATCTACGAGTACGCCTGCCATGAAGGTAACTATGGCATGATTGGAATCCTTTCGGCCGCGCGCGCGGAAGAACGAGCAGCCGCCGAGAAGGCTGCGAAATAATTCATCGCAGTCGCACAGATTGAGATCAAAACTGAGCGATGATAAGTGAACCTTATCGCAAGTCAGAAAGGCCGAGGTTTAGTTTCCAGAATGTTGATCCGGCACTTCCCGCAAACGCCGTTTCGGACCAACTATTTGTGAATTCCCCTTCGCACCAACAAAACGTCCAGGAAGTCTTCTGGGAAGTTCTTGTCTCGGAGGAGTCGACAAGAAAATGGCGCACCAAGGCCGCCTCTTCGCAACTGTAGCCAAAACCTAACCGGGCAGTTTTGGCACGGCCCCACCAGGCGTCGAGGACTGATAGGCGCGGCGTACGGTCGTAACGCCTGCACCGCACTCCCTGGCAATCTGCCGCCATGATTTTCCCTGGTTCCGAAGCTCCAGCACTTGATCGCGCCGAAAAATTACTTTGGGTCTTCCCACCGGTTTCCGCTCCCAGTGCCTTGCGCTCGCGCCCGGCCGAGTCCCGCCCGGACTCGCTCGAGATTCGGACGTGTTCCTGTTTCGCGATCCACGCTGTTACTGCAGTCATCAGCTCTCCGGCTGGCCCTTTGGCGCGGAAGTGCTCTTCGGTGAAACTTACGAACCGGACGCCGTTCGAATTGAGCCGCTTGATGTGCTCAAACGTTTCAGCGACACCTTCCCGCGTCAGCCGATCGAGAGCCCAAAACCTAGGAACAGATCAAATCGGGTTCTGGGCTCAACCATTCTGCAGCGCATGATCCCGTTAATGGGCATTAGCGGTAGCGCCATCAAGACATTACCTCTGAACCGTTGGAATCTCAAGACCAGGAGCGACTGGCAATGAGCCCAGGGACGGCGAGTGTGCTAGCGGGATCAATGCCGGATCAAGTCGCTACTTTGCCAGGGCCGGAAGAGTGGTAAATGTATGGGCAACTGGAATGCGGATGCCGAGCGCACCGATCTGGGCGCCCGCCGGTGTATCGAATTCGATGGTTCCGCGGATGGTCGCTGTGGCCGGATACTTGTCGGTACCGAGGGTGAATGCCAGATGGCCGTTGGCGGCAAGATTCAGCGTGTCCGTCGCGATTTGTGCGCCGCTGGCATCGCGAACCACTACCGGAATACTCACCGCTTGCGAAGAGACACTGTTGAGCGCAACGCCGGTCGCCGTTCCTGCCGTATTATCAAAGGCCAACATGTAGCCGCCAGCGCCACGGCTC
>CAVZXY010000019.1:0-78580 GCA_963779345.1 uncultured Alphaproteobacteria bacterium | reverse complement strand
TGATTTAACCGATAGCGCCGCCGGCCGTGGCACGGCCGCGTCCAACGCCATTGCTCCAATGTTCGCAAAAGCTTACCCTAATAACCATAGGGGCGCTAACGAGAAAATATCGCTGACCATAAGGGGAGGATCATGAAGAAAGCTAACGGAATTTCGGCGCCGTCGCGCCGCCAGGTCATCAAGGGCGCCGGCGTGCTGGCGGCCGGCATCGCCGCGCCGTCGGTTCTGAGCGTCCGCTCGGCCTACGCGGCGTATCCGGATCGTCCGGTCAAGATCGTAGTGGCCAATACGCCGGGCGGGCCGTCCGACATCACCGCGCGCATTGTCACCGCCGCGCTGCAACAAAACACCGGCAAGACCTTCATCGTCGAAAACCGCGGCGGCGCCGGCGGCAATATCGGCTTCGGCTATGCGGCCAAAGCGGAGCCGGACGGCTACACCATCCTGCTGATCACAAATTCCTTCTCGGTCAACGTCACGCTCTATCACCAGCTGCCATACAAAGTGGACGACTTCGTCCCGGTTTGCGAGCTGGCGAGTTCGCCCAACACGTTCACGGTGAAATCCGATTCGCCGGCGAAGACGATGAAGGACTTTGTCGTGCTCGCCCGCGCCAACCCGGACAAATACAACTGCGCAACGCCGCCGATCGGCACGTCGTCGCAAATGCAACTAGAGTTCCTGAAGGCAACCGAAAAACTGCCGAAGCTCGCCGACGTCGTGTTCAAGGGCGGCGGCGACGCGATCACCGCGCTGCTCGGCGGCAACGTGCAACTGAGTTCCGGCTCGCTCGCGCCGGCGCTGCCGCACATCAAGGCCGGCACGCTGCGCTGCCTCGCCGTCACCGGTGACCAGCGCTGGCCCGAATTGCCCGACGTGCCGACCATGGTGCAGGCCGGCTACAAGGACTTCGTGTTCGCGGTCGATTGCGCGCTCCTGGCGCCGGCCAAGACGCCGCCGGAAGCCGTCAAGTGGCTGGAGACGGAAACGCTCAAGGTTCTCAAAACCAAGGAGATCCAGGACAAGCTGCACAAGGCCGGCTTCCTGGTGCGCGCGCAAGGCGCCGACGCCTGCTGGAAGCGGGTGAACAAGGAAATTGTCCAGTTCAGGGACATCATCGAAACGGCCCACATCAAGAAGATGTAGGACCGCCAGCAGACCTGACGCGCCCGCCGTCACGGAACATTGACGGCGGGCGCAACTGCAGGAGGGTCATACCCCGTGCCGATCAAAGCCATCGAACCGATCGCGGTCAGCTTGCCGATGCTCAAGCCGGTCATCATGGCCGGCGAAGAGGTGCGCCGCGCCGACAACGTGCTGGTACGCATCGAGGCCGATGACGGCACGGTCGGCTGGGGCGAAGCCGCCTCGGCGCCGGTGATGACCGGCGATACGCTCGAGAGCATCGTCGCCGGTGTGCACTATCTCACCCCGGTCTTACGCGAGCGCGAGCCGGCCGATATCGCCGGCGCGCTTGCCGCCATGGACGGCCGCATGTACGGCAATCACGGCGCCAAGGCCGCGATCGAGATCGCGCTGCACGACCTCGCCGGCCGCGCCACCGGAAAGCCGGCGCATGCGCTGCTCGGCGAGAAGCAGCGCAGCCGTCTGCCGCTCTTGGCCGTCGTCGGCAGCGGCGATCTCGACGGCGACCTGCGCGACGCCGAGAAGAAAAAAGTGGCGGGCTTCACCGCCTACAAGATCAAGGTCGGCATCGACACGGCGGAAAACGACGCCGCCCGCACGCGCGCAATCTGCAAGGCGCTCGGCAGCGGCCTGCTGATCTCATCCGACGCCAATCAAGGCTTCAGCACTGAGCAAGCAATTGAATATGTGCGTGCGGTAAAAGGCTGCGGTCTCGACTTCTTCGAGCAGCCGGTCGAGGCCTCCGATCTCGCCGGCATGGCGGCGGTTGCCGCCGCCGCGCCAGAGATCGCCATCGGCGCCGACGAAGGCATCCATTCGCTCGCCGACATCAAGCGCCATCACGAACGCAAGGCCGCGCGCGGCGTCAGCCTGAAGGCGATCAAGCTCGGCGGCCTGCGCGGCGTCGCCGAAGCCGGGGCACTGTGCGACAGCCTCGGCATGAGCGTCAATATCTCATGCAAGACTGGCGAATCGAGCATCGCCTGCGCCGCAGCGGTGCATGTGGCGAGCATCATTCCCAACATCGCCTGGGCGCTCACGTTGACCCATATCGCGCTCGCCGAAGACGTCACCGCGCGACCGATCTCAACCGCGCGCGGCCACGTCGAGACGCTCGACCGCGCCGGCCTTGGCATCGATGTCGATGAAGACCGCGTGCGCCGGCACCGTGTGCTGATCGCCGCCCGCGCCGTCGCCTGAGCGCCACGGGCGTGGAACGATATCCGCCCATGTCACTTTATCCGTCGATATTCGGCCGGTCCGGTCAGGCGTCCCACTCGGACTGCGAGTTCATGAAAAAGCTCCAATGCCCATCATCACCAGCAGGGCGAGCCCGGCAAGAACCAACACAAAACCTAAAACCTTGGCCCAAAACGTCAGCGGCCGCGATGGCGCGTCGACCAGATATTGCTTCAGCTCTCCGGTTTTCACCAGACGATCGTATTCAACAGCATATTCGCGCTTGAATTCCTCGAGCGGCATCGAGCCGGTGAAAATAACGATGTCGAGCGGGAATTTGTCGGGCCGCCAATGATTGACGAAATAGTGCACCGAAAACAAATAAGCGGCGGCAAGCACGGCTTCATCGCCATGTACCACGGTCGCGATGTTGAAGACCCAGCCCGGCAGATACGCGGCGGTTAGCGTCTTGAACCACAGCATGGCGCCGGTTGCGACCAGCATGGTGATGCCCCAGAACGGCGCCCAGTAATCGACCTTCTGCTGATAATTCCAATGGTCGAAGGACGGCCGCGGGCCGCGGCCGAAAAACCATTTCATCATCGCGGCGATGTCGGCGGCGTCCTGCCAATTCGGCATCAACGAATAAGGGCCAAAGATCTTGAAGCTCGACCAGTTCCGCGCGATGTGAACGGCGGCATAGGCAATGTGCCCGACAAAGACGCCGACCATGACCGCGGCGGCAATCCGGTGAACGATGCCGGCGACGTCCGGCCCGCCAAACGCGCGCTCGAGAATCGGCGCCCATGCCGTGTTCGGATAAAGCAAGGGCACGCCGGTCGCCACCAGCAGGATGATACTCACGGCAAACAGAAGGTGAGCCCAGCGCCACAACGGCGTCCAGCGCTCGACATATTGGCCCGCGCCTTGCGGCAGCGCGCTTACCTGCACATGCGGCCGCGGCTTGCGTTGCTGGCGGTCGCGCAGCTCGCGGTAGAGCCAAAGCGCCGAATGGACCCAAAAGATCACCAGTACGCCCCCGACCGCCATGAGTACGAATTTCGAGGCGATCCAGACGTAGGGATAATGCACAAAGTCGTCGGTGGTGGCGTGCGACTGGAAGGTGGCAAAGCCGGACGTCGCGTCCTGGTGACATTGGCGGCAGGTCTTCAACACGTTGGCTGGTGCGACGGTGGAATGCGGATTGCGCGCAGGCAGGATGCCGTGCGTGCCATGGCAGTCGGAGCACGTCGCGGTATTGGTGAAGCGCATTGCGGCGGCCGCGCCGTGATAGGTTTCGGTGTAGCTCCGCATCGCCTGCGCATGGCAATTGCCGCAGTTCGCATTCATGTCGAGCCGCTGCTGCGCGCGCGCGGCAGGCGTCGTCGGCAGGTTCTTATGCGGCGTTTCCGTGATTGAAGTGTGGCAATCGACGCAGCGTAATCCTGCGTCGCCATGCACGCTGTTGGCGAACTGGTCCGCCGGCACAAAGAGCGAGCGCATTTGGCCGTTGGCCCCCGGCGCGGCAAAACCAGGCGCAGCGTGGCAGCCGAGACAGGCCGCATTCGCGACATCCGCTGCATCTTGAGCGTTCGCGGCTCGCGCGCAGGCCAGGACCGCCAATAAAAGGGCCACGCGGAGCGCAAAGACTTTCAGCCCCCGATTAGCCTGCATCGCCTTCTCCGTCATATCGATCGGCTCCTTCCGGCACGCGGCTGAAGCGATCGCTTCTGCCGCCACAGCAAACTTCATGGAGCCTTGAGCGCATGGATGTAGGCCACCACGTTCCATATCTCTTCATCTCTGAGCATCGGCCAAGACGGCATTGCCGTGCCCGGCACGCCGTCTTTGATCGCGCGATAGACCCTCGACGCGTTTGCCGCTTCGGACCATGGCGGCAGCGTCAGATTCGCCGGCGGCGGCCGGATTGCTTCGCGGCGTTGCCCGCGGCCGTCTCCTTTGGCTCCGTGGCAGATCGCGCAGTCGGCCGCAAAGATGACGCCGCCGCCGTCTTGAGCCTGACGCGACGTCAACAGTCCGGCCGGCATTTTCGGCGATCCGCGCTCACATGCCGAAATGACGAGTGAGATCGCGAATAGGATAATGCCGGCCTTCACGCCCGGTTTCGGGGACCATCGTATAGCCAAGGCTCTCCACCTCATGCACGACCGCCGCGACAAGGGTGTCGATCCCCGCGTCGACGGAGCGCGATCGGACGACGTTCAAATCGATGGATTCCGGCACCAATCCGAGCAGCGTAACGCTCGACGGATAGCAATCGATCAGACGCGCGGCGTCGAGAACATCGGCGACACCCACCTGGTGCGGCGACAAGCGATCGCGCACGGCGTCCATCACTTTCTCGCCATCGATGCGAACCAAGCTTCCCGGCGGACTGTCGGTGCGGACGGCATCGACCAGGATCACGCGCTCGGATTCGGCGAGCAGTCCCAAAAGCGACATGCCAAGCGTGCCGCCATCTTCCAGTTGAACGCCGGACGGGATGCGATAGTTGCGTTCCACCCGCACCACCGCAGCGGCGCCCAGCCCGTCGTCGGCAAGGAGAACATTGCCGAGACCAAGAACGAGGACGCCGATCGCCTTCCCCGCGGGCGTGGAATTGCCGCTCATGGGACGCCCGCTTTTCGCCGCGACACGAACTTGTAGCCGGAAACAATCGAATCGAAGGTGCCGATGCGCTCGGCGATCGACGCCAGGATCACGAAGTAGATATGCATTACCGCGAATATCATGACGACCCACATGCCGGCGTGATGGATCAGCCGCGCCATTTGCAGGCCACCGAACAGCGGGATCAGGAAATCGAAGACCTGGAACGGCGAACTGGGCGAGGTATCGACCGTGTAAAGCGCAAGTCCGGTCGCGATCATGGCGAGGTAGACGCCGTAGATCAGGGCGTAACTCGATCCCGCCAACGCGTTGTGCCCGGCGTATTCCTCCGGCACGCGCCGCTCGAAAGAATAGAACATCATGGCTTCCCAGAAACTGTGCAGCCGCTCGCGGCCGAACGGCAGCAACTGCGTCAAGCGCGCATAGGCATTGCCGGCAAACATCCAGTAGATGCGCACCAGCACTGACAGAGCGAATACGATCGCTGCGTACATGTGCACGACGCGCGCGGTGCCCATCACGAAGTGATAGCGCGCGGGACCGGACACAGCGATGAAGGGATGGCCGATGTAGTAGCCGGTCGCGGCCAAGGTGAAGAACGAGAAGAAGATCAGCCAATGCGACAGCCGGATCGGCAGCTCCCAGATATAGACCCGTTCGGTATCGTCATGTTTGGGATGCGGTCTGGCCATGACATTCACATAATTCTAACACGCGCCAGTTCGCGTTTCGTCGCATCGACGACGTGCACGCCGCAGGCCATGCAGGGATCGAAGGAGTGCACCGTGCGCAGGATTTCCAGCGGCTGCTCCGGCTTGGCAACCGGCGTGCCGACCAAAGCGGCTTCGTAGGGGCCTGGATGGCCGAGCGCGTCGCGCGGGCCGGCGTTCCACGTGCTCGGCACCACGCACTGGTAATTCACGATCGAGCCGTTGCTGATATGCACCCAATGGCCGAGCGCCCCGCGCGGCGCTTCGTGGAAGCCGGCGCCGAAGCACTCACGCGGCCAACTGCTGGGGTCCCATTTCGAATTATCCTGGATGCGATAATCGCGCCGCGCCATGTTGTCGGCTAAATCCTGCACCCAGCGGCCGATCGACTCGATCAGCACCTGGGTCTCGACGGCGCGCGCGGCAATGCGGCCGAGGGTCGAGAACAGCGCTTCCGGGCCGACGCCCAGCGTCGACAGGGCCTTGTCGATGAGAACCTTGGCGCGGGCGGGGCTGCCCTTGGCATAGGCCACCAGCATGCGCGCGAGCGGCCCCACTTCCATCGGCACGCCATCATAGCGCGGCGATTTCAGCCAACTATATTTTTGTGCGACGTCCAGGCGCTCGAAGGGTGGCTTCGGCCCGGTGTAGTGCGGCGAGGTCTCGCCTTTGAAAGGGTTGAGTCCTTTATCGTCGCCGACCGAATAATCGTACCAGGAATGCGCGATCTGCTCGCTGATCTTGGCATGGTCCACGACGCCGATCTTGGTCAGATCGCGGTCGTGGATCACGCCCGTCGGCAGCAAATGCCGTGGATCGGCGCCATCGTCCTCCGGATAGTCGCCATAGGCCATGTAATTGCCGATGCCGGAGCCGATCGAGGCCCAATCTTTGTAATAGGACGCGATGGCCAACACGTCCGGCAGATAGACGCGGCTGACGAAAGACAAGCCGTCGGCCACAAGCGCGTTCAGCGCTGCAATTGTCCCCATGTTGAGCGCGGATTGGGAATCGGGATCGACCGGCGTCGCCATGCCGCCCACCAAAAAGCTTTGCAGGTGCGGGTTCTTGCCGCCGAGCAGCGCATGGATCTTGATGAAGCGGCGTTGAAAATCGAGCGCCTCGAGATAGTGCGCCAGCGCCATTAAATTTGCTTCCGGCGGCAATCGATAGGCAGGATGGCCCCAATACGCATTGGCGAAAATGCCGAGTTGGCCGCGCTCGACAAAGGCCTTCATGCGATCACGCACGCCGGAGAAATAGCTGGCACTGGACTGCGGCCAGTCCGAGATCGATTGCGCCAGTGTCGAGGTCTTGGCCGGATCGGCTGCGAGCGCGCTTACAACGTCGACCCAGTCGAGCGCGTGCAGGTGATAGAAATGCACGACGTGATCGTGAACGACCTGCGCTGCCATGATGATGTTGCGCAAAAGCCTCGCATTCGGCGGCGGCACCGCCCCGATGGCGTTCTCGACCGCGCGGATCGAGGCGATCGCGTGAACCGTGGTGCACACGCCGCAGATCCGCTGCGCGAAGGCCCAGGCGTCGCGCGGATCGCGGCCGCGCAGAATCAACTCAATGCCGCGGAACATCGTCGACGACGACCACGCCTCCTTGACCATCCCGCCGTCGACTTCGGCTTCGACACGTAGATGGCCCTCAATTCGCGTGACCGGATCGACAACGATATGCGCCATTATTCGGTCTCCGGCGTGTCTTCGCTTGCAGAATCTCTTCCAACCCGACGGCGCACCACCTCGCCAACGCCATGCAGTGCCGCCGCGGCGGCGACCAGACCGGTGAGACCAAGGCCAACCGGGTCGATCCACGAACCGACATCGAAGCCGGCGACATTCGGGAGACGCCCGTAGAACGGGGTCATCGTGTCCCAGAAGTTCGGCTCGGCGCAGCCAATGCAAGGGTGACCGCAGCCGATCGGCCAGTTGGTGCCTTCATTCCAGCGCACGACCGGACAGTTCTGCGACGTCGCCGGCCCTTTGCACCCCATTTTGTAGAGGCAGTGACCCTGTCGATGCGCCTCATCGCCCCAGGCTTCCACATACTGGCCGGCATCGAAATGCGCGCGCCGTTCGCAATTGTCGTGGATGGTCTTGCCATAGGCGAACATCGGGCGGCGTAACTGGTCGAGCGGCGGCCAACGCTTCAAAGTCAGGTAATAGACGATCAACGCGGTGATGTTCTCCGCATTGGCCGGGCACGCCGACATATTGATGAGGTTCTTGACGCCGGGAACCGCATCGGCGACCGACAAGGCGCCGGTCGGGTTTGGCCGCGCCGCCGGAATGCCGCCGAAAGACGCGCACGTGCCGACCGCGATGGTTGCGGCGGCGCCGCCGCAAATATCGCGGGCAATTTGCAAGGCGGATTTGCCGCCGATCGTGCAATAGGCCCCATCGGCGCCCGATGGAATTGAGCCTTCGACCAGCGCGATGTATTTGCCTTTGTTGTCGCGCACGGCCTTCGCCAGCGCCTCTTCGGCCTGACTGCCGGCGGCCGCCATCAAAGTTTCATGATAGCTGAGAGAAATCGAATCGAGAATGAGATCGGCGACCGTCGGATGCGTGGCGCGCAGTAGCGACTCCGTATTGCCGGCGCAGTCCTGAAATTCGAGCCAGACCAAAACCGGTCTCGCCTCTGTTTCGATGGCCGCGGCTATCGCGGGGCAGGCCTCTTCCGGCAGCCCGAGAACCGCCGCCATCGATGCGCAAAATGCCACAAATTCGCGACGGGAAATTCCGCGATGTTCGAGTTCGTCCCCGAGGCGGCTAGCCGGCATGACATGTCTCCGCATCACAGTCGCCGAGAAAGAACCGTTTTCGAATATAGCTTTACACTACACCTCCTTTGATGAATTCGGACGACAAATTCGCAACACTGCCAATCAACTTTGCGCATACCGTGGATGACGACCGCAATGAATTCATGGCATCAGACCGCGACCTACCGGGATACCGGCCCCGCCGACGATTTTAGTTGCGCGAAAAACATAACCCGCCCTCACCACCAACATTGCCCCGGATTAATTTTATCAATGCGAGTAGAATGGTTATGATCTGGCGTAAGCGGAGTAAAAGCATGTGCCTGGGAATTCCCATGCAAGTCATCGCCGTCGACGGCTACCTCGCGCGGTGTTCGGCTCAAGGCATCGAACGCGACGTCAGCCTGTTTTTGCTCCAAGATGAGCCGATCGCGACCGGCGATTTCGTAATGGTTCATGTCGGCTACGCCATCCAAAAAATGACGCCACAGGACGCCCGTTCCGCCTGGGAGCTTTTTGACGAAGTGCTTGCCGCCGAGAGAGCGGACGACCATGCATGAGCTCGCGATCTGTCAGGCGCTGATCGCGCAAATTGAAGACATCGCCGCTCAACGCGCGGCGCGCGTGCGGCAGGTGTTCCTGGGCGTGGGACCGCTGTCGGGAGTTGAGCCGCAATTACTCGCGGATGCCTACCCGCTGGCCTGTGCCGGCACCGCCGCAGAGGGATCGCGGCTTGAGATCGAAGAAACCGGGGTTCGCGTCCGTTGCCGTACTTGCACCGCGGAGACGGAGGCAACGGCGAACCGCTTGGTGTGTGGCATTTGCGGCGATTGGCACACCGACCTGATTGCCGGGGACGAACTGTTGCTGTTGCGGGTCAAACTCGAAACGCGCGAAGATGCCGCGGAGGTTGCTCATGTGTGAGACGTGCGGATGTTCGGTGACGCAAGGCGAAGATGCCGCCACGGTTGAAGTCATGAGTCGATTGCTCGACGCAAACGATCGTACCGCCAAGCACAATCGCCAGCATTTCGACGCACACGGCGTTGTCGCCTTCAATCTCATGTCCTCGCCGGGCGCGGGCAAGACTGCGTTGCTCGAAGCAACAATTGACGCACTCAAGTCCGACTTGCGGATAGGCGTCGTTGAGGGAGACCTCGAAACCGACAATGATGCGCGGCGTATTCGCGCACGCGGGGTACCCGCCGTGCAGATCACAACCGGAAATGCCTGTCACCTCGACGCCCGAATGGTCCACGACGCCTTGCATGATTTGCCACTGTCCAAGCTGGACATTGTCTTCATCGAGAATGTCGGCAACCTCGTCTGCCCGGCGGCGTTCGATCTCGGGCAACATCGCAACGTCGTTCTTCTGTCGACGACCGAAGGCGACGACAAACCGGCCAAATATCCGGTCATGTTCCGAACCGCCGATCTCGTCTTGCTCAGTAAGATGGACCTCGCCGCGGTCATGGACGATTTTGACCCCTTGCGCGCCGAGCAAGCTCTCCGCAGCCTCGCGAATGCCGCGCCCATAATCCCGGTGTCGGCGCGCCGGGCGATCAATCTCGAAAGTTGGAACGCATGGCTGCACGCCGAGGTCGTCAAAGTCCGTTCTTCCCAAGGCAGTGTGAGCGAAACCTTCAAGGCGCATCATCATGGCCACCACAACCACTCGGCAGTGGCTTGACCGCCTCCACGCACTGAAGCTACCGGGTCGCTACAAAGTGATGAACGTGTGCGGCGGCCATGAGCGGTCGATCGCCATGACCGGTCTGCGCAAGGCCTTGCCGCCGGACATCGAGCTGGTGCCGGGGCCCGGCTGCCCCGTGTGCATTTGCCCGGAGGAGATCGTCTATCAGGCGATCCAGCTCGCGCTTTCGGAAAAAGTCATCCTGGTCGCCTTCGGCGACATGTTGCGGGTGCCGGTCAACGTCCGCAAGAACGAGGTACGCTCGCTCGAACAGGCGCGCGCCGCGGGCGGCGAGATTGTGCCGATCGCGTCGCCGCTCGAAGCGGTCCGCATCGCGCGCGACAACCCCCATCGCCGCGTCGTCTTTTTCGCGGCCGGCTTCGAGACCACTACGGCACCAGTCGCGGCCATGCTGGCCGAGGGCATCCCGGATAATCTGTCGGTGTTGCTTGCCGGGCGGCGCACCTGGCCGGCGGTCGCCATGCTGCTCGAATCAGAAACGCCGGGCTTCGATGCGCTCGTCGGTCCCGGCCACGTATCGACCGTGATGGGTCCGGAAGAATGGGCCTTCGTTCCGGAACAACACGGCCTGCCAACCGCAGTCGCCGGCTTCACCGCCGAAAGCCTGGTGGCTGCGCTTTATTCGGTGTTGCGCCAGCTCGTCGAAGGACGCTGCTTCCTCGACAATTGTTACCCGGAAGTGGTCCGGCCCGGCGGCAATCCCGCGGCGCGGCGCCAGATCGAGGCGACCATGGATGTGGTCGATGCCAATTGGCGCGGCATCGGAGTTATTCCAGCGTCCGGCTATGCATTGCGCCCGGCCTTTGCGGCTCATGACGCGACCAAGCTCTATTCGTCCTTCGACGATACGATGCGTAAGCGGGCCGGAGAGATGCCGCCGGGCTGCGATTGCGCGCGTGTGGTGCTCGGCCGAATCTATCCCGATCAATGCGCGCTGTATGGCCGGGCCTGCACGCCACGAACACCGATCGGCCCCTGTATGGTTTCGGACGAAGGCGCCTGCCGCATCTGGTGGGCGAGCGGCGTGCGCACGCGGCGTGAATTGACGCATGCTGAATAGCGCCGAAGACATTCCGACGATTCCGCTCACTGCACGCAAGTTGATTATAGGCGGCCGCGTTCAAGGGGTCGGATTTCGTCCGTTTGTCTACCGCATGGCGCGGCGCTACGGCATTCACGGTTGGGTGCGCAACCACGCCGGTACGGTCGAGATCATGGCCCAAGGCGCGCCCGGCCGGCTCCAGCGGTTCGGCCACGCGCTCCTCGTTGAGGCGCCGCCCCTCGCGCAGCCGAGACTCTTATCTGATTCATTCGTGGAGCCTGCTAACGCCGAGACTTTTCAAATCCACCGCAGCGAGATGGCGCGCGCGGATCACGTCCACGTGCCGCCCGACTATTTTGCCTGCGACGACTGCCTTGCCGAATTGAACGACCCGCACGACCGGCGCTTTCGGTATCCCTTCATCAATTGCACACAATGCGGGCCGCGCTACACGTTGATCGAGCGTCTGCCCTATGATCGCGCCCGCACGTCGATGGCGCGCTTTCCTCTTTGCCGGGACTGCGCCGCCGAATACACCGATCCGGATAACCGGCGCTTTCACGCGGAGCCGATCGCCTGCCCGCAGTGCGGCCCACGGCTCGAATTCCGCGCCGTGACGCATGCCCACCTAGGGTCCGATGCGCTCGCAGCGGCGGTGGCCGCACTTCACGAGGGCAAGATCGTCGCGGTCAAGGGAATCGGCGGCTATCATCTGCTGTGCGATGCGGCGAATTCGACTGCAATCTCTCTTTTGCGCCGCCGCAAAAGCCGGCCACACAAACCGCTCGCGGTCATGTTTCCAATGCACGATGATCTTGCCACGCTTCGTCGCTCGGCCTTGCTGGATCCGGCACAGAAAGCGATGCTGCGGGATCCGATACGCCCGATCGTGCTGATGCAAAAAAACGGCGCCGGCGATCTCGCGGGCGAGATCGCCCCTGACACGAATGAAATCGGCGTCATGCTTCCCTACAGCCCGCTGCACCATCTGCTGCTGGCCGACTTTGGCGCGCCGCTGGTCGCGACCTCCGGCAATATCAGTGGCGAACCGGTCCTCACCGACAATGCAATGGCCGAAGCCAGGCTCGGCGGCATTGCCGATGCTTTTCTCCATCACGACCGCCCTATCCTGCGACCGGCTGACGATCCGGTCTACCGCGTCATCGCCGGGAGACCGAGGCCACTCCGCCTGGGACGCGGCAATGCCCCGCTTGAAATCGAATTGCCATTCGCGCTTGAGCGACCGGTGCTCGCGTTAGGCGGCCAGCTCAAAAATACCATAGCCTTGGGCTGGGGCCGCCGGGCGGTCGTATCGCCGCACCTCGGCGACATGGATACACCGCGCGGTATTCAACTTCTCAAGCAGGTCGCGGGGGATCTGCAGTCGCTCTATGACGTCACCGCAGAAGTCGTTCTTTGCGATACACATCCGGTCTATACGACGACCCGGCTTGCGCGGCAGATGGGTTTGCCGGTGAAAGCCGTGTTCCATCATGAAGCGCATGCGTCAGCGCTCGCCGGCGAACTACACCGAAACGGCGATTGGCTGGTATTTACCTGGGACGGCGCCGGCTACGGTCGCGATGGCACGATCTGGGGCGGTGAAGCGCTGCTTGGACGCCCAGGACATTGGCGCCGCGTAGCGACCGTTCGGCCGTTCGCGCTGCTTGGCGGCGAACGCGCCGCACGGGAACCGTGGCGTAGCGCGCTTTCCCTGTGCTGGCAGGCCGGAACGGACTGGACTGACTGCGGGCAGGACACTGGCCTCCTGCGCCAAGCCTGGGCGCGAAGCGTCAATTGCCCGCCGACAACGTCCGTTGGCCGGTTGTTCGACGGCGCAGCCGCCCTGCTTGGTCTGCTGACGCATGCGAGCTATGAGGGCCACGCGCCTTCCCACCTTGAGTCCATCTCCGCCGACGAAACTGTGCCGATTTCCCTGCCCTTGTTCCGCCGCCCGGACGGTATTCTGGAAAGCGACTGGAGCCCCCTGCTCGATTGCTTGCAGGACAAGAGGCAATCCGTGGCGACGCGGGCCGCCGTCTTTCATGCCACGCTCGCCGAATTGCTGCTCGCGCAAGCACGCGCGATCAGAGCCCAATACCGAGTGTCCGACCTGGGCCTGACCGGTGGCATATTCCAGAATCGCGTGCTGTGCGAACGTATCGTTCGCTTCGCCCAGGACGAAGGATTTAAAGTGCATCTGACGGAGAAGCTGCCCTGCAACGATGCAGGACTGAGCTTCGGACAAATTATCGAGGCGGGCGCTACCGCATGATCGAAGACCAATTCGTCACGCTCGCGCACGGCAACGGCGGACGCTATATGCGGGAACTGATCGCCGAAATATTCGCGCGGCATCTTGGCAACCCGCAACTCGATATCACAGCCGATGCATCGCATCTGCCGTTGCCTGCAGGAGATGTGTTGATCACCACCGACGGCTTTACCGTGCAGCCGCTCGAATTCCCCGGCGGCGATATCGGTTCCCTGGCGGTGCACGGCACGGTCAACGATCTCGCGGTCGCCGGCGCGACGCCGCTTTATTTGAGCCTCAATGCATTTATCGAGGAGGGACTTGAAGTCGCCCTGCTCGATCGTCTGATTTCCAGCACCGCGCGCGCAGCCGAAGAGTGCGGCGTGCGGGTCGCTGCCGGCGATACGAAGGTCCTGCGCCGGGGCGAAGGCGGCGGCCTCTATCTTGCGACCACCGGGATCGGCATTCGTCGTCCGGGGCTGCAACTCGGCCTTGATCGGATCAGCGAAGGGGATGTCGTGCTGGTCAGTGGTCCCGTTGGCGATCACGGGACCGCCGTTTTACTGGCACGTGAGGATTTTGGACTGAAAGGCGATCTGCTTTCCGACGCGGCAAGCGTGCTGCCGCTGACCGCGGCGCTTCTGTCGTTACCAGGATTACGCTTCATGCGCGATCCTACCCGCGGCGGCCTCGTCACCGTGGTGCACGATATCGCAAGCGCCACCGGGCTGACCGTGCGTCTCGATGAAATGGCCATCCCGATCCATCCGCCGGTGCGCGGCGTTTGTGATATTCTGGGTTACGATCCGCTCTATCTCGCCTGCGAGGGGCGCGTGGTCGCGGTGCTGTCGCCTGACGACGCGCCGCGCGCGTTGGCGCTGTGGCACTCGCTGCCGGGCGGCGAAGCCGCCGCCATCATCGGCCGCTTGACCGAGGGCGGCCCGCAAGTCGTGCTACGGACCGAGATCGGCGGAGAACGGCTGCTCGACGAACTCGAGGACGACCCGCTGCCGCGTATTTGCTAGGCTCAATTCCTGCTTTCGAGGAGCAAGCGTTTCTCCATCCCGTTCGCTCGTCATACTCAATCGTAAGCCGCAATGATCTCAGTCATACTCGCTCATCCGTCATGAACGACGTGGGGTTATGAAGCTTTCGTCCTGGCTCATGGCGGCGCGGCCGCGCACCCTCGGTCTGTCGGTCACGCCGGTCGTCGTCGGCGCCGCACTGTCCTGGGCGATGGACCGGCAGGTTCATTGGCTTGCGGTCGGGGCAGCGCTCGTCGCGAGCATGTTCATCCAGATGGGCACCAATCTGCACAACGACGCAGTCGACAGCGAGCGCGGCAGCGACGGGCCCGATCGAGTCGGACCGCCGCGCGTCACGGCGATGGGCCTGCTCAGCGGGCGCAAGGTCAAACACGGCGCCTGCACGTGCTTTGGCGTCGCGGCGCTGTTGGGTTTTTATCTGATCGCCGTCGCCGGCTGGCCGATTCTGCTGCTTGGTATTCTCTCGATCGCCGCCGGCTGGGCTTACACCGGCGGGCCGTGGCCGATCGCTTACACGCCATTTGGCGAAATCTTCGTGATCGCTTTCTTCGGCCTCGGCGCGGTGGGCGGCACTTTTTGGCTGTGCGCCGGGCATCTCAACGCGGCGGTGCTGGCGAGCGGGTTTGCGCTCGGCCTGATGACGGGGGCGGTGCTCTTAGTCAACAATTTCCGCGACCGTGAGGCGGACACGCGGGTCGGACGGCGCACGCTCGCTATTGTCGCAGGCACCCACGGCACCACGGCGATCTATGCCGCGATGATGCTCGCGCCCTTTGTGCTGCTGATCCCGATTGGCGGCGCGCTGCCCGGCCGGCACGTCTGGCTGGCGATTTTCGCACTGCCATTGACGCTGGCGCTGATCGCCCGCTTCGGGCGCGAGCCGCCAGGCCCGAGTTTCAACCGCATCCTGGTATGGACGGTGCAGATCCAGGTGCTGTTCAGCCTATTGCTCGCCGCCGGGATGCTATTCTGACCTAGATCAATGCAATTTCCAGGGGTCCGCATACAGGAAATTGAATAGGCTTAAGTTCGCAAGCGGAGTAAATTACTTTTATGACCACGCGCAAAGGCATTTATGTCGTCCCGACCGACCGCTGGTATATCGAGCGGACGGTGTGGCTGATCGCCGGCCTGGTACTGCTGGCGAGCACGATCCTGGCGGTGCTGGTGAATCCGTTGTGGATCTTAGGGGTGATCGCCACCGGCCTTGTCTCCATCAACGTCGCTTTCACCGGCTTCTGCCCGATCGGCAACGTGCTCAAGCTTCTCGGCTTCAAGGCGGCGCTCGGCGCGCCGAATACCGGCCACCTCTATTTCCTGCAGACCGACAGCTGGTATCTCGAACGGCGCATCTACGCTACGGTCGGCGTCAATATCATCCTGGGCTCGATTTTGTTCCTGACGGTGAGCCCGTGGTGGGCGCTGTTCCCCGCCTTCGTCGGCACCGCCATGGTCTGGTTCGCCGCGACCGGGCTGTGCATCCTCGCCAACATTCTGTTTTGGATCGGCGCTGAGCCGCGGCTCAATCCCGGCGCGCTAACGCCAACCAGTGGAAAAAAATTGGCAGTTTCCCGCATAAGCGGACAATGACTGCCGCATCGCGGCCTCAGCTTTTTGCCTATTCAGTGCGTTCCCGTTGAGCGCGGCAAAGGATATTGGGCAGCGGCGAACGCGCGGCCTAATGCGCTCCAAGGTTAAATTAAAGTTTTCGCCAAATGCGCGATTTTAGCTTTCCCTCGAAAAACCCCCGCTATGTGCGCCATTTTAGTTGAAGCGGCCGAATACGCAGACGATGGGCGGATTTGGAGCTCGCAGCCAATAACCGAACGTT
Source organism: uncultured Alphaproteobacteria bacterium (assembly GCA_963779345.1). Taxonomy (GTDB): domain Bacteria; phylum Pseudomonadota; class Alphaproteobacteria; order Rhizobiales; family Xanthobacteraceae; genus Pseudolabrys. Next base: position 62,248 of record CAVZXY010000019.1, on the reverse strand, counting down.
TATGCCGAACGCATACCCTGCATTGGCCTCAGTCCAGATTGGTCATGGATGGCGGTCGTCATGCGTGCGGATCAACTCTCGTGGAGCAAGACGACCGGTTGGCGCGGCGCCGACGGCGCGCGGGGCGCAGTCAACCTCGTTCTGTATTTTGCCACGCGCCAAGCTCTGGCTTGCGGCGGGCGTTATCACGAACTACGGGCGATGTTTCCGGATGCCCACATCCTGGGATGCAGCACCGGCGGGCAGATCTGCAACGATGACGTTACCGACGACGAGATTGTAGCCGTCGCGCTCGGCTTCGATGCCACCATATTGCGGCTGGCATGCGAAACAGTGTCGGGCCCGGCCCAATCCCGCGTTTGCGGCGAGGCTCTCGGTCGGGCGCTGAAAGACGATCACCTCGCGGGCATTTTCGTTCTTTCGGACGGACTGAATGTCAACGGCAGCGAACTGGTGGCTGGTATCACCAGCCTCGTCGGCGAGAGGGTTCCGCTGACTGGCGGTTTGGCCGGCGACGGCGCCCAATTTCACGAAACTTTGGTCGGCGGTGACTGCGCCCCGCGCAGTCACAGGGTTGCCGCGGTCGGTTTCTATGGCCAGGCGGTGCGGATCGGTCACGGCAGCGCCGGAGGTTGGGACCAATTCGGGCCGCGGCGCCGCATTACCCGAGCAACTGGCAATGTTCTCTTCGAGCTCGATGGTAAACCGGCACTCGATCTTTACGAACGCTATCTCGGCGAGGACGAAGCCAAGGGCTTGCCTGGCGCCGCACTCTTGTTTCCCCTGCGCGTTTACGACCCAAACCGGCCGGATCACATGACTTGGTCCGAACGGTCCTAGCCGTCGACCATGTCGCGCGTTCGATGACGTTTGCCGGCGATGTGCCCGAGGGCTGGGTTGCGCAGTTGATGCGCGGGAATTTCGACAACCTGGCTGCTGGCGCAGCGGATGCAGCCCGGCAAGCTTTTGCCGCCATCGATGAACACTCAGCGAGCGAGGGGATCGCCGTTTTAGTGAGTTGCATAGGTCGCCGCCTGCTGATGGGCCAACAGACCACAGAAAAGGTGGAGGCTGTGGGCGCGGAGCTCGGTTCGAGCATTCCGTGCCTTGGGTTTTACTCATACGGAGAAATCTCGCCACATGCCGTTTCCGGCCGATGCGAGCTTCACAACCAGACTATGACTGTTACTGCGATCACAGAAGCCGTCGGGTAGTTCTTGTGCACAAGCTTCTCGAACGACAGCTGGCGAAGGCGACAAAGGCTTCGGGTGAGGTGGACCTCGAAGCGTTCAGCCAACTTGTCGCGGCCGCCTACGACCAGCTAGACCGCGACCGCCGCCGCACGGATCGCTCAATTTCGCTGATGATCGATGAGGTCGACCAGCTCAACCAAGGCCTGGAGCGACTCGTCGAGGACCGCACCACGGCCTTGCGCGAGCGCGAGGCCGAGCTGAAGGCGCAGAATTTTCGCTTCGATGCGGCGCTCAACAACATGTCGCAAGGCGTGCTGATGTTCGGTTCCGAGGGGCGGATTATTCTCTGCAATCGGCGATATCTCGAAATTTACAATCTATCGCCGGACGTCGTGAAACCCGGCTGCACATTGCGCGAGCTGACCGAGCACCGCAGCACGGTCGGAGTTTTTTCGGGAGATGTTGATCAATATTGCCGAGGAATCATAGCAGCCGTCGCTAAGGGCACGACCACGAGCCGGATCAATGACTTGCCTGATGGTCGATCGATACACGCGATCAATCGGCCATTGGCCGGCGGCGGCTGGCTTGTGACGCACGAAGACATCACCGAGCGCAGGCTGGCACAGGAGCGCCTGGCGCATGAAACCAATGAAAACCGGCGGCTCTTCGAGACCTCGCTTGACCTCATCCTGGTCACGGACCGCTATGGAAATATCGAGCGCGTCAGCCCTGTTTCGTTGGCAATTCTCGGCTTCGCGCCTGACGAGATGGTTGGTCACAACGCTATCGATTTTGTCTATCCCGACGACCTCGAAGGCACCCGGCGCGAAATGCGGCTAGCGCGCAGCGGCCGCCAAATGCGCAATTTCGAGACACGCTACGCGCACAAGGACGGCCACCTTGTCACCTTGGCTTGGTCTGGCGTTTGGTCGGAACCCGAGCAAAAGCACTTTTTTACCGGCCGCGATGTGACTGAAAGCAAGGTCGTTGAGGACAAGCTCAAGCATCTTGCGCATTACGATCAACTCACCGGGCTCGCCAATCGAACCAGCCTGCAGAACGATCTTAACGAGGCGATCAGATCGAGCGATGGCTCGCCTGAAAGCGCAACCTCGATTGCAATATTCGACCTCGACGGGTTCAAGGACATCAATGATACGCTCGGTCACTCGATCGGGGTCGGGCTGTTGCAGCAAGTGGCGCAGCGGATGTCGAAACTTGCGACAAACAATGGCCGTTTCTATCGGCTGGGCGGCGACGAATTTGTGTTGGTGCAGCCCGATTGTGGCGACCCGCGCGAAGTTGTGCATGTGGTCGATGCCGTGCTCAAGCAACTCGCGGAGAAATTCGAGGTTAGCGGACACCAATTATTCATCGGCGCGAGCGCGGGTATTGCGATCGCGCCGGCAGATGGGGCGAACGTCGGGGAACTGATGTCGAGCGCCGATCTCGCGCTGTACGACGCGAAAGGCGCCGGTGGCAATGTCTACCGCTTGTTCGTTCCGGTGCTGCGCGCGCAAGCGCACGCGCGGCGCGAACTCGAAGCGGAATTGCGGCGCGCCTGCGCCAACAAAGAATTCGAACTTTACTTCCAGCCACAGGTGCGCGCGAGCGACGGCGCGATGGTCGGCGCCGAGGCGCTGCTACGCTGGCGGCATCCGCGGCGAGGGGTTCTCGCGCCTGGCGCATTCATCGAGGCGCTCAGCGAAAGCCCGCTTGTGCTCGAGGTAGGGCGGTGGATTATACAGTCGGCTTGCGAGCACGCCGCGGCTTGGCGAGCGATGGGTCTTCCGCCGGTGCGGATAGGCGTCAACCTTTTCCCGGCGCAGTTCCACGACGAAACACTGCTCAGAGACGTGGACTATGCGCTCAGCCAGAGCAGACTTCCCGCCGAGGCGCTGGAAATTGAGATTACCGAGAATATTGCGCTTGGCCATGAAGAAGAGACGCTTAAAGCGTTGCGCATATTGCGTGCCAAGGGAGTCAATCTTGCATTCGACGATTTCGGCACCGGCTACGCGTCGCTGAGCTATCTTGCGCGCTATCCGCTCACGCGCATCAAGATCGATCAAAGTTTCGTGCGCAAAATCGCCCCCAAATCAACACCGGAAGATACGGCCATCGTGCGCTCAATCATCGTGATGGCGCACAACCTCGGCCTCGAGGTGATCGCCGAGGGCATCGAAACGGCGGCGCAGTCGGCCTTCTTGCGTGCGGAAAAATGCGAGGAGTTGCAGGGCTACTTCTACGCCAAGCCGCTGCCGGCCGATGATCTTGAGGCCTATCTGCGCGCAAATCGGATGCAGGTTCTTGGGTCGGCAGCGAACACGCTCGCAGGCTAGCTCAAATACAAGCAAGCCCTGCTGACAGGGACGAATGCGATCAATTCCGTCGACGAAAGAATGGGGTCCCGGTCGATTCGATTTCTACGGGTAATTGTGCGGCGTCGGTGTTCGACAAGCCAAGGCTTGAATTGCGCGGCTAGAGAATCGGGTCCCACCAAGGGTGGCGGAGGGAGTGGGATTCGAACCCACGTTACGGTTTCCCGTAAACACGCTTTCCAAGCGTGCGCCTTCAGCCACTCGGCCACCCCTCCTCACCAGTTCTCGCAACGGCGCACGCCTTTTTACATGAAGACGCGCGCGGGACGCGCTAATGCGCCTTCAGCCACTCGGCCACCCCATTTGCCAGCAGATGACTACGTCATGCAGGCCTGGACCGCCTTTTTCAAGTCAAATGGCCAGTTCTTCAACCATCGCGGCATGCAGAAATCTTGGGGCGACTTTCTGTTTTAATATGTTTTTATTTCGAATATTGACCGACAACGGAACAAAGGCGCAAAATATCAAATATGCTCAAGCCCATGCCTTTTAGACCTCCGGCAAGCCCGAAATGCCTTGGAACCCGATATGACGGGTGACGGTTCCGCGCTGCATTTGGTGCTCACGGGCGATCCGAGTCTGTTCGCTATCGTATGGCTGTCGTTGGAAGTCAGCGTCAGCGCCGTGCTGCTCGCGGCGCTGATCGGCGTGCCCGCAGGAGCATCCCTCGCCCTCATCCGTTTTCCAGCGCGTGAGGGCGCAATCGTATTCCTCAACGCCATGATGGGCTTACCGCCGGTCGTGGTAGGGCTCGCGGTTTTCCTGACTTTGTCGCGGTCGGGGCCGCTCGGAACATGGGGACTGTTGTTCACGCCGCAGGCCATGGTGATCGCCCAAACCATTCTGGTTGCTCCGATAATCGCCGCGCTGACGCGGCAGACCATTGAAGATCTGTGGGTCGAGTACCGCGACGAAATGGCGGCAATGAATATCGGGCCGGCCGGACGGGTCGTGACGCTGGTCTGGGACGCACGGTTTTCCCTTGTGACAGCGTTGCTGGCGGGCTGGGGGCGGGCGGCGGCGGAAGTGGGCGCCATCATCATCGTCGGCGGCAACATCGACGGCTTCACCCGCACCATGACCACGGCCATCGCGCTGGAAACCTCCAAGGGCGACCTGCCGCTCGCCATCGGTCTCGGCCTCGTGCTGATTTTCATCGTCGTTCTGATCAATGCGTTGGCCTGGGGCGCGCGCCGCGCCGGCGAACGCTACGCGGGATGACCATGCGCGCTCCCACCAGCGATCTGCCCTTGATGTTCTCGGAAGTAGCCATTGTTGCCGGCGCGGTGGCGATCCTCGACGGCATATCGCTTGTTCTTTCGGGCAATTCCGCCCCCACCGTTCTGATCGGCCCGAACGGCTCCGGCAAAACCACCTTGCTGCGCGCCGCTATGGGGCTCATTCCGGCCACGCGCGGCCGCATCACCTGGGGCGGACGCGGCGCCTCGCCCCCGGACCGCCGCGCCATATTGTTCCAGCGCCCGACGATGCTTCGCCGCAGCGCCGCTGGCAATGTCCGCTACGCGCTGGCCGCGGCCGGCGTGCCGCGCCAGCAGCGCGCCAACCGCGCCGCCGATTTGCTCGCCGACGTTGGCTTAGAGGGGCTCGATCGCCGCCCGGCGCGGCGCCTCTCCGGCGGCGAGCAGCAGCGGCTCGCACTCGCCCGCGCGCTGGCGCGCGATCCAGCACTGCTGTTTCTCGACGAGCCGACCGCCAGCCTCGACCCCGCCGCCACCAAGGCGATCGAGGACATCGTGCGCGCCATCACCGCGCGCGGCGTCAAGGTAGTGATGTCGACGCACGATCTCGGGCAGGCCAAGCGTCTTGCCGGCGACGTGGTGCTGCTGCATCGCGGCCGGCTGATCGAAAACGGGCCCGCGGCCGAATTTTTCGTCAATCCGCGTTCACGAGAAGCGCGGACCTTCATCGCCGGCGAATTGCTGGTCTAGACAAAAACACACAGAGGAGGATTCACATGATGCTCAACCGCCGCACTATCGTTGTCGCCGCCGCGCTCGCCGCCATTGTCGCCGCCGCGCCGCCTGCATTCGCGCAGGACAAATCGATCGTCGTTGCCTCGACCACCTCGACGCAGGATTCCGGCCTCTTCGAATATCTGCTGCCGCTGTTCAAGAAGAAGACCGACATCACCGTGAAGGTGGTGGCGCAGGGCACCGGGCAGGCGCTCGATACCGGCCGGCGCGGCGACGCCGACGTGGTGTTCGTGCACGCCAAATCGGCGGAAGAGAAATTCCTTGCCGAAGGCCAAGGCGTCCATCGCTATCCGGTGATGTACAATGACTTCGTCCTGATCGGACCGAAGAGCGATCCCGCCGGCATCAAGGGCATGAAGGACGTCGCCAAGGCGTTCCAGACCATCAAGGCCAAGCAGGCCCCGTTCATCTCGCGCGGCGACCGCTCCGGCACCAACATCGCCGAGCTCAAGCTCTGGAAGGATGCCGGCATCGACATCGTTAAGGACAAGGGGCCTTGGTACAAGTCGATCGGCCAGGGCATGGGCGCGGCGCTCAACACTGCGGGTGCCGACAATGCCTACGTGCTATCCGACCGCGGCACCTGGATCCATTTCAAGAACAAGGGCGACTTGCAGATCCTGGTCGAAGGCGATAAGCGCATGTTCAACCAGTACGGCGTCATGCTGGTGAACCCGGCCAAGCACCCGAACGTCAAAAAGCAACTCGGCCAGCAGTTCATCGACTATCTGATCTCACCGGAAGGCCAGAAGGACATCGCCAATTACAAGATCAACGGCGAGCAACTGTTCTACCCGAACGCCAACGACCATAGCGCGTGAGAGCGGTACGGGTCGGCGATCAGTTGGTTGGCGGCGGTGTGACGTAGGCCAATTTCATGTCGGCCTCGTGCGCTGGGGCGAGGGACTGCTCGTGCTTCTCGCGCAGGCGCCGCAGCGCATCGCGTGCTTGCGCATGCAAAGCGCTGAAGTTGATCGGTTGCGCGGCTGGCCTCGCCGAATCGCCGCGCAGGTGTTCCAATGGATCGAATTGCCAAGCGAACAAGGTCAGCGAAAGCGCGGCCAGCCACAGCACAAGCGTTTTCATGGCACCTCTCCTGGGTTGGCATGTTAAGGGCTTGTCTCACTTACGCGCGGGGTGGGCGGTTGGTTGCGCGCGAGGAGGGCCCTTGGACCGACATTTTTTCGACTGCACCCAGGAACCCAGCGCCGCTCACGGCCCCGTGAGGATGTGCTGGCGCATTGCCGCGGCGGTGGTCTTGTTATGGAACGCGTCTGCCATGGCCCTCGCCGACACCGTTCAGCTCTACGCCGCCGGCAGCCTGCGCGGCGCGTTGACCGACGTGGCCAAGGCGTTCGAAGCGAAAACGGGCAATAAAGTTGAAACGAAATTCGGCCCATCCGGCGCACTTAAAGATGAGATCGCCGGCGGCTCCAATGCGCAGGTGTTCGCATCCGCCAATATGGAGCATCCGCAGGCGCTGCATGATGCCGGCAAAAGCGGGCCGGTGATCCGTTTCGCCCGCAACAAGATGTGCGCGCTGGCCAATCCGCTGCTGAAGGTGGATTCTTCGAACCTGCTCGAACGGATGCTCGATCCCCTGGTAAAGCTCGGCATTTCAACGCCAAAAGCCGACCCATCCGGCGACTACGCCATCGAGATTTTCCGCAAGGCCGAAGCGATAAAGCCGGGGGCGCGCGTCGAGCTTGAGAAAAAGGCGCACCAGTTGACCGGCAGTCAGACCAGCGCCGCGCCGCCGGCCGGCCGCCTGGTCTATGGCTGGCTGGTGGCCGAAGGTAAAGCCGACATCTTCCTCACTTATTGCACCAATGCACGCGGCGCGCAGAAGCAGAATTCCGGCCAACAGACCGTCGAACTGCCGGTTAACCTCAGCGTCGGCGCCGACTACGGCCTCACCGTGATCGACGGCGCGCCGGTGGCGGCTCAGAGTTTTGCCAATTTCATCGTCTCGCCGGATGGCGAAGCAATTCTTTCCGGCTACGGCTTCGCGGCCGGCAACTGACATTGCGCCGGCGTTCGCCAAGCGAATGTTTCAGGCGTGGACGAGGACTTCTTTCTCAGGCGGACGCGGCCGCCCCGCCTCGTCCTGTTCGAGCCTTCCATCGCGCAGCCGGAAGATGTGATCGAAGTGGTCCAGAATCATTTCGTCATGGGTGACGACGATAATCGCCGCATTCTGATCGATGGCGATCCGGCGCAGTAAATCCATCACGATGCGGGCCCGCACCGAGTTCGAGCGGCGCGGTCGGTTCGTCGGCAAGAATGATGCGCGGCTTGTTGGCGAGCGCGCGGGCGATCGCCACCCGTTGCGCCTCGCCGCCGGAAAGCTGCTTGGGCAGTGCATGCTTGCGGTGGCCGACCTCGAGATAATCAAGCAGTTCGATGGCGCGCTTGCGCGCCGCCGCGGCGCTGAAACCGGCCAGATCGAGCACCACGGCGACATTGTCGCTGCCGTCGAGAAATGGCAGCAAATTCGGGTATTGAAAGATGAAGCCGATCTTGTCGAGCCGCAGCCGGCGCAGATCGGATTTGAGCCAGCACTCGTCATAGACAAGCTCGCCGTCGAGCATGATGCGGCCGCTGCTCGGCTCCAGGATGCAGGCGATGCAGTGCAGCAGCGTGGTCTTGCCGGAGCCGCTCGGTCCCATCAACCCGACAACCTGGCCGGGGAAGACGTCCAAATTGATATCGCGCAGGGCATCGACCCGCGTAGTGCCCTGCCCGAAATGCTTGGACAGATGCTCGACGCGCACCACGGGTTCTTTATCTGTCCCGGCCATGGCGCTACCCCGAGCTCGCAAGCGCTTCCGTCGGGTCCACTTTGAGCGCGATCCGGATGCCCAGCGTGCTGGCGGCAAGGCAGATCGCCACCGTGATCAGGAACACGATGGCGACGCTTTCTGGATCAAGCACAAGCCGGCGCGGGAAATAGGGCTGGAAGATGAGGACGAGCGCCAGCCCGGCAAAGTAACCGAATATCCCCATCGACAGCGCCTGCTGGACGATGAGGCCGACGATGGTCCGGTCCGGCGCGCCGACGAATTTGAGCGTGGCGATCGAGCGCACTTTGTCGATCGTCAGCGTGTAGACGATCAAGGCGATGATGACGGCCGAAACGATGATCAACAGAATCATGATCAGCCGCTGCTGATTGCGCGCCTTTTCGATAACGAATTTGCTCAACAGCGTTTCCTGCTGGTCTTGCGTGAGCGTCGTCAGGTGCTTCCAGCGCGATAGCGCGTGGGCGACTTCATCGATTGGAACATAAGGTGATACCTTGGCGATGACGGCGTTGATCTGATCGTTGCTGTCCGCCGCGCTTCCGCGCGCCTGTTCGCGCCGCGAGGCTGGTGGAGCAAGTTCGAACTGCAGCGCTTGCGCGTCGCGCAAGGTGATGTAGCCGACCGGATCGCCGGACGACGTGAGCTCTTTATCCATCAAGCCGACGACCGTGAATTTATGGCCATGCGTACCGAGCGGCACTTCCTGGCCGAGCCCGAGACCGGCGGAGCGATCGAGGATCATCTCATAGTGGCCGCGCAGAAGGTCGCGGCCATCCGACAGCTTGCGGGGGCCGCCCGGCCGGCCCGGCTCGAAGCCGATGAGAAACATGCGCAGCGGCTTGCCGTTGAGCTCGGTCTGCACCGATTGATAGGTGACAGAGCCGGCGCGCTCCACACCATAAACTCGGCTGACCAGTTCCCGGGTGTCGCCGGAAATGCGCGACGCTTCCGCGAATGGCCCATTGGTGCCGGCCTCGACGACCCAAAGGTCCGCATTCGCTGCCCGCGCTTGCCGCAGCGCATCGTCGATCAAGCCGCCATAGACGCCGGTGATGACGATGACAATGCCGAGCAGCAGGCTCAAGCCGAAGTTGGTCAGAACGAAGCGCAGCAGATTGTGCTTGATATCCCGGTAAGCGAGATTCATCGCTTTGGCTCTTCGCCGATCGTGGCGGCGCGACCGACGCGCAGTCCGCTGCGCAATTTGACAACCACTTGGGCCTTGTCCGGCAGGCCGCTGACGATCTCATAACGCCCGTCGAGCAGTCGGTGGCCGAGCGTCACTTCGTGTTGTCGCAAATGCCCATCCTCGATCGCCCAGACCGTTCCGCGATTTTTCGCGAGGCCAACGATGGCCGCTTCCGGAACCAACAGCGCCTGCGGCAGCAGCACCGTGGTGATATAGACCTCCGCCTGTTCGCCCAAATTAATACCCTGCGGTATCTTTTCGAACGCAATTTCGACTTTACGCTCTTCGTTCACGCGATCGCTTTCCGGCTCGATACGCGCGACGTGACCGGCAATTCGCCGGCCGGGCTGCGATCGCAGCACGATTTCGGCCGGCTCACCTACTTTGATCTCGCCGGCCTTGCTCTCGTCGATATAAGCAAGAACCCAGATCGATTTTGGATCGATCAGCGTGAACACCGGCTCTCCGGGGCCCAGGGCGGAACCAAGCTCCTTCAGGCGCGCAGTCACCATGGCGTCGTAAGGAGCCGTAAGCGTATGAAAGTCCAATGTCGCGGTTTGCTGCTGCTGCTGTGCTTTGGCGTCGCCAATATTGGCCTCAGCCACCAGCACATCGCTGTTCGCCAAATTAACGTCGCCAAGTGTAGCGTCTTGGGCAGCCTTCGCCGTTTGTGCCGTTTCGACCGAGGTGTTGTTGCTCTGGAGCAGCGTCTGCCGCCGCTGGTTGATGCTGCTGGCGTTGGCGAAATTCGCTTTGGCTTTTTCGACGCTTGCCTTGGCCCTTTGCAGGTTCGCTTCAGCTTGCCCAATAGCCGCGTTGGCCCTGGCGACCTGCGCTCTCTGCTCGCGGTCGTCGAGGCGGGCCAAAACCGCGCCTTTGGCGACCCGGTCGCCGACATCGGCGCCAAGCTCGACTAGGACGCCGGAGACCTTGAAGCCGATCTTGGATGTAACGCGGGCCTCGACCGTGCCGAGGCCGAAGACCTCGACCTTCATGTCGCGCTGGACGGCGCCGACTTGCACCTTGACCGGACGCAGATAGACCGACCAGGCGCCGAACAGAACGCCGGCGCCGATCGTCAGTGTCACAGCCGCCAAGATGAAACGGTTCCGCGTCATGGTTTTGACCCGGTAACTCAAGATTTCATCTTGTCTACAGCGCAAACTGGCGCTCAGTATTGACCCGGATCAAATGCCCCGCCGGCTCCGGGGAAGCGACGAAGTCGCCTCGTTTCGCTTACCCCTGCGAGATGAACTTGGTGTTCATGTAGGCCTGCAGGCCCTCGATGCCGCCTTCCGAGCCGTAGCCGGACTCCTTGACACCGCCGAACGGCGTCTCTGGCGTCGACACCGCGACGCTGTTGACGCCCACCATGCCGGACTGGATGGCGTCGCCAATGGCGGCCGCCGTCTTGTCCGATGACGTGAAGGCGTAGGCCGCCAGCCCGAACTGCAGCGAGTTGGCGCGCTCGACCACTTCGTCGAATGTCTTGAACGGCACGATCGGCGCCAGCGGACCGAACGGCTCCTCGGTCATGATCTTGCTGTCGTCCGGCACGTCGGTGATCACGGTCGGCTCAAAGAAGAAACCCTGGTTGCCGTGCCGCGAGCCGCCAGTGACGACCTTGCCGCCGCGGCTCTTGGCGTCGTTGACGAAGCTTTCCATGGCGTCGAGCCGGCGCGGATTGGCGAGCGGCCCGAGCGTGATGCCCTTCTCCAGTCCGTCGCCCATCTTCAAGCCCTTGGCGTATTCGGTGAAGCGGGCGACGAACTTGTTGTAGCCCTTCTCCTGCACGTAGAAGCGCGTCGGCGAGATGCAGACCTGGCCGGCGTTGCGGTACTTGAACGCGGCGATGGTGTCGGCGGCCTTCTCCGGATCGGCGTCGTCGAACACGACGACGGGTGAATGCCCGCCGAGCTCCATGGTGGCGCGCTTCATGCCCTTGGCGGCAAGGCCGGCGAGATGCTTGCCGACCGGGATCGAGCCGGTGAAGGAGATCTTCTTGACGATCTTGGACGGGATCAGGTGCTCCGACACGTTGGCCGGCACCCCGAACACCAGATTGAGCACGCCTGCCGGCAGCCCGGCATCGGCGAAGCACTTCACCAATTCGACGCAGCCGCCCGGCGTTTCTTCCGAAGCCTTGATGATGAGCGAGCACCCGGCAGCGAGTGCGCCGGCGATCTTGCGGACCGGCGTCAGCGTCGGGAAATTCCACGGCGTGAAGGCGGCGACGACGCCGACCGGCTCCTGCAGCACCATCTGGCGCACGCCCTTCGCCCGGCCGGGAATGACGCGGCCGTAGGTGCGGCGGCCTTCCTCGGCATACCAGTCGATGATGTCGGCGCTGGTCATCACTTCGGCGCGTGACTCGACATAGACCTTGCCCTGCTCCTGCGTCTGCACCTTGGAGATGTGATCGAAGCGCTCGCGCACCAGATCGGCGGCCTTGCGCATGATCTTGGAGCGGTCATAGGCCGAGGTCGCCTTCCACACGGCAAAGCCCTTCGCGGCGGCTTCGAGCGCGGCGTCGAGATCGGCGGCTGAGGCGTGCGGCAGGTGCGCCAGCGTCTTGCCGGTCGCCGGGTTGATCACGTCCTCGCCCTTGCGGCCTTCGCCGTTGAGCCATTTGCCGTCGATGTAAAGCGCGAGTTCGGAATACATGGGGAACCTCGTTGCTACCCGGACAATCTTGCGCGCTGGATTAGCACTTTCGGGCTTGTCCGGCTATCACCCTAAAAACGCCCCGCCGTTCACGTGAATGGTCTGCCCGGTGACGTTGCGGCCGCCGGGACCGGCGAGCAATCCGCACCATGGCGGCGACGTCGTCCGGCTTGCCGGGCTCGCCGGTGATGGTGCCGTGCGTGAGATGATGCGCCGGGTTGAGCGAAGTGCGCGGCCGCGTGGTGTGGATCGCGCCGGGCACCACGCAATTGGCGGTGATGTGGTAGACGCCGAGGTCGTGCGCCAGAGCGCGGCTGAAGCCGACGATGCCCGCTTTCGCCGTCATCACATGGGCGCGGCCTTTGGAGCCGATATGCGCGCTCATGCCGCCGATATTGATGATGGTGCCGCCGTTCTTCTTCATCGCCGGCAGGCAGGCATGCACGCCGTGGAACGCGGAATCGAGCGTGGCGTCCATGATCTCGCGCCACTCGGCGTAGCTCATCTCGTCGATCGGCTTTTCGCGGCGCAGCGAGGCGTTGTTGACCAGGATGTCGATGCGGCCGAAAGCCTTCAATGCTGCCTGCGCCATCCCTTCGACCGCGGCGGCATCGGCGACGTCGGCGAGCACGGCGATGGCCTTACCGCCGTTCGTCTTGATCTCGGCGGCGACGGCATCGGCCTCCGCCTGATTGGAGCGCGCGTTCACCACGACCGCGGCGCCGCCGGCGGCCAGATGCAGCGCGATGGCGCGGCCGATATTGCGTCCGGCGCCGGTGACGATGGCGACCTTTCCAGCAAGTTCTTGGCTGGCGAATTCTTTTCCTTCAACCATTCACTTACCCCTGTAACGGTGCGAGATCGATCTTGACATCGTAGAGCTTGACGAGCAGCTTGAGCGCGGCGGCGCTGCGCGCGGCGTCCCAGCCGCCGTGACGCGCGTTGAGCGCGAATTTCTCTTCGATATCGGCGCGCGTGAGCGGCTCGTTGGCGCCGCCGCGGAAATGCGGTTGCCTCTCCTCGACGACGCGGCCGTCGTTGAGCGACGCAGCGGATGTGGCCGGTGAAGGCGTTCGGATAAGGATTGTTCGGGTCGATGACGTAACGCACCTTGGCGGCGAGCGCGAGCACGGTCTTCGTCACGCACCGCTTCATCGGTGAACGCGTCGAGCCCGACGCCGCCGCGCACGAAACCGGTGGCGAGGATGAAGGGCGTGGCGAATTTCGCGGCATAGCCGTTGGGCGGGCGCTGCTTGGCGGCGAGCGGCTCCCACAGCCGGTGCACGGTGCCCTCGCCCACCTCGCAGATCATTTCCTTGACGTCGGCCGGCTTGATGCCGCGCGCGGCGAGCTTCTTCGCGCAATCGATATAAGGATGCGCCATGGTGCCGCAGGGATAGGGCTTGAAGGCGAGCGTCTCGGTCACCCAGCGTGTGCCGAAATCGTCGAGCGCCGCGTAGTCGCCTTGCGTGGTGTGCGCGAAGCCGTGAAACAGCCCGTGCACGCCTTCGAACACCGTGCGCGGCCCGATGAACCCGCCGCGCGCGAGCAATGCCGCGCGGATACCGGACTGCGCCGCCCAGCCGGGATGCAGCCGTTTGGTCCAAGCGCCTTCGGCGAGATATTCGATGATGCCGCGAGGCAAAGCTGCCGGCGATGCCGAGGGCGTCGACGATCTGTTTGGCATTCAAGCCGAGCGCGGCGGAGACGCCGGCGGCCGCGCCCATCACGCCGAAGATCGCGGTCGGGTGAAAGCCGGCCTTGTGCACCGCCTTCGGCACCACGGTGGAGAGCCGGCACATGGTCTCGGTGCCGACCGCGATGCCGAGCAGTGCCGCGGCGCCGTCGGGCCTATGGCGCTCGCAGGCCGCCAGCACCGCCGGCACAACCACCGCGCCGGCATGCACCGGCCCGCCCTCGAAGGTATCGTCGAAATCCTCGCCATGCGCCGCGGTGCCGTTGACGAAAGCGGCGCCGGCGCTGCTCAGCGTGCGGACGTGGCCAATTGCGGTGCAAGGCCCGTCGTCGTCGAGGCCGCTGAGCGCGGCCTTGATGTAGTCCTCGTTGCGCGCGGTTAGGCAGAGACCGGCAACGTCGACCAAAAGATCTTCGCATTTCGTGCGCACGGCGGCGGGCAGCTTCGCTGCGTCGAGGATGGCGATACGCGCCGCCAATTGTTCGGCAATCGAGGGAGATTCGGTCATTGCAAATCAGGCCACGCGTTGAGCGCCGAATTTCGGCAGATTGTTGGCAAGGATGACGACCGCCGAGGTGACGATCAGCATGAAGACGCCGAGCACGGCGATGGCGGCAAGGTCACCGCTTTCGTTGAGATCGTAAATAAGCACGGAAAGGACCTTGGTCTGCGAGGTGAACAGCATGATGGCGGCCGATAGTTCGCGTACCACGCCGACGAAGATGAAGCACCAGGTGGCGATCACACTGGTGCGCAGCAGCGGCGCGGTGATCTGCCAGAGCGAACGCAGGCGCGTCGCGCCGAGGATGCGGCTGGCGTCCTCCAGTTCCGGATGAACCGAGCGGAACGCCGACTGCAATTGCTGGTAGGCCGCCGGCATGGTGAGCGTCACGAAGGCGATCAGCAAGATCCACAGCGTGCCGTAGAGCACGACCGGCCCCTTGGTGTAGCTGAAGAACAGCCCGACGCCGAGCACGATGCCGGGGATGGCGATCGGCGCGGACGCCAGAAAGCCGAGCACGCGATAGCCGGCGATCAGCTTGCGATCGGTGACGTAGCCGATCACGACGGCCATGACCGTACCGACCGTGGCCGAAAGAACGCCGAGGATGAACGTGTTCTTGATGGCGACATCCGTTTCGGACAATTCGACGAACACGAATTCGACGTTCTTCAGCGTGAAGTTATTCAAGCTGACGACGTGCGAGGCAATCTTGGAGAAGCTCGCATTGAGCAGAGCGAAATACGGCAGGAATACCGGGCACATCAGCACCAGCATGCTCAAGGCGAGCGCCAGCCATTTGTAGGCGCCGAGGCGCACCAGGCGCGGCTCGCTGTTCTTGCCGCCGACGACGGCGTAGCTGCGGCGCCCCAGCACCATATGCTGCGCGCGCAACAGGATCACCGTCAGCAGCAGCAAGGGCAGCGACGCCGCCGCCGCGAGTTCGGGATGCGGCGGAAACTCGAACAGGCTCCAGATCTTGGTCGTCATGGTGTGGAAGCCGGCCGGCATTGCCAGGATCGCCGGCGTGCCGAATTGCGTCATCGCCTCGAGAAAGGCGACCAGCGCGCCGGCCGCCAGCGCGGGCAGCGCAAGCGGAATCGTCACCCGCCTGGCGGTCACCCAGGTGCCGCCGCCGAGGATGGACGAGGCGTCCTCGAGATCGCCCGGCGTGCGGTCGAGCGCATTGGCGACCAGCACGAAGACATAAGGAAAAGTGTAACAGCTGATCACAAACACGAGCCCGGAAAACGAATAGATATTCAACAGATGCGTGGCGGCGTCGGCGCCGGTCAGATCGCGGAACAACTGATTGAGCAGCCCGCTGTTCGGAGCCGCCAATAGCTCCCAGGCAATGGCGCCGATGAAAGGCGGGGTGACGAACGACGCCGTCACCAGCAGGCGCACCGTGCGCCGCAACGGCATGTCGGTGCGCGATACCAGCCAGCCCATGGGCGCGGCCACCACGCAGCAGATGACCGCCGAGAGGATAGCGAGCGCGAAGGTGGTCAGCAGCGGATCGAGGTAGGCGGCATCGACCACCAGGCTGCGGAAGTTGGCGAGCGTGAAGGCGCCGGTCTTGTCGGTAAAGGCGAAGGCCGCGAGCCAGCCGAGCGGCAGCACGATCAGAAGGCATAGCACGGCCGAAAACAGCAGCAGCACGGGAATCGAAAGATCGACGTGCAGCCGCCGCTTTGCGGCCGGCGCTGAGGTCGCGAGTGCGGTCATAACTTTACCTGCACTCCGCCAAAGCCCGCGCTGAGAAACGTCGCGGCACGTACATCACACATGGAACAGCTTGACGTAATGCGCCTTGATCGCCGCGGCATTCTTGAGCACGCCGACCGCGTCGTCCTTCATCAGCTTGATGTCCTTGAGCGGCGTGCGGCCGGCCTTTTCCTTGGTCTGCGGATGCGCCGAGCGCAGGCCGCCGGTGTCGATGTTGACCTGCTGACATTCGGCGGTGAAGCAGTAGCTCTCGAACAGCCGCGCCGCATTCGGATTGGGCGCCGCCTTGAAGATGCCGTTGGGGCCGACGATCAGCGGCGTGCCTTCGCTGGCGTAGACCGGCTCGACCGGCTGGCCCGATTCCTTCTCCTTGAAGATGAGATATTCGACGCCGTCGGCCTGCACCGCGCGCTCGCCGAGCGCGAGCTTCTTCGGCGGCACCGAGGCGGACTGCACCTGCAGCACGTCTTGTTGCGCGAGTTTCTCGAAATAGCCCCAGCCGAGGTCGCGCGCGGTCTGGAAGGTCGCGGTGAGGATCGTGCCGCTGTAGCCAGGATGCGCCTTGACGATCTTGCTCTTCCATTCGGGCTTGAGCAGATCGGCAAAGCTCTTCGGTGCTTCCTCTTTTTTCACCAGACTGGTGTTGTAGGCGATAATGCAGAGGAAGATGCGGAAGCTGGCGAACATGCCATCCGCGTCCTTGTGTTCGGGAGGGTAGAACTTGGCGACATCCTCCGGCACGTAAGGCGCGAGCCAGCCCTGCTCCTTCCAATAGGCAAGATGCGAGGCGTCCGATGAATTGACGACGTCGACCGCATGGATATTGCTCTGATATTCCTGGCCGATGCGCTGCAGGATGCGCTCGGCGCCGGTGCGCTCGACCTGCACCTTGACGCCGGGATACTTCGCTTCGAAACGCTGCGCGATTTCCTGCGACACTTTGAGGTCGATCGAGGTGTACCAGACGACCTTGCCTTCCTTCTTGGCGGCCTCGATCAGCGCCGGCGTCACGGCGCTCGCCGGCGGCGCCGCCGACAGCACGCGGGTCGAAAACGATGCTCCGGCGGCGAGCGCGCCCGAGCCGATCAGCACGTCGCGGCGAGAGATTTTTGAGCGTTTCATCGGCGTATCCTCCCTGACTTTGCTTTTTTGTTGTTTCGCCGCGCGAAATCTTCGCTTTATCCCAGCAGCGCCCGGCATTTGTCCGGCGGCAGATGCAACCAGACCGCGCTGCCTTCGGGGACGCTGTCGCCCGCGGCGGTGACGACGCGCAACGACGCGCCGCCCTTGAGCTCAACCATATAGTCCCGGCTGCCGCCGAGAAAGACCTGCCGCGTCACCGTCGCCGGCACGGTGTTTTCCGCCGGCGGCGGCGCGACGGCGGAAATTGCGATGTCGTGCGGACGGATCGACACCGCGGTGTCGGCGCCGGCCTTGAGCTTGCCGCCGACGCAGCGCAGTACGCTGCCGGCAAAGACGATGCAGGCCTCGTCCTGCGCCTTGCCCTTGATCACGTTGCTGGAGCCGATGAAGCGGGCGACGAATTCGGAGCGCGGGCGGTCGTAGACGTCCTCAGGCGAGCCGGATTGCTCGATCTTGCCGCCGTTCATGACGCAAATGAGATCGGCAGTGGTCATCGCCTCCGACTGGTCATGGGTGACATAAACTGTGGTGTAGCGATAGGCGTCGTGCAGCCGGCGCACCTCGAAGCGCATCTCCTCGCGCAGATTGGCGTCAAGGTTGGACAAAGGCTCATCGAGCAGCAGCGTCTCCGGCTCGACGATCAGCGCGCGGGCGAGCGCGACGCGCTGCTGCTGGCCGCCGGACAATTCGCCCGGATAGCGCTCGGCGAGCGGCGCCAGCTTGGTCGTCGCGAGAATGGACGCGAGCTTCTTGGAAATGGTGTCTCGATCCATTTTACGCAGCTTGAGGCCGTAGACGATATTTTCGGCCACCGTCATGTGCGGCCACAGCGCGTAGCTCTGGAAGATCATCGACATGTTGCGCCGCTCGGGCGGCAGCGAATGCGCGGGCGAGGAGATCAATTTGTCGCCGACGCGGATCTCGCCCGCGCTCGGCTCGACGAAGCCGGCGATCAATCGCAGCGTGGTAGTCTTGCCGCAACCAGAGGGCCCGAGCAGGCAGACGAGATGGCCGTGCTCAATGGCGAGCGAGATATCGTCGACCACCGCCACGTCGCCATAACGCTTGGTCAGGCCGCGCAACTCAACGGACGCCACGCACATCCTCCCATTAAGCGCCGCTTGCCACGGCTTTCTTATCTGGCACTTATTGTATTAACACCGCGGGCGCCCGTCCCTCGCGGCCATTTTTAAGTGCCGGTGAACGCCGGCTTGCGCTTTTCCATGAAAGCGGTGCGGCCTTCCTTGTAGTCGTTGCTGGCAAAGCACTGCGCCACCAGGTCGGCGCATTGTTTCAGGTTACGCTCACTCTCCGCCTTGACCGTCTCGCCGACGATGAACTTCACCGAGTTCACCGTAAGCGGCGCATTGGCGCTGATGGTGTCGGCATAGTCCTTCACGTATTTCTCCAACTCCGCTTCCGGCAGCACGCGGTTGACCAGACCCATGGTCTGCGCCTCGGCGGCCGTAAACTGGCGCGCGGTGTAGAAGATCTCCTTGGCAAACGACGGGCCGACCACGTCGACCAGCTTCTTGATGCCCTTGAAGCCATAGCCCAGCCCAAGCTTGGCCGCCGGCACGCCGAACTTGGAATTGTCCGAGCAGATGCGCAGGTCGCAGCACAGCGCCAGCCCGACACCGCCACCGATGCAGTAGCCGCGGATCATGGCGATGGTCGGCTTGGGGAACTCATAGACCGCAGTGTTGGCCTTATCGACCGCGACATTGTAGCGGTCGATCGCCTCCTTGCTGGAGCGCTCACTCTCGAACTTGGAGATGTCGGCGCCGGAGACGAATGCCTTGCCGCCGGCGCCGGTGAGCACCACGACGCGGATCGTCTTGTCGGCGGCAAAGTCGGCGAGGATGCCTTGCGCCGCCTCCCACATGTCGAGCGACACCGCATTGTGCCGCTCGGGATTGTTGAAGATGAGATAGCCGACGCCGCCATCCTTGCGGGACAGCATCTTGTCGGTCTGTGGTGATGGCGTTCATTCCGTGTCTCCTTCTCTTACCGCCTGCTCCCGCCGCGCGCGTGGCGCCTACAGCGCGTTTGCCTTGTGCAGCTCGGCGATTTCATTGTCGGCGAAGCCGAATTCCTTGAGCACTTCGTCGGTGTGTTGACCGAGTTCGGGCGGCACGGCGGCGATCCGGCTCGGCGTGCGCGACAGCGAAAACGGCTGGCCGACGAAAGTCTCTTGCGTGCCGTCGGGCCGCGTGCCGTTCTGCACGATGCCGAGATGCTTGACCTGCTCGTCGGCGAACACTTGGTCGATCGTATTGATCGGACCGGAGGGCACTCCAGCCTTGTTGAATATCTCGATCCATTCCTTGCTGGTCTTGCCAACCGTCTTGGCCTCGACCGCGGCATTGACCGCATCACGGTTTTTCGAGCGCAGCGCGCCGGTCTTGAAGTCCTCGCGCGTGATAAATTCGGGGGCGTCGAGGGCGTTGCACAAACGATCCCACATCACATGACCGGCGGTGGCGATGTTGATATAGCCGTCCTTGGTCTTGAACACGCCGGTCGGAATCGAGGTCGGATGATTGTTGCCGGCCTGCTTGGCCACTTCATGCGCCTGCAGCCAGCGCGAGGCCTGGAAGTCGAGCATGAAGATCTGCGACTGCAACAGAGACGTGGTGATCCACTGACCTTCGCCCGACACTTCGCGTTCGTGCAGCGCAGTCAGGATGCCCAGCGCGCAGAAAAGACCGGCGCAGAGATCGGCGACCGGAATGCCGACGCGCACCGGGCCCTGCCCGGGCAGGCCGGTGATCGACATCAGCCCACCCATGCCTTGCGCGATCTGGTCGACGCCCGGCCGGTCGCGATAGGGGCCGTCCTGGCCGAAGCCGGAGATGCTGGCGAGAATGATTCGTTTGTTGACCTTGCGCAGTTCATCGTAATCGATGCCGAGACGGTGCTTCACGTCGGGGCGGAAATTCTCCACCACCACGTCCGCCTTCTCGACCATGCGCAGCAAGGTGGCGCGGCCCTGCGGCGACTTGAGGTCGAGGGTCATGCTGCGCTTGTTGCGGTGCAGATTCTGGAAATCCGGCCCCTGGCGCGGGCCGCCGAGCGCTTCGCCTTTTTCCAGGCGCGCCGGCGTCTCGATCTTGATGACGTTGGCGCCCCAGTCGGCGAGTTCGCGCACGCAGGTCGGTCCCGAGCGCACGCGCGTGAGATCAAGGACGGTGAAGCGGGAAAGGGCCTGGGATGCCCGGGGAAACGGCATTTCGACGGCTCCGACTGCCATTATACGAGTCTATTACGACGAATGGGGGCTGACATTCCCCGATCCAAGGCGGCTTGTCTATCGGGGCAAATGGGCCGTTTGGAGCACTTTATTCATCATTTGGCCGAATAAGGGACATCCCTGCCTTGAAAAGACCATCCACCCCTGTCATATCACCGGCACGGACGAACACCCGACCTCGGGTTCGCGGGCTGCGTGCACGAAACTCTTTAAAACGAATTTCGCCCCGCCTCTTCCGTTTCTCAACCTGACGACAACCCTGGCCACGCGGGATGTCCTAAAAACCCCGCGATTCCGCCGCCCGCATCAGCGAGCCGGCCGCTTCGCCATATAAGAAAGACACTCTTTGACTTCATTCAACGACTTCGGCCTCGTAGAGCCGATCAGCCGCGCCCTTGCGGAAGAGAAATACCTCACTCCCACCCCGATCCAAGCCCAGACCATCCCCCTCGCCATGCAAGGCCGCGACGTCATCGGCATTGCGCAGACCGGGACCGGCAAGACCGCGGCCTTCGCGCTGCCGATCATCAATCACCTGCATACCAAACGGCTGCGGCCCGACAAGAAAGCCTGCCGCGTTCTCGTGCTCTCACCCACGCGTGAATTGTCCGGCCAGATCTCCGACAGCTTCCGCGCCTATGGGCGGCACATCCGGCCCCTTGCCGTTGCCCTTGCGATTGGCGGCGTGCCGATCAACAAGCAGATCCGTTCGCTGGCGCACGGCGTCGAAGTGCTGGTTGCCACGCCCGGCCGCCTGCTCGATCTGGTGAACCAGCGCGCGCTGCGCCTCGACCAGGTCGAAGTGCTGGTGCTCGACGAAGCCGACCGCATGCTGGACATGGGCTTCATCCATGACATCAAGCGGATCGTGGCGATGCTGCGCAAGGAGCGGCAGACGCTGTTCTTCTCCGCCACCATGCCGCAGGAAATCACCAAGCTCGCCGACGCGATGCTGCGCGATCCGGCCCGCGTGGCGGTGACGCCGCAAGCCTCGACGGTCGACCGCGTCGAGCAGCGTGTCATCCTCACCGACAAGTCGGCCAAGCCGAGCCTGCTGGTCGAGGTGCTCAAGACCGAAACCACCGATCGCGTGCTGGTCTTCACCCGCACCAAGCATGGCGCCGACAAGGTGGTCCGCGCCCTGCAGAAATCCGGCTTCGGCGCCGAGGCCATCCACGGCAACAAGTCGCAGAACCAGCGCGAGCGCGTGCTCGGCGACTTCCGTAACGGCAAGCTGCGCATCCTGATCGCCACAGATATTGCCGCCCGCGGCATCGACGTCGACGGCGTCAGCCATGTGGTCAATTACGATCTGCCGAACATCCCGGAATCCTACGTCCACCGCATCGGCCGCACCGCGCGCGCCGGCGCCGACGGCATTGCGATCTCGTTCTGCGATCACGAGGAAGCGCCCTTTCTGCGCGATATCGAGCGCATGATCCGCATGTCGATCCCCTCGACCGACAAGCGGACCGGCGAGCGGCCCGCCCATCGCCCGGCGCAGCACAATGCCGGCAAACGTCATAACGGCCGGCCGCAGCGCGGCAATCACCAGCAGCGTGGAAATGGCGGCGGCAATGGCCATCACGGCAACAACGGCCACCGTTCCCACAACGGCGGCAGCGGCCATCAGGGCCGTCCGAACCAAAACGGCCACCAGGCCGGCCGTGCACAGGCCCCCCGGCTGGAAGCCACCGCAGGGGAGCCAAACGACATTGGAAATGTTACATTCCTGCAGCGCCCGAATGAGCCGCGCCGTAACGCCGGCCACCGCGCACGATAGCTGACCGGGAGACGAATGGATGGCGAAAGAAGAACTGCTGGAGTTCGACGGTACGGTGACCGAGGTTCTGCCGGACGGCAATTTCCGGGTGAAACTCGACAACGAACACGAGGTCCTGGCCTATACCGCCGGCAAGATGCGCAAATTCCGCATCCGCACCGGCGTCGGCGACCGCGTGATCGTGGAAATGTCGCCCTATGACTTGCAGCGCGGCCGCATCAGCTTCCGCCACAAGGGCGACGCGCCGGCCCCGGGCCCGCAACAACGCCGGCCGAACTTCCGCCGGCGGTAACGAATCGAACGTCCCGGCCGCGCTGGCCGGGACATTTCTTTGAGGCTGGGGGCACGGATCGACCGCTGGAGCGCCGGGCGTGCCATGAAAAAAGTTTCTATCGTTTATCTCGCGTTGGCGATCGTTTTCGCCGGCGTTGTCGGTCCGGCCGCCGCGCAAGACAAGCCGGCGCACGCCGCTCAACACGAAACCGGCAAAGGCGTGCTGCGGCTGCTGCCGGCCGACGCCGTCACCGAGCATTCCATCGACACGCCAAGCGGCAAGCTCGCTTACACCGCGACCGCCGGCACGCTGCCGTTCTACGACCAGTCCGGCGAGCAGAGCGCTTCGGTGTTCTACACCGCCTATGTCGCCAAGAACGCCGGCGCGAACCGGCCCCTGACCTTCGTCTTCAACGGCGGGCCGGGCGCGGCCTCTGCTTTTCTGCATCTCGGCCTCGTCGGCCCGCGCTTGCTCGATCTCGGGCCGGAGGGGCGCGACGCCGCCACCGCGCGATTGCGCGACAATCCCGATACCTGGCTTGCCTTCACTGACCTGGTGCTGATCGATCCGGTCGGCACCGGCTGGAGCCGTACGGTCAAGCCGGACGACGCCAAGCATTTCTGGAGCATCCGCAGCGACGCGGAATCGTTCGCCAAAGCGATCGCGCTCTACGTCGCCAAGAATAACCGTGCCGCCTCGCCGAAATATCTGTTCGGCGAGAGCTACGGCGGCTTCCGCGCCGCCAAAGTGGCGCGCGCGCTGCAACGCGATCAGGGTATCGTCACGTCGGGCATCGTCATGCTGTCGCCGATGCTGGAAGGCTGGCTTACTTTCGGCGATGACGAGTCCGCGCTGCGCGCGGCGCTGCAACTGCCGTCGCTGGCGGCGGCCACGCTCGAGCGCAAGAACGCGTTCACTCCGGCCGCACAGGCGGATGCGGAAAAATTCGCCATGACCGATTATCTGACGACCCTGGCCGGCGCGCCGCCAAAAGGTGAGGCAGGCAAGGCATTCTATCAACGCGTCGCGCAATTGAGCGGGCTGCCGCTGGACATCGTGACGCAGTCGCGCGGCTTTGTCGAAAACGCCTACGTGAAAAACCTGCGGCCGGACGGCAAGATCGTCAGCCGCTACGACGCCAATTTTGCCGTCGACGACCCCTACCCGGAACTGCGTTCGGCGCACGGACCCGACCCGATCCTCGACGGCATCTCGCGCGCCTATGGCGGCGGCATGGCCGCCTACGCCCGCAACGAGCTCGGCTTCAAGACCGAGATGACTTACGCGCTGCTCTCCAGCCAGGTGACCGGCGGCTGGGACTGGCAGGGCGGCCGCCTGCAGGCGAGCGCGGAGGACGATCTGCGCACGCTGCTCGCCTTCAGCCCGTCGTTCCGGCTGCTGATCGCGCACGGCTATTCGGACATGATTACGCCCTACGGCATGAGCCGCTACGCGCTCGACCACCTGCCCGCGGACACCGCCGGCCGCGCGCAACTCAAACTCTATCGCGGCGGCCACATGCTTTATATCGATCCAGCCTCGCGCAAGGCGTTCAGCGCCGACGCGGCCGCGTTCTATCGCAAGGCGGGAGAGTAGTTCAGGCAGCGCCGCTGGATTCCAGCACGTCAAACCCGACGTGGCGGTCCACTATATAAATGAGCCCGCGCGCGTCGAGCATCACGTCATTGCTTTGCGGCGCGGCGCGGGCGCCCACCGGATCCGGGATGAAATAGCCCACCTCGCGCGGCGCCATCGGGTCGGCGATATCGATAATGCGCAGGCCACCGCCGAACCACACGGCATGGATCAACGTGCCGGTCATACGCTCGTGAAACTGATGCGCGCCGAAGCGCGCGCCAAGCGTGCGGGCAAACGGCGAATCGAGTTCGCTCACTTCGAACAGCGACAGTGGTCTGACGTCGGCATAGTCGCTCACGTCGAAGACGCAGATGCCCGCATGCGGGCGGCCGCGCCGCGCTTGTTCCTCGTTGGCGCTCTGCGCCTGGTCCTCTTCGTCGATCGACAGCGCGATGCGTTTGCCGCCGAGCTTGACCGGCACCGGCATTACCGTGTGGGTCGGCTCGGGAAATGGCGGATGATAGTTGTACGAGGCAGCCGTTTTCGGCCGCGCGATATCGGAGATATCGACGATGCGGAAGCCGCCGTGCCAGCAGCTCGCCCACATTTCATTGTCAAAGCGCAGCGCGTGATGCAGCCGGTGGCGCTTGCCGGGCCAAGTCGGGGTCTCGCCGGCGGCGACGTGCTGCCCTGGCATCCACCAGCGCGATATTTCCTGCGGCTTCGACGGGTCCCGCAGATCGTAGATGACCAGGATGTTGCCGAGGAAGCCTTCCATCTCGGTCGAGATGTAGGCGTAGCGCTCATCCATGTCGAAGCGATGCACACCGATGCCGCCGGTCAATTGATGATGGATCAGCGTCGGCTTTGCAGGCGTCGATACATCGAAGATACGGAAGCCGCCGTTGCGATAAGGCTGCGCCTCGTCCTTCTCGATCTCGACGAGGCCGGCCTCGGTCAAGTTGAGCTTCTGCAGCAGCTCCGCGCGGGTCGGATCGCGGCCAAGCGACTCGCGCAAGGCCCGCCTGATCGCGGGCATATCCTGGGCGCGTCGTCCAGCCGCCGTCGGATTGCGCTCGTGGTTAACGATCATGAGATCGCCGGCGACGCGGACCTTATGACTGTGCGAGGTTGGATCGTCGACCGGAACCGTCGCCACCACGCGCGGGTTGGCGGGATCGGCGATATCGACGATCGTGGTGCCGAGGTCCTCCTCGTTGGGGATGTGGCCGACATAGGCGTAGTTGCCGGCGATATTGACCTGGCCGGCGCCGGGCAGATCGAGATGGCCGATGCGCCGCACATTGCGGGCGAGCGCGCCGTTCGGCCGATCGACTTTACTCATCGTCTTTAGTCCTTGGGGCTGGAACCGCGACTATTTGTCGACGTGGGCGCCGGAGGCTTTCACCACCTCGGCCCATTTCGGCACTTCCTTAGCGATATAGGCTTTGAACTCATCCGGCGTGTCACCGACGATATCGACGCCGAGCCGCTGCAGCGACGTCTGCACACCTGGATCGTGCAGCGCCTCGACGGCGGTGTCGTGCAGCTTGGCGATAATGGCTGGCGGCGTGGCGGCGGGCGCGACCAAGCCGTGCCAGGTGCTGGCCTCGAAGCCTTTCAAGCCGGCTTCGTCCATCGTCGGCAATTCGGGCAGGATCGCGGTGCGCTTGAGTGTGGTCACCGCCAGCGCGCGCACCTGTCCAGCCTTGATGTGGCCGATCACGGATGCCGCGGTGGCGAACATCATCTGGTCGTGGCCGGCGATCACATCCTGCAAGGCGGGCGCGGCGCCCTTGTAGGGCACGTGCACGATGTCGACCTGCGCTTCCGCCTTGAACAGTTCGCCGGCAAGATGGGCCGCCGCACCATAACCGGAAGAGGCAAAATTAATCTTGCCGGGTTGCGCCTTGCACAGATCGATCAGTTCGTTCAGCGAATGCACCGGCACTTTCGGATTGACCACTAGGATATTGGCCTGCGTGCCGATCAGAGTGATCGGCATGAAATCCTTTTCCGGACTGTAGGCGAGCTTCTTGTACAGGCTTTCGTTGGTGGCGAGGATGCTGTTGTTGCCCATCAGCAGCGTGTAGCCGTCGGGCGCTGCGCGCGCGACGTATTCGGCCGCGATATTGCCGCCGGCACCCGGCTTGTTTTCGATGACGACCGGCTGGCCGAGCAATTGTTCCATCTGTTTGCCGACAATGCGGGCGAGCACATCGCTCGGACCGCCAGGCGGAAACGCAACCACCAGCATGACCGGCCGGCTCGGATAGTCCGCGGCTTGCACCGGCAAGGCGAGCGCAACGAGCGCGGCAAAGCCGCCGAGCAGCGCGGCACGGCGGCCTCGATTTGTAATTGTCATGATAGGCAACCCTCCGACAAAACGTCGCGCCCCAAAATCGTCGCACCCCAAGTTCCAGCCCGGAGCCGGCGAAGATACAGAGAAATGTGGTCCGGGGCCGCGAAGGCCCATGTCAGGCTGGGATCTGCTTCTGCTCGTTGGCGCGTTTGGCCTTGATGGCGGCGAGCACCTTTTCCGACGTGGCCGGCAGTGCGGTGACGCGCACACCGACCGCGTCATGGATGGCGTTGAGGACCGCGGCCGCGGTCGGCACCGCCGTCGGCTCGCCGACGCCTTTGGCGCCGAACGGCCCGGTCGGATCGAAGCCCTGCACGATATCGACCGTGATCTCCGGCATGTCGAGCGAGGTCGGCATGATGTAGTTGGTCAGGTTGGGATTGATGTGGCGCCCGTTGGCGTCGAACAGCATCTCCTCCTGCAGCGCCATGCCGACGCCCATGGAAATGCCGCCCTCGACCTGGCCCTCGACCAGCATCGGATTGATCGCCGTGCCGCAGTCGTGCGCGGCGGCGATGCGCAGGATCTCGACCTCGCCGGTTTCGTCGTCGACGTCGACCTCGGCGATCTGCGTGGCGTAGACGTAAGTCGCGAACGGCTTGCCCTGCCCGGTCTCCGGATCCATGGCGACGGTTGGCGGATTCCACGATGCGCTGCCGATCGCCGGCTGGCCGAGCACGACCTGCGAACGATGCGCCACCTGCCCGATCGAAACATTGCGCTGCGGAAAGCTCTTCACCTGGATTTTGCGGTCTTTCGCCTCGAGCTGGCTGACCTTCACTCCCAGCATGGGCGCCGCCGTTTCGAACAGGATAGCCTTGGCGGCTTCGGCGGCGAGCCAGATGGCGTTGCCGGTGACATAAGTCGTGCGGCTGGCGATGGCGCCCGTATCCATCGGCGTCGTATCGGTATCGGCAGAGACAACATGTACATCGTCGGTGGCAATGCCAAGCGCCTCGGCCGCGATCTGGCCAAGCACCGTGAGCGAGCCCTGCCCGGTCTCCACCGTGCCGGTGAGCACCGTGGCGGTGCCGTCCTCATTGACCTTCACCGTCGCCGCGCTCGGATTGGCATCGACGGTAAAGCCGATCGGATACCACATGCAGGCGATGCCGCGTCCGCGCCGTTTCATGAGCGCGGCTCCCAGCCGAAGCGCTCGGCCGCCTTGCGCAGCGTTTCCTTGACCACCACGCTGTGCAGCACCTGACCGGTCGGGCTCGACGAGCCCTCGTCGAAGGCGTTGAGCAGGCGTATCTCCAGCGGATCGATGCCGAGTTTCTTGGCGATATCGTCCATCTGCGATTCATAGGCGAAGCACACCTGCGGCGCGCCGAAGCCGCGCATGGCCCCGGTCATGGTCTTGTTGGTGTAGACGACGAAGGCCTCCGATAGGACATTGTCGATCTTGTAGGGGCCGGGCGCCAGGATGCAGGCCTTGCCGAGCGTGGTCGCGCTCCACGAGCAATAGGCGCCACCGTCGAGCACGAGCCGGATCTGGCGGGCCAAGATGCGCCCTTTCTTCGTGACGCCGGTCTTGTAGTCCATGATGATGGGATGACGCGTGGTGGTCGAGGTGAATTCCTCGCCGCGCGTGAACACGCCCTTCACCGGCCGGCCGGTCTTCTTCGACAGCAGCGCCAGCGCCGGTTCCTGGGTGATCTCGTTCTTGCCGCCGAAATTGCCGCCGACGATGGTGCCGACGATGCGGATGCGGCTCATCGGCAGCTTCAGCGTGCGCGCCATGTCGGAGCGCGCCAGCGTAATGCGCCCGATGGTCGCATAGATAGTGAGGCGGCCATTGGCGTCCCAGTCGGCGATTGCCGCGTGCGGCTCGAGTGAGACGTGCTCGATCATCTGCGTCGAGAAGCGGGCCTCGAAAATATGGTCGGATTCGGCAAAGCCTTTTTCGATGTCGCCTTTGCGGATCACCTTGGTGGCGTAGATGTTGCTGTCGGGCGCATGGACTTTGGGCGAATCCTCGCGCATGGCAGCGACCGGATCGAGCACCGCCGGCAGCGGCTCGTATTCGACCATGATCTTGTCCAGCGCCTCGTTGGCGATCTGCTCGGTGACGGCCGCGACCGCCGCAACGCCGTCGCCGGCGTGGAACACGACATCGTCGACCAGCACCGGCTGGTCCTGGAACGTGGGCCCGAAAGTATTGTTGGGAATTTCCTTGCCGGTGAGCACCGCCATGACGCCGGGCATGGCTTCCGCCGCGCTGGTATCGATGCGCTTGATGCGGGCCGCGGCGATGCCGGCGCGCTTGATGCGCGCATAGAGCATGCCGGGGAAGCTCAAGTCGTCGATGTATTTGGTCTGGCCGAGTCCGTGCAGGCGGCCGTCCGGCCGCGTCGCGCGCTGGCCAACGGCGCGGGTCTGCTGGCGCGCGTCAGGCGTCAGCGTCTCGATCGGATAAGGTTCGCGCGGCAATACCGCCGGCAGCCGCAGATCGGCGTCGGACAGCGGCTCGGCGATATCCAGCTTGTCGCGTTCCAGGATTCGGCTGTGTTCGTTCATGATGCTGTCACCTCGGGTCGCGCATGGGTGAGCTGGGTGCGGGATTGTTCACGCAACAGGCGGGCGGCGTCCTGCACCGCCTCGATCATCTTGGTGTAGCCGGTGCAGCGGCAGAGATTGCCCGACAGCGCGTCGCGGATCTCCTGCGTCGTCGGCTCGAGATTGTCGTCGAGCAAGGCCTTCGCCGACATCAGCACGCCGGGGCCGCAGAAGCCGCATTGCAGCGCGCCGCTATTCTCGAAGGCCGTCTGGATCGTGTGCAAGCGGTCGCGGCTGGCCAGGCCCTCAATGGTGAGGATCTGACGGCCGTCGGCCTGGCCGGCAAGCATCAGGCAGGAATTCACCGCCTGGCCGTCGACGATCACGGTGCAAGCGCCGCAGTCGCCGACGTCGCAGCCGAGCTTGGCGCCGGTCAAGTGGAACTGGTCGCGTAGCAATTGCAGCAGCGTGGTTTCCGGCGGCACCGAGGCGCTGCGGGTCTGCCCGTTGACGGTCATCGTTACGTCGGTCACGCCACGAGCTCCTTTTCGTTCGCGGTCGCGCGCGCTAGCGCGTTGCCGAGCGCGCGTTTCACCAGCACCGCAATGAGATCGCGCCGGTATTCGGCGCTGGCGCGGAAATCGCTGATCGGCTTGGCCTCGGTCGCGGCAATGTGGCCGGCTTCGGCCATCGCCTCGGCGTTGATCTTGCGGCCTTCGAGATAGGCCTCCGCCTTCGGCGTGCGAATGACGACAGGCGCGACCGCGCCGAGCGCGATGCGGGGACTGCGGAAATTTCCCTTGTCGTTGAAGAACGCCGCCGCGGCATTGACCAGCGCCAGCGCCTGGCCCTTGCGCAAACCGAATTTCTCGAACGCGGCGCGTTTGCCGAGATTCTCCTTCGGGATCACGATGTCGACCAGAAGGTCGCCTGGCTTGAGGCTGGTCTTGCGCGGCCCGACGAACAGTTCGGCGAGCGGCATCCGGCGCTGGCCCGCGGCATTCGCCACCGTGACCGTGCTTCGAGCGCCATCAAAGTCGGACCGCTGTCCATCGATGGCACGCAGGTCACCAAGTTGCCGCCGAGCGTGCCGAGATTGCGCGTTTGCACCGCGCCGATGGAATGGGCGGCATCGACCAGTGCCGGAAACATGGAGCGGATAACCGGCGACGCCATGATGTCGCCGTGCGTGGCCAGCGCACCAATGTGCAGGCCATCGTCCTTGACGGCGATTTCCTTGAGTTCGCGCAGCCGCGAAACATCGACGATCATCTCAGGGTCATGGACCGCGTGCTTGAGTTCGACCAGCAAATCCGTGCCGCCCGCCAAAATCTTGGCCTTGGCGCCGTGCTCGGCGAGCAGCGCCGCGGCATGGCCGATGTCTTTCGCCGTTACGTATCCGAACGCCTTCATTCGGTCTGTCCTCGATGCCCGCAGATGGTGCGTTGCAGCAGCCCTCGCGCAATCCGTCAAACGGAGTGAGAATCCGCATCTGGGCCGCAACCAACAACAGCGGCAGAATAAGCGCTTCGGTGAGCGCGATCTATATTAAAGTAGTACGGCGGTCCTGAAACGCCGTTTCGCGGGTTGAAATCGTACGATTTTGCGCACCCGAGGATGAAAGAACGTCCGGCAAATGGACACCGCGACGCGTTAAACGAAAGCGCCCATGCGTCATCGCCCCTGTTCTTTAGCGGCGCGGGGTACGCCGGCTTCCCTTTTTCCTTTCCCCGAAGGGAATGGAGCGCCGGGAGGCGCCAGGGCGGTGGTGGTCGCCCTCGGCGAGCATTGACGGAGCCCGCCGCGCGCCCACGGCAGGATCCCGGTTACCCGGGGCTGCCGCTTCGGGGGCGCGTGCCCCCATTAACGGAGGGGGCGGCGCCTCCCGGCGCTCCACTCGCGATGCGCATTGTCGGCGCACCGCACCCGGTCCGCCTCTCGGAGCGCGCCATGACCGCGTCCCAACAGCAACCAAGTGACTAGGATTATATTCCACGAGCGGACGATTGTCAAGCCAGAGCTGCGGGCAAAAACCCACGGCTCACTTCCCTTGCCGCGCCGGTCGACGACCCGCACCGCCTTGCCCTGCGAGCGCGGCACCTCGCCGGTCGCCTTCGGCACGACCGTGCAGGTCACGCCTATCAGCGACTTGATGTGGTGGGTGACCTCCTGCGCCTTGCGCTTACGGTCGCCGGTGAAATCCGGCGCCAGCTCGACCTCGACCGTCATCGCGTCGAGCGCGCCTTCGCGGCTGAGCACGATCTGGTAATGCGGCGCGATGCCCGGGAAGCCGACCAGCACCGCCTCGACCTGCGAGGGATAAACATTGACGCCGCGGATGATCATCATGTCGTCGTTGCGGCCGGTGACGCGCAGGATGCGCACGTGGCTGCGGCCGCAGGCGCACGGCTCGTCGGACAGCCGCGTGATGTCGCGCGTGCGGTAACGGATCATCGGCAGGGCTTCCTTGGTCAGTGTGGTGATGACCAGTTCGCCCGCCTCCCCCATCGGCTTCGGCTGCATGGTGTCAGGGTCGATCACTTCGAACAGGAAATGGTCCTCCCAGCCGTGCAGGCCGTTCTGCACTTCGCGGCATTCGCAGGCGACGCCCGGTCCGATGATTTCCGACAGGCCGTAAACGTCGACCGCCTTGATGCCGAGCCGCGCCTCGATGTCGCGGCGCATGGCGTCGGTCCACGGCTCGGCGCCGAAGATGCCGGTGTGCAGCGGCAGTTTGCGGATGTCGACGCCCATGCCTTCGGCGATCTCGGCGATGTTGAGCGCGTAGGACGGCGTGGCGCAGAGGACGTGGGCGCCGAAGTCCTGCAGCAGCGTCACCTGCCGCTCGGTGCCGCCGCCGGACAGTGGCACCACCGTGCAGCCGAGCCGCTCGGCGCCGTAATGCGCGCCCAGCCCGCCGGTGAACAGGCCGTAGCCATAGGCGTTGTGCACGATCTCGCCGGGCCTCGCGCCCATGCTGGCAAGGCAACGCGCCATCAGGTTGGCCCACAGATCGAGGTCGCCTTTGGTGTAACCGACGACGGTCGGCTTGCCGGTCGTTCCCGACGAGGCATGCAGGCGCAGCAGTTGATCGCGCGGCACGGCGAACATGCCGAACGGATAATTGTCGCGCAAGTCGGTCTTCACCGTGAAGGGAAAGCGCCCAAGATCGGCCAGCGACTTGAGGTCGGACGGTTTGACGTTCGCCTGGTCAAACTTCTTCTTGTAGTGCGGCACCTTGTGGTAGGCGCGCTCGAGCGTGGTCTGGAGCCGCGCAAGCTGCAATGCCTTCAATTCGGCGCGCGGCATGGTTTCGGCCGCAGGCTCGAACATGAAGTTGGGCGCATCTGCGATGGCGTGTTGCAGACTCATGACTTAAGCCTCCCGATCGAGTTTCTTGAATTGTGGCGCGCTGACGCGCGGCTGGCCAGTCGGAA
Organism: uncultured Alphaproteobacteria bacterium; assembly: GCA_963779345.1. Taxonomy (GTDB): domain Bacteria; phylum Pseudomonadota; class Alphaproteobacteria; order Rhizobiales; family Xanthobacteraceae; genus Pseudolabrys. The sequence goes on along the minus strand of CAVZXY010000019.1, from coordinate 29,765 downwards.
TCGGCCACGACCGACCGTTCGGATGCCCGGCCGGGCTGGCATTTCTTGACCGAACGCAAGGATTTGCCTAGGCAGCCGGCCTATTCAAGACGGATGGCGGAACGCGCACAAATGGATACGGCCCAATATCTTGCGACGGGCGACTTCGTCGACAGCGGCTCGCCGCAGGTCATCGCCTTGGCCAAGGAGGCGGCGCATGGTGCAAGCGATGCCGACGCGGCGATCCTGCGTCTCTATACCGCGGTGCGCGATGGCATCGTCTATGACCCCTATGTCACCTTCGCCGATCCGGCCAACTATCGCGCCAGCACCGTGCTCGCCGCCGGACGCGGCTTTTGCATCGGCAAGGCGGCACTGTTAGCGGCGGGCGCGCGCGCAATCGGCGTGCCGGCGCGTGTCGGCTACGCCGACGTGCGCAATCACCTCACCTCGCGGCGGCTCTATGACCTGGTCAAGACCGACATCTTCATGTGGCACTCCTACACCGAACTTTATCTGTCGGGGCGCTGGGTCAAGGCGACGCCCGCCTTCGACAGCGCGCTGTGCGAACGCGCCGGCATCAAGCCGCTCGACTTCAACGGCAAAACGGATTTGCTGTTCCAGCCGTTCGACCCGGCCGGGCGGCGGCACATGGAATATTTGCGCGACCGCGGCACGTTCGCCGATGTGCCGTACGACGTCATCCGCGCCGACTTTATCGCCAACTATCCGAGCCTGATGGGCAGCAAGGGCATCGCCGGCGACTTCCACGCGGAAGCCGTCGCCGAGGTCCTGGACGAAAAACAGCCGGGCGGATAGCCCGGCGGCTATTTCACCAGCCTGCGGCCGGTGACGGCCTCGAGGTTCTTGTAGAAAATCTTGTCGCTGGTTTGCTTATCGAGCTTGAGCTCTTCCAGAATTTGCAGTGTGACGCGCGGATACATCGCGCCGTTTTCCGGATCGAACGGGCAATCGGAGGCGAACACGATCTTGTCCACGGGGAAAAATTCCAGACCGCATTTGGTCGCAGGCTTGCCGCCGAACACCGCGGTGTCCGCGTAGAAATCCTGCTTGAAGTAGTCGAGCGGCCGCTTCTTCAGGCTCTTGCGCAGCGCGACATAGTCCTCGTCCGTGGTGCGCGAGCCCATCACGTCATTGCCCGGACCGATGCGGCCCTCCAGCATCGGGACGATGCCGCCAAAATGGTGCGTGATGATCTTCAGGTTCGGATGGTTGTCCATGATCTTCGAGTAGACGAGCCGCATCATCGCCGTCGCCGTCTCGTAGGACCAGCCGAAGGTCCACCAGATCTCGTACAGCGACTTCTTCTCATCGAGATAATCGGGCGTCTCGGCGCCGCGCGCCGGATGCAGCCAGATCGGCTTGCCGAGTTCGTTCATCTTCTTCCAGAACGGCAGATATTGCGGCCGGTCGATCGGCTTGCCGGCAGCGTTGGTGTAGATCTGCACGCCGAGCGCGCCCATCTTGATGGCGCGTTCGGCCTCGGCCACGCCGGCGTCCGGCGCGTCGAGCGAGACCTGCGCGATCCAACCGGGGAAATATTGCGATTCCTTCGCGCACAATTCGGCGAAGCCGTCGTTGATGATGCGGCAGAACTCGTCGATCTGCTGCGGGCTCTTCGCCAGCCTTTCGATCGGCGGCTGCGGATAGGCAATGATCTGCGCGTAGTCTTTGTGGTTGTCGATGATCTTCTTGCGCGCGTCGAGATCGTACAATGGCGGAATCCCGCGCACGCGCTTGCCCATGTCTTTGTATTGGCCAGCAACCTCGTTCATGGTGTCGAAGAATTTTTTCGGAAAGAAGTGCGTGTAGGCGTCGATGCGCATTGGGCGTTCCTCCGTGCCGGGGGCCTTCTTACACGCCCACTTTTTTGCTGTCGACTGTGGGCCGTTCCGCTGCTAATGGACGCTCCCGAACGGCTCAAACGCGAGCCGGACGCACGGCGCGGCGCCATTGCCAGCGAGCCGCGGTTGGGGCAAAATTTGGCTCGATTTCCATCCAGGAAAGCGACACGGAAGGCGGGGGCCTTTAGCTACGTGTGGCGGAAATTCGTTTGGGTCCCAACAATGTACCAGCGCGGCCGATAAAATGGCCAGCCCGGCGATAAACCAAACTAACGAACGGGAGGAAAGTGAGATGTTATCCAAGTGCATGAAAGGCGCGGTTGCGGCGATTGCCTTCGGCGCGCTCGCCGTAGGCGGCGCGCAGGCGCAAGACACCGTCAAGGTCGGACTCATCGTCGCGATGACGGGGCAGCAGGCGTCGACCGGCAAGCAGATCAAGGCCGCCGTCGATCTCTACATGAAGCAGCACGGCGACACGGTCGCCGGCAAGAAGATCCAGGTGATCCTGCGCGATTCCGCCAGCGTGCCCGACAACACCAAGCGCCTGGCGCAGGAACTGATTGTCAACGACAAGGTCAACGTCATCGCCGGCTTCGAGATCACGCCGGCGGCGATGGTGGTCGCCCCGCTCGCCACCGAAGCGAAGGTGGTCGAACTCGTCATGGCGGCGGGCACGTCGATCATCACGACGAAATCGCCCTACATCGTGCGTACCAGCTTCACGCTGCCGCAGTCGTCAGTGATCATCGCCAACTGGGCGGCCAAGAACAAGATCAAGAAGGTCGTCACCATCGTTTCCGACTACGCGCCCGGCGCCGACGCGGAGAAGTGGTTTATCGACACCTTCAAGGCGGCGGGCGGCTCGATTGCCGAGACCATCAAGGTCCCGCTCGCCAACCCGGACTTCGCGCCGTTCCTGCAGCGCGCGGCCGACGCCAAGCCGGACGCGATCTTCGTTTTCGTGCCGTCAGGCCAAGGCGGCACCTTCATGAAGCAATATGCCGAGCGCGGCCTCGACAAGGCCGGCATCAAGCTGATCGGTCCAGGCGACGTGACCGACGACGATCTGCTTCCCGGCATGGGCGACGCGGCGATCGGCACTGTGACCGCGCACATCTATTCGGCCGATCACCAGAGCGCCGCGAACAAGGCTTATGTCGCGGCCTTCGAGAAGGCCAATCACTTCCGGCCGAACTTCATGTCGGTCGGCGGCTATGACGGCATGGCCCTGCTCTACGCCGCGCTGCAGAAAACCGGCGGCAAGGCCGACGGCGACTTGCTGATCGCCGCCATGAAGGGCATGAAGTGGGAAAGCCCGCGCGGCCCGATCTCGATCGATCCCGACACGCGCGACATCATCCAGAACGTCTACATGCGCAAGGTCGAGAAGAAGAACGGCCAGCTCTACAATGTGGAGTTCGAGACCTTCAAGGACGTGAAGGACCCGGCCAAGGAAAAGAAATAACCTGCCGCTCATCATGCGCGCGGCGGCCGCAAGCCGCCGCGCGCAGTTTTATTAAAGCCGATCGCCCCGAAGCCGCCGGACATCGTTCCGGCCGCCAGACGAGTTCGCAGCGACCCAATGCTCACAATTCTTTTCGACGGAATTGCCTACGGCATGTTGCTGTTCGTACTCGCGTCCGGCCTCTCGGTGACGCTCGGCCTGATGAATTTCATCAATCTCGCGCACGGCTCGTTTGCCATGGCCGGCGCCTATATCACCGTCTTTCTGGTCAACCGCCTGGGTGTTCCCTTCTTCCTGTCGCTGCCGATGGCGTTTCTTGCGAGCGCGGCGATCGGCTTCCTGTTCGAGCGCACGCTCTATTCGCATGTCTATCGCAAGCCGCACCTCGACCAGGTACTGTTCACCATCGGCCTCGTCTTCATGTCGGTCGCGGCGGCCGACTATGTCATGGGCTCGAGCCAGGTGTTCGTGCAGATTCCGAACTACCTGCAGGGCCAGTTCGAGATCGCCGGCATCGGCGTCGGCCGCTACCGGCTGCTGATCATCGTGCTGTGCGGACTGCTGACGATCGCGCTGCAATTCATCCTCGCCAAGACCCGCTTCGGCAGCCGGCTGCGCGCCGCGGTCGACGACAGCCGCGTGGCGCGCGGGCTCGGCATCAACGTCAATTGGGTGTTTTCGCTCACCTTCGGCTTCGGCTGCGGCCTCGCCGGCCTCGGCGGTGCGCTCGGCGCCGAAATTCTCGGACTCGATCCGACCTTCCCCCTCAAGTACATGATCTATTTCTTGATCGTGGTGACGGTCGGCGGCACATCGAGTATCACCGGGCCCTTTCTTGCCTCGCTGATGCTCGGCATCGGCGATATCGCCGGCAAGTACTACGTGCCGACGCTGGGCTCCTTCGTCATCTACACCATCATGATCGTCGTGCTGATCTGGCGGCCGCAGGGTCTGTTCGCCCGCGCCGCGTCGCGCTGAGGCGCCGGTCATGGCACCTCCCCAAAGCGCCATCCGCGTCGCCTCCGAGTGGCTGGCCGCCCGCGCCCGCTGGCAGCCGCTCGAGGTCGTATTCTGGCTGGTCGCCTTTGCCGCGATCTGGCTGTTTCCGGATCGCCATCTCATTCTGACCGAGATCGCCTGGCTCGGCCTGTTCGCGCTGTCGCTCGATCTGATCCTCGGTTATGCCGGCATCATCTCGTTGGGGCATGCCGCCTTTTTCGGCCTGGGCGCCTATACGGCGGCGCTGCTGGCCAAATACGAGATCATCAACGAGCCGGTGCTGGCGATGCTGGTGGCGGGCCTTGCCGCCATGGCGCTCGGCTTCGTCACGAGCTTCCTGGTGTTGCGCGGCTCCGACCTGACGCGGCTGATGGTGACGCTCGGCGTGGCGCTGGTGCTGCGCGAACTGGCGAACCGCTACGGCTGGCTGACCGGGGGCGCCGACGGGCTGCAGGGCGTCAGCATCAAGCCGGTGCTCGGGATGTTCCGCTTCGATTTGTTCGGTCACACCGGCTACGCCTATTCTCTGACTGTGCTGTTCATTCTTTTCCTGATCGCCCGCCGGCTGGTGAATTCGCCGTTCGGGCTGTCGCTGATGGCAGTGAAAGGCAATCCGCTGCGCGCCTCGGCGATCGGCATATCGGCCGATGCGCGGCTGGTCGCGATCTATACTGTGGCCGCCGGCTATGCCGGGATCGCCGGCGCCTTGCTGGCGCAAACGACGGCTTTCGCCTCGCTCGAAGTTTTCTCGTTCGACCGCTCGGCCGATCTGCTCCTGGTCCTGATCATCGGCGGAGCCGGTTATCTCTACGGCGGCTTGATCGGCGCGATTATCTTCAAGTTCATGCAGGACTTTCTGTCGCAATTGACTCCGCAATACTGGCCGTTCTGGATCGGCCTCGTGCTGGTGGCGATCGTGCTGGTCGGCCGCGAGCGCATCACCTCATGGACGACGCCCATCCGGCGCAGCGCCGCGCACCTGAATTGGCGGGCGCTGAAACGGCGGTTCACCGTGTCGTCCGGCGAAAGGCCCGCGCCATGACCGTCGCGCTGGAAACGGTCAATCTGGTGAAGCGGTTCAGCGGCATCGTCGCCTCCAACAACGTGTCGCTGCAGATCCAAAAAGGCGCCCGCCACGCCTTGATCGGACCGAACGGCGCCGGCAAGACGACCTTGATCAATCTGCTCACCGGCGTGCAGAAGCCGACTTCCGGCCGCATCCTGCTCGACGGCGATGATATCGGCGCCCTTTCCACGCACCAGCGGGTCCGGCTCGGCATCGTGCGAACCTTCCAGATCAATCAGTTGTTCAACGATCTGACGCCGCTCGAAACCATCGGACTGGCGGTCTCGGAGCGGCGCGGCCAAGGCCTCGACTGGTGGCGCATCGTCGGCAGCCGATCGGATCTCATCACCGAGGTGGTCGAAATCCTGGAGCGGTTTAACCTCAACGACGTCGTCGACAAGCGCACCGCGATCCTGCCCTACGGCAAGCAGCGCCTGCTGGAAATCGCCGTCGCCATCGCCTGCCGGCCGCGGGTATTGCTGCTCGACGAGCCGGCGGCGGGCGTTCCCGAGGATGAGCGGCATGAGATTCTGGCCGCGGTCGCCGCGCTACCCAGCGATGTCACCGTGCTCCTGATCGAACATGACATGGACATCGTGTTCTCGTTCGCCGACCGCATTTCCGTGCTGGTCAACGGCGCGCTGTTCGTCGAAGGCAGCCCGGAAGAGGTCGCCCGCGATCCGCGCGTCAAAGCCGTCTATCTCGGCGAGGAGCTGGCCGATGCCTGACCTTCTCGACGTGCAAGGCCTGACGGCGGGCTACGGCGAGGCGATCGTGCTGACCGGCGTCACCTTCAAGGTGGCCGAAGGCCAGGCGCTGGCGCTGCTTGGCCGCAACGGCATGGGCAAAACCACGCTGGTCAATTCGATTATCGGCGTCACGCGTCACATCGGCGGCACCATCCGCCTCGATGGCCGCAACATCACGGGGCTCCGCCCGGACGAGCGGGCGCACGCCGGCATCGGCTGGGTGCCGCAGGAACGCAATATTTTCCGCTCGCTGACGGTCGAGGAGAACATGACCGCGGTGGCGCGGCCGGGACGCTGGACGCTCGCCAAGATCTATGACCTGTTCCCGCGTCTCGCCGAGCGCCGCGGCAATCTCGGCAACCAGCTGTCCGGCGGCGAGCAGCAGATGCTGGCAATCGCGCGCGCGCTGATCCTCAATCCGCGCATCATGCTGCTCGACGAGCCGCTGGAAGGACTGGCGCCGATTCTCATCGCCGAGTTGCTGACAGCTTTGCGTAAGATCATCCGCGAGGAGGGCCTGTCGGCGATCCTGGTCGAGCAGAACGCGCAGAAGATTCTCGGCGTGACCGATCAAGCCATCGTCGTCGAGCGCGGCAGTATCGTCTATCAGGGCGAAAGCGCCGCGCTGAAAGCCGACCAGAAACTGCTGGAAACCTATGTCGGCGTCACCGATGCCAGCGCCGTCAGCCGCAAGGCGCAGCGCGAGGCGCGCCGGGCAGCGTCCCTGCCGGGCGCCGAGTGACTTTGTCTCGGCCGGGCTTGTCCCGGCCGTCTTGCTCGGCCATCTCCCTTGCCTTGATCGCGCCATTCGGCGCATCCTTGCCGGCAGAAAAAGACGCCTAGGGAGAACGGCTCATGCGCAAAAGAACGCGCAATCCGGCAAAATCGCGTCCGCTGCGCTCGCAACTGTGGTTCGACAATCCCGACAATCCGGGCATGACGGCGCTTTATCTGGAGCGCTATCTCAACTACGGCTTGACCAGCAAAGAGCTGCGTTCCGGCAAGCCCATCATCGGCATCGCGCAGACGGGTTCCGACCTGTCGCCGTGCAATCGTCACCATCTCGAACTCGCCAAGCGCGTACGCGAAGGCATCCGCGCCGCCGGCGGCATCGCCTTCGAGTTCCCGGTGCATCCGATCCAGGAAACCGGCAAGCGCCCGACCGCCGCGCTCGACCGCAACCTCGCTTACCTCGGCCTCGTCGAGGTCCTTTACGGCTATCCGCTCGACGGCGTCGTGCTGATGACCGGCTGCGACAAGACCACACCGGCCTGTCTTATGGCGGCCGCGACCGTCAACACGCCGGCCATCGTTTTGTGCGGCGGGCCGATGCTCAACGGCTGGTGGAAGGGCGAACGCGCCGGCTCCGGCACAGCGATTTGGCAGGCGCGTGAAGAAATGGCTGCCGGGCGTATCGGCGCCGAGGAGTTTATCGACATCGCCGCGTCGACCGCGCCCTCGATCGGTCACTGCAACACCATGGGCACCGCCTCGACCATGAATGCGCTGGCCGAGGCGCTTGGCATGACCTTGCCGGGCTGCGCGGCGATTCCCGCGCCCTATCGCGAGCGCGGGCAGATCGCCTACGAGACCGGCCTGCGGGCGGTCGAGATCGTGCACGAGAACCTGCGGCCGTCCGACATCCTCACCCGCAAGGCATTCGAGAACGCCATCGTCGCCAATTCGGCGATCGGCGGCTCGACCAATGCGCCGATCCACATCAACGCCATCGCCCGTCATATCGGCGTGAAACTTGCGGTCGAGGACTGGGAGACGATTGGCTACGATGTCCCGCTCTTGGTCAACATGCAGCCGGCCGGCAAATATCTCGGCGAAGAGTATTTCCGCGCCGGCGGCTTGCCGGCGGTGATGAACGAATTGCTGCGCGCCAAGCGCATTCACGCCGACGCGACCACCATCAATGGCAGGACTATGGGTGACAACGTCAAGCGCGCGGTCGTCGCCGACGCCGACGTCATCCGGCCCTACAAGAAGCCGCTGAAGCCAAAGGCCGGCTTCATCGTGCTCAAGGGCAACCTGTTCGATTCCGCCATCATGAAGACCAGCGTGATCTCCGACGAATTCCGCGCACGCTATCTCGCCAACCCGAAAGACCCGAACGCCTTCGAGGGCCGGGCCGTGGTGTTCGACGGGCCGGAGGATTACCACCACCGCATCGACGATCCGGCGCTCAAGATCGACGAGCAGACGATCCTGTTCATCCGCGGCGTCGGCCCGATCGGCTATCCCGGTTCGGCCGAGGTGGTGAACATGCAGCCGCCGGCGGCGATGATCAAACGCGGCATCAAAGCGCTGCCCTGCATCGGCGACGGGCGGCAGTCCGGAACGTCGGGTTCGCCTTCTATCTTGAATGCTTCGCCAGAAGCAGCGGCCGGCGGCGGGCTGGCGCTGCTGAAAACCGGCGACCGCGTTCGTATCGATCTCAACGAAGGTAGCGCGAATATCTTGATTTCAAAGGCGGAATTGGCACGGCGTCGCGCGGCGCTGCACAAGCACGGCGGCTATCAGTATCCGCCGAGCCAGACGCCGTGGCAGGAAATCCAGCGCGGCATGGTCGATCAATTGGCCGGCGGCATGGTGCTCAAGCCCGCGGTCAAATATCAGCGCGTCGCGCAGGAATTTCCGGTGCCGCGCGACAATCACTAACTCACGGCCGCTCATTCCCGCGCAAGCGGGAATTCAGCTTAACCAGGCCCTCGAAGGAGCAAAGCAGTGACTGATCGATTGAAGGGAAAAATCGCGCTGGTGACCGCCGCCGGCCAGGGCATCGGCCGCGCCATCGCCGGGGCGTTCGTCGCCGAGGGCGCGATCGTCATCGCCACCGACGTCGACCTCAACAAGCTGCAAGGCCTCAACGCCAAGAAGTCGATTAAGCTTGACGTGCTGTCGAGCGCGGCCGTCATGGAACTGGCCAAGGCTATCGAAGCCGAATTCGGCGGGCTCGACGTGCTCGTCAACGTCGCCGGCTATGTGCATCAGGGCTCGGTGCTCGACTGCACGGACCGCGATTGGGATTTTTCCTTCGACCTCAACGTCAAATCCATGCACCGCACGATCAAGGCGTTTCTGCCCGCCATGTTGACGAAAGGCGGCGGCTCGATCATCAACATGTCGTCCGGCGTTTCCTCGGTGAAAGCCCTGCCCAACCGTTACGTCTACGGCGCGACCAAAGCGGCGGTGATCGGTCTGACCAAGGCGGTCGCCATCGACTTCATCACCAAGGGCATCCGTTGCAACGCCATTTGCCCGGGCACCATCGAGTCGCCCTCGCTCGAGGACCGCGTGGCCACGCTGTCGAAGCAGACCGGGAAATCCGAAAAAGCCGTGTGGGACGATTTCATCGCCCGGCAGCCGATGAAGCGGCTCGGCACTGCGGCCGAGGTGGCGGCGCTCGCGGTGTTCCTGGCCAGCGATGAATCGCGCTACATCACCGGCCAGCCGCACCTCGTCGACGGCGGCTTGGCGCTGTAGCGCCGGTCACAACACCAGGCTGGTCGCCGGGTCGATCAGGTGCATGTGGTCGAGATTGGCGCGCAGCATCATCGGCTCGCCTGAGCGCTTCGCGGCGGACGGCTCGACCCGCCCGCAGACCTCGGTGCCGTCGACGGTGAAGAACACCATCGTTTCCATGCCCATCGGCTCGACCACGTCGAGGGTGATCGAAAATTCCTGACCGACGCCGTTTTCGCGGCCGCGCGTCTCGGTGATGTGCTCCGGGCGCAAGCCGAACAGCAGGTCTTTGCCGGTATGGCCGCGATAGCGCACGGCACGGCTCTCCGGCACCTGGAACGACAATTTGTCGGAGAGCCTGATTTTCAGACCGCCGCCATTGCTCTCCAGTTTGGCCGGGACGAGATTCATCGCCGGCGAGCCGATGAAGCCGGCGACGAAACGCGTCTTGGGATGGTGATAGAGATCGTTCGGCGTGCCGATCTGCTCGATCCTGCCACCATTCATCACCACCACGCGGTCGGCCAGCGTCATGGCCTCGACCTGGTCATGCGTTACATAGACAGTCGTGGTCTTGACCTTCTGGTGCACGCGCTTGATCTCGGTGCGCATCTGCACGCGCAGCTTGGCGTCGAGATTGGACAGCGGCTCATCGAACAGGAACACCTTCGGATTGCGCACAATGGCGCGGCCCATGGCGACGCGCTGGCGCTGACCGCCGGAGAGCTGTTTCGGCCGGCGCTCGAGCAATTCGGTAATGTCGAGGATGCGCGCGGCGTTGTCGACGCGCTGCTTGATCTCGGCTTTGGGGAACTTCCGCAATTTGAGGCCGAACGACATGTTTTCGGCAACGGTCATGTGCGGATAGAGCGCATAGTTCTGGAACACCATGGCGATATCGCGATCCTTCGGCGGCAGGTCGTTGACCACTTCGCCGCCGATCGAGATTTCGCCGTCGGTGATTTCCTCGAGCCCCGCGATCATGCGCAAGGTCGTGCTCTTGCCGCAGCCCGACGGCCCCACCAGCACGACGAACTCATGATTGGGGATATCGAGATTGACGTTGCTCACGGCAACGACATCGTCGTAGCGCTTCCCCACGTTTCGTAATGCGACGTCCGCCATGGCCATCCCCACCTATGTTTTTTCGCTTCAGCCTTTTGTCGCTCCCGCCGTGAGACCGGCGATGTAGTAGTCCATCAGAAATGCGTAGATCACCAGCGGCGGCGCCGCGGCGAGCAGCGCGCCGGCCATCAGCATCCCCCACTTGTAGACATCGCCGCGAATGAGGCTGGTGACGGTGCCGACGGTCAAGACCTGCTGGTCGGACGAATAGAGGAACGCCATCGGATAGACGAAGGCCGCCCAGGACACGGTGAAGGCGAAGATCATCGCCGCGATGATGCCGGGCAGCGCCACCGGGATGAAGATGCGCCAGAGCATCTGCAGGTGGCCGGCGCCGTCGATCAGCGCCGCTTCGTCGAGCTCCTTGGGGATCGACTGGAAGTAGCCGATCATGATCCAGGTGCAGAACGGTACCGTCAGCGTCGGGTAGACCAGCACCATGCCCCAATAGGAATTCAAGAGGCCGAGCCATTTGACGATCTGGAACATCGGGATGAAAAGCAGCGTGTCCGGCACGAGGTAAGTGAGGAAGATGCCGGTCGCCAGTATGCTCGAGCCCCAGAACTTCATGCGGCCGAGCGCGAAGGCGGCGAACACGCTCACCACCATGGTGATCGCCACCACGCACACGGTCACGATCGCCGTGTTCTTGAAGAAAATGAGGAAGTCGGTGTTCTTGAGCAGGATGCGGAACTGATCGAGCGTCACCCCGTCGTAGATGAACCACGGATTGGTGGCGAGCTTCGCCATTTCGCCGTCCGTCTTCAAAGCCGTCACCACCATGTAATAAGGCGGCGCCAGGAAGAAGATGGCGAACAGTATCAGGAAGAAATACGATGCGTAGAGCGACCAGCGGCGGCTGCGCCGCAGGCTGGAGCCGATGCCGACGCGTTTTCCGGCCGGTGCAGTAGTGGCGATCGTGCTCATCCGATCTCCCTCCCCCGCTTGCGCACGCCGCGCAGGATGAACACCGCGGCGATGGCCAAGATCGGGAACATGAACAGCGAGGTGGCGGCGCCGAGCGGCAGGTCGCCGGAGCGGATGCCGAGCAGGAACGCGTAGGTCGCGAACATATGCGTCATGTTGCGCGGGCCGCCCGAGGTCATGATCTGCACGATGTCGAAATTGGCGAAAGTAACGATCAGCGAGAACAGCACCGTAATGGCGATGATGTTGCGCATCATCGGCAGCGTGATGTGGCGGAACTTCTGCCAGGCGCTGGCGCCGTCGATCGAGGCGGCCTCATAGAGCTGCTCGGGCACCGACTTGAGCGCGGCCAGATACATGATGAGGAAGAACGGCGCGCCGTACCAGACGTTGACCAGGATCACCGAGAAGCGCGCCCAATAGGGATTGCTGAGAAACGGAATTCCGCTGAAGCCCAGGCTGCGCAACGTATAATTGAACGCCGAATTGGTCGGATCGAACATCCACCACCAGCCGAGCGTCGACAGCGCCAGCGGGATCACCCATGGCACCAGCAGCATGCCGCGCCATTTGCGCTGGCCCTTGACCGGCAGGTTGTTGACGAGATGCGCGGTGATTAGCCCGATCAGGGCCTTGAAGAACACCGCCGACAGGGCGAATAGCGTCGACTGTTGCACCACCATCCAGAAGGTGTCGCGCGACATCAGGAAGGTGAAATTCGACAGGCCGATGAAGCGCGTCTGCGCCTTGTTCAACATCGACAGGTAGATCGAATAAAAGGCCGGATAGATCACCAGACAGGCGATGATCAGGATGAGCGGCAGACACATCAGGAAGGCAATGGTCGAGCGTCGGCGTAGAAACAATTGCATCGGGTGCGGTTTTCGCGCGGCTCCGCCCGAATAGGGAGCCGTGGATCCCCACGTCTGTACGGTATCGGCCATGATGCCCGAACCTGCTTTTGGTTATTGAGAGTGACGCATGCCGGCCATGGCGGCCGGCATGCGCATGTCGCGTGGAACCGTGACGGGAGCTCAGGCGCGCAACGTGCCCTGCAGCTCGTTCTCGGCCCACTTGATCACGGCGTCGAGCTTCTCTTTGCCCTGCGTGAACTTGGCGATCATCACCGTGTTGATCGCCTGGTTGTAGATCTGGGCACCAACTTCCGAGCGCGCCGGCGTGCCGGTGATCGAGGTTTGCTCGTCGCCGCGCGGCGGATAGTTGTACACGGTGCCGGCGGGCGGCTCGACCTTGTCCCAGGTGGGCAGGTCGTACATGGTCGCGAACGACGGCAGGTCGTAGCCGACCGAGGCTTCGACAAACTGCGCCACCGACGATTTCTGCGAGATGAAGGTGAGCAGGTCCTTGGCGGCCGACTTGTTCTTGGAGAACTGCCACAGGCCGTAGAACTGCGGAAGCTGCCCGACGAAGCGGCCCTTCGGTCCCTTCGGCACCGGATGCGTCCAGCACTGCGCCGCCACCTTCGGGTTGTCGCGCTTGGCGACCGCCCAGGCGCTCGGCGGATTCATGATGCCGGAACCCTTGCCGGAAATGAGCCAGCGGTTGTTGCCGGCGTCGTCCCAGGCGAAAACGTCGGGCGGCATGGCTTCGACGATCTTGCGCGCGATTTCCATCGCCTGCCGGGTCTCGTCGGAATTGATCTTGATGTTGTCCTTGGCGTCGACCATCACCACGCCATAGGCGTTGAACAGCCCGCCGACCCAATCGACGGCGTCGGAGGTCTGGCCCAGCGGCAGGCCGACCGGGAAGCCGGCCTTGAACAGCTTCTGCGCCGAAGTGACATAGGCTTCCCAGGTCCAGCCATCGACCTTGGCCTTGTCCCACTTCTTCACGTCGGCCGGGAACATCTCGCGGACGTCGAGGCCGGCATGTTCCTTGTAGAGATCGAAGCGCGAGCAGCAGGGTTTCACCTGGCTGCCGACGGTGGTCGGCACGCCGCGCCAAGTGCCCTTGATCTTGGCGAGATATTCGGCGACCGGGCTGATCGGGCCATACTGCTTGATGAGGCCATCGACCACGTCGTTGAGCGGCTCAAGCTTGTCCTGGTGGATGCGGATGTTCCAGTCGCGATGCGACATGATGTCGTGGCCGGTGCCGGCTTGCGCTTCGGCGGCGGCGGTGAGCTTGTCCTTCTCGCCTTGCGACGTGATGTAGTCGATGTGAACGGCGACCTTATTCTTGTCGCCCCACTCTTTGGCGAGCTTGTCGAGGGCCTTATTGGCGCCGGGCACCCAGTGGTCCCACACGCCCAAAGACAAAGTGCCTGCCGCGTGAGCGCCGCGCACATATGGCGCGGCGATGACGGCTGCCGAAGCCAGCGCTGCAGTCTTCAATACTGTTCGCCGAGACGTTCCTTGACGCATCGAGGCATTCCTCCCTGTTGACGTTGAGTTATTCTTGTTTTGCAGTAAGGCTATACGTAAACGTGTAGGGTGCCTAGCGGTTAGGCGTAATTTCGCGCTGCAACAACCGCCATAACTTTTACGTTACCCGGGTTCCGCCCGAACGGTTTAGCGCGAGCTTGCCTGCCCTCTAATCGATCGTGGCCCGCAGGGTATTGGCGTTAGCGGGCACCCGGTGCAGGCGCGATTGCGCGATAAATTCCGGACGCCGGTCTGATCGTGGCCACAAACGGGGGCGGTTCAATGGCATCGACTTTCGACTATATCGTCGTCGGAGCCGGCTCGGCAGGCTGCGTCTTGGCCAACCGGCTGACCGCTTCGGGCCGCCATCGCGTGCTGCTTCTGGAAGCCGGCGGACGCGACCGCAATGTCTGGATTCACATTCCGCTCGGCTACGGCAAGCTGTTCAACGACGCCCGGGTCAATTGGCTCTATTCGACGGACCCCGAGCCGGACATGGATAACCGCACGCTGATTCAGCCGCGCGGCAAGGTGCTGGGCGGCTCGAGTTCCATCAATGGCTTGCTCTATATCCGCGGCCAGCCGCAGGATTTCGACCATTGGCGGCAACTCGGCAATGCCGGCTGGAGCTTTGACGATGTGCTGCCTTATTTCCGGCGCTCCGAGGATCAGGAGCGCGGCGCGGATGCGCTGCACGGCACCGGCGGGCCGCTCGCCGTGTCCAATGTGAGCGAACCGCACCCATTGTGCGAAGCGTTCATCGCGGCGGCGCAGCAGGCGGGCTTCCCGCGCAACGACGACTTCAACGGATCTAGCCAGGAAGGCGCGGGTTACTTCCAGCTCACCGCGCGCAATGGGCGTCGCTGCTCGACGGCAGCGGGTTACCTTCGCGAGGCGAAGCGCCGGCCTAACCTCGCGGTCGTAACGGATGCGCTGGCAAGCCGAATTCTGTTTTCGGGGCGTCGCGCCACGGGCATCGAATACCGGCAGAGGGGCACGACGCACGTCGCCCACGCGAGCGGCGAGGTGATTATCGCCGGCGGCGCATTCAATTCGCCGCAACTGCTGCAGCTTTCCGGGCTCGGTCCGGCGGCCCTGCTGCAATCGCACGGCATTCCAGTCGTCGCCGACATGCCGGGCGTCGGCGCCGACCTTCAGGATCACCTGCAGGTGCGCATGCAGTACCGTTGCACCGAACCGATCACCATGAACGATGTGATCAACAGCTGGCGCCACAGCATCGCTGCCGGGCTACGCTACGTCCTGCAACGAAAAGGACTGCTCACCATCGGCGCCGGCTATGCCGGAGGCTTTTTCCGCACCAACCCCGACATGGAAACGCCGGATGTGCAGGTCCACTTCATTATCTTCAGCGGCGATGCTTCCGGCGCAACGCTGCATCCGTTCCCCGGCTTCATCGCCTCGATCTGCCAGTTGCGGCCGGAGAGCCGCGGTTTCGTGCGCATCAAGTCGGCCGACGCAAGCGTGCCGCCGGCGATCCAGCCACGCTATCTGTCGAGCAAGTTCGACTGCGATACGATCGTCGCCGGGGTGAAGCTGCTCCGCACCATCATGCGGCAGCCGGCGATGGTTCATTATATTGCGGAGGAACGGGCGCCCAAGCCCGATTGCGTGAGCGACGAGGATTTGCTGGCCTTTGCGCGCGCCACGGGTTCGACCGTATTTCACCCGACCAGCACCTGCCGCATGGGCCAAGATGCGACCGCGGTGGTCGACGAGCGGCTGCGGGTGCGCGGCATCGAAGGCTTGCGCGTGATCGATGCCTCGATCATGCCCACGGTCGTTTCCGGCAACACCAATGCCGCGGTGGTGATGATCGGGGAAAAGGGCGCCGACATGGTTTTGCAGGACGCGGCGGCGAGCGCCCCGGTTATGCTGTCGGCCTGAGATCGCACGCTACCCCGCGGACAGGTGCACGATTTGCGCCGTGCGATCCAGATCGCCTGCTCCCAGGACGAGAGCCGACATCGCTTGCCCGCGACAACACACCTACGAGAAACCACAGCAGGGCCCCCGTTTTGATCGTGAACGGCGAATTGCTGATGCAAAGCAGAACGGCGAAATAGGCGCCGGCCAGGTCGCGGAACAAATAGAAACGGCTGCTGGAGCCTTTAGTCGACATAAGCAGGGCCCAGAATATTATCAGGCCGATTATTCCCAGACCGGCGAGCGCGTAGGCGTATCCGGAATCCGACGTCACAAATTCAGGCGGCGTCAACCCGAACCAATTGAGTGCATCAAAACGATCGAGAATTCGTCCCGCCAGATCGACGCGTCCCATCAAACCGGCGCTGATGCGATATTGCTCCGACATTGCGTCGGGAAGCACGACGACGGCCAGCAGGCCGCATGCCGGCAGCACGGCAACCAACACGGCGCGGATACTCGCCGGCAACAATGCCAGCAACAGACAGATGCCGCAAAAAAAAGCGCCAAAGCGGCTGTCCGACAAAACAATGATCAGCAGACCCGATGCAAAGAGCCCCCAGAATATTCGGCGTTCCATCAGCAATCGCACCAGCGCCCACATGAACACGATGATGCCGAAATTTCCCGCCGACACCGGTTCGAGAAATATCGAGGAGACGCGATGATTGCCGAGAAATGGCAGGAGGTTGCGGCCGCCGTTGAACCCCTCCGGCCGCATGCCGCTGACGAAGAGATTGGACGACTGCTGTGCTTGCGACGTATCCATCGTGCCGCGCTCGACGTAGAATCCGACGATGTTGAAAAATCGGGTGAAGGTGTCGGTGAAAAAATACTCAAACAACCCGACGGCAATAACAATCAACACCGCCGCCTGTACGATCTTGTCCGCCGTCTTCATGTCGCCCGATCCGGCGCCAAGCAAGAAGATTTTCTTACGAAGCTCGGGCAAAAAGCGCACGTCGCTGCTCGATCTGGCGCCACATTCCTTCGCCGGTTCGATGCACGCCGTGGCGGAGAGGCCGGCGTCGGGTTCGAACGAATGTTCGATTCAATTCGATGCGACGATCAGGTGCCCTCCGCTTTCTACCACGGCGATTTCGTCTCCTGGAATTTGATTTGTCAAGACAAAGGGCGCTGCCGCGCGATCGACTGGGAGTTCGGCGATTGCGACGGCGCGCCATTGCTGGACCTGTTTCATTTCTTGCTTCGCTTTCCGCTTTCGGCCGGGACGCTCGGCTCGTTTCAAGCCGCGGTCGAATTCACGCTCGGCGCACACCGCCGCCTTGTAACCTCGATTCTGGACCGGTTGGGCGCGTCCTACCGCTATGCCGAGAATGCATTGACGCTGAGCTTCATTGCGCTTTACTTGACCCGGTTCAATCAGATCTCCGCGATCGAGAAAATCCAACACGCAGTTGCGCGTGGTTGCAACAACGTTTGACCCGGGCCGGCCTGCGCGCGCTGTGCTACATTAATATTTTCGTCGCGACGCAGTCGCGACGAGAATTCCTTCATCCAACATAGGGGGACTGCGAAATAATCGCTTGAAGGGCCTCTGGTTGAATCGGCTTCTGCAATACAGGCACATGGCTGAACCGGGAATCGATGCTGTCAGCACTGTAACCTGTAACGAAAACGAACGGAATATTTCTCTCGATGAGGACTTCCGCCAACGGATAAATCTTTTCGCCGCCGACATTAATATCAAGAACGCCCGCTTGGACGTTATTGGTTCTGGCGGCGACCATGGCCTCGTTGAAGCGATTATAAGGACCGTCGACCTTGTGGCCGAATTTCGAAAGCAGATCGGTCAGCATCATCGACACGGTCGGCTCGTCTTCGACGAGCAGGACGAGCTTCCGCAAAGCGTCCGGTGCGCCGCCGCTGTCGACTGGCGGTTCGGCGACGGCTTGGCGTTTGCCCTTCCGTTTATTGTCGTGCGGGATCGACAGCTTGCAGTGCAGTCCATGCGGATGCCAGCGAAAGTCTACGATCCCTCCCAACTGATGTTCTATGCCCCCCGAAAAGATACGCGTGCCGTAACCGCGCTTCTTAGGCGGGCTTATTGTTGGGCCGCCCGATTCGATCCAATCGAATTCGATAGTCTCCGGCAGCAGTTCCCAGTGCAGGTTTATGCAGCCGGAATCTGTCGATAGCGCCCCGTATTTTGCTGCATTGGTCACCAGCTCGTGCAGCGCCAAAGCAATCGTTTGTGCGATCACCGGCGCAAGCACGACCGTCGGCCCGTTCACCAGCACTCGTGCCTGGTCACCGATCCGATAGGGCGCAAATTCTTCGTCGACAAGCTTGCGGAGATCCGCTCCCTCCCAGCGTGCGCTCGCCAGCAACCGGTGCGCCGTCGACAACGCGCCGATCCGCCCGTCGACCGCGGCAATATAGTCCTCGATATTATTGGCGCGGGTAAGCCGCAGGATGGATTGGACAACGGCCACGACGTTGCGCGCCCGGTGGTCGACCTCTCCCACCAGCAACTTTTGCCGTTCCTCTGCCAGCTTGCGGTCGGTGATATCGACGGTAATTCCTCCGAGGCCGATCAAACGATTGAATTCATCAAAGTTTGCCGCGGCGGCTCCCAGGCACCAACGCAATTCGCCGTTCGGCCGTTGGACGCGGAATTCGGTCTGGAAGGTCGCCGTGCCCCGTTCCATTTTATGGAAGGCGTCCACAATTGGGTCCAAGTCATCCGGATGAATGAGCGGCCGGACATTTTGCGGAGTGGGCTCGAATTCATTTTGTTCCACGCCGAAGATCGTGCGTTGGCCGCGATCCCAAGTGGCCACCTTGCGGACGGCATCCCATTCCCAACAGCCCATCTGCCCGGCGGCCAGCGCGAGGCCACGCAGCTGCTCGCTCTGTTGCAGCTGAACCGAGGAATTGGCGAGCGCCGCAGTCCGCTCGGCGACCCGCTTCTCAAGGTCGCGATTCAACTCTTCAAGCTGACGGGTCTTCCGGAAGAGTTCGACGAACACCTTTACTTTCGCGCGGAGCACATCGGGGATCACCGGGACCGGGACGTAGTCGACCGCTCCCATTTCATAACCGCGCAAACGATCCACATCATTGAGCAGAATCGCGGATATGAATATGATCGCAATATGCTGAAACCGCGGGTGCTCGCGAACCATCCTCGCCAGTTCGAAGCCGTCCGTTTCCGGCATGTAGACGTCGACCAGAATAACGGCAATGTCGGTCTTCAACAGGATCTCCAAGGCTTCGCGCGCGCTATTGACGGCGAGCAGGTTTTCGCCCAACTCGCGCAAGATCGCTTCATAGGTCAAAAGCTTCGCCGGCTGATCGTCGACGAGTAATATGTTGACCTTGTTGTCGATCATGGCCGTCACTACCGGTGCAGCCAATTGCGCAGAGTGGACAGCAGCTGCTCCGTGTTGACCGGCTTGGCGAGATAATCCGAAGCGCCGGCTTCCAGGCACTTTTCGCGATCGCCTTTCATGGCTTTCGCGGTGAGTGCGATGATCGGCAGCCGCCGCCATGCCGGATTTGCGCGGATGGCGCCAATGGCCTGATAGCCGTCCATGCCCGGCATCATGATGTCCATCAGGACGATCGATAACTGCGGGTTCGAATTAACGAGTTGGATCGCCTCGATCCCGGTCGTCGCGGTCAGAACCTTCATGCCGCGGCGCTCCAACACGCTGCTCAAGGCGAAGACGTTACGCGCATCGTCGTCGACCAGGACAACGGTGCGTCCCGCCAATTGCTCGTCCGAATCGCGCAGCCGTTCCAGCATGCGCTGCTTGTCGGCGGGAAGCCGGGTGATCGCGCGGTGCAGGAAGAGGGCGGTTTCGTCGAGCAGGCGTTCCGGCGACTCGACGCCTTTGACGACAATGCTGCGCGCCATGGTGTGCAGCTGGGCGTCTTCGTCGGCGGACAGCTCCCGCCCCGTGAACACCACGACCGGCAGGTCGGCAAAGTCGGCATCCGCGCTGATTTCCCGCAACAGGTCGAAACCCGAAATATCGGGCAGCCGAAGGTCCAACACAGCGCAATCGAACGGCTCGGAACGGAGCAGATCCATGCACTGCGCGCCGGTGGCCGCGGTGACGATTTCGATATCGTCGTGGTCGAGCAGCTCCTTGATACTGAGCCTTTCGGCGGCGTTGTCCTCCGTCACGAGCAGACGTTTGGTCGGCCGGGCTGCGTAGCCGCGAATGCGGGAAAACGCGTCCTTGAGATCGTCGCTGTTTGCGGTTTTGGTGAGGAACGAATAGGCGCCGCGAGCAAGCCCGTGCTGGCGGTCTTCGTCCGACGTGACGATCTGCACCGGAATGTGGCGGGTCGACGGGTTCTGCTTGAGATGGCTCAATACGTTCCAGCCGATCATGTCGGGCAGGAATATGTCAAGTGAGATTGCGCTGACGTCGAACCGTTTGACGAGGTCGATCGCCTCGCCGCCGCGTGGGGTAATCAGGACCTTGAATTCCTGATCGTGCGCGACGCCGGCCAATAGCCTAGCATAGTGCGGATCGTCTTCGACGATCAACAGCGTTGCGTCGCCGGGTTGGATTTGGTCCCGATCGTCCGGAACCTCCTCGATGATCCGATCGGGAATGCGCGCTATATCCAGGAACTGCGCGGAGGGCGCCGTTGCGGGCGAGGAAAGGCGCGGGATGGTTGTAGGTCCGGAGAATTTGATCGGCAGATAAAGCGTGAATGTGCTGCCGGTCCCGGGAACGCTTTGCAGCGTCAGCTCGCCGCCCAACAGGCTGGCAAGCTCTCGGCAGATCGCCAGGCCGAGACCGGTGCCGCCATATTTTCGGCTCGTGCTGGCATCCGCCTGCTGGAACGCTTCGAAGATGATTTTCTGCTTGTCGGCCGGAATGCCTATGCCGGTGTCCGTGACTTCAAAGGCGACCACCAGGGGCGACTGGTTCAAGATGCCGTGTTGGGCACTCCAGCCGCCCACCGCGGCGTGAACCTTGAGATGAACGCTGCCATGCTCGGTGAACTTGAAGGCGTTCGACATGAGGTTTTTCAGCACCTGCTGCAGGCGCTTTGAGTTGGTCACGATCGTGCGTCCCAGATTTGGGTCGACGCGAACGTCGAACGCAAGTTGCCGGCGCTCGGCTTCGTGAACGAATTGACGCGACACCGCGTCGACGAGACCGGGGAGCTGCACCTCTTCGGCGTCCACCGTCACCGTTCCGGACTCGATCTTGGAAAGGTCGAGAATGTCGGTGATCAGATGCAGCAAGTCGGTTCCGGCGCCGTGGATCGTTCGCGCGAACTCGACTTGTTTCGAGACCAAGTTGCCATCGCCGTTCTCGGAAAGCTGCTGGCTGAGAATGAGAATGCTGTTCAACGGCGTCCGCAATTCGTGCGACATATTGGCTAGGAATTCGGATTTGTATTTCGACGTCAACGCTAGCTCGCTGGCTTTTTCCTCCAGAGCGCGGCGCGCCTGTTCGATCTCGACGTTACTTTCCGCGAGTTGCTGCGCCTTCTGCTCCAACTGGTCGTTGGTCTGCTGCAGTTCGCCCTGCTGCGATTGAAGCTCGGCGGCAAGCTGCTGCGATTGTTTCAGCAGGCCTTCGGTTTGCATCGTCGCTTCGATGCTGCTGAGGACCGTGCCGAAGCTGTCGGTCAATTGTTCAAGGAAGGCGACCTGCAGAGCGTTAAATGTGCCGAGCGAAGAGAGTTCAATGACGGCCTTCAATTGGTTCTCGAACAGCACCGGCAGCACGATGACGTTCTTGGGCGCCACCTTAAATGAAGCCGAGTTGATGGGAACGGCCAGCGGCGACGGCTCGGTGATCAGCATGCGCCGCTTGTCCGCGGCGCATTGGCCAATCAGGCCATCGCCCATCTGCAGAATTTCCGGATGGCCGTCCGAATTGTCGTCGGCATAGGCGGAAACGAGCCGCAGGCAGGGCTTTTCCGAACTATCGACGCGATAGATGACGCCGAGCTGCGCGTTGACCAGCGGCGTCAGTTCGGTGAGCAGGAGGCGGCCGACGGTGGCGAAGTCGCGCTGTCCCTGCAGCATGGTGGTGAACTTCGCGAGATTGGTCTTGAGCCAATCTTGCTCCATGTTGCGCTCGGTCGTGAGCCGCAAGTTGCCGATCATCGTGTTGATATTGTCTTTGAGCTCGGCGACCTCGCCGCGCGCGTCGACCTGGATCGATCGGGTCAAGTCGCCCTGGGTCACCGCGGTGGCCACCTCGGCGATGGCGCGGACTTGCGTCGTCAAGTTCGCGGCCAGCAGGTTGACGTTGCCGGTCAAGTCTTTCCAGGTTCCGGACGCGCCGGGCACGTTGGCTTGACCGCCGAGCCGCCCTTCGACGCCGACCTCGCGCGCAACCGTCGTCACTTGGTCCGCGAATGTCGCGAGCGTCTCCATCATGTTGTTGATGGTCTCGGCGAGCGCGGCAACTTCGCCTTTGGATTGAACCGTCAATTTCTGCTTGAGTTCGCCGTTGGCGACCGCGGTCACGACCTTAACGATGCCGCGGACCTGCTCCGTCAAGTTGGCGGCCATGACGTTCACGGTGTCGGTCAAATCCTTCCAGGTTCCAGCGGCGCCGGGAACGCGCGCTTGCCCGCCGAGTTTGCCGTCGGTGCCGACTTCGCGCGCCACGCGCGTCACTTCGGACGCGAACGCATTGAGCTGGTCCACCATCGTGTTGATGGTGTTCTTCAGCTCGAGGATTTCACCCTTCACGTCGACGGTAATCTTGCGCGAAAGGTCGCCGCGCGCGACGGCCGTCGTCACTTCGGCGATATTGCGCACCTGCGTCGTCAGATTGGCTCCCAGCAGATTGACGTTGTCGGTGAGATCTTTCCAGGTGCCGCCGACGCCCGGCACAAAGGCCTGGCCGCCGAGCTTGCCGTCCGTGCCGACTTCTCTTGCAACGCGGGTCACCTCGGCCGCGAAGGAGCGAAGCTGCTCGACCATGGTGTTCAGAGTGTCCTTGAGGAGCAGCAACTCGCCCCGCACGTCGACGGTAATTTTTTTCGACAAATCGCCGTTGGCGATCGCGGTTGCAACTTCGGCAATATTTCGGACCTGCGCGGTCAGGTTGCCGGCCATGAGGTTGACGTTGTCGGTGAGGTCCTTCCAGGTGCCGGCGACGCCGGGCACTTGCGCCTGGCCGCCGAGCTTGCCTTCGGTGCCGACTTCGCGCGCCACGCGCGTCACCTCCCAGGCGAACGCATTGAGCTGATCGACCATCGTGTTGATGGTATCTTTCAGTTCCAGGATTTCACCACGTACGTCGACCGTGATTTTCCGGGAAAGGTCGCCGCGCGCGACCGCGGTCGTGACTTCCGCGATACTGCGCACCTGATTGGTCAGGTTGCTCGCCATCGAATTGACGTTATCGGTCAGGTCCTTCCAGGTGCCGGCGACGCCGGGAACGATGGCCTGGCCGCCGAGCTTGCCCTCGGTGCCGACCTCGCGGGCGACGCGCGTCACCTCCGAAGCAAAGGCGCGGAGCTGATCGACCATCGTATTGATCGCTTCCTTCAACTGCAGGATCTCGCCGCGTACGTCGACGGTGATTTTCTTTGACAGATCGCCATTAGCGACGGCGATGGTCACATCGGAAATATTGCGGACTTGCGCCGTCAAGTTGCTCGCCATCGAATTGACGCTGTCTGTCAGGTCTTTCCAGACGCCTGTGACCTCGCGCACTTTCGCTTGCCCGCCGAGCTTTCCCCCGGTGCCGACTTCGCGCGCCACGCGCGTAACTTCCGACGTGAAGACCCCTAGCTGCTTGATCATCCGGTTGACGATGTTTGCCGAGCGAAGGAACTCGCCTCTGAGAGGCCTGCCGTCGACTTCGAGGCGAACCGTCTGCAATAGATCGCCTTGCGCGACCGCAGCGATGACGCGTGTGACTTCGGCGGTCGGCCAAAGCAGGTCGTCGATCATTGTGTTGACCGAGTCTTCCATCTCGCTCCAAGCGCCGTTCGACAAGGAGAATTTTACGCGATGACGGGTGCGTCCTTCGCGGCCGACAATTTGACCGGCGCGCTCGAGTTGCTGCGCCATACGTTCATTGCCGGTGACGATGTCATTGAATGTGTCGGCGATTTTGCCGATCAGCCCGGCGTGCTCTCCAGTGATCCTTACGGAAAAATCGCCGCCGCGCATCGATTGCAGTGCGTGCAAGAGTTCCTGCAGCCCGGCCTCCACGTTTTTGTCGGCGGTTTCTTTGGTTTGCACCGCCGTGGAGTTTCGCGGCGGCGCCCCATTGAGCGATTTGGTACGCAGAGCCCTGTCTGGCTGCATTAGATCCTCTCCCGAAATCGATCGGCCTTTGACGAGTAAGACCGTCCCCGTATCGCCTTAGGCGGCGTTCGAAACCGTAGCGTTGAGGCGTCGGTGGCCGCAATCAATGCGACCACGTTCGCGCCGCTACGTGAAGTATTTCGCATGGCATTGGCGATCAGCCCCGAACGGCCCCGTCCCCCTTCGACGCAAAAGCCAGAACGTCCCCAAACCGTCTAACGACGTAAACCCATAAGAGTTCCATCGGCCCGTTCGATCCGGCGGCGCTTAGCTGGGCTTGCAACTAAATCATTGATTTAAAATATAGATTGCGGTCTTAAGCCAGAATGCAGCCCGGCTTTCAATCAACGCGCATTAATCGGAACAGGCAACGGCCGCAAGCGTTACGCAGGCATCCAAATCACACAAGGAGACCGGTCATGCAGTTTAAAGGCACGATCTTGAGTGCCGCCATAATGGCGGCGGCCGCGGTTCCTGCGCCGGCTTTAGCGGCGACGCTCGCCGCGGCGACGACGCCGCTCAACATCCGCTCCGGCCCCGGCCCGCAATACAGCGTCATCGGCGCCATCCCGATGCGCGGTAATGCCGCCATCCTTGGCTGCATTCAGGGCAGCCTGTGGTGCCAGGTGAGCTATAACGGGCGGCAAGGCTGGGCCTATTCGCAATATCTGACGGCGCAGCTGTCGGGCCGATCGCTAATCGTCGCCGAGCATCTCAATGATGTCGCGCCGCCGGTCACGTATCGGGCGCCGGTCGAGACCACGGGCAGCGCCGTCGCCGCGCCAACGATTACCGAGACACTGGCGGCGCCGCCGGCGGGCCAACCGCTGGTCATTGCGCCACCGCCGGCGACGGTGGGCAGCTATGTGGCCAGCCACCCGGTCGCGCCGGTCTATCTCAATGGCGAGGTGGTGGAAGGCGTCGGACTGCCGCAGGATGTCGTGCTCGCGCCGATCCCGGGCTCCGACTATGACTACGCCTACATCAACAACGTACCGGTGCTGGTCGAACCGACGACCCGGCGCGTCGAATATCTATATCGGTGAGTCATACGAAGATTAAAAAAGGGGCGGACCCGTTGCGGCGACCGCCCCTTTTTCGCGCGTTCGTCAGTTTGTGCGTTTAGTCGCAGACGCGGCGTGTGCGCCAGATCACATGGTCATGGCGCGTGACGATGCGCTCACGCACCACGCGGCATTCCGGCGCGTAGGCGTAGTCGCGCCAGTAGCGGTGACGCGGGCTCCAATAGTCGGGACCGACGCCAACACCGAGCGGGCCGACCTGGACACCGACGCCACCGGGATCGGCGCCCATATAGACTTGCGCGTTGGCCGGCGTCAGCGCGGCGAACAGCGCGGCCGCCGCGACGCCAAATAGAAGTTTCTTCATGTGTGACCTCCTTTCGCTAGGTGGGACACCAACGCCGCGGAACAGCGCTACGTTTCGTGATGTCACAAACAGTTTAGCGAGCGGGAACTGTGTCGCCGGCGCGGTCGAAATGTGTTCGCGTTTCAGCGCCCGAGAGAATCGAACTTTGCCTTCTGTCCGTCGTCGAGTTGCGCATAGAGGCCGTCGAGCGCGATTTCAATCGAGGTCGCCGCGTAGCTCAGATTGGACAGCTGGTCGTTTGCGGCATCGAGCCGGGCGAGCGGCGATTCGGGGATCGGCTGCGCGCAAGGTGCGGTCGCGAGCTTCGCCATGTCGGATACGGTCTTGCGCAAATCCTGCATCGCCTGGTCCTGCTCCTTGCGCGGCTGCACCTCCTGTTCGATCTGCCGCAACAGGCGCTCCGACGCTCCAAGGCTCGGCGCGGCGCAGGCCTGATATTGCTTCGCCATAGCGCCATTCATGGCGCCGTTGTCGGGCTTGGCATTCGGCTTTGCGCGATCGTCAGGCTGCTTCCAGTCGAAATCATTTTTCTGCTGGTCGTTGAGCGAGTCGTAGAACGCCTTGAGCGGCGCGCGGACATAGATGCCGGCGTCACGTACCGCCCACAGCTCCTGCAGCGTCGCCTTGAGACGGTCGAGCGGCGGCAGCGCATGCAGATCGCGGCAGCCGGTCTTGATGGTCTTGATCGCTTCGCTCACTGCGGTCTGCAATTTGCCGAGCGCCGCGCGCTGCGCGTCGTCGAGCTTGCCGTCCAGCTCGATTTGCGACGCCGGCCATTCGATCTGCGCGCCGGAAGGCTGACCGCAAGCTTCGGCGTCATTGCCGTTGCTGTCGTTCTGCACCGCGGCGCCGGTTGTGTTGCGCGCCACTTCGGGGCCATGCCCGACGCTCATCAGGGCGTCGGCGACCACGTCGAGGCCGTGCGCGCGCACTGGCCCGGCGTAGCGTTCGGGCCAGAAGGTGAAGCCGATGATGTCTTGATAGGCGCTCGGCCAGCCGGCCGGCCCGGCGTCGCCGAATTGCGCCGATGGCGAACCGGCCTGATGCGCCTCCCGTTCGGCGCCTGGCCGATGCCCACGCGGGAAATGCCCGAAACGGCCGAGCATCGAGCGCAAAGGATGCGTCAACGCGCCGATGATGCCGCGCGGCGAAAACTGCGCTTGCGCGGCCTGCGGCAGCGCCGTCGCGGCGGCCAGCAAGACGATGAAGAGAATTTTTTGCCCGCGCATGACTTGATCTTCCATCCGCCGTCGCTGCCGCGGCATAGCGGCGGCGCGGCCCCGCTTGGCATAACGGCCAGTTCCACCATGCGGTTCCAGGAACGGTGGAGGTAATCGCAGCCCATTGAAATCTTTGACCGAATTTCGTCGGCAACCAGGCGCGGTTCCGCGCATTAATAGGTGCGAGTTCCATGCGGGAACCGGGGTGGCGGCGCGGTCTGGGACGGGTAGAAGCAAATGGCTGAAATAGGGCTGGTGCGGAGGCCGCGATGCTAGCCACCGCCGTTACCTTCATCGTCCGCGTCTGCACCCGCGTGCCATGGCTGATCATCGTCCTGGGGCTCGCCGCCGCGGCCACGTCGGCGGTTTACTCGGCCAGGCATTTCGCGATCAATACCGACGTCAACAAGCTGATTTCGCCAACGCTGGACTGGCGCCAGCGCGAATTGGAATTCGAGAAACTGTTTCCCGGCCATTTCGGCTCGACACTCGTTGTCGTCGACGCGCCGACCGCCGAACTTGCCGCGCAGGCGAGCGCCGATCTGACGCGGCGGCTGGCGGCGCAGCCGACGTTGTTCACTTCGGTCGAGGATATGGCCGGCAACGCGTTCTTTTCGCGCAATGGCCTGCTGTTTCGTTCGACCGACGACGTCGTGCGCTTGACGCAAGGCTTGCGCAAAGCCGGGCCGCTGATCGGCACCCTGGTCGCCGATCCGAGCCTGCGCGGACTGACGCGGGCCGCGGCGCTGGTCTTCATCGGCATCCAGAACCACGCGACCACGCTCGACGATATGGCGCGTCCGCTGTCGATGGCGGCGGCGACCTTCGAGGACGTTCTCGCCGGACACCCGGCCGCGTTCTCCTGGCAGGAATTGCTCGTCGGCCATCCGCCGGCGACCAGTGACCTGCGGCGGCTGATCGAGGTGCACCCGGTGCTGGATTATTCGGCGCTGCAGCCGGGCCGGCGCTCGAGCGAGGCCATCCGGCAGGCGGCCAAGGACCTCGATCTTGCCGGTAAATATCGCGCGCGCGTGCGGCTGACCGGCTCGGTGCCGATGGCCGACGAGGAATTCGCCACCGTGCAGCAGGGCGCGCTGGTCAACGGCCTCGGCACGGTCGTCATCGTGCTGGTGATCCTATGGCTTGCCTTGAAGTCGGCGCGCATCATTGCCGCGGTGTTCATCAATCTGTTCGTGGGCCTGAGCATCACCGCCGCGCTCGGGCTGATGATGGTCGGCGCGCTGAACATGATCTCGGTTGCCTTCGCGGTTCTGTTCGTCGGCCTCGGCGTCGATTTTGCCATCCAGTTCTCCGTCCGCTACCGCGCGGAACGCCACGACATCGGCGAACTGCGTCCGGCGCTGGCGCAGGCGGCGGCCAAGGTTGGCGTGCCGCTGACGCTCGCCGCCGCCGCGGTTGCCGCCGGCTTCATGTCCTTCATGCCGACCGACTACCGTGGCGTCTCCGAATTGGGCCAGATCGCCGGCGTCGGCATGCTTGTCGCTTATGTCACCAGCATCACGCTGCTGCCGGCCTTGCTGGCGGTGATGAATCCGCCGGGCGAAGCGCATCCGGTCGGCTACCGCGTTTTGGCGCCGGTCGACCGGTTCCTGCAGACCTATCGCGTGCCGGTGATCGCCGGCACCGTCGCGGTCGCCCTGCTCGGCTCGCCGCTGCTCTATTTCCTCACTTTCGACTTCGACCCGATCCACCTGCGCAGCAGTGCGACCGAGTCTATCTCCACGCTGCTCGACCTCGGCAGCGATCCGCGCGTCGGCATCAATTCGGCCGATGTGGTCCTGCCGTCGCTCGATGCCGCCAATGCGGCGGCTACGCGCCTCGCCAAGCTGCCGGAAGCCTTGAGCGCGTCGACGCTACAGAATTTCGTGCCGGGGGATCAGGACAAGAAGCTCGCCGCGATCCAGGCGCTCGCCGCCAGCATCGGCCCGATCCTGCAGCGCTCCACGACCCCGCCGCCGACCGACGCGGAAAACATCGCCGCGCTCAACGGCGTTGCCGATCAGCTCGACCGAATCGCCGGCGATGCCAAAGGCGCCGGCGCCGACGCGGCCAAGCGTCTCGCCGCCGACGCGCGCAAATTGGCAGCGGCGACGCCGGCACAGCGGGCGGCGGCGCAGGCTGCCTTTGTCGTGCCGCTCAAGATCGATGTCCGCGCCTTGCGCGACGAATTGCAGGCGCAGACCGTCACCATCGCCAACCTGCCGGATAGCCTCAAGCGGCAATGGGTGGCGGCGGGCGGGCAGGCGCGCGTCGAGGTCGCGCCGAAAGGCAATACCGACGATACCGCGGTGCTGCGCGGCTTCGCCCGCGCCGTCCTTGCCGTCTATCCAGACGCGGTCGGCGGCCCGATCTCGATCTTGAAATCCGGCGACACCGTAGTGACCGCGTTCATCGAAGCCGGCGCCTACGCGCTGATCTCGATCGCGATCATTCTGTGGATCGTGCTGCGCCGCTTCGGCGACGTGTTGCTGACGCTGGCGCCGCTGCTGCTCGCCGGCCTGGTGACGCTGGAGATCAGCGTCTTGATCGGCATGCCGCTGAATTTCGCCAACATCATCGCGCTGCCGCTGCTGCTCGGCGTCGGTGTCGCCTTCAAGATCTACTACATCATGGCGTGGCGCACCGGGCAGACCAACCTCTTGCAATCGAGCCTGACGCGCGCGGTGATCTGGAGCGCGCTGACCACGGCGACCGCCTTCGGCAGCCTGTGGCTGTCGCAGCATCCGGGCACATCCAGCATGGGCAAGCTGATGGCGCTATCGCTGGTCTGCACACTGGCCGCGGCGGTGCTGTTCCAACCGGCGCTGATGGGCAAACCGCGGGGGCCCGAAGAGGCTTAGAGCCCTTGGCGGTCCCGAGAGGAGTCGAACCTCCGACCTTCGG